>NZ_CP108474.1:7228356-7830719 GCF_036226445.1 Streptomyces sp. NBC_01255
CGCGCGGTCGAGGTCGTTCATGGGCCCAGGGTAGGGGAGTGGGGACCGCCGCAGGTCAGGGAGGTGTCATCGCCAGTGGTCGAGACCAATATTGGTGCGGCGACGCGGGGCGAAGTGCTGGCGGACGCCCCGCGCGAGCCGGGATAGTGGGCCCGCGCAGCCCTGTCCGTACGCCCGCCGTTCTCGACTGGGGGTCACCGCCCATGACCAGCTCCACCCCGCGCAGAACTGTCCTCGCCGCGGCTCTGGCGGCCGCCGCGGGAACAGCCGCGGCCTCCGCCGCCCCCGCCATCGCGGCCTCCCCCGACTGCGTCCCGGACGCATCGGCCGACTGCGCCGCCGCCCGGGGACACGCACCGGCGCGCGGGCTCGTCGACAACCGCTTCTGGTCCTCGTACACCGACTGGAGGTGCGGCAGCGCGGCCGGGACGAAGGCGGTCGCCGGCCACCGCCCGGGCCTGGTCCTCGCCACCCCCGCGGGCCGTACCGAGTACGCCGACCCGCACACGGGCCGGACCTCGGCCTGGGAGTACGCGAGCTGGACCTCGCCCGTGCACACCCCGACCGTGCCCGCCACCGAGGTCATCGCCTCCTGGAACGCCGACACGCCGCCCGGCACCTGGCTCCAGGTCGAGCTCTCCGGCACGTACTCCGACGCCACCGCCACCCCCTGGTACGTGCTGGGGCGCTGGGCCTCCGGCGATGCCGACATCCGGCGCACCTCGGTCGACGACCAGACCGACGGCAAGAGCACCGTCTGGACCGACACCTTCGCGATCGACGACGCGGCGAGCGGACTCCGGCTGCGCTCGTACCGCCTCCGCCTGACCCTCTACCGCACCCCGGGAAGCGGCCTCACCCCGACGGTTTGGCGGCTCGGCGCGATGGCCTCGGACGTCCCCGACCGCTTCACCGTCCCGGCCTCGGAGCCCGGCCCCGCCCATGAGCTGACCGTGCCGCGCTACTCCCAGAACACCCACGTCGGGCAGTACCCCGAGTACGACAACGGCGGCGAGGCCTGGTGCAGCCCGACCTCCTCCCAGATGATCGTCGAGTACTGGGGGCGCCGCCCCTCGGCCGAGGAGCTGGCCTGGGTGAACCCGGACTTCGCCGACCCCCAGGTCTGCCACGCGGCCCGCTTCACCTACGACCACCAGTACGAGGGCTGCGGCAACTGGCCCTTCAACGCCGCCTACGCGGCCGCGTACCCCGACATGAACGCGGTGGTGACCCGGCTCCGCTCGCTCACGGAGCTCGAATCTCTGGTCAGGGCGGGCATCCCGGCCATAACGTCCCAGTCGTTCCGCAAGGAGGAGCTGACCGGGGCCGGGTACGGCACCTCGGGACACCTCATGACCGTCATCGGCTTCACCACGGACGGCGACATCATCGCCAACGACCCCGCCTCGCCCAGCAACGAGGCCGTCCGTCGGATCTACCAGCGGCGCGAGTGGGAGAACATCTGGCTCCGCACCAAGCGCTACGACGCGAACGGCAAGGTCAGAGGCGGTACGGGCGGTGTCTGCTACGTCTATTGGCCGGCCAAGCCGACACCAAGTCAGCACCGTGTGCTGAGGTCGCTCGGCCTGCTGTGAGCACGTACGGGCCCCACGGCCGTCTCGACGACCTGACGGCAGCGCTCCTGGCCGTCCTGAGCGAGATGGCCGTACCGGTCCACCGTGACCTTGATCGAACGATGTCCGAGCGGCTGCAGAACAGGCGGCGGGCAACGTGAACAGCGGGGGCAATGTGTCATCTGCGTAAGGGAGTTACTCGGGCGCTGCGCTACGTTGAAGGAGTGACCGACATCAACTCGCGAATCGACACGTCCCGGCCCCACACCGCCCGGATATGGAATTACTGGACCGGCGGGAAGGACAACTACCCCGTCGACCGGGAGGCCGGCGACCAGATCCGGCAGCTCCATCCCGGAATCGGGGAGTACGCGAAGGCGGACCGGCTCTTCCTGGGGCGGGCGGTGCGGCACCTGGCCGAGAAGGAGGGCATCCGGCAGTTCCTGGACATCGGGACGGGGCTGCCGAGCGCCGACAACACCCACGAGGTCGCCCAGCGTGCCGCCCCCGACGCGCGGGTCGTGTACGTGGACAACGACCCGCTCGTGCTGGCGCACGCCCGTGCCCTGCTGGTCGGGACGCCCGAGGGCCGCACCGACTACCTGGACGCCGATCTGCGGGACGTCGACACGATCCTGGCCGCTGCGGCGAAGACGCTCGACCTCTCGCAGCCGGTTGCACTGATGCTGCTCGGGGTCGTCATCTTCGTCGAGGACGACGAGGAGTCGTACGCGACCGTCCGCCGGCTGATGGACGCGCTCGCCCCCGGCAGCTACCTCGTCCTGTCCCACACGGTCACGCACTCCGACATGCCGGACGTCGACGCGGCGGTGGCGTTCTGGAACGAGCACGGCACCCCGAAGCTCACCCAGCGGACCCCTGCCGCCGTCACGCGCTACTTCGACGGCCTGGAGCTGCTCGAACCCGGCGTGGTGTCCTGCTCCGCGTGGCGCCCGGAGACGCCGACGCCGGACGTCGCGATGTACGCGGGCGTCGGCCGCAAGTGAGGGCGGGACCACCGCTCACGACCAGTCGAGCCTGGCAGCGGCGTTCACCTCGGCCGGCAGCACCTCGTGCAGCTGTTGCCCGGACACCACCGAACTCGCCGACCGGACACGGCCACCAGGACCGATCCAGCTCATTCTGTCAGGGCTCTCAGCCGGCACCGAGCCGGCGCCGCGCGCTGCAGGCGCTCGGCCTGGAGTGAGTGTGGGGCCCGCACCGGCCGGGCCGCGGACTGGCTGTTCAGGCATGCAGTGCTGCCCTTCCGTACCTGGACGGATGGTTGATGCGCCGAGTATTCAGGAAGGAACCCGAGTTCAACCTCCGGAAAGGCCCCCATGCGCGCCCGCGAAACCCTGCAGCATGCCGACAGGAAAGAGCCCAGCCGCACAGCAGCCCGTATTCCGGCGCCACCAGGTGCGGCTGCCGCACACATGTCTCCCCAGGCAATTCTGGCGTTGCAGCGCGCCGCCGGGAACGCGGCCGTCGTCCACATGCTCCGTCAGGGAGGCGGCCCCGGGGTGCGAGAACAGCACCAGCACGGCGCCGGCTGCGGCCATCAGCAGACCGAACAGCCCCAGGTGCAGCGCTCCGCTGTCCACGACGTCCTCCGCGGTGGCGGACGGCCCCTCGACGACGCCACCCGCACCGACATGGAAGCCCGCCTCGGCGCGGACTTCTCCGACGTCCGCCTCCACACCGGCAGCGCCGCGAAAGCCTCGGCAGCGGAGGTGGGCGCCCGGGCGTACACCTCGGGCAGTCATGTCGTCATCGGAGACGGCGGCGCCGACAAACACACCCTCGCCCATGAGTTGACCCACGTCATCCAACAGCGCCAGGGACCCGTCGCGGGCACGGACAACGGCAGCGGTCTGAAAATCTCCGACCCGTCGGACCGCTTCGAACGCGAAGCGGAAGCGAACGCGATTCGGGCCATGAGCGGATCGGCGGCGAGCGTGCGTGAATCCGGAGTGGCGCCGCACTCCGGGAGTGCCACCGGGAAGCCTGCCGCCGAGCGGGCCCAAGTGCAGCGAGTGACGTCACTCTACAGTCGGAGTGATTCTCAGCAGGACCGGACCCATGACCCCGGTTTTCATGCGGAGGAGATCATCAGTATTTCTCACACGCGTGAGGGGATCAGTCCGAGAATCAAGACGATCATGGATGGCTACGGTGATGGGAATGGGCAAGGCGTGTACAACCACCACGTCCCTCACTCCGCAATCGTTCGCAAGATCAGGGACGGGCTGAGCTTTAAATCGCGAGACCAGATCGTCACTGCGCTGAATCAGGCCTCCGCGACTCTCGGTACGATTGAGGCCGTGCCGGGCAACGAATTCGTCCACAACCCCTGGGCGAGTCGCAGCAGCTTTGACTCCTGGGTGGACGAAAAGATCTGCAATATAGCCGACTGGCCCGCCAACCTGTTCCGCTGGAACAATACGGGGGACCGCGGTGGGACGCAGATCGATAATCCGATCAATCCAAATCCCCACCTCGCCACCCGCTTGAACGAAGCGCAGAGAGGGCTGAGGACGGCAGGCCTCCTCTGAGGTCCGGGGCCGGGAGTGTGAGAGCCGACCGGGCCGGGTGGCCCCGGGGGACGTGACCGACGTCTCTACCCCGGGGCCGCCCCCGTGCCGCACTGTGGTGGCCATGACCGCAACCACCTGCACCCGTCTCCTCTCCCGCGCCCGCACGGGCGGTCCCCGGGACGGCGACGGCCCCAAGATCCTGGAGCACGTGCTCGGCTGGACCCTGGTCGTCGTGCTCGCCGTGTTCGTCACCCGGGCGGGCCTGATGTGACGACGCCCGTGTGATCCCCCCGGACGGAACGGGCATACTCCCCGCGACCCCGTGCGCGCCCAGTCGCGCCGCCCCGCAGGGAGGAGCACCCGGCCATGTCCGAAAGCCCCGCGGACGGCGTGGAACGCCGGCTGCCCACCGACGAGGCCCGGGAACTGCTCGCCCTGGTCGGCGACATCGCCCGGCGGGAGATCGCCCCGCGCGCCGCGGAGGAGGAGGCAGCCGGGGTGTTCCCCCGTGCGCTGTTCGCGCTGCTCTCCCGGTCGGGGCTGCTCGGGCTCCCCTACGACCCGGCGTACGGCGGGGGAGGGCAGCCGTACGAGGTCTACCTCCAGGTCCTGGAGGAGCTCGCCGCGGCCCGGCTCACCGTGGGCCTCGGCGTCAGCGTCCACACGCTCTCCTGTCACGCTCTCGCCGGCTTCGGCACCGAGGAGCAGCGGGCCGAGCACCTGCCCGCGATGCTGGGCGGCGGCCTCCTCGGCGCGTACTGCCTCTCCGAACCCTCCGCCGGATCGGACGCGGCGGCGCTGCGGACCCGGGCGGTCCGGGACGGCGACCACTGGGTCATCGACGGCACCAAGGCCTGGATCACCCACGGCGGGATCGCGGACTTCTGTACGGTCATGGCCCGCACCGGCGGTCCGGGGGCGCGCGGCATCACCGCCTTCCTGGTGCCGGGGGACGCCCAGGGGCTGAGCGCGGCCCCGCCCGAGCGGAAGATGGGCATGAAGGGCTCGCCCACCGCCCAGCTGCACTTCGACGGCGTACGGGTCCCCGACGCACGGCGCCTCGGCGCCGAGGGGCAGGGGTTCGCGATCGCCCTGGCCGCCCTGGACGCGGGCCGGCTCGGCATCGCGGCCTGCGCGGTCGGGCTCGGCCGGGCGGCGCTGGACGAGGCCGTCGCGTACGCGCGCGAGCGCCGGCAGTTCGGGCGGCCGATCGCCGACTTCCAGGGGCTCCGCTTCCTGCTCGCCGACATGGCGACGCTGGTGGAGGCGGGCCGGGCGCTCTACCTGGAGGCGGCACGGCTCCGGGACGAGGGGCGGGAGTTCGGGCGGTCGGCGGCGATGGCGAAGCTCTTCTGCACGGACGCCGCCATGCGGGTCACGACGGACGCGGTGCAGGTGCTCGGTGGGTACGGCTACACCGCGGACTTCCCGGTGGAGCGGTATCTCCGCGAGGCGAAGATGCTGCAGATCGTCGAGGGGACCAATCAGATCCAGCGGGTGGTCATCGCGCGTCACCTCGTCGGACCAGAGTCCCGCTGACGCGTACGGTGCGGTCCGCCCAGACGGGGCCGGCGGCGAGCCGGTTCCACTCCTGGTCGCGGCGGCCCGGGAGGGTGCGGCCCTGGCTGGCCCAGAGGCTGAGGACGTCCTGGTAGATGGGCGGGTCCGGGGCGACCTGGACCGGAACGGGAACGGGAGTGGGGAGGGGTGCCGGAGCGGGCGCCTGCGGCGGCACCGGCGCCTTATGAGGAACCGATTCTTCACCATGCGGTTCGGCTTGCCGGTGCCGACCGTAACTGCTGGGAGTCGTGTACAGCGTGGTCATGCCCGGACCAACGCGTCCCGGCGGCCGGGGTCACCCCCGAACGGATTCGAGCGGCAGTTCGCCCGGTACCCGGTGCGCGACTCTGGCCCCCCGGCATTTACCTGACGTACCGTCAGCTTCCATCGCGGAAGCACCCGCCGACGCGGAACCACCCGCCGATCAGGAGGTCAGCCATGTCGGTGAAACGCCACGTCGACGACCGGCCCGTCGCGCTCGACGAATACCCCGTGCACCAGGCCCCGCTCTCGATGAAGCACCACGTCAGCAGCGACCGCAACGCCTATGACCGCTGCATCTTCCACGTCTTCGACCACCAGGGCCGGGCCCTGCTCATCGCCGGCCTCGGCGTCTACCCGAACACCGGTGTCATCGACGCCTACGCGACCCTCCGCACGGGCGACCGACTGCACGCCGTGCGCGCCTCCGACGCCCTCGGCGACGACCGTACGAACCTCTCCGTCGGCCCCCTCGCCATCACGGTCGACGAACCCCTCAAGCGGCTCTCCCTGCGCTGCGAGGCCGATCCGGACGACCCCGAAGGGCTCTCCTTCGACCTCACCTGGACCGGTGACTTCCCCACCGTCTGGGAGCCCCACCACACCCAGCGCCACGGCGGCCGCCTCACCCTCGAAGGCCGCCGCTTCGTCCAGGCCGGGCACTGCGCGGGCACGATCAGGGCGGGCGGCGAGGAGTTCACGGTCACCGCGGGGGAGTGGACCGGCACCCGCGACCGCAGCTGGGGCGTCCGCCCGATACCCGGCGAAGAACCCGGCCGCGCCGCCGAGTTCCGCCCCGAGGGCTTCCACTGGCTCTGGATCCCGATGCGCTTCGAGGACCGCTTCCTCATGGTCATCGCCCAGGAGGACGCCGACGGCTACCGCACCCTCAACGAAGCCCTCCTCGTACGGAACGGGCACCGCGACACCCAACTCGGCTGGCCCCGCACCGACATCACGTACCGCCCGGGCACCCGCCACCCCGAGCGGGCCGTCGTCCACCTCGCCGACCCGGCCGGGAAACCCCTGGAGATCGGCGTCGAGATCCTCGCCTCCTCGCCCCTGGCCGTCGGCGCCGGATACCCGCCCGCCACCGACTGGCAGCACGGCACCTGGCAGGGCCGCGGCTGGACCGACCGGCGCGTCTACGACCTCTCCGACCCGTCCGCGCACCCCATGGCCGCCTACGGCGTCACCGACCACGCCGCCCGCTTCACCCTCGACGGCCACACCGGCTACGGCATCTTCGAACACGGCTCCTTCGGCCGCCACGACCCCAGCGGCTTCGCCGATCACACGTCGACGGCCAAGTGAGGAGGTCCCTGTGGCCACTGCACCCCGCCCCCGTACCAGCACCCGCGACCCCGAGGAGCTCGGCCGGCGGCTCACAGCCTGGCTGGACCGGCACCTGCCCGGAGCCCGTGTCACCGGCCTCGCCGTGCCCGGATCCAACGGCATGTCCAGCGAGACCCTGCTCTTCGACCTGGACCACCCCGACGCCCCCGTGCGCGGCTGCGCCCTGCGGCTGGCCGCCGACCCCGCCGCGTACACCGTGTTCCCCGTCTACGACATGGCGCGCCAGCACCGCGTGATGCGCCTGGTCGGCGAGCACACCGACGTACCCGTACCGCGCGTGCTCTGGCTGGAGGAGGACCCGGGGCCGCTCGGCGCCCCCTTCTTCGTGATGGCCCGCGCCGAGGGCCGGGTGCCACCGGACGTCATGCCCTATACGTACGAGGGGAACTGGCTGCACGCCGCCACCGACGCCGAACGCGCCCTCCTGGAGGACGAGTCCGTCTCCGTCCTGGCCCGGCTGCACGACCAGTTCCCCGCGAAGGAGGCAGAGTTCCTGCTGCCGGACGGCGCGGGCACGCCCCTGCGCCGCCACGTCGACGCCCAACGCGCCTACTACACATGGGTGGTGGAGGGACTGGCCCCCTCACCGCTCATCGAGTCCGCCTTCGACTGGCTGGAGGCGCACTGGCCGGCCGACGAGGGGCCGGCCGTGCTCGGCTGGGGTGACGCCCGGATCGGGAACATCGTCTACGACGGGTTCACGCCCGCCGCCGTCCTCGACTGGGAGATGGCGGCCTGCGTCCCGCGCGAGGTCGACCTCGGCTGGACGGTCTACCTCCACCGCTTCTTCCAGGACCTGACGGTCTCCTTCGGCCAGCCCGGCCTGCCCGACTTCCTGCGCCGCGACGCGATCGAGCGGCGGTACGCGGAACTGACCGGGCACACCCCGCGCGACATGGAGTTCCACACCCTCTACGCGGCGCTGCGGCACGCGATCGTGATGCTCAGGATCGCGTACCGGCAGGCGTACTTCGGAGAGGTCGAGGTGCCCGGCGACCCGGACGCCCTCATCCTGCACCACGCCACGCTCGCGGCGATGGTACGGGGAAGCTACTGGTGAGACCGGTGCCCTGAGCGGGCACCGCCGGACAGGCCCTAGGCGGCGCGCCGCATCTGGGGCACCCGCAGCGGACGCGAGCCCGGACCGCCGACGTGCGAGAAGGGCTGCGTCCGCCAGTCGAGGCTCTGGGGGAGCGTCAGGAGCAGCGCGGTGTCCTGCTCCTGGACCTCCAGGGTGTCGTCCGCCGGGCGGGCCGCGGAGGCCGCGAGCCCCGTCCCCGGGCAGACCGTCAGGACGAAGGGGTTCCACGGCGTGGGGCAGAGGGCGTGCTCGGGCAGCACGTCCTCGTCGGCGAGCAGCGCGATCGGCTGCACGCACTCCGGGCAGACGACCCGGAACATCTCAAAGGTGTCGTACGCGTCGAGCTCGTCGAACGTGTCGACGGATTCAACAGGATCCTGCATGGAGAATCTCCCCCTCGGGTGCGTCGGCCGGGTCTGTGACGGCCTCGACCACAGCAAGCACTTCCCATACGGAAGTCCGCATAACCGTGAGGCGGGATCCCGGGCCGGGTGCAAACCTGTGGCGTTCGTCACATGCCTGGCGCAGGTGCCCCGTGACCGCCCATAGCGCCCTATACGGGTCGCCCCCCGTTGTCCTGGGGCGCTCGCGGCGCACTAGGGTCACCGCATGGAGGAGCTGGATCGTCAGATCGTCGAGTTGCTCGTCAAGGACGGGCGCATGAGCTACACCGACCTGGGCAAGGCCACCGGCCTGTCCACATCGGCAGTGCATCAGCGCGTCCGCCGTCTCGAGCAGCGCGGAGTCATCCGCGGCTATGCCGCAGTCGTCGACCCGGAGGCCGTGGGTCTGCCGCTCACCGCCTTCATCTCGGTCAAACCCTTCGACCCGAGCGCCCCCGACGACACCCCCGACCGGCTCGCCGACATCCCGGAGATCGAGGCCTGCCACAGCGTCGCGGGCGACGAGAACTACATCCTCAAGGTCCGGGTCGCCACGCCGCTGGAGCTGGAACACCTGCTCAGCCGCATCCGCTCGCAGGCCGGTGTCTCCAGCCGGACGACCGTCGTCCTGTCCACCCCGTACGAGGCCCGGCCGCCGCGCATCTGACGACGGGCGGCCGCGCAAGCGGGGACCTGCCGGACAAACCGGCCCCTGGTAGGTCCTAGCCTGGTCGCATGAGTGAGTCCATGTCTGCGGCGCCTGCCGCCTCCGCCGCCGAGCACCGCACCGTGCTGCTGCGCGGCGGGGAAGTCCACAGCCCCGCCGATCCCTTCGCCACCGCCATGGTGGTGGAGCGCGGGCACGTCGCCTGGGTGGGCTCGGAGGGCGCGGCCGACGCCTTCGCCTCCGGCGTGGACGAGGTGGTCGACCTGGAGGGCGCGCTCGTCACTCCGGCGTTCGTCGACGCGCACGTGCACACCACGGCCACCGGCTTCGCCCTCACCGGCCTCGATCTGTCCTCCGCGGCCTCGCTCGCCGAGGCGGCGGAGCTGATCCGGGCCCACGCCGCGGCCCGCCCCGCGGACCGCATCCTCATCGGTCACGGCTGGGACGCCGCCCGCTGGCCCGAGCGCCGCCCGCTCACCCGCGCCGAGCTCGACGGGCTCACCGGCGGCCGCCCGCTCTACCTGACCCGGATCGACGTCCACTCGGCCGTCGTCACGACCGCCCTCCTCGACCTCGTCCCCGGCGTCCGCGACCTGGACGGCTTCCACGACGGGCAGCGGCCGCTCACGGGTGACGCACATCACGCCGTGCGCGCCGCGGCCTTCGCCGCCGTCTCCCCGGCGCAGCGCACGGAGGCGCAGCGCGCCGCCCGGAGCCACGCCGCCTCGCTCGGCATCGGCACCCTGCACGAGTGCGGCGGCCCCCAGATCTCCTCCGAGGAGGACTTCACCGGCCTCCTGGACCTGGCCCGCACCGAGGCCGGGCCCCGGGTCGTCGGCTACTGGGCGGACCTCGACATCGAGCGGGCGCGGGCGCTGGGCGCCCTCGGGGCGGCCGGCGACCTGTTCGCCGACGGCTCCCTCGGTTCGCACACCGCCTGCCTCCACGAGCCGTACGCGGACCACACGGACAGTGCCCACACGGGGGCCGCCCATCTGGACGCGCCCGCCGTCGCCGCCCATGTCGTGGCCTGCACCGAGGCCGGGCTCCAGGCCGGCTTCCACGCCATCGGGGACGCCGCCGTCACCGCCGTGGTCGAGGGCGTCCGCGCCGCCGCCGAGAAGCTCGGCCTCGCCCGGATCCGGGCCGCCCGGCACCGCGTCGAGCACGCCGAGATGCTCACCCCCGAGACCGTCGCCGCCTTCGCCGAGCTGGGCCTCACCGCCTCGGTCCAGCCCGCCTTCGACGCGCTCTGGGGCGGCGAGGACGGCATGTACGCCGACCGGCTCGGCGCCGAGCGGGCCAGGACCCTCAACCCGTACGCGGCGCTGCTCCGCGCCGGTGTGCCGCTGGCCTTCGGCTCCGACAGCCCGGTCACCCCGCTCGACCCGTGGGGCACCGTCCGGGCCGCCGCCTTCCACCGCACCCCCGAGCACCGGATCTCCGTTCGGGCCGCCTTCACCGCCCACACCCGGGGCGGCTGGCGGGCCGTGGGTCGGGACGACGCGGGGACGCTCGTCCCCGGCGCCCCCGCCGACTACGCGGTCTGGCGCACCGGCGAGCTTCTCGTCCAGGCGCCCGACGACCGGGTGGCCCGCTGGTCCACCGACCCCCGCTCCGGCACTCCGGGTCTGCCGGATCTGTCGCCCGGCGCGGAGCTCCCCGTCTGCCTGCGCACAGTGGTGTACGGACAGACGGTGTTCGTACGGCCGAACGAGTGATGTAGGGATATTTCCGACCCCGGAGCACCGCTCCGCACGCTTGTCCCCGACCTGCGGATCTTCCTCTCCGGCCTGGCCTTTCAGGGAGTCTCCGCAGGTCAAGTGGGTGTTGACAGTCGACGGTCGGGGGCGGGTAGGTTCTCCGCGTCCACCACAGGACGTCCGACCGTTTGAAACCGCCCCGCAGGCGCCGACCGCCGCCCGCGCCTCGGCCGCGAGGGAAGGTTTCTCCGGCGGAAGGTGCGACCCGGGTGGGGCCCGGACGTTCAGTAGACAACGGCTCTCGGTCGACCCGCAGCCAGCGGATCCCAGGTCGGACCGAAGGACGACGGGCCCCGCACCGCACGGCAACCGCCCCCTTATGTCCCGTAACCGCACAACCACCACGCCGGAGCACTCCGAGGACCTCGCTATGGTGGGGTCCTGTGTTTGTATCCGAAGGGGCAGCAGTGAACGACGGTGGCCAGAGGCGTTACGGCCCGCTCGGCAAGGCCTTGGTGATCATTCCGACCTACAACGAGGCGGAGAACATCAAGCCGATCGTCGCGCGGGTGCGGGAGGCCGTACCCGAGGCGCACGTTCTCGTCGCCGACGACAACAGCCCCGACGGCACGGGCAAGTTCGCGGACGAGATCGCCTCCGAGGACGATCACGTCCACGTCCTGCACCGGAAGGGCAAGGAGGGGCTCGGCGCCGCCTACCTCGCCGGCTTCCGCTGGGGCATCGAGCAGGGGTACGGCGTCCTCGTCGAGATGGACGCGGACGGCTCGCACCAGCCCGAGGAGCTGCCGCGGCTGCTCACCGCGCTCAAGGGCGCGGACCTGGTCCTCGGCTCCCGCTGGGTGCCCGGCGGCCGGATCGTGAACTGGCCGAAGTCCCGCGAGTTCATCTCCCGGGGCGGCAGCCTCTACTCCCGTGTGATGCTCGACGTGCCGATCCGGGACGTCACCGGCGGCTACCGGGCCTTCCGCAAGGAGACCCTGGAGGGCCTGGGCCTGGAGGACGTGGCCTCCGCGGGGTACTGCTTCCAGGTCGACCTGGCCCGTCGCGCGGTCGCCGCCGGCTTCCATGTCGTCGAGGTCCCGATCACCTTCGTGGAGCGCGAGATCGGCGACTCCAAGATGAGCCGGAACATCGTCGTCGAGGCGCTGTGGCGGGTCACCGGCTGGGGTGTGACGGCACGGGCGGAGAAGGTCGGCCGGATGCTCGGCCGCAAGTCCTCCTGACGCCTCCGAGGCAGGCCTTCCCCCGTCGCGCGTACTGATCCTTCCTTTACGACGTTCCGGCGGGGTGCCAGGCACACTGGGGACCATGACGACCGGCGCAACGCCTCCTCTCGCCCCCAAGCGCTCCCGCGCGCGCACGTTCCTTCCGCTCGGCATCGCCGTCTGGCTGGTCCTGGAGATCTGGCTGCTCACGGTGGTGGCGAACGCGACGGGCGCGCTGACCGTGCTCGCCCTGCTCGTCGGCGGCGCCGTACTCGGCGCCACCGTCATGAAGCGGGCGGGCCGGCGCGCCTTCCAGAACCTCACCACGACCTTCCAGCAGGCGCAGGCGGCCGCCCAGACGGGCGAGGTGCCCTCGGCGGCCGGGAAGACCGGCGCGGAGGACCGCAACGGCTTCCTGATGCTCGGCGGCCTGCTCCTGATGATCCCCGGCCTCGTCTCGGACGCGGCCGGACTCCTGCTGCTGATCCCGCAGGTCCGCTCCTTCCTCGGGCGGTACGCGGAGAAGGCCGTCGAGCGCCGTATGACCGCCGCGCCTCCCGGCAGCCTCCAGGACGCCTTCCAGCAGGCGCGCATGCGTCGCCCGGACGGAAAGGTCGTCCAGGGCGAGGTCGTCCGGGAGGACGCGAACCAGGGCCCCCGTCGGCCCGATGAGCCCCGCCCGCCCCTGATGCCCTGACCGACGCCGTACTCGCTCCGCGTATCCCTCCAGGGTGCGCGGAGTTCCGCTGCGCCGGACGTGTCCGGTTCGCGGGCACGCGGAAACGCCGAGGGGCCCGGTACACACTTCGTGTACCGGGCCCCTCGGCGTTGTTCGTCCGGTGATCCGCTACGCGGACTTGCGGCTGTCGCGCGGATGCACGGCGATGTTCATGGCGCCGGAGCGCAGGACGGCCAGCCTTTCGGCAAGGACCTCCTCCAGCTCCTCGCGGGTGCGGCGCTCCATGAGCATGTCCCAGTGCGTACGCGCAGGCTTGCCCTTCTTCTCCTCAGGTCCGTCCCCGTCCACCAGGAGTGCCTGGATTCCGCAGACCTTGCACTCCCACTCCGGCGGAATTTCCGCTTCCACCGAGAAGGGCATCTCGAAACGATGGCCCTTCTCGCATGCGTACTCCACGGCCTGGCGCGGGGCCAGATCGATGCCGCGGTCGGTCTCGTAGCTCGTCACCACGAGGCGCGTGCCGCGAAGAGCTCGCTCACTCATGAATCGTGCCTCCCGGGCTTGTCGCCCACAGGACAGGTGTCGCTGTCGTCGTTATCCGGTCAACGTCCGGTCGGCGGTAAAGATTCCCGTGCCGGGTCATGCGTCGCCCGTCGTGCCGCCCCTTGTTGTACCCACCAGTGCCCGTTTTGTCACATCTGACATCAGATGTGACTCACTGTCTTCACCAAAGCAGCACGCAGTAACGGTCCGCCTGGCAGGCCAAAGGCGTACACTACCGGCCTTTCACTTCCGCGTCTAAATTCGCTGTCTAAATTCGCTCCGGCAGCGGGTTGCCCGCCTCCTCCACCGCGCGCCGCACCGGGACCCTGGCGAGCAGGGCGAATCCGACGGCGAAGAAGATCACGAGAGAGATGATGGCATCCCGATAGCTTCCGGTCAGCTGATACGCGAGACCGAACACAAGTGGACCCAGCCAGCTCAGTCCCCGGTCGCTCATCTCGTACGCCGAGAAGTACTCCGCCTCCTTGCCGCGCGGCACCAGATGCGAGAACAGCGAGCGCGACAGGGCCTGGCTGCCGCCCAGGACCAGGCCGATCGCGGCCGCCAGGAAGTAGAAGAACACGGGCGCGTCGGCCGGCAGGAAGTAGCCCGCCGCCAGGATCAGCGTCCAGACCGCGAGCGAGCCGAGAATCGTCCGCTTGGCACCGTACGACCGGGCGAGTCGCCCCATCCCCAGGGCGCCCGCCACCGCGAGCACCTGGACCAGCAGCACCGCCGTGATCAGGGTCGTCTGATCGAGGCCCAGCTCCTCCGAGCCGTACACGGATGCCTGCGAGATCACCGTCTGCACGCCGTCGTTGTAGACCAGATAGGCCAGCAGGAAGGAGAGCGTCAGCGGATACCGGCGCATGTCCTTGAGCGTGGCCCGCAGCTGCTGCCAGCCGCTGCCGACCGCCCCCGCCCGCGCGTCCCCGTCCGCGCGGACGCGCCGGTCGCGCAGCCGCCGCAGCGGTACGAGGGTGAAGGCGCCCCACCACACACCGGCCGAGGCGAGACAGATCCGGATCGCCTCGCCCTCGGTGAGGCCGAACGAGTCGTGACCCGAGTACAGGACCAGGTTCACCACGAGGACCAGCGCGCCGGACGTGTAGCCGAAGGCCCAGCCGCGCGAGGAGACCTTGTCCCGCTCGTCCGGCTCCGCGATCTGCGGCAGATAGGCGTTGTAGAGCACCATCGACACCGCGAGCGAGGCGTTCGCCACGATCAGCAGGAACGCGCCCAGGAGGTAGCGCTCGCCCGCGAGGAAGAACATCCCCGCCGTGGCCGCGGCCCCCAGGTACGCCGCCGCCGCGAGCAGCGGCTTCTTCCGGCCCGTACGGTCCGCCACCGCGCCCACCAGCGGCATCACCAGGACCGCGACCACGATCGAGGCGGACACGGCGTACGCGAAGAGCGAGCCGGCCCGCACGGGTATGCCGAGCGGGTGCACGAAGCCCTCGGCGTCGGACGCCGCCCGCGCCACCGAGGTCAGATAGGGCCCGAGGAACACGGTCAGCACGCTCGTCGAGTACACGGAGCACGCGAAGTCGTAGAAGTACCAGCCGTGCTGCTCGCGCCGCCGTTCGGCGGGACCGGTGGCGTACTCCTCCGGTTCGGTGGTGTCTGCGGTCAACGCCGCGCCCCCTCGCTCGTCCCCGTGATCCGTGCCCGCGCCGGCTCGACGCGTGCTCAGACCCACACCCCCCGCTCGGTCAGCACCGAGCGCAGCGTCTCCAGATGATCGGTCATGATGCCATCCACGCCCAGGTCGAGGAGAGAGTTCATCCGGTCCGGATCGTTCACCGTCCAGACGTGGACCTGGAGCCCGCGCGCGTGCGCCTCCCGCACGAAACGGCGGTCGACCACGGGGATGCCGGCCTGGCGCTCCGGCACCTGCGCGGCGATCGCCCCGACCCGTACCGCCGCCGGGATGCCCAGCGAACGCAGCCGCAGCCCGACGACCCCGCGCACTCCGTACGAGGTGGCCAGCCGGGGCCCGGCCATCCGCTGGGCCCGCGCGACCCGCGCCTCGGTGAAGGAGCCCACGCAGACCCGGTCCCAGGCGCGCTTCCTGCGGATGAGGTTCACCAGCGGGTACAGCGCCGACTCGGTCTTGAGGTCCACGTTCCAGCGGGCCTCCGGGAACTCCTCCAGGAGGTCGGCGAAGAGCGGCAGCGGTTCCTTGCCCGCCACGCGGGCCTCGCGGACCGCCGCCCACGGCAGGTCGCGGATCCGGCCCGAGGCGTCCGTGACCCGGTCGAGGGTCGCGTCGTGGAAGGCGACGAGCGCGCCGTCCGCCGTCGTGTGCACATCGGTCTCGAAGTAGCGGTAGCCCGCCGCGGAGGCCAGGCGGAAGGCGGCCGCGGTGTTCTCCAGGCCGTTCGCCGTGCCGCCGCGGTGGGCGAACGCGAGGGGGGAGGGGTGGTCGAGATAGGGGTGGCGTACGCGAGTCACGGGCGCAGTATGGCCTGTCCCGGTGTCCCGGGGGCGACCGCCGGGCGGACGGACGCCTCTTCCGACGAGGCTTCCGGGCCGACGGACCCCGGCTCGGGCGCGGCCTCGGGTACGGCGAACCAGCGCAGGAAGTACTGGGCGAGCGGGCCGATCGCCAGCGCGTACAGGACCGTCCCGACGCCGACCGAACCGCCGAGCGCGAAGCCGGTCGCGACGACGGCCACCTCGATCGCCGTCCGCACCAGCCGGATCGACCGGCCGGTGAGCCGGTGCAGACCGGTCATCAGACCGTCGCGCGGGCCGGGACCGAACCGCGCCGCGATGTACAGGCCGGTGGCGACCCCGTTCAGGACGATGCCGAGCGCGAGGAGCGGCACCTGCCCGGCCAGGCCGTGGACGTCGGGGACGAGCGCCAGCGTGCCGTCCATCGCGATGCCGATCGCGAAGACGTTGGAGACGGTGCCCAGGCCCGGCTTCTGCCGGATCGGGATCCACAGGAGCAGCACGGCCGCCCCGACGATGATCGACACCACGCCGATGGTCAGCCCGGTCTTCTCGGCGAGACCCTGGTGGAGGACGCCCCAGGGCTCCAGGCCGAGCCCGCTGCGCACCAGGAGCGCCGAGCTCACCCCGTACAGCGTCAGACCGACGTACAGCTGGACGAGCCGACGGGTGAGGTGCCGGCCGTGGAGGCCGGAGGCGATGGACAAGGGACTTCCCCCCAGGGTGGTGGTAGTGGACTGGCTCATGACACTCTGTGGCGGGGTATCGGGTGCCAACCATGGCCAATTCGATGAAGGTGGACTGATTTCGATGGCTCAGTGGACTTCGGCAGTGGGGCCCGCGCAGCTCGCCCGGCAGCTCCAGGCGCAGCAGGCCCGGCCCGCGGGACCCGGCGCCCGCAAGCCGCCCGCCTACCGGGCGCTCGCCGACGGCATCCGCCTCCTCGTCCTGGAGGGCCGTGTCCCCGTCGCCGCCCGCCTGCCCGCGGAGCGGGAACTCGCCGTCGCCCTGACCGTCAGCCGGACGACGGTGGCCGCCGCCTACGAGGCGCTGCGCTCAGAGGGCTTCCTGGAGTCCCGCCGCGGGGCCGGCAGCTGGACGGCTGTGCCGGCCGGGAACCCGCTGCCCGCGCGCGGCCTCGAACCGCTGCCCCCGGAGGCCCTCGGCTCCTTGATCGACCTCGGCTGCGCGGCCCTGCCCGCACCCGAGCCCTGGCTCACCCGGGGTGTCCAGGGCGCCCTGGAGGAGCTGCCGCCCTACGCCCACACGCACGGCGACTACCCGGCCGGGCTGCCGGCCCTGCGCCAGACGCTCGCCGACCGCTACACGGCGCGCGGCATCCCCACCATGCCCGAGCAGATCATGGTGACGACCGGGGCCATGGGCGCCATCGACGCCATCTGCCACCTCTTCGCGGGGCGCGGCGAGCGCATCGCCGTCGAGTCGCCCTCGTACGCCAACATCCTCCAGCTCATGCGGGAGGCCGGTGCCCGGCTCGTCCCCGTCGCCATGTCCGAGGGGCTCGGCAGCTGGGACATGGGCCGCTGGCGCCAGGTGCTGCGGGACGCGGCGCCCCGCCTCGCGTACGTCGTCGCCGACTTCCACAACCCGACCGGCGCGCTGGCCGACGAGGACCAGCGCCGGCAGCTCGTGGACGCGGCCCGCTCGGCCGGCACGGTCCTCGTCGTCGACGAGACGATGACCGAGCTCCACCTCGACGACGACCTGGAGATGCCCCGGCCGGTCTGCGCCTTCGACCCGGCGGGCTCGACGGTCCTGACGGTCGGCTCGGCCAGCAAGGCCTTCTGGGCGGGCATGCGGATCGGCTGGGTCCGGGCCGCCCCCGACGTCATCCGCTCCCTCGTGGCCGCGCGCGCGTACGCGGACCTCGGCACCCCCGTACTGGAACAGCTCGGCGTGAACTGGCTGATGGGGACCGGCGGCTGGGAGGAGGCCGTGAGCCTCCGGCGTGCACAGGCGCGCGAGAACCGGGACGCGATCGTCGCCGCGGTCCGCAGGGAGCTGCCGGAGTGGGAGTTCTCGGTGCCGCGCGGCGGGCTGACCCTCTGGGTCCGCACCGGCGGGCTCTCCGGCTCCCGGCTCGCCGAGGCGGGCGAACGCGTCGGCGTCCGGGTCCCCTCGGGCCCGCGGTTCGGCGTGGACGGCGCCTTCGAGGGCTTCATCCGGCTGCCCTTCACGGTCGGCGGTCCGGTCGCCGACGAGGCGGCCGCCCGGCTGGCCGCCGCGGCGCGCCTGGTGGAGTCGGGCGCGGGCGGGGGAGTGGAGCCGCCCCGCTCGTTCGTGGCGTAGGGGCGTGACGGCGTATGCCGAGAGGCCGGTACGGACGGGGGTCCGTACCGGCCTCTCGGCTTGTCCGGGGCCTGCTCAGCCCTCGGCCGCGACCGGAGCGTGGCGGGGCTGCGGGCCCGGGTCCGGTGCGAAGCGCGGGGCGGGTTCGCCCTCGTAACGGACCACGGAGGCGACCGGGGCGGCGTCGGGCTGGTGGAGCGGCCGGGCGGGGACCGGGGCGGGGGCCGAGGCCGGGATCGTCTCCACCGCCGCCACCGGCACCGTCTCGAGTGCCACCGTCCCGATGGCCACGGTGTCGCCCCCCACCGTCTCGACGGCCACCGCGTCCGCCGCCGTGCGGCGCTCCGGGAGCAGCGCGAGGACCGCCTGGCGGTGCGCCTCGCTCGTGGCGTCGTCGTACGGGTCGGGCGTCGCCGGCACCTGGAGGCGCAGGACCGGGCCCGTACCGAGCCGGGCGTAGCCACGGCCCGGCGGCACCTGGGGCGTCGGCGTGGTGTGGGGTGCGACGCCGAGGACGGACTCGATCTGCTCCGAGGAGGCGGGGCCGAGCACGATCCGCGCCCGGGTGTGGCTCCGTACCGTCTCGCTCAGCGTGTCCGTGCTGTCGAACTGCTCGGCCACCACCACCGTGACCTGTGCCGCGCGCCCGTGCCGCAGCGGCACCTGGAGCAGCTCCTGCGGGTCGGGGCGGCCGTCGGCGGCGGCCAGGTGGCCGAGGACGCCCGGCCGGTCGAGGAGGATCCACAGCGGCCGCCGGGTGTCCTCCGGCGCGGGATGCCCCGCCTGGCGGGCGCGGTTGGCGGCGATCAGCCGCCGCTCCGTCTCGTGCGCCGCCCACTCCAGGCTGGCCAGGGCTCCGGAGAGTCCGCATTCGACGGCGAGGACGCCGTCGCGGCCGGTCAGGCAGGCGTACTCGCCGGTGCCGCCGCCCTCGACGATCAGCACGTCCCCGTGGGGGAGGGCCTGGAGCGCGATCGAGCGCAGCAGGGAGGTGGTGCCGCTGCCCGGCTGGCCCACGGCGAGCAGGTGCGGCTCGGTGGAGCGGGGGCCGGTGCGCCAGACCACGGCCGGGGCGTCCTCCGTGTCGTCCGCCGTGACCACGGGCACGGTCCGCTGCACGGCGTCCCCGTCGGTGAAGCCGAGCACGGTCTCGCCCGGCACCGTGACGAAACGCTGGGCGGCGATGGTGGTGGGCAGGGCGGGCAGCACGCTCATGACGAGCCGGTTGCCCTCCTGGTCCCAGTCGAAGTGGTACTCGCGGCCGCGGCCCGACTTGGCGTGCAGCAGCTGCTCGACGCGGGCGCGCGCGGCCGGCTCGCCGTCGGTGAAGTACGGGGGGTACGCGATCCTCAGCCGCGTCGGCCGTCCGTCCTCGTCGAAGGCGTACTCCGCGAAGGCGCCGCTCCAGTCGCCGCCGTGGGCGAAGAGCGGGGAGGGATCGTCGGGGACGGAGAAGTACGGCACGAGGGCCTCGTACAGGCCCTTGAGCCGGGCGATCTCCGCGTCGTCGGGCCCGGTCTTGACGACCGGGCGTTCGCGCCCCTTCCACGCGGCGGCGCCCATGAGCGTGACGAGCGCGAGCAGCGGCCCGTACGGCACGAGGGCGACGACGAGGACGCAGGCCGCGACCAGGAGCAGCGTGGGACCGCGCCGCTCCTTGGGGGTCGCGGCCCACTTGGCGCGCGCGGTCGCGGCCAGCTTCCGCAGACCACGGGAGACCGTGATCAGCGGCTGGAGCACGTCGGTGGCGCTGTCGGCGGCCGTGCGCGCGATCTCTCGGCTACGAGCGATCTGCGCGCTGCCGCTGCTCAGAATGCGGGGGAGTGGTCGCCGGGCCACGTCGTACTCCTGGTTTCGTGGAAGGGGCTGGGTGAAGGGGCGGGAAGCCCCCTCGGGGCGTCAGAACTTGATTCCGCCCAGGAGACCGGCGAGGCTCTGCCCGCCCGCCGTGATGCTGGGGGCGATGGCGGTGCCCGCGAGGTAGAAGCCGAACAGCGCGCTGACGAGGGCGTGGGAGGCCTTCATCCCGTCCTTCTTGAAGAACAGGAAGCAGATGATGCCGAGCAGGACCACGCCTGAGATGGACAGGATCATTTGGTGTTCTCCTGGTTGAGGGGACAGTCACCATGAGTCCTTCCAGGTTCACAGCAAGTATCTATGTGACTAAAGGTGCATTAGAGTGAAATTCGCCGGATTTCACTTGACCGGCTCACAGCTGATGCCTCGCCGGGTGGCGAAAACCCGGCGGTGAGCTAGAGGCGCGCCGAGGGCGGATCGCGGTGATCTTTGCCTCGGTGGGGCACGGTCATGTAGCCCGCCGGGCAGTACCCTGTCGATTCACTCGTACGGCCGCGCTTGCCGTGCGCAGGTCAACACTGCAGGAGAGAGGCGGTTCCACCCGATGAGCGAGACTCCGGACCCCGAAGTCATCGAGCTGGCGTCCAAGGTCTTCGACCTCGCGCGCACGGGAGACGCCGCCGCCCTGGCCGCCTACGTCGACGCGGGCGTCCCGGCGAACCTCACCAACGACAAGGGCGACTCCCTCGTCATGCTCGCCGCCTACCACGGCCACGCCGCCGCGGTCTCGGCCCTCCTGGAGCGCGGCGCCGACGCGGACCGCGCCAACGACCGCGGCCAGACCCCGCTCGCGGGCGCCGTCTTCAAGGGCGAGGACGCCGTCATCCGCGCCCTGCTCGCCGGCGGCGCAAATCCGGAGTCCGGGACTCCGTCCGCCGTCGACACCGCCCGCATGTTCGGCAAGGCCGACCTCCTGGAGCTCTTCGGAGCCCGGTGAACGGGTACTGAACCCCAGGTGAGAGCAGCGTCGTAAATGTGGTCGCGGTGGCGAAATGGGTGGGTCATCATGACGTCGAGCCCGGCAGACCGGGCCACCGACGAGAGGCAGAGGAAGATGGTCACTGGCAAGCGAAGGACGACGAGCGGCCCGACATGTTGCCGCACGGCCTAGGTGTACAGCGATGTACCGCCTGACCCGGGTCATCCCGGTCTCCCCCGGTCGTGTCGACAGCTTGATGTGAGGCGTCTTCCATGTTCGATCCAGTCATAGCGCCGAGCGGCACCCTGCTCGGCCTGCTGCAGAGGGGCCGCGGCGACGGCACCCTGCACGCGCTCGCCGCGCCACGGGCCGAGGCCCTCGCGGCCCTCAGCCACTGCGTTCTCGCCGACCCCCGCCACGACTGGCAGGTCGAGAACCGCTCCCTCTACTACGCCCGTCTCTACCTGGACCTCCACGGCGGTCTCGACGAGATCGAGGCGCACCTCTTCGGTGCCGAGGACCACCTCGACCCCGAGGAGTCCAGGACCGGGCTCGCGCTCGCCGTCCTGGGGCACCTCGCCTCCTACGGACGCCAGGACGCCCTGCTCCTGCTCCGTCGCTACGCGGCGACCGGCTCGAACTGGGCCTGGGCCCTGGACGAGCTGGCCCTGCGCGACGACGACGCCGGGCTCCGCGGGCTCGCCCTGCCCGTGCTCGCCCGCTTCCCGGCCGACCCGGCGGGCGACGCCGAGCTGGCGACCGTCGTGCGCGACGCCTTCGAGCCCCGGCCCTGGCGGCTGTGGGCCGAGGACCAGCGGGACGCCGTCGGTGCCCGGGTCAGGGCCGCGCAGGAACAGGGGTCCTTCGACCGCTGGCAGCGCCAGATGCGTCCCGCGGGCCCCCGCCCCGGCTGGAGCGTGCGCGCCGTCCTCGACTGGGCGCAGGAGGGGTACGAGCGCGGTGCCGAGCTCTACGGCCCCGCCGCCCGCTGCCTCGCCGCCGTCGCCGGCCCCGAGGACCGCCCCGAACTCCTCGCTGCCGCCCGCGACGGTTCGACGGGGGCGCGCGGAGCCGCGCTCCACCACCTCGCCGCATCGCGGGACCCCGCCGTCCTCGACCTCGTGGAGGCCGCCGTCGACGGCGGATCCCGCCCGGTCGCCGAGGCCGCCGTCGCCGCCTACAAGCGCATGTGCGGCGAGGACGCGGTCGCCCGTGCCCGCGCGTGGGTCCGGCGCACCGACGAGCTCGGCACCGCCGCCGCCGAGGTCCTCGCCTGCCGCGGCACGGCGCAGGACGCCGGACTCGTCCTCGGGGCGCTGCGCGGGACCATCCGCTCCGCAGGACCCGACGCACCCGAACTCGCCGTCCTCGTCGACGGGGCGGGCCGCCTCGACATCGCCTGCGCCGCACCCGTGCTCCGCCACGTCTACCGCGAGACGTCCTCCTCCCAGCTGCGCGGACGAGTGGCCCGCTCCCTCGCCGCCACGGACCCCACCTTCGCGACCGGCTTCGCCGTCGAGTGCCTCTGGGACTGCGAGGAGACCACCCGCGAGGTGGCCGCCCAGCACGCGGAGACCGGCGACGTGCGGGTCGCCGACCGGCTCCGCCGCCTCGCCGCAGACCCGGCCGAGGAAGCCGAGGTCCAGACCGCGGTGCGCAACCGGATAGGACCGGATCTCCAGGTCTGACCCGGCCCCGGATCTGACCCTCCCCAGGTCCGAAGGCCCGTTCCGACCGCTTCCCGGACCCCGGGGCGGCGCGGCCTGCGGCGGAGATCCCGCCGATCGTGGCCCCGCCCCGGGTGTCCGGTGACCGGACGCCCGGCGAGCGTGTCGGACCCCGCGGCGAAACGCTCATGGGACGTTCCCCCGCCGTCCAGATCGACGTCGGCGGGTACACGCCAAGCGGGACGACAACACCCGTATGCGTGTCGTCATCGTCACAGAGTCCTTCCCTCCCGATGTCAACGGTGTGGCGCACTGCGCCCTTCAGACCGCGCGCCACCTCGTCCGGCGGGGCCACGTCCCGCTCGTCATCGCCCCCGCCGTCGCCGACCCGGCGGCGGACGCCGACGCACCCTGCGCCGTCGTCCGGGTGCCCTCGCTGCCCCTGCCCGGCTATCCCCAGGTCCGGGTCGCCCTGCCCAGCCGCCGGGTCGCCGCCGCCATCGCCGCCCACCGCGCCGACCTCGTCCACCTCGCGGGGCCCTTCGTCCTCGGGGTGCGCGGAATGACGGCCGCCGCCCGGCTCGGCATCCCCGCCGTCGCCGTCTACCAGACCGACCTCGCCGGATACGCCCGTACGTACGTGGGCACCGGCGAAGGCGCCGCCTGGCGCCGGCTGCGCGCCGTCCACGGCGCCGCCGACCGCACGCTCGCCCCGTCGTCCGCCGCCGTACGCGACCTGGAGGCCCACGGCATCCGCCGCATCCGGCTCTGGGGGCGCGGCGTGGACACCGACCGCTTCCGCCCCGGCCTGCGCGACGCCGGTCTGCGCCGCGAACTGGCCCCCGGCGGGGAACTCCTCGTCGGCTACATAGGCCGCCTCGCGCCGGAGAAGCGCGTGGACCTGTTCGCCGGGATCAGCGGCATACCGGGCGTGCGGACCGTGGTCGTCGGCGACGGGCCCAGCGGGCCCGGGCTGCGCGCCGCCCTGCCGGACGCCCGGTTCCTGGGCCGCCGCACCGGCGACGACCTCGCCCGGATCTTCGCCTCGCTCGACGTCTTCGCCCACACCGGTCCGTACGAGACGTTCTGCCAGACAATCCAGGAGGCCATGGCGAGCGGCGTCCCGGTGATCGCCCCGGCCGCCGGCGGGCCCCTGGACCTGGTCGACCACGGGCGCACCGGGCTCCTCGTACCGCCCGGCGACCCGGACGCGCTGCGGGAGGCCGTCACCTCGCTCGCCGCCGCCCCGGACGTGCGCGCCGCCTACGGCCTCGCCGGCCGGGCCGCCGTCGGGGGCCGCACCTGGGAGGCGCTCGGCGACGAGCTGATCGGCCACTACCAGGAGATCCTGCGCGAGCGGACGGCGGTGGCGGCGTGAACGGCGCTCGCACCGCTCAGGGAAGTACTGCTCCGGGAAGCGTTCTGGGAAGCGTTCTGGGAAGCGGTACGAACGGCGCGCTCCGGATCGTGCGGCTCGCCAACTTCGTGACCTCCACCTCCGGCGGCCTGCGCACCGCGCTCGACCAGCTCGGCCGCGGCTACCTCGCCGCCGGGCACGAACCCGTCCTCCTCGTCCCCGGCGATGTCGCGAGCGACCACCACACCGAGCAGGGCCGGGTCATCACCCTCCCGGGGCCCGTCCTGCCCGGCACCGGCGGCTACCGGGTCCTCGCCGACCGGCGCCGGGTCGGCCGCCTCCTCGACGCACTCTCCCCCGACCGGATCGAGGTCTCGGACCGGACGACCCTGCGGTGGACGGGGGAGTGGGCGCGCCGCGCCCGGGTGCCGGCGGTGATGGTCTCCCACGAGACGGCGGACGGTGTGCTGCGGACCTGGGGCGTTCCCCCCGCGCTCGCCGCCCGCGCGGCGGACCGGCTCAACCGCCGCACGGCCTGGGCCTTCGCCCGGATCGTCTGCACCACGGAGTGGGCGGAGCGCGAGTTCCTGCGGATAGGGGCGCGCAACGTCGTACGGGCTCCGCTCGGCGTGGACCTGGAACGGTGCCGGCCCGGCCGCCGCAGCACCGTGCTGCGCGCCCGGTACGCGGACGGGGAACGGGTCCTCCTGGCGCTGTGCTCGCGGCTCTCCGTCGAGAAGCGGCCCGGCACGGCCCTGGACGCCCTCGCGGAGCTCCGGGGCGCCGGGGTCCGGGCGGCGCTGGTCGTCGCGGGCGACGGGCCCCTGCGGGGCGCCCTGGAGCGGCGGGCGCGCGAGCGACGCCTCCCGGTGCGGTTCCTCGGGCACGTCGCCGACCGGGAGGCCCTCGCGGATCTCCAGGCCGCGGCGGACGTGTGTCTGGCCCCGGGGCCAGCGGAGACGTTCGGCCTCTCCGCGCTGGAGGCCCTCGCCTGCGGGACGCCGGTCGTCGTCAGCGCCTCCTCCGCCCTCCCGGAGGTCGTCGGGGCCGCGGGAGCCGTGGCCGCCGACACCCCGCAGGCCTTCGCGGAGGCGGTACGGGGGGTGCTGGCCGTTCCCGAGGCCGCCCGCCGCGCGGCGGCACGCGCGCGTGCGGAGCGATTCACCTGGGACCGGTCGGTCGCCGCGTTCCTCCACGCCCACGACGCGCTGCCGGCGCCCGTACAGGCGCCCGTCCCGTCTCTCGTCCCGGCGCCCGTACCGTCCGACCTCCACCGGCCCTCCCTGCCACCGCAGGCCGTCGTCCCGTCCCGCACCGAGGAGGCACGCCGATGACCGTCGAGTCGTCCCTCGGGGCCCGGACGGCGGTGCCTCCCGGGTCCGCAACCCCGGACGGTCCCGTCCGCTTCGCCGTGCTCGGCGACTCGTTCAGCGAGGGCCTCGGCGACCGGGTGGACGGGGCATGGCGCGGGTGGGCACCCCTGCTCGCCGACGGGCTCGCGGCCGAGGGACGGAAGACGGTGCTCCTGAACCTCGCCGTCGGGGGCGCCCTCAGCCGGGACGTCGACGAGGACCAGCGGCCCCGGGCCCTCGCCTTCCGGCCGCACCTCGCCTCCGTGGTCGTCGGGGTCAACGACACCCTGCGCCGCACCTTCGACATCGGACTCCTCGCCCACCGCCTCGACCGCGTCCTCGCGGACCTCGACGCGGCCGGGGCCGTCGTGCTGACCGCGTGCCTGCCCGACCCCGGGCGGATGCTCGGCCTGCCGCCGCCGCTGGCCCGCCCGCTGGCCCGCCGCCAGCGCACCGTCAACGCCGTCGTGCACGCCCTGTCCGACCGGTACGACACCGTCCACCTGCACCTCGACGACGCCACCTGGACCGAGGACCGTGCCCTCTGGAGCGCCGACCGGCTCCACCCGGGCGAACGCGGCCACCGGGCCGTCGCCGCGGCCTTCCACCGGCTCCTCGTCGCCCGGGGGCTCGCCCACGGCACACCGCCCGCGCGGGAGCCCGCGGAACCGCCGCCGACGCGGGCGGAGGCCCTGCTCTGGCTCGCCACCGCCGGAACCGGCTGGGTGCTACGGCGCAGCCGCGACCTGCTCCCGCAGCTGCTCCTGCTGGCCGGCGCCGAACTCCGCCACTGGGCCGACGGCACCGGCACCGACCCCCTGGACGCGCGCGCGGACGCCGCCCTCGCCGCCGCGCTCACGGCCACAATGGGGAGATGAACGGGCGCTGGGAGTTCTGGATCGACCGGGGCGGCACCTTCACCGACGTCGTCGGGCGGCGGCCCGACGGGCGGCTCGTCACCCGCAAACTGCTCTCGCACGACCCCGCGCGCCACCAGGACGCCGCCGTCGCCGGGATCCGCGCGCTCCTCGGCCTCGGCCCCGGCGAACCCGTCCCCGCCGACCGGATCGCCGTCGTCAAGATGGGCACCACCGTCGCCACCAACGCCCTCCTGGAGCGGCGCGGCGAACCGACCCTCCTCCTCGTCACGGAGGGCTTCCGCGACGCCCTCCGCATCGCCTACCAGAACAGGCCCAGGCTCTTCGACCGGCACATCGTGCTGCCCGAGGCGGTGTACGCGCGCGTGGCGGAGGTCCCGGAGCGCGTCGACGCCCACGGCCACGTCGTCCGCCCCCTGGACGAGGCCGCCGTCGCCGAGGCGCTCGCCGCCGCCCACCGGGACGGGTTCCGCTCCGTCGCCGTCGTCCTGCTGCACGGCTACCGCCACCCCGCCCACGAGACCCGGATCGCCGAGGCCGCCAGGGCCGCCGGCTTCACCCAGATCAGCTGCTCCCACGAGGTCAGCCCGCTCATCAAGCTGATCCCCCGCGGCGACACCACCGTCGTCGACGCCTACCTCTCGCCGATCCTGCGCCGGTACGTCGACGAGGTCGCCCGCGAACTCGCCGGAATCCGCCTCATGTTCATGCAGTCCAACGGCGGACTGCGCGAGGCCGCCCACTTCCGCGGCAAGGACGCCGTCCTGTCCGGACCGGCCGGCGGCGTCGTCGGCATGGCCCGCACCTCGGCACAGGCGGGACACGACCGGGTCATCGGCTTCGACATGGGCGGCACGTCCACGGACGTGTCCCACTACGCCGGCGAATTCGAGCGTGAACTCGGTACACAGGTCGCCGGGGTGCGGATGAGAGCCCCGATGATGAGCATCCACACCGTCGCGGCGGGCGGCGGCTCCGTCCTCCACTACGACGGCCGCCGCTACCGCGTGGGCCCCGACTCGGCGGGCGCCGTCCCCGGCCCCGCCTGCTACCGACGCGGCGGCCCGCTCACCGTCACCGACGCCAACGTCATGCTCGGCCGCGTCCAGCCCGCCCACTTCCCCGCCGTGTTCGGCGAGACCGGCGACCGGCCCCTGGACGCCGACGTCGTACGCGAGCGGTTCACGGCCCTCGCCGCGGAGACCGGCGGCGGCCGGACCCCGGAGGAGGTCGCCGCGGGCTTCCTGGAGATCGCCGTCCTCAACATGGCCAACGCCGTCAAGAAGATCTCCGTCCAGCGAGGCCACGACGTCACCCGGTACGCCCTCACCAGCTTCGGCGGCGCCGGCGGCCAGCACGCCTGCGCCGTCGCCGACGCCCTGGGCATCGACACCGTCCTCGTACCCCCACTGGCGGGCGTGCTCTCCGCGTACGGGATCGGGCTCGCCGACGCCACCGCCATGCGGGAGCGGTCCGTCGAGGCCGAGCTCGACGCCCCCGGCACCCACGCGCGCGTGACGGCCCTCTGCGCCGAACTCGCCGAGCGGACCCGCGAGGAGCTGCGCGCCGACGGCCTGCCGGACGCGGCCGTCACCACCCACGCGCGCGTGCTCCTGCGGTACGCGGGGACGGACGCGAGCCTCCCCGTCGACCTCGCCCCCACCGCATCGATGAAAACCGCGTTCACAGCCCTCCACCGGACCCGGTACGCGTTCACCATGGACAAACCGCTCGTCGTCGAGGCGCTCTCCGTGGAGGCCGTCGGCAGCGCAGGCCCGCACGGCCCCGTCCTCGTCGACACCGGCGAGCGGACGGGCCCCCTCGCACCCCGGGCCACCGTCCGGATGCACAGCGGCGGGACACCCCACGACACCCCCCTCCACCGGCGCGAGGACCTCCGCCCCGGCGACACCGTCGACGGCCCCGCGCTCCTCGCCGAGGCCGACGCCACGACCGTCGTCGACACCGGCTGGCGGGCCACCGCGACCGACGGCGGACACCTCCTCCTGCACCGCGTCACACCGCGCCCCGCGCGCGTGGCCGCCGGGACGGACGTGGACCCGGTCCTCCTGGAGGTCTTCAACAACCTCTTCATGGCCATCGCCGAACAGATGGGCGTGCGCCTGGAGAACACCGCGCACTCGGTCAACATCAAGGAACGCCTCGACTTCTCCTGCGCCCTCTTCGACGCCGAGGGCAACCTCATCGCCAACGCGCCGCACATCCCCGTCCACCTCGGCTCCATGGGAGAGTCCATCAAGGAGGTCCTGCGGCGGCGCGCGGACGACCTGCGGCCCGGCGACGTGTACGCCATCAACGACCCATACCACGGCGGCACCCACCTGCCCGACGTGACCGTCGTGACCCCGGTGTTCGGCGACGAGGGACACGAGCTCCGGTTCCTGGTGGCCTCCCGAGGCCACCACGCCGAGATCGGCGGCATCACCCCCGGCTCCATGCCCGCCTTCAGCCGCACCGTGGAGGAGGAGGGCGTTCTCTTCGACAACTGGCTGCTCGTCCGGGACGACCGGCTCCGCGAAGCCGAGACCCGGGCCCTGCTCACCGGCGCCCGCCACCCCTCCCGCGACCCCGACACCAACCTCGCCGACCTGCGCGCCCAGATCGCCGCCAACGAGAAGGGCATCGAGGAACTGCGCAGGACGGTCGGCGAGTTCGGTCTCGACGTCGTCCAGGCGTACATGCGGCACGTCCGCGCCAACGCCGAGGAGTCCGTCCGCCGCATCGTCGCGCGCCTCCACGGCGGCGCGTACCGCTACGAGACGGACGGGGGCGCGGTCATCGCCGTCGAGGTCCGCGTCGACCGCGAACGGCGCTCCGCCGTCGTCGACTTCACCGGCACCTCACCCCAGCTGCCCGGCAACGCCAACGCGCCGACGTCCGTCGTCATGGCCGCCGTCCTGTACGTCTTCCGCACCCTCGTCGACGAGGACATCCCGCTCAACAGCGGCTGTCTGGAGCCCCTGGAGGTCCGCGTCCCGGCCGGCTCCATGCTCGCGCCCGTCCACCCCGCCGCCACCGTCGCCGGGAACGTCGAGACCTCCCAGGCCGTCACGGGCGCCCTGTACGCGGCCCTCGGCGTCCAGGCCGAGGGCTCCGGCACCATGAACAACGTCACCTTCGGCAACGCGCGCGTGCAGTACTACGAGACGGTCGCCAGCGGCTCGGGCGCGGGCGACGGCTTCGACGGCGCCGACGCGGTCCAGACCCACATGACCAACTCCCGGCTCACCGACCCCGAGGTCCTGGAATGGCGCCACCCGGTGCGGGTCGACTCCTTCGCGGTACGTGAGGACGGTGGCGGGCGCGGCCGGTGGCACGGCGGCCACGGCGTGGAGCGCCGCATCCGCTTCCTGGAGCCGATGACGCTGGCCCTCCTCACCGGACACCGCAGGGTCCCGCCGTACGGGATGGCCGGCGGCGAGCCGGGCGCCCTCGGCGAGAACCTCGTGGAACGCGCCGACGGCGCCGTCGAGCACCTCGGCGGCGCCGCGACGACCGAGATGGGCCCCGACGACGTCCTGGTCCTGCGCACCCCCGGCGGCGGTGGCTACGGTCCGCCGCCCGCCTTCCCGTGAGGGACCCCGCTCAGCGCACCGGCACGAACCGCACCGGAGTCCCCGGCACCGCCTGCGCCGCCGCGCCCAGATCGGCCTCCCGGACCACCGCGACCACCGGGTAGCCCCCGGTCGTGGGATGGTCCGCGAGGAAGACCACCGGGCGCCCGTCCGGCGGCACCTGCACCGCGCCGAGGACCATGCCCTCGCTCGCCAGCTCTCCCGGCAGCGCCCGGTCGAGCGCCGGTCCTTCGAGCCGCAGCCCGATCCGGTTGCTCGCCGGCGACACCCGGTACGCGCGCGTGGCGAACGTACGCAGGGCGGCGGCGGTGAACCAGTCGTCGCGGGGGCCCAGCCGGACCCGCAGGACGAGCTCGCCCGGCGGGCCCGGCCAGGGAGGAGCGTCGACCGACCCCCGTACGGCCGTGTCCGCTCCCAGCGGCAGCACCGCCCCCTCCGCCAGCGGCGCCGGGCCGAGCCCGGACAGCAGATCGGTGGAGCGGCTGCCGAGTACCGGTTCGACGGCGATCCCGCCGCCGAACGCCACGTACGAGCGCAGCCCGCGGACGGCCGCGCCGATCTCCAGGAGGGACCCGGCCGGCACGCGGATCGCCGTCCCCCAGGCGGCCGGACGCCCGTCCACCCGGACCGGGCACGGCGCACCTCCCACCGCGACGGTGACGGCGCACCGGGGCCGCAGCGCGCACCCGTCGATGGTGGTCTCCAGGACCGCCGCCCCCTCGGAGGCGCCGACGTTGCCCGCGAGCCGGTTGAGGAGCCGTACGGCTCCCGGGTCGAGGGCGCCCGAGCGGGGCACGCCGAGATGCGCGTACCCCGTGCGCCCCAGGTCCTGCACGGTGGTCAGCGCCCCGGCCCGGACCACGGCGACGGCACGGTCGGTCATCGCCGCCCGTCCTGTGCCGCGGAATCCGTGAACCGGACCCGGGTGCCCGGCGCGAGCAGCGCGGCGGGCTCCCGTCCGGCGTCCCAGAGCACCACGTCCGTCGTGCCGATCAGCTGCCAGCCCCCGGGGGAGGAGCGCGGGTACACGCCCGTGTAGGGCCCGGCGAGGGCGACCGACCCGGCCGGGACGGCGGTGCGCGGTGTGGCCCGCCGAGGCACCTCGTACCGCTCGCCGAGACCGGTCAGATAGCCGAAGCCCGGCGCGAACCCGCAGAAGGCGACCCGGAACTCGGTCGTCGTGTGGACACGTACCGCCTCCGCGACGGACACCCCCCACAGCGCGGCGACCTCCGCCAGATCGGGCCCGTCGTAGCGGACCGGCACCTCCACCACCGCGCCCACGCGCGCGTGGAGCGGCCCGACCTCCCAGCGCTCCACCTCGGCCGCGAGCCGGGCGGGGTCAGCCACCCCGTCGAGCAGCACCGTCCGCGCCGCCGGCACGATCTCCCGTACGGCGGGGAGCACCCCCGCCGCCCGCCGGCGCAGCAGCTCGGCGTGAAAGGCCTCCGTCTCCGCGCCGCCGGCCAGTTCCACCAGGAGAGCCCGTTCGCCCACGCGCAGCGTCCGCACGCTCACGCGAAGGCCTCCACCCGGAGCCCGGAGGTCTCCAGGCCTTCCCGGACCCGGCGGGCCAGGTCCACCGCGCCGGGGGTGTCCCCGTGCAGGCACAGCGACCGGGCCCGTACGGCGACGGAGCTCCCGCAGTGCGCCGTCACGATCCCGAACCGGGCCATGGCCACCGAGCGCTCCACGACCTGGGCCGGATCGCTGACGACGGCCCCCTCCTGCCCCCGTGGCAGCAGGGAGCCGTCAGCCCGGTAGGCCCGGTCGCCGAAGGCCTCGGGGACGACCGGAAGTCCGGCCTCCGCCGCGGCCTCGTGCAGCCGGGACCCCGGGAGCCCCAGGACGGGCAGTGTCCGGTCGGCGAGCAGGACGCCCTCGACGACCGCCGCGGCCTGCTCCTCGTCCCGGACCACCCGGTTGTAGAGCGCGCCGTGCGGCTTCACGTACGCGACGCGTGAGCCCGCCGCCCGGGCGAAGACCTCCAGGGCGCCGATCTGGTACGCCACTTCGGCGGCCAGCTCCTCCGCCGGGACGTCCATCGAGCGCCGGCCGAAGCCGGCCAGGTCCCGGTAGGAGACCTGGGCCCCGATCCGTACGCCCCGCTCGGCCGCGAGCTCGCAGACACGCCGCATGGTGGCCGCGTCCCCGGCGTGGAAGCCGCAGGCCACGTTGGCGCTGGTGACGACGGAGAGCAGTCGCTCGTCGTCGGTCAGCGTCCAGCGGCCGAACCCCTCTCCGAGGTCGGCGTTGAGGTCGATCGAGGCCCAGGTCATGTGGTGCTTCCTTTCCCACCTGGTCGTGCGGTGGTGCTGTGCGGTGCGGGTGCTGCTCGGAGTGGTGTGGCGTGCGGTTCAGACGGAGGCGCTCATGCGAGTTCCCTCCCGCGCGTCTCGGGCAGCCCGAACAGGGCCAGGACGGCCAGGCCGTAGCCGATGGCGCCGAACACCAGCGCCCCGCCCACCCCCCAGCTCCCGGCGAGGAAGCCGACCAGGGTGGGGAAGACGGCGCCGATCGCGCGGCCCGTGTTGTACGTGAGGCCCTGCCCCGTCCCGCGGACCGGCGTCGGGTACAGCTCGGCGAGGAAGGAGCCGAAGCCGCTGAAGATGGCCGACATGCAGAAGCCGAGGGGGAAACCCAGCACGAGCAGAAGGGAGTTCGCGCCGACGGGGATGTTCGTGTACGCCAGGACGGACAGGGCCGACAGGACCGCGAAGAGCGCGATGTTCTTCTTCCGGCCGAGCCGGTCCGTGAGATAACCCCCGGTCAGGTAGCCCGCGAAGGCCCCGGAGATCAGGAAGGCCAGATAGCCGCCGGTGCCGACGACCGTCAGACCGCGCTCGGTCTTCAGGAAGGTCGGGACCCAGGTGGCGAGCGTGTAGTAGCCGCCCTGGACGCCGGTCGAGAGCAGGATCGCGAACAGCGTCGTGCGCAGCAGCGCGGGACGGAAGACCGCCCGGAACGAGCCGCGGTCCGTACTGGCCCGGCGGAGTTCGGCCGCCTGCGGGGCGTCCTGCACGTTCCGCCGCACGTACACGACGAGCAGGGCGGGCAGCGCGCCCGTCCAGAACAGGATCCGCCAGGCGAGGTCCGCGTCGGCGAACTGGAACACCACGGTGTACGCGAGCACCGCGAGGGCCCAGCCGGCCGCCCAGGCGCTCTGGACGGCGCCGAGCGTACGGCCCCGGTGCTTGGCGGAGGCGTACTCGGCGACGAGGATCGCGCCGACGGCCCACTCGCCGCCGAAGCCGAGGCCCTGGAGCGCCCGGAAGACCAGCAGGGTCTCGTAGTTCGGAGCGAAGCCGCAGAGCACGGTGAAGAGCGCGTATGTGATCACCGTGATCATCAGTGCCTTCACGCGGCCGACGCGGTCGGCGAGGACGCCGGCGAGCGCGCCGCCGACCGCCGAGACGACGAGGGTGACGGTGGTCAGGAGGCCGGTCTGGCCCTTGTCGAGGTTGAAGTAGGCGGCGATGGCCACCATCGACAGGGGCAGGGTGAAGAAGTCATAGGAATCCAGGGCGTATCCGCCGAATGCGCCGCCGAAGGCGCGCCGGCCGCGCGGCCCGAGGGCGCGCAGCCAGCCGAACGCGCCCGTGTGGTCGGGCTGTTCGCCCTGGGTCTGCTGTCGGGTCTGTGTCGTGCTCATCTGCACCTCGCAGGAGGGGGAGGCGTGCCTGAGAGACGTACCGAGGAACCGTGCGGTGCCGTCAAGGTAGGGGATTGTTCAACGATCCGACAAGAGGCATGTTGGCGGACCCCTGCTTTCTGCGGTTGACTCGGCCGCGGACGACGGAAGGGGAGAGGCGCTGTGGACGTGAGTGAGGCCGGAGGTCTGGCGGACGACCGCGCGCTGCTCGGGCGTACGAGCACGGCGGAGCGGGTCGCGGACATCCTGCGGACCCGGATCGCCGAGGGCTACTTCCCGCCCGGCGTCCGGCTCTCCGAGGAGAGCATCGGCGGCGCCCTCGGTGTGTCCCGCAACACACTCCGCGAGGCCTTCCGGCTCCTCACCCACGAGCGCCTGCTCGTCCACGAGCTCAACCGCGGGGTCTTCGTCCGGGTCCTCGCCGTGGGTGACGTGGACGACATCTACCGCACCCGGCGGCTCGTCGAGTGCGCCGTCGTCCGAGGCCTCGGACAGCCGCCCTATGCCGTCGACGGCCTCGTCGCCGCCGTCGAGGAGGGCGAGAACGCGGCCCGCACCGACGACTGGCCGGGCGTCTCCACGGCCAACATCCACTTCCACCGCGAGCTCGTCGCCCTCGCCGGCAGCGCGCGCACCGACGAGCTGATGCGCGGCGTCCTCGCCGAACTCCGGCTCGCCTTCCACGTCGTGGACGACCCGCGCGTGCTGCACGAGCCCTATCTCCTGCGGAACCGGGAGATCCTGGACGCCCTGCGCGCAGGGGAGCGGGCCTCGGCGGAGCGGCTCCTCGCCCGCTACCTCGACGACTCCCGCGCCCGCGTCGCCGCCGCCTACGCCGAGGCCGTGGCCGACCCGGCAGGCCCGTGACGGCCGGCCCGACAGGCCTGTGACGGCCGGCCCGGCAGGCCTGTGACGGCCGGCCCGGCGGCCTCCGCGAGCCCGGTCGCATCTGCGCCGTTTCGACCGTTGTCAGTTCGAGGACCTAATCTGTCCACCGTGACTTCGCCTGCCTCGACGGACCTCGCTCCGCCCCAGCTCAGCGCGGCGCCGCGGCCCGCACAGGGCCCGGCCGCCGACGAAGGGCTCGCGCGGCGCCTCCGCGCGCTCGCGTGCACCGCCCCGCTGCACGACCTCGACGCGCGCAAGGCGAACCTGACCGGCGAGTACACGGTCTACGCGATGGCCGAGGTGGCCCTCTCCGCGATCGACCTCGTCACACTCAACATGGACTTCGACACCGGCGCCGACCACGAGCAGATCGTCGCCCGGCTGCTGCCCCGCGTCGCCGCCCAGGCACCCTCCCGCCCCGCCGCCGAGCACGAGCGCGTCGCCCGCTGGGTCCTGGAGAACCTGATCAACGTCGGCAGCGTCGACCGCGGCTTCCGCGCCGTCTACGGCACCTTCGGCACCGACGGGGTCTACGTCCGCAGGGACTACGACTTCAAGCTCATCGAGGAGGTCCCGGGTTACGGGGGCGGCGTCTACCTCCGCACCACCGACGAAGCGGTCAACGTCCTCGTGGGCGCCCTCGACACCGACGTCACGAGCGCCCAGATCGCCGCCGAGGTGAAGCTGGAGGTCCTCATCAGCCGGGGCCGCCTCGCCGACGCGCAGCTCGCCGCCGAGCAGGCGCGGTACCGGACCGTGCAGTACGCCGAGAGCCTCCGCAAAACCCTGGAGGCCACCCGGCGCAACGTCCGCGCGGTGGACTGGCTCCAGGCGGTCCCGGACATGATCGACGAGGCCCTCGACCACGTGGCCGACCGCTACCGCCACGAGAACGCGATCCTCACCAACATCCGCAAGGCCCGCGACGAGGCCGAGACCGGGCTTGATCCAAAAACAGCCGAGCACAAGCGCCGCGCCGCCGAGCTCGTCGACATAGTGAAGGACTGCATCCGGCGCCACACCCAGCTCCAGTCCCGCCTCCTGGAAGCCGGGCCGCTTTTCCGCGCCGAACAGGACCGGCAGGCCTTCGCCGCCCCCACCGCGTACACCGGCCTCGACCTGTACGGGCAGCTGGTCGCCCCGATCCTGCCGCTCCCCGTCGAGCAGGCCGGCAGGGTCACCGACGCCTTCTTCGCCCACGGCACCGGACTGCGCACCCCCGCGTCCGTCCGCCTCGGAGACCTCGTCGACCTGCTCCTCACCCCGCCCGTGGAGCGCGAGCACCTCGGCGCGGAGATGCCCGAGCCCGACCTGATCGCCACCCCCGACGACTCCCGATTCAGCGAGGAGCAGCTCGCGAGCGCGATGCGTCTGCTCGACCTGGAGCACGACGCCCCTCGCCGCCTCTCCGGTCTGCTGGCCGAGGCCCGCCTCCTCGACGACGACCTGCCCTACCTCGTCGCCCTGCTCGCCGTGCACGCCGCCAGCCCGCCGGTCGGCACGGCCTACCGTCAGGGCGAGGAGCGCCTCCTCTTCGCCGTCGACGACGGCACCCCGCTGGACGACCCCGAGTTCGGCGGCGCCGACCTCATCGTCGGTACGGCCCTCCTCGACGCGGTGGGCATGGCCGCCGACCGCTCGGAGGCGACGTGACCGTCATCCCGACCGCCCCCACGGACTCCTCCGACGCGGCCGCACCCGACCCCGAGGCACGCCAGGAGCCCCAGACGCCCCCGGCGGACACGGCCCGGACGTCATCGGCGCCTGGGCCCTCCGAGCCGGTGGCATCCGAGTCGGCGACGTCCGCGCTGCTGACGTCCACGCCCGGGATCTCCGCGTCCGAGCCGTCCGGCACGACGCCGCGACCCGCCGCCGAGCCGACGGTGATCGCGGCACCGGCCCCCGCCCCGGCCGACGGGCCGGCCGGCGCCACCGTCGTCCCCGGCCCCAGGCCGGAGACGGCAGCACTCGGGCAGCAGCCCGAGCAGGACCCCCAGCCGGAGCCCGAGCCGGAGCCCGGCCCGGTCAGCCCGGCAGTCGACCGGGCCGGTGCCGAGGCCGGCCCGCGGGTGCGGGCCGTGCGCGTGGACCGGCCCGCCGGCGCGCGTGGCCAGGCCGGTGCCGAGCCCCGGACCGAACCCGGCACGAAGCCCCGGCTCGGAGCCGTACCGGCGCCGGAGCCGTCCCGCGCCGACGCCGCGTCCCGGCGCAGGAGCGTCCCGACCGTGCGCGCCGTGCGGCTCACGGCCGAACCCGCCGCGCCCGCCCGCCGCCCCGCGCCCGCGCCGGCGGCCGTGACCCCCGTACCGCTGCCCCTGCCCGTGCCCCCGCCCCGACCCGTCACCGACGACGTACCGCCCGAGAGCCGCACCGAGGAGCCCCAGCCGTGAGCGAAACCCACGCCGAGTACGCCGACGCGTGGAGCGAGCAGGAGCCCCCGCACGTCCCGGCGGGCCCCGCCCCCTCCTCGCCGTCCGCGGTCACTCCCGCCGATGCCGCCGACGCCGCCCGGCTCGTCTCCTTCGGGCTCCAGCCCAAGCTGCTCCCGGCCCGGGACGCCGAGTACACGGAGCTGCTCCGCCGCTACCGCGAGGACCCGCCCTTCGCGCGCCTCGCCGACGCCGTCGCCACCGGCCTCGGCCTCGTCGTCCTGGAGGTCTCCCCGCGCGCCGGGATGGCCGTCACCGCCGGCGAGGACTCCGTCTTCGCCGTCCGCATGGGCGACTACGCCCGCCGCGCCTCGCCGGACTCGGCCGACCGGTTCCTCCACGGCCTTGCCCACCTCGCCGTCGCCGCCATGGCCTTCCCCCGACCCGAGGACCTCGCCGACGACGGGTACATCGGCCGCCTCACCGTCAACGGCGTCGACGCCTTCGTACGCCAGGCCTGTCTGCGGCTGGAGCAGCGGGCCGATGAGCTCGGCGAGAACACCGACCCGGCCTCCGACGCCCCCGGCCTGGAGGCCGGCTGGCGGATCTACGCCCGCCGCAGCGCCACCGGAGCCACCAAGGACGCCCGCCGCCTCGCCGGATCCACCACCGGCATCGTCGGCAAGGCTGCCGCCTTCCTCACCGACTCCGGCTTCCTCCAGCGCACCGGCGACGAGGGGGGTGGCTCCTACCGCACGACCGCCCGCTATCAGCTCCAGGTCCGCGACATGGCCGGCTCCGCCGCCATGGCCGAGCTCCTCGAACTCGGTGTCGTGCCGGTCAGCGACGGCTCGGCGACCCTCGTCCCGCCGCCCGAGGGCGACGACCTGGAGCTCGCCGCCGACGCGGGCCTCCCGTTCCACGCGTAACCGCCCCACGCCCCCGCGTAACCGCCCCGCGCCGCGCAACCGACCTTCCTGAGCACGACGAGCACGAGAGTCCCCCGCCATGTACGAGCTGTCCCGGGTCCGCCTCTACTCCATCGGCCCCGCCGGTGCGCGCTACGCCGACACCGTCCTGGACCTGCGGGGGGTCGGCGCGCCCGTTCCCCACCCCGCTCCCACCCAGGCGGAGTTCTTCGAGGACGAGCCGGTCGGCCCGCCGCGCCGCCCCGCGCCCGCGGGCGTGCTCTTCCTGGAGAACGGCGGCGGCAAGTCCGTCCTCCTCAAGCTGATCTTCTCGGTCATGCTCCCCGGCCACCGCAACACCCTCGGCGGCGCCAGCTCGGGCGTCCTGCGCAAGTTCCTCCTCGCCGACGACTGCGGACACGTCGCCCTGGAGTGGCAGCACACCCTCACGGGCGAACTCGTCGTCGTCGGCAAGGCCAGCGAGTGGCGCGGCCGTCAGGTCTCCAACGACCCGCGGAAGTTCGCCGAGGCCTGGTACTCCTTCCGTCCCGGCCCCGGACTCAGCCTGGACAACCTCCCCGTCGCCGAGGCGACCTCCGTCCGACGTCCCGTCGAGGGCGCCTCCGGAGCCACCGGCCGCCGCCGCACGATGAAGGGCTTCCGCGACGCCCTCACCGAGGCCGGCAAGGCCTACCCGCACCTGGAGGTCGTCTGGGAGGAGATCCACGACCGCTGGAACGAGCACCTCGGCGAGCTCGGACTCGACCCCGAACTCTTCCGCTACCAGCGCGAGATGAACGCCGACGAGGGCGAGGCCGCCGGCCTCTTCGCGGTCAAGAAGGACTCCGACTTCACCGACCTCCTGCTGCGCGCCGTCACCGACACCCGGGACACCGACGGCCTCGCCGACCTCGTCAGCGGCTTCGGCAACAAGCTCGGCCGCCGTGCCGAACTGACCGCCGAGCGCGAGTTCACGGCCGGCTCCGTCGACCTCCTCGGCCGCATCGTCGAGGCCGCCGGCACCCGCGCCCACGCCCGTGACGTCCACACGGCGGCCGAGCGGCGCACCCGTACCCTCGCCCGCCGGCTCTCCGCCCGCGCCGACGAGGAGCGCAGCCGCGCCGCCGAACTCGCCCAGCAGGTCACCTCGGCCTCCCACGCCGTCGCCGAGGCCGAGACCGCCCGCGGCCGCAGCGCCCTCATCTCCGCCGAACTCGCCTACCGGCACGCCTCCCTGGCCCTCACCGTCGCCGAGAAGGGCGCCGCGTCCCAGCGCCGCGAGCTCACCGACGCCCGCACCATGCACGCCGCCTGGCAGGCGGCCGAGGTCGTCCTCCGCCACCGCGCCGCGGGCGACCGCTCCGCGCGCGTGGCCGCCGCCATCCGCGAGGCCGAGCGCGACGCCGCCCCCGCCCTCGCGGCCCGCGCGGAGGCCGCGGCGGATCTCGTACGGGCCCTCGCCGCCGCCGCCGAGGAGGGCGAGCGGCACGCCGCCGAGGAGGAGGAGCGCTCCACGGCCCTCCAGGACGCGAGCGAGACCGCCCACCGTGATGCCACGGCCGCCGCCACCGAGGCCCAGCGGGCCCGCAGCGAGGCCGGCCACCTGCGCCAGCGGCTCGCCGAGGTCGAGCAGGAGACCGCGGAGGCGGTCCGGGCCGGCTGGCTCGACGACTCCGCGCCCGACGCCGACCCGGCCCGGGCCGCCCTCGCCGCGAGCGACGCGGAGAAGACCGCGGTCGCGGTCTGGGACACGGCCCGCGAGGCCGCCCGTACCGCTGCCGACCGCGCCCGCGAGGCCGCCGCCGCCGAGTCGCGCGCCGAACTCGCCGCCGCCCGCGCCGCGGACGCCGCCGAGGCCGCGGGGAACGCCTACGACGCGGAGCGCCGCGCCGCCGAGTCCCTCGCCTCCGAGGAACGGCTCGCCGAGCTGCTGAGCCTCCCGGCCGGCGGCTCGCCCCTCCCGGGCCAGCGCGCGGGCGCCACCGGCGGCGCCGGCACGCCCGAGGACCCCGCCGCGCAGGACGGCACCACGGACGCGACCGCCGAGGGCGGGACCGTCCCCGGCGCCGCGTTCGGCCTCCCCGCCGGGACCGCGACGGGCCCCCAGGGGCCGCTGACCGTCACCGAGTTCGACCGGTACGCCGACGAACTGCGCGGCATGCTCGACCAGGCCGTCACCTCGGCCGAGCGGCAGCTCTTCGAGCTGCGGACCGCCGCGGCCGACGACTCCCGCATCCTCGGCGCCCTCGGCGACGGCGGTCTGCTGCCGCCCGGCCCCGACGTCCTCGCCACCGTCGAGTACCTCGGCGAGCAGGGCATCCCCGCGCTCCCCGGCTGGCGCTACCTCGCCCAGGCCGTGGACCCCGCCGACCACGCCCGCGTCCTCGCCGCCCGCCCCGAGCTCGTCGACGGCGTCGTGATCACCGACCCCGTCTCGTACGGCCGCGCACGCGAGGTCCTCGGCACGGCGGCCCTGCTGCCCCGCTCCACCGTGGCCGTCGGCACCGCCGCCGCCCTGCTCGCCCCCGTACCGACGCAGGACACGGGCGAGGACAGCGGCGTCTTTCTGGTCCCGCCGAACCCCGCCATGCACGACGAGCAGGCGGCCGACGAGGAGCGGCACGCCCTGCGCGCCCGCGCGACCGCCCGTGACGAGGAGATCCGCACCCTCGCCGCCCGCCTCGCCGGCGACCGCGCCCTCGCCTCCCGGATCGGTGCCTGGCGCGCCGACTGCCCGCCCGGCATGCTCGCCGAGCTCGCGGCCGTCGCCGCGACCGCCCGCGAGACCGCGGAGGCCGCCGCCGCGACCCTCGCCGAGACCCGTACGGCACGCGGCGCAGCCGACGAGACCGCCGCCGAGGCGGCACACCTCCGGGACGAGCGCCAGGAGGCGGCCCAGCGCGCCCGCCGCGTCGCCGACGCCCTCGCGGGCCTCGCGTTCCGGCTGCGCGAGCGCTCCGCCTGGCAGGCCAAGCTCCGCGAACTGGCCGACGACGCCGCCGAGTCCGAGGCCCGTGCCCAGACCTGCCTGGAGCGTGCCCGCGCCGCCGACGAGGACCGCCGCGCGACCCAGCGCGCCGCCGACGACGCCCACCGCACCGCCCGCGCCCTGCGCGCCGAGCGTGCCGAGATCGCCGGCGCCCCCGACACCCTCCCCGAGGAGGACCCGGCCGCGCCCCGCACCGCGCTCCCCACCCTCCGCGAGGCCTACCGGGCCGCCTCCCAGCTGTACGAGAAGGTCGGCGTCGGCGCCGACCTGCGCGCCGAGCAGGCCCGCGCCGAGGGGGACGAGTCCGCCGCCCTCGCCGAGCTCGACCGCCTCACCAACAAGGTCCGCACCCGCGCCGAGCAGCTCCTGGAGTCCACCGACGGAGCCGACGGCCCGTCCCGGCAGGCGGCCGCGGCCCGCGCCGAGTCCCTCGTCCAGATGCTGGAGACGCGCGCCACGGAGGCGAGCGAGAAGCTCGGCCGGCTCCGGGGCGAGTCCGAGCGCCTGGCCCCCGAAGACGGCGAGGAGCACACCGAGCTGCCCGAGGACCGGGTGCCCGCCGACGCCGAACAGGCGCAGGCCCTGCTGCGTACCGCCACCGGCGAGCTCGCCTCCCGTACCGACGCCCTGGACGCGGCGCGCTCCGCGCACGCCGGGCTGCTCCGGGACCACCGGGCCGCCGAGGACGCGGCGGGCGGTTTCGACGAGACGGCGGCCCTCCTGCGCGACCTGCTCCGCGACCACGCCGACGAGGAGCGCGACGCGTCCGAGACGTACACCGGCACCCTGGAGGAGGCCCGCACGACGGCGGGCGAGGCGCGCCGTGCGCTCCGCGGATGCACCGCCGAACTCTCCGGCGCCGACGCCGCCGTGCGCGAGGCGAGCGACATCCTCGTCCGGCACGCCAACTCCACCCGCTACGAGCAGGTCCGCACCCCGGCGCGCCAGCAGATCCGCGAACTGCCCGCGTCCGCGCTGCCCGAGCACGCCGCCAAGTGGGCCGAGGCCTTCGCGCCCCGGCTCCGGGTCCTCACGGACGAACTGGCGCAGCTGGAGCGCAACCGCGACTCGATCGTGGACCGGCTCCGCGGTCTCGTGGAGTCCTCGCTCGCGACCCTCCGCTCCGCGCAGCGGCTCTCCCGGCTCCCGGAGGGGCTCGGCGAGTGGTCGGGCCAGGAGTTCCTGCGGATCCGCTTCGAGGAGCCCGACCAGGCCACCCTCGCGGAGCGGCTCGGCGAGGTCGTCGACGAGGCGACCCGCGCCGCCGTCAAGAAGAACTCCGACATGCGCCGCGACGGCATGTCCCTGCTGCTGCGAGGTGTTCAGGCCGCGCTCGAACCCCGGGGCGTCTCCGTCGAGATCCTCAAGCCGGACGCCGTGCTGCGCGCCGAGCGGGTGCCCGTCGGGCAGATGGGCGACGTCTTCTCCGGCGGCCAGCTGCTCACCGCGGCGATCGCCCTGTACTGCACGATGGCGGCGCTCCGCTCCAACGACCGGGGCCGCGACAAGCACCGCCACGCGGGCACGCTCTTCCTGGACAACCCGATCGGCCGCGCCAACGCCACGTACCTGCTGGAGCTCCAGCGGGCCGTGTCGGACGCGCTCGGTGTCCAGCTGCTGTACACGACGGGCCTGTTCGACACGACGGCACTGGCCGAGTTCCCGCTGGTGATCCGGCTGCGCAACGACGCCGACCTGCGGGCCGGGCTCAAGTACATCAGCGTGGAGGAGCACCTGCGTCCGGGCCTGCCGCAGGCGGCCGGGGAGGGTGAGTCGATCCACGGGGAGATCACGGCGACGCGGATGTTCCGCCGGCACGCCTCGGACGGCCCCACCGCGCCTCCGGCCGGCGCCTGACCCACGACAGAGCGGCCCGGCCCCCGCGACGGGGGACCGGGCCGCTCGTTCGTCCTGTCAGGCCGCTTCGGAGAGCGGAGAGGCCTCCGACCGGCCCTGCGAACGCCCCTCCGACCGACCCTGCGACCGGCCCTGCGACCGGCCCTCCGCGCGCCGCTCGCGGCGCAGCTGACGCGCCGTACTGCTCGGCTCCGACACGACGCCGTTGCGCTGACGCCACACCTGACGGGTGATCCAGACGTCGAGGACACTCCAGGTGGCCACGACCGTCGACGCCACCGAGCTGACCGTCATCGGGAACGCCAGCCAGGAGCCCGCGACCGTACAGTAGAAGGCCACCACCCCCTGGACGAGCGTCACCGACGTGATCATCACGGCGCGTACGGCGGCGGTACGCACCGGATCGGGCATCCGCTGCCGGCCCTTCTCGTCGTCCACCCACAACTGCCGCGCCGACCGCGACTCGTCTTCCATCGTCCTGTCACTCCCCACCGCTGAACGCCTCCAGGGGTGGCTGCCCGTTGTGAGTGCCTTTACGCGGACAGGACCCTCCCCGCACTTAATGACGCACGAGACGGGGAAAAGGTTTCGCCTGAATCTGACCGGAACGCACAGTTCCAGCCATCTCCGCAGGCCGGAGAAATGGCACACCATCAGGTGTCCTGTGCCACAGTGGCCGATCCCAACTCCCCGAATACCAGGACATCTCATGATCAACGCTCACTCGACAGGCTGAAAATCGTCCGGACATGCCTTCGAGATGGCCGTGATGCAGTAGTAGGCTCACGCCGCCATTTGTTTGAAACCGAAGGTTGACGCCGTGTGTTGACGCGCGACGTCACGAACGTGAAGGACCTCCGTGGCGCGCGGGGGCCGAGCTGGGGGAGGCCATGCGCTTTCGCGGGAAGTCCATCCGCCGGAAGATCGTGGCGTTGCTCCTCGTACCGCTCGTCTCCCTGACCGGCCTGTGGGGCTTCGCGACGGTCCTGACGGGCCGCGAGGCCGACCAGCTCCTCGACGTCGGCTACATCGTCGACAAGATCGGCTACCCGCTGGAGGACACCGCCCGCGTCATCCAGCTCGAACGCCGCCAGTCGCTCATCTACCTCGCCGACCCCCGGGGTTCCACGGCCCTCGCCTCCCTGCGCGAGACCCGCCGGGCCACCGACCGGCAGATATCCCGGATCCGCGCGAACGCCGCCGAGCCGGGGGTGCGCGAGGAGATGCGACCCGTCACCACTCAACGGCTCAACTCCCTCCTCGAAGCGCTCGACGACCTCGAGTCGCTGCGCCGCTCCGTCGAGAAGCGCGGCATCGGCCGGATCCAGGCCCTCGAGTTCTACAATCGGCTCGTCGACCCCTGCTACGGCTTCCTCATCACCCTCCACGCCCTCGAGAACGTGGAGATGGACAAGCAGGGCCGCGCCCTCGTCGGTATCACCCGCGCCCGCGAGGTGCTCTCCCGCGAGGACGCCCTCATCATCTCCGCGCTCGTCGCGGACCGGATCACCGCCCCGGAGATCCGCGAGATGACCGACCTCGTCGCCAACCGCGAGCAGTTCTACGAGGTCAACCTCGAACTCCTGCCGACCAGCGAGCGCGAGCGCTTCGAGAAGTACTGGGCCGGCCCCGAGACCACCGCGCTGCGGGCCGCCGAGAAGGCGATCATCGACGAGGGGCCCACCGACGAGCCGCGCGCCGTCACCGCCGCGTACTGGCAGGAGGAGGCGAGCCCCGTCCTGGACGACCTCGCCCGCGAGAACACCGCGGCGGGCGACCGCTACCAGGACCGCGTCCAGCCCGCCGCCTACAGCGTGCTCCTCAAGGTCGGCGTCGCCGGTGTCCTCGGCTTCCTCGCCCTGCTCGCCTCGATCGTCATCTCCGTCCGCATCGGCCGCTCGCTCGTCCACGACCTGCGCCGCCTCCAGAAGGAGGCCCAGGAGGTCTCCGGCGTGCGGCTGCCCAGCGTCATGCGCCGACTCGCCGCCGGCGAACACGTCGACGTCGGGACGGAAGTGCCCCACCTCCGGTACGGGGAGGACGAGGTCGGCCAGGTCGGCCAGGCCCTCAACACCCTCCAGCGCGCCGCCGTCGAGGCCGCCGTCAAACAGTCGGAACTGCGCCGCGGGGTCTCCGAGGTGTTCGTCAACCTCGCCCGCCGCAACCAGGTCCTGCTCCACCGTCAGCTCACCCTCCTCGACACGATGGAGCGGCGCACGGAGGACACCGACGAGCTTGCGGACCTCTTCCGGCTCGACCACCTCACCACCCGCATGCGCCGGCACGCCGAAGGCCTCGTCATCCTGTCCGGCGCAGCCCCCTCCCGCCAGTGGCGCAAGCCCGTCCAGCTCATGGACGTGGTCCGCGCCGCCGTCGCTGAGGTCGAGGACTACGAGCGGATCGAGGTGCGCCGACTGCCCCGCCTCGGCGTGGGCGGCCCCGCCGTCGCCGACCTCACCCACCTCATCGCGGAACTCCTGGAGAACGCCACGGTGTTCTCGCCCCCGCACACCGCCGTGCAGGTGCTCGGCGAGCGCGTCGCCAACGGCTTCACCCTGGAGATCCACGACCGCGGCCTCGGCATGAACGCCGACGCGCTGCTCGACGCCAATCTCCGGCTCGCCGAGACCCCCGAGTTCGAGCTCTCGGACACCGACCGCCTCGGCCTCTTCGTGGTCAGCCGGCTCGCCCAGCGCCAGAACGTCCGCGTCTCGCTCCAGACGTCCCCGTACGGAGGGACCACCGCGGTCGTCTTCATCCCGGCCGCGCTGCTCACCGACGCGCCCGAGACCCAGGGCGCCGGATTCCGCCTGGACCGCAAGGCCGGGGGCCGCGATCCCGCGGACGCCAGGACGCCGGACGGTACGACCCCGGACGGCACGTCCCTGGAACGCGCCGGCACCGCCGACGGCGCCGGCCGCCTCGGCGGGGACACCGCCGGTCCCACCCCGCTGCCCACGCGCCGTCCCGTGCTCGCCCGGGTCCCCGACGTGACCGAGGTCCCCGGCGTCCTGGACGGACCCGTCGAGCTGGAGGCGCCGCTCGACGCCGACGAGTTCGACGTGCTCTTCGACCGGTCCGCGGCGGACCTCCTCGACACCGAGAGCGAGCGCGGCGGCCTCTTCCGGCCCCGCGACCGCCGCCGCTCCGGCCTCGCCCCGGCGGGCGAGCAGCACCAGCAGGCTCCCGACCAGACGACCGGCCGCGGCGAGGACGACGCGCACGCCGAAAGTGCCGGACGTGGCCCCGTACCGCTGCCGCGCCGGTCCACCCCCACGCTGATCGTGGACCGCGGCCGCCGTGTCGACGAGCCCGGCAGGGCACACCCCGCGCCGGGCCCCGACGCCGCGCCGGGCCCCGAACCCGTGGCGCGCCCCGAAGCCGCACCTGTCCAGGGACCCACCCTCGTTCCCGTACCACCGGAGGGTTCCGTGGCGCCGGAGGCCCCCGAACCGTTCGGCGGGCTGCCCCGCCGCGTCCGCCAGGCCAACCTCGCGCACCAGCTGCGCCGGCCCGCCCCGCAGGACGACCCGGCCGACCGTGGCACCGGAGCGGGCGCCGGCGACCGTACGGCCGTCGGCGCCGCCGGACCCGACTCCTTCGAGCGCGACGCCGAGGAGGTACGCGCCCGCATGGCCGCCATGCAGCGCGGCTGGCAGCGCGGACGACAGCACACAGCGGACCCGGACGACACGTCAGCACCAGGAACGACACCCGAGGGGGACGGTCGATGACCGCACCGAACGCCGCAGCACCCAGCACCACCTCCGCATTCGGCCACGGAAACGGCGAGCTGAACTGGCTCCTCGACGAACTCGTCCAGCGGGTCGGGTCCATCCGCAAGGCCCTGGTGCTCTCCAGCGACGGGCTGCCCACCGGCGCCTCGCAGCAGTTGACCCGCGAGGACGGCGAGCACCTGGCCGCGGTGGCGTCCGGCTTCCACAGCCTCGCCAAGGGCGTCGGCCGGCACTTCGAGGCGGGCAGGGTCCGCCAGACGGTCGTCGAGCTGGAGGACGCCTTCCTCTTCGTCACGGCCGCCGGCGACGGCAGCTGCCTGGCGGTACTCGCCGACGCCGACTCCGACGTCGGCCAGGTCGCCTACGAGATGACCCTGATGGTGAAGCGGGTCGGGGCCCACCTCACGACGGCCCCCCGGACCGGCCTGCCCTCCGGAGGGTGAGTGGGACGGCATGAGTGACGCAGCCGAGTCGAACGCAGCCGAGCCGGACCAGGTGGCCGGGGACAGACCCCCCGGCCACCACCACTGGTTCGACGCCGATGCCGGGCCGGTGGTCCGTCCGTACGCGATGACCCGCGGCCGGACCAGCGCCGCCACCCGCCACCGGCTCGACCTGATCGCGCTGGTGGTCCCCGAGCCCGCCGCCGACGACCCCGGCCGCGACCAGACGCTCTCCCCGGAACACGTGGAGATCGTCGAACGCTGCTCCGAGCAGCCCCAGTCGATCGCCGAGCTCGCCGCAGGACTCGACCTCCCCGTCGGGGTGGTCCGGGTCCTCGTCGGCGATCTTGTCGAGGACGAACTCGTCCATGTGACCCGCCCCGTTCCGCCGGCCGAACTGCCGGACGTGAGCATCCTTCGCGAGGTGATCAATGGCCTTCGGGCGCTCTAGCCGCAAGAAGCCGCTCGTCGAGCCGGTGACCCTGAAGATCCTCGTCGCAGGCGGGTTCGGGGTCGGCAAGACGACGCTGGTGGGCGCGGTCAGCGAGATCAGGCCCCTGCGCACCGAGGAGATCCTCAGTGAGGCGGGGCGGCCCGTCGACGACCTTCACGGCGTCGAGAACAAGACCACCACCACGGTCGCCATGGACTTCGGCCGGATCACCCTGCGCGAGGACCTCGTCCTGTACTTGTTCGGGACCCCCGGCCAGGACCGCTTCTGGTTCCTGTGGGACGAGCTCGCCCAGGGCGCGCTCGGCGCGATCGTCCTCGCGGACACCCGCCGCCTGGAGGACAGCTTCGCGGCCATCGACTACTTCGAGCGGCGCGGCATCCCCTTCACGGTCGCTGTCAACTGCTTCGAGGGGGCCCGGCGGTTCCCGGCCGAGAGCGTGCGAGGGGCGCTCGACCTGGACCCCGAGGTCGAGCTCCTGATGTGCGACGCCCGCGACCGGGAGTCGGTGAAGAACGTCCTCGTGGCGGTCGTCCAGCACGCCCTGGTCCTCGCGGACAGGAGCCACGCGCCGGCCGGCACCTGAGGGACCCCCTCCTTACGGAGGGGGTCCGGCGGGGGGTTCAGCGAGGAGCTCAGCGGGGTTCAACGGGGGTTCAGCGCACCGCCACGACCGCCGACCCGTGCCCGAACAGGCCCTGATTCGCGGTGATGCCGACCCGCGCCCCGGGCACCTGCCGGTCGCCCGCCGTGCCCCGCAACTGCCAGGTCAGCTCGCAGACCTGGGCGATCGCCTGTGCGGGCACGGCCTCCCCGAAGGAGGCGAGGCCGCCGCTGGTGTTGACCGGAAGCCGGCCGCCCAGCGCCGTGACGCCCTCGCGCAGCAGCTTGGCGCCCTCGCCCGTCCCGCACAGCCCGATGTCCTCGTACCACTCCAGTTCCAGAGCGGTCGACAGGTCGTAGACCTCCGCCAGGGACAGGTCCTCGGGCCCGATCCCCGCCTCCTCGTACGCGGCCCGCGCGATCGAGGCGCGGAAGCCGTGGGGCGCGGGGGAGACCGCGGCCGCCGAGTCGGTCGCGATGTCGGGCAGGTCGAGCACCGCCTTGGGGTACGTGGGGGAGACCGTGGACACGGCCCGCACCCGCACCGGATCGGGCCGCCCGTGCCGGCGCGCGAACTCCATGCTGGACAGGACGAGCGCGGCGCCCCCGTCCGAGGTCGCGCAGATGTCGAGGAGCCGCAGCGGATCGGCGACGACGGCGGAGGCGGCGACCTCCTCGGCGGTCACGCGCGTGCGGTAGCGGGCGAGCGGATTGAGCGCGCCGGCCGCCGCGTTCTTCACCTTCACCTGGGCGAAGTCCTCGGTCGTGTCGCCGTACAGGGCCATCCTGCGGCGGGCGTAGAGCGCGAAGTACGCGGGGTTGGTCGCTCCGAGCACCCGGAACCGCAGCCAGTCCGGATCGTCCGGCCGCTCGCCGCCGGCCGGGGCGAGGAACCCCTTCGGCGTCGCGTCCGCGCCGACGACCAGGACCACGTCCGCGAGCCCCGCCAGGATCTGGGCGCGAGCGGTCCCGATGGCCTGCGCGCCCGAGGCGCAGGCCGCGTACACGCTGGTGACCCGCGCCCCCTGCCAGCCGAGGGCCTGGGCGAAGGTCGCCCCGGCCACGTAACCCGGGTAGCCGCACCGCATGGTGTCCGCGCCGACGATGGAGCCCACGTCCTCCCAGCCGAGCCCGGCGTCGGCGAGCGCGGCGCGGGCGGCGGCCGTCCCGTAACTCACGAAACTCCGGCCCCACTTGCCCCACGGGTGCATTCCGGCACCGAGGACGGCGATGTCGTTCACGACAGTTCCTCCCGTTCCTGCCGCGCGACGGGCCGCCAGTTCCAGGTGGTCCAGACGTGCACGTCGTCGTCGTTGAGGACCCCCGGCACCACCTCGACCTCCGTGCCCACCGCGAGATCGGCCGGCCGCACCCCGGGGGCCGCCTGCCCGAGGACCACCATCGCCTCGGCCGCCAGCTCCACGGCCACGAGCGTGTACGGCTCCCAGGGCGCGTCCGGATCGGAGACGTACGGGGCGGGCGGCCGGTAGCGGCCGTCCGTGTACGACCAGACCCGGCCGCGCGGCGAGAGCGGCACCTCGGCGAGCTCACCGCCGCCGGGGCACCCCGGGTTGCGGCACCAGTCGTCCTCACGCGGGAAGAAGACCGAGGTGCAGGCCGTGCAGCGAGTTCCGAGCAGCCGGAACTCTGCCTCCGGCACCGAGTCGTCGGTGAACCACCGGGCCACCACCGGTCTGCGCGTCCGTGTCATCGAACCCTCCACTTCTGACGAACCGTCAGAAGTGTGGCACGGGCGCCCCGGGCGGGAAAGACGTCAGTGCCCGGCCACCGACCTCCGTGCCACCGGGAAGTCGAAGAACGTGCTCGGGAACGGCTCCGGCTTGAAGGTGAAGTGCCACCACTCCTCGGGCAGGTTCACGAACCCCTGCTCCGCGAGAAGGCCCTTGAGGAGCTGCCGGTTGGCCCGCTGCTCGCCCTGGATCCGCGGGTCGTCGGTGTGCGAGCGGGTGTCGAAGCAGTCGTACCCGGTCCCCATGTCCACGGAGTTGTCCGGGAACCGCTCCTCCCGCGGCGCGTAGCACTCGGTCAGTTCCTCGCCCGGCACGTACGCGCGCGTGGGCACCGCCGGCAGCCGCACGATCGTCAGGTCCACCGTCGAACCGCGGCTGTGCCCGGACTTCTCCGCGATGTAACCGTCAGCGAACAGCCTCGACTTGTCGACGAGCGGATAGAACTCCTCCTTCATGCGCTCGTCCTCCAGGTCCTTCGCCCAGCGCACGAAGTGGTCGACGGCCCGCTGCGGCCGATAGCAGTCGTACACCTTGAGGGTGTAGCCCCGGGCAAGGAGACGCACCTGCGCGCGGTGCAGCGCCTCGGCGGCCGGCCGCGTCAGGATGCAGAGCGGCTGCCGGTAGCCGTCGATCGGCTCGCCCACGAAGTTGTGCGCCGTCGTGTAGCGCATCTCCTGGACGATCGTCCGGTCCACCGAGCTCAGGGCCACGAACTCCCGTGGGGCTTTGGGCTCCGGCGCGGCGGAGGCCGGGGAGGCGGGGGCGGCGACGGCGCCCGTCACGGCGAACAGACCGGCCGCGGCGGTGACGGCGAGGGTACGAAGAGCGGAAGCAAGTCCTGTCATGCGCACCGTCTATCAGTTCCGGCAGCGCCGGGAAAGGGTGATCGCATACCGTCGGCCCGTGATGGACTCCCACAGCTCCCACTGCTCCGCCTGCGGCGCCGCCCACTCGGCCGGCGCAGGCTGGCCCCGCACCTGCCCGGCCTGCGGTCACACCGCCTACCGCAACCCGCTGCCCGTCGCCGTCGCCCTCCTCCCCGTCACGGACGGGGGCCGGGGGACGGGACTCGTCGTCATCACCCGCACCATCGAGCCGCAAAGGGGCGGGATCGCCCTCCCCGGCGGCTTCATCGACCACGCCGAGGACTGGCGCACCGCCGTCGCACGGGAACTGCGCGAGGAGACCGGCATCCAGGCCTCCGCCGGGGACGTCCGGCTCGCCGACGCGATGAGCTCCCCGGGCGGCCACCTCCTGCTCTTCGGCCTGCTCCCACCACGCCCCGCCACCGCGCTCCCGCCCTCGGCGCCCACGGACGAGACCAGCGGTCACCACCTGCTCCAGGCACCCGAGGAGCTGGCCTTCCCGCTCCACACGGAGGCGGTACGGAAGTGGTTCGCGGGGGAGTACCGCTGAGGTGACGTCACCTCAGCGCCCCCGCACCGGCAGCCCGACCCCTCACAACCCCCGCACCCGCACCGGCAGCCCCACCGCCTCCACCCCGTCGTCCGTCACCCGCTCCACCACCACCCGGCCGTCCACGAGCCGTGACTGGTAGCGCTCGATCTCGGCCGGCTCCCAGCCGTCCCCGGTGTCCCGGACGACGAGCCCGCCGCCCGTCCGCCCCGCCGCGGGCGCCCACACCTCCAGAGCCGGTCCGTCCCCGTCGCCGCGCACCGGGAGCACCGCCCCCGCCCGGGCAAGCACCGGCACCCGCGACAGCGGTGCGTCGAGCAGCACCTGCCCCGGCCCCTCGTACGCCTGCCCCGTCGCCGTGTCGTACCAGCGGCCGTGCGGCAGCCGCACCGCCCGCCGGTCCGCGCCCCGCGTCAGGACAGGCGCCACCAGCAGCGCGTCCCCAAGGAGGAACGCGTCCTCGCAGTCGCGCAGCGCCCGGTCCTCAGGTGTCCCCCACCACACCGGACGGACGTACGGCGCGCCCGTCATCCGGGCGAGCCGGGCGAGCGTCTCGAAGTACGGCCGCAACCGCTCCCGCTCGGCCAGGGCCACGCGCGCGTGCTCCAGGACGTCGGGACCGAACTCCCAGGGTTCGCGCCGCCCCGCGTCGATCGCCGAGTGGGTACGGAAGAACGGCAGCCACGCCCCCAGCTGGAACCAGCGCAGGTACAGCTCGGGCGACGGACTCCCGTCGAAACCGCCCACGTCCGGCCCCGAGTACGGCACGCCGCACAGCCCGAGCCCCAGCACCAGGGAGAGCGAGGCCCGCAGCCCCGGCCACCCGGTCGACACGTCGCCCGACCAGGTGCCGCCGTACCGCTGCATGCCCGCCCACCCGGAACGGGAGAACAGGAAGGGCCGTTCGTCGGGCCGCAGCCGGCGCAGCCCGTCGTACCCGGCCCGGGCCATCGTGAGCCCGTACACGTTGTGCGCCTCCCGGTGGTCACCGCCCCGCCCGTCCAGCGCGTGCCGCGCCGAGCGCGGCAGCGTCATGTCGCCGAAGGGCGCGAAGGACACCGGCTCGTTCATGTCGTGCCACACCCCGGCGAAGCCCTGCCGGAGCCGCTCCTCGTACAGCCCGCCCCACCACTCCCGTACCGCCGGATCGGTGAAGTCCGGATACGCGCACTCGCCCGGCCACACCTCCCCGCGGACCTCCTTGCCCCGGGCGTCCCGCACGAACGCCCCGACCGCCCGCCCGCCGTCGTACACGGCGTCCCCCGGTGCGGCCTTCACCGCCGGGTCCACGATCGACACGAGCCGGACGCCCTGCTCCCGCAGCTCCGCCGCGAGCCCCGGCAGGTCCGGGAACCGCTCCCGGTCCACGGTGAACACCCGGTGCCCGTCGTAGTGGTCGATGTCCAGGTGTACGGCGGACAGCGGGAGTCCCCGCTCCCGGTACCCGGCGACCACCCGCCGCACCTCCCGCGCGCTGCCGAAGCCCCAGCGCGCGTGCTGGGGCCCGAGCGCCCAGGACGGCGGCAGCGCGGGCGCGCCCGTCAGCGCCGCCCAGCCGTGCAGCACGCGCGCGGGGGTGCCGACCACCACCCAGCAGCGCAGCGGCCCGCCCCCCATCCGGACCTCGCTGGTCCCCGGCCGGTCGTGCCCCGACCCGGCACCCTCCTCGCCCTCGGCGAGGGTGACCCGCCCGTCCCAGGAGTTGTCGTGGAAGGCGAGGTGCGTCCCGGCGTCCGAGACGACGAACTGCACGGGCATGGTGAGGTACAGCGGATCGTCCCCGGGGACGAAGCCCCCCTTGGGGTCGGTGTTCCACAGCCGGTACGAACCGTCCCGCAGGCGCGGCCCCGCCGCCCGCCCACCGAGCCCGAAGAACCGCGCGTCCGCCGGCACCTCACTGCGCTGCACCCACCGCGCCGAGGGGACCGCCCCCGCCACCGCCACCGGCTCCCACCACCGCGGCGGCAGGTCCCGGCGCAGCATCACCCCGCCCGGCGTCCGGATCTCCACCGCCCCGTGACGGGAGACCGCCACCGTCACCCGCTCCGAGACGATCCGCCACCCGCCGTCCGTGTCCGGCTCCAGGGCGGCCCGCGGGTCGGGTTCCGGCGCTTCGCCGGCCAGCGCGTACGACGGCAGGGGCTCGGCCCCGTCCCACCCCCAGAACACCGCGCCGCCCACCGACACGGAGATCCGCAGCGAGGAACGCGCGAACCGGACGATCCCCCCGCCCGGCAGCGCCTCCCCCTCCGTCGCGAGCCCCGGCACCCGTGCCCGCTCCGCCCCCTTCGGCGGCAGCCCCCACGCGTCCGCACGCCGCTGCCGCCAGGCCGCCCGCACCGTCCGCAAGCCCCGCGCCGAGCCGAACACCTTGATCGAACGCACCAGTTCCCGACCGTCCATGGTGATCACCCTGCCACCCACCAGGGGCGATACGAGCTCCGTTCAACTGTCGTTCACCCGTGGTGGGGGCACATATTCAACTACCCGACCATGGGCCGGCAGACCTGGTGCGAAAGACGATCACATGGCATCGTCCTGTCAGCCGCGTCACGCGCACACCCCAGCACGTGCGCGGGACACACGCCGACCCCGCGTACAGCCAGGGAGCAGCCCCATGACATCAGCGCAGACCGAGCCGCTCTGGCAGCCGGACGACGAACGCATCGCCTCCGCCGCCGTCACCCGCTTCCAGGCCTGGGCGGCCGAGCACCACGGCGCTCCGGCCGAGGGCGGCTACCCGGCGCTCCACCGCTGGTCGGTCGAGGAGCTCGAAGCCTTCTGGCAGGCCGTCGTCGAGTGGTTCGACCTCCGCTTCTCCACCCCGTACGAGCGGGTCCTCGGCGACCGCTCGATGCCGGGCGCCGAGTGGTTCCCCGGCGCCACCCTCAACTACGCCGAGCACGCCCTGCGCGCCGCCGACGAGCGACCCCATGACACGGCACTGCTCCATGTGGACGAGACACATGAGCCCGCGCCGACCACCTGGGCCGAGCTCCGCCGCCAGGTCGGCTCCCTCGCCGCCGAACTGCGCGCGATCGGCGTACAGCCCGGCGACCGCGTCAGCGGCTACCTGCCGAACGTCCCGCAGTCCGTCGTGGCCCTCCTCGCCACCGCCGCCGTCGGCGCTGTGTGGACCTCCTGCGCCCCGGACTTCGGCGCCCGCAGCGTCCTCGACCGCTTCCAGCAGGTCGAGCCGGTCGTCCTCTTCACCGTCGACGGCTACCGCTACGGCGGCAAGGAGCACGACCGCCGCGAGACCGTCGCCGAACTCCGCGCCGAGCTGCCCACCCTCCGCGCCGTCGTCCACATCCCGCTCCTCGGCACCCCCGCCCCGGAAGGGACGCTCGACTGGGCCGACCTCGTCGCCGCCGACGTCGAGCCGGTCTACGAGCAGGTCCCGTTCGGGCACCCGCTGTGGGTCCTGTACTCCTCCGGCACCACCGGCCTGCCGAAGGCGATCGTCCAGTCCCAGGGCGGCATCCTCGTCGAGCACGTCAAGCAGCTGGGCCTCCACTGCGACCTCGGCCCCGAGGACGTGTTCTTCTGGTACACCTCCACCGGCTGGATGATGTGGAACTTCCTCGTCTCCGGCCTGCTCACCGGCACGACCGTCGTCCTGTACGACGGCAGCCCCGGCTACCCCGACACCGGCGCCCAGTGGCGCGTCGCCGAACGCACCCGCGCCACCCTGTACGGCACCTCCGCCGCGTACGTCATGGCCTGCGCCAAGGCGGACGTGCACCCCGGCCGGGACTTCGACCTCTCGGCCGTGAAGTGCGTGGCCACCACCGGCTCCCCGCTGCCCCCCGACGGCTTCCGCTGGCTCCACGACGAGGTCCGCGAGGACCTGTGGATCGCCTCCGTCAGCGGTGGCACGGACGTGTGCTCCTGCTTCGCCGGCGCCGTCCCCACGCTCCCCGTCCACATCGGCGAACTCCAGGCGGCCGGCCTCGGCACCGACCTCCAGTCCTGGGACCCCTCGGGCAAGCCGGTGATCGGCGAGGTCGGCGAGCTCGTCGTCACCAACCCCATGCCGTCCATGCCGATCCACTTCTGGAACGACCCCGACGGCAGCCGCTACCGCGACAGCTACTTCGAGATGTTCCCGGGCGTCTGGCGCCACGGCGACTGGATCACGATCACCGACCACGGCTCGGTCGTCATCCACGGCCGCTCCGACTCCACCCTGAACCGTCAGGGCGTGCGGATGGGGAGCGCCGATATCTATGAGGCCGTCGAACGCCTCCCGGAGATCCGTGAATCCCTGGTGATCGGCCTGGAGGAGCCGGACGGCGGCTACTGGATGCCGCTCTTCGTCCACCTCGTGGACGGCGCCACGCTCGACGACGAGCTGATCGGCCGCATCAAGCGGACGATCCGCACGGAGCTCTCCCCGCGCCACGTCCCCGACGACATCATCGAGGTGCCGGGCGTCCCGCACACCCTCACCGGCAAGCGCATCGAAGTCCCCGTCAAGCGCCTCCTCCAGGGCACGCCCCTGGCCAAGGCCGTCAACGCCGGCTCGGTCGACAACCTCGGTCTCCTCCACTTCTACGAGACCCTGGCGGCCACCCGCAGGTCCTGACGCGCACACGAAGAGGCTGGTCCCCGTGGGCAGGGGGACCGGCCTCTTCGCGTGCGCCGACGGGGCTCAGGCGCCGCCGCGCGGCAGCTCGCCGGTCCGGGCGACGGCGCCCTTGGCGAGGACGGCGGACACGCCGAGCACCGTGCCCTTCTTCCCCGCGTCCGTGGTCTCGGTGAGGACCGTGCGCTCGCCGAGGAACGCCGAGGTCGCCCGGTCGAAGATCCACTGGGTCTGCTCGCCGTCGGCGGTACGGGCGACGGCGACGCCCTCACGCCCGGCGGCGTCCTTCGCGGACGGCAGGACGCTGACCCCCGGGATCCGCGCCGCGGCCTCGTACAGCGCGGACGTCACCTTCGGAGGAGCCCAGGTCTCGGCGAGCAGGGTGCCGATCGCGCGGAAGGCCCGCTGATCGGCGTCGCCCCCGTCCCCGCGGGTCTCCTCCCGGACCAGCCGCAGCAGAGCCTCGGGGTCGGTCGGCAGGGTGGCCACGTACGTGTGCGTCGGGTTGGTGACGGACGGCCCATCCGCCTCCAGGGTGGACGGCCGCGGCGTCAACCCCCGGTGGTCCAGCTCGTACACGGGCAGGCGCAGGGCGATTACGGAGTCGGCCGCGCCGGCCTCGCGCAGGAGCCCGGGGCGGCCGCCGTCGGCGGAGAGCCACACCTCACGCTGACGGGCGGGAGGCAGCGTGGCGACGCCCCCGGCGGCGCTGCGCCCCGCGTAGGCGACCAGGCTCCTGACATAGACGAAGTCCCGGGGCCGGACGTCCGGCCCCGGAGCGGCGGCGGCGGCGAGCGCGGCGCGGGACAGCACCAGCCCGGCGTCGGGCGCCGTCGACGGCCCGGCCGTCACCCGGCCCGAGGGCCCGGCCGGAGTCTCCGGGGGAGCGAGGACGACGACACCGGCCACCAGCGCGCAGGCCACCGCGGGCGCGGCGATCCAGGTGAAGCGGGGGACGGCGCGGGGGGTACGCGGGCGGCGCGGGGCGGGCCCGGAGGCCAGGGCGTCGCGCAGGACGGCGTACCGGAGGGCGTGCTCCCGCTCGGGTTCGAGGTCGGGCACGGGCGGCGGCGGGAGAAGCTCCGTCAGCTCGCCGCGCAGGAGCTCGTCCGAGGGGGAGTGCGTCGAGTGCGTCTTTCGGGAGGCGTTCATGCCTGGTTCTCCGGGGTCGATCGGGGCACGAGGGCGGGGCGGACGGCGGGCTGGACAGCGGACCGGACGACGTGCGGGACAGGCGGCTGCCGGACAACGGGCTGCTGGACGTCGGGCCGCCCGAGGGAACGTCCCGCGCATCCGGAACGTCCGGCCGTCGGCCCGGCGGACCGCTCTCGCCGCCGCAGCGCGCGCAGTTCGGCGTCCGCGAGCTTGCGAAGCCGCTCACGGGCCCGGGACAGCCGGGACCGCACGGTCCCGACCGGTATGCCCAGCGCCTCTCCGGCAGCGGCGTAGTCGAGGCCGGCCCACACCACCAGCGTGAAGACCTCCTGTTCACGGCGCCGGAGCTTGCCGAGCGCGGCACGGGCCGCCCGTACCTGCTCGCCGTCCGTCATCCGGGCGAGGACGTCGTCGGCGAAGTCGGGCAGCACACCCCGCTCGGGGAGCCTGGCGAGCGCCGCGTCCCGGCGCCGCGCCTCCCGCGCGGCGCCACGCATGATGTTGGTCGCGATGCCCAGCAGCCACGGCCGCAGGGTGCCGCCGTCGGCGTGCACCTTCCCGCGGCAGCGCCAGGCCTCCAGGAACGTGGCGGAGACGACGTCCTCGGCCGCCGCCCGGTCGCCGCACACCCGGAACGCGTAGTGGTACAGGACCCGCGCGTGCTCGTCGTACGCCTCGCCCAGCGCCGCCGGGTCTCCGGCGCGGAAACGATCTCTCATAGGTGATTCCACATAACGCACTGGGCGCTGGTTCGCCGGCGTTCCCGTGACCTGGGACACACCGCCGGCCCGACCTGGCCTGCGATGTGTCCCAGGTCACGGGAACGCCCCGCCCGCCGCGAGCAGTGCTGGACATGAACGATCCCACGACACCCCGCTCCACGACCCGACGCACGACCCGGCGCTCGGTCCTGCGCACCCTGGCCCTGGCCGGAGTCCTCGCCGGCACGTCCCTCTCCGCGCTGAACCCGACAGCGGTCGCCGCGGACGGAACCCCCGAGACGTACACGCTGACCATCCGGCACCTGGACCGCGCGGGAGCCGCCACAGGCCGCTACCAGACGAGCGTCACCGGCATCTCCGGCCCCGGAGCCGACGCCTCGGCAACCCCCTACGACGAGTCCGGAACGGTCACCGTCCGACTGCCCAAGGGCCGCTACCTGCTCGACTCCACCCTGCTCGGCGCCGACCCGGCCGAGGGAACCGACTGGATCGTCCAGCCCCGTCTGGACCTCGACCACGACACGGCGGTCACCGTCGACGCCCGCACCACGGCCCCGGTGAACGTCCGCCCGCAGGACGACGGCGCCCGCTACCTCCACAGCATGGCGTTCGTGGAGGCCACCCACGAGGGGACGACCCGCTCGGCGCACATCATGATGGCGGGCGACCGCCTGCGGGTGGCCCACCTCGGCCCCGCCGCCGAATCGGGCTCGGTGAAGGAGTGGATCGACACCTACTGGTCCGGCGAGCGCGCCGACTACGCACTCGGCTACACCTTCACGTCCGACCGCGCCCTGACCGGCCTCGTCCGGAACCCGGCGCCCGGTGAGCTGGCCACCGTGAAGGTCCGCGCGGCCGCCCCCGGCGGAGCCACCGGGTCCGGGTTCGTCGACATCCAGCCCAGCGCCGGCCCCACCGTCGGACTCATGACGCCCCTCGCACCCCTGGCCACCGCGACCTTCCTCGTGACCCCGGAGCGGGGCCTGTGGGACGTCGGTTACGCCGCCCCCGAGACCCCGCCCAACCGCTACTTCGCGAACGACTTCGCGGTACGCGCGGGCGCCACCACCACGCACACCTTCGACAACGCGGTCTACGGCCCCGCCCTCGACCCGGCCCCCGACGCCCGCCCCGCGGGCCTCCGCACCGGCGACACCCTCGCCCTCGACATCCCGCTCCTCGCCGACGGGGAGGGCCACGTGCCAACAGCGCCGCGCTTCCACGGCGCCACCACCACGCTCCACCGCGACGGCGTCCTGATCGGGACCCGGAACGGCACCCCGGGCCGCGCGGAGTTCACCACCACGCCCGGCCGCGCCGCGTACAAGCTCACGGCCACGGCGACCCACGGCAGCGGCCCGACGGCGGGCGGACGCGTCACGGCGTCCTGGACCTTCACCTCGGCCGCCGCCTCCCGCCCCGCGGAACTCCCGCTCAGCACGGTCCGCTTCGCCCCTGCCCTCGACCTCGACGGCACCGCCCCGGCGGGCGCCCTGACGCGGGTCCCGGTGACCGTCCAGGGCGCGGTGGCCACGATCGGCGTCCGCTCCCTCACCGTGTCGGTGTCCACGGACGGCGGCACCACGTGGACCCGGGTCCCGGTCCTCGACGGCCGGGCGGGGTTCCGCACCCCCGGCCCCGGCGGGACGGTCTCGCTCCGCGCGGAACTGACCGACACCGCGGGCAACACCCTCACCGAGACCCTGCGGAACGCCTACCGCACCCGATGAACTGACATCCAAGCGCAGGAAGAAGCTCCGGGAGGAGGACGAAATCTCCCCCGGAGCACCAGCACCCCCCCGCCCCTGCCCTCTCAACCCCCGTACGTGGCCTGCGAGTCCCCGAGCACCCCGGCGAAGTCCGCCGCGAGGCGCACCGCGTCCGCAGGCGCGAGCGTCGCCGTCGTGATCCGGACGGCCGGCGGCGCGGCGATCCGGAAGCGCGCGCCCGCGGCGACCCACCAGCCCTGCGTCCGCAGCCCGTTGACGACAGCGGACTCGTCCCGCACGGGCACCCACACGTTCAGCCCGCTCGCCCCCACCGCGCGGATCCCGTACGTGCCGAGTGCCCCGATCAGCGCGGCACGCCGCTCCGCGTACGCGGCCTCGCCGGCCGCCACGAGGTCCCGCACCGCGGCATCGGCGAGCAGCCCGGTCGCCGTCTCCTGGAGGACGTGACTGACCCAGCCCGAGGTCATCAGCATCCGCCCGTCGTGACGCGCCAGCGTCACCGCGTCGCACGCGACCCCGGCCCACCGCAGGTCGATGCCGAGGTGCTTGGACACGGTCCGCACCTGCGCCCACCGGTCGAGCCCCGCAGCCGCGAGCGTGTACGCCGCGGCTCCGCCCACCTCGGCGTTGTGATCGTCCTCGACGACGAGGACCTCGGGGAACTCCCGCAGTACGGCAACCAGTTCGTCCCTCCGCGACCGGGTGAAGAAGGCGCCGGTGGGGCACTGTCCGCGCGGACTGCACACCACTGCGCGCACCCCGCTCCGCAGTGCCGTCCGCAGCGATTCCGCGACGAGTCCCTCGCCGTCCACCGCGACAGGCACCATCCGCAACCCCAGCGCGGGGACGAGGTCGAGCAGGTGGTGGAAGCCGGGATCCTCGACGGCCACGGCGTCGCCGGGCCGCAGCTCCGTCGAGAGGAGCCGCGCGATGCAGTCCAGCGCGCCGTGCGCGAACGTCACGTGCTCCGCGGGCACCCCGTCCCGTTCGAACCACTCCCTCGACAGCGCTTCGAGCGCCGGGAGACGCGGGGCCGCGCGATGGGAGCCGTACACCGGGGCGACGGCCGAAGGTGGCCGCAGTACGGGCAGGAAGGCGGGGTCGGGATGCCCGCCGGCGAGATCGACGAGCCCGGCCGGCACGCGCGGGGGCCGCCGGGAGGCGACCGACGGCACGTCCGCGACCACCGTGCCGCCCCGGCCGCGGGTGACGATCAGCCCCCTCTGCCGCAACTCCTTGTAGGCCGTCGCCACCGTCCCCGGGCTCACTCCGAGGTCGTCGGCGAGCCGCCGCACAGGCGGCAGGGCGTCGCCGGGCGCGAGCCGACCCTCCGCCACGCCCCTTTCCACGGACGCGGCAACCCCCTTGGCCGTAGCCCCTTCGATCACATATTGTGCTGCCACGTAACACAGTATGTATCAATACAAAGGAACAGGCAAGGGGGACCCATGAGCCGCACCACTCGTCCGACCCGCCCACCCCTCAAGGACCGCATCCCCGGTGGCCGCGACGGCCGCCGCATGCTCGTCATCGGCTTCATCGACAAGTGCGGCACAGGCCTCTGGTCCACCGCCATGGCCCTCTACTTCACCTACGTCACAGGGCTCGGCCTCGGTCAAGTGGGCCTCCTCATCGCCATCTCCGGCGCCGCCGGCATCGCGGGCGCCCCCCTCGGCGGTCGCCTCGCGGACCGCTTCCCCCTCGTCCGCGTGATCATCGGTGCCCAACTCCTGCGTGCGGCGGCCCTCCTGGCCCTCCTCACGACCGACGACTACGCACTCCTCGTCCTGCTCTCGGCCGTCGGCGCCCTCCCCGACCGCGCCACGAACGTCCTCACCAAGCTGTACGCGGCGCGCGTGGCAGGCGCCGACCGCGTCCGCTACCAGGCCATCAACCGCACGACCTCCAACCTCGGCTGGACCCTCGGCGGCCTCGGCGCGGCAGCGGCACTCGCCGTCGGCTCCACCACCGCCTTCCAGCTCCTCCTCATCGGCGACGCGCTTTCCTACCTGGTCATGGCCGCACTCACCCTCCGCTGCGCCGAGCCCCCGGCCCCAACGGCCTCCCGCGTAGTGGCGGCCTCGACGAACGCGACCCCGAGCGCCAAGCCCTCCAACCCCTGGCGCGACCGCGGCTTCCTCGCCTTCACCGCGGGCGACGGCGTCTTCTTCCTCCACGACTCGATCCTCCAGGTCGCCCTGCCCCTCTGGATCGTCCACGCGACCGAAGCCCCCGTGGGCCTCGCCCCGCTCCTCCTGGTCCTCAACAGCGCCCTCGTCGTGATCTTCCAGGTCCCGCTCTCCCGCTTCGGCGCCACCACCGAAGCCGCCCGCCGCCTCTACACCCCGCTGGCAGCCCTCTTCGCGACGGGCACCCTTGCCGTCGCCGCCTCAGCCGTGACCGGCCGCACCCTCTCCATCGCAGCCCTGATCACCGCGGCCGTGGTCCTCACGTTCGCCGAGATGATCCACACCATCGCCTCCTGGGAGATCTCCGTAGCCCTCGCCCCGGACGACGCCCAGGGCGCCTACCTCGGCGTCCACGGCCTCGCCCAGTCCACCCAGCGCTTCGCGGGCCCCCTCCTCATGACAGGACTCGTCTCCACGGGCCCCCTCGGCTGGCCCGTCCTCGGCGCGGCCCTGGTCGCCACCTGCACGGCCCAGAACCGCCTCGTCCGCCGACGCCTGACCGAACCGTCACTGTCAGTGCCGAAGGTTACGGTGAGTGAGCACTGATCGGACTGTCACCAGGGGGAGACATGACCAGGACCGGCACCACGACCACCCACCTCCGCCGCGCCCTCCGCCGCGAGGTTCCGAGCACCGTCGGACTCCTCGCGGACGCGCAGGACTTCGCGGCCATGCGCCGCTACAGCACCTTCGCCTTCGACGACCACACGACCTACCTCGAGCAGATCGAGGCGCTCCTCAAATCCCTCGCCACCCAGGGCGGACACACGACGGTCACCCTCTTCGACCCCGAGGAGTACGAGGCCTACTGCGCGGAGACGGCCCTCGACCCGGACCACCCCACGAGCCGCAGCCGCTTCACCGCGCACCTCGCCACCACAGGAGCCCGCGTCACCTACACAGGACAGCCGCTGAGCGCCCTCCTGCCGGAACTCGTCGACACCGCCGTCCGCCACGCCACCTGGGAGTACGCGACCACGGTCCTCGCCACCGCGGGCGACTGCGCGACCTGCGGCAAGGACATCGGAAGGGCAGCCTTCGAGCAGGCCTCCCGCCTGCTCGTACGCCTCCTCGAAGCAGCGGGCGCGGGCGCCCACCATCTCGTCTGCAGCGTCCCCGCGGCCGACGACCAACTCCTCGCAGTCCTCCACGCCCACGGCGTGGGCGACCTCGAAGGCACCGAGGCAGCGGAATTCACGGCAGTCCTCGCGGCGGGCATCACCCTCGCGGCACCAGGCGGCCTCGTCCTGCGGACGACCACCCCCGGCACCGCCGACCGCCTCCACGGCTGGCGCCTCACCGGCGGCACACTCATCCCTCTCACCGAGGCCGAGGTCTTCGCCGCCTACTGCACCGACGCCCGCACGGGAGAGCCCCTCTCCCCGGAGCCGGGCGTCGACTACCGCGCAGGCTTCCCCCTCGCCCCCGCCCCCGACGACGAGTGGCCCGCCCACCACTGACCCCACACGCGGAAGGGGCTCCCCGCCACCAAAGTGACGGGAAGCCCCTTCCTCACCTACGTCGGCGACAGCCAGGGATCACTCCCCGGACAGCACCGCCTGCGCGGCGAGGCGCGCCTCGTGCGCGGTGTCCGCGGCACGCGCCGCGGCAGCGGCCCGCTCGCACTGCGCCAGCGTGTACTTGGCAAGCGTCGCCCGCACGTACGGAATCGACGCGGCGCCCATCGACAGGGAGGTGACCCCCAGACCCGTCAGGACACAGGCGAGCAGCGGGTCCGAAGCCGCCTCACCACAGACACCACAGCTCTTGCCCTCGGCCTTGGCCGCCTCGGCGGACAGCGCGACCAGGTCGAGCAGCGCGGGCTGCCACGGGTCCTGGAGCCGCGACACGGCACCGACCTGACGGTCGGCGGCGAAGGTGTACTGCGCGAGGTCGTTGGTGCCGAGCGACAGGAACTCGACCTCCTGGAGAATCGAGCGCGCCCGCAGCGCGGCCGAGGGAATCTCGACCATCGCACCGAACTTCGCCCGCAGCCCCGCCTCGCGGCACGCGTCGGCGAAGGCCTTCGCGTCCGTACGGTCGGCCACCATCGGCGCCATGACCTCGAGGTACACGGGCAGCCCCTCGGCGGCCTTCGCCAGCGCGGTCAGCTGCGTCCGCAGCACCTCCGGGTGGTCGAGCAGCGACCGCAGCCCGCGCACACCGAGCGCGGGGTTCGGCTCGTCGACCGGCGTCAGGAAGTCCAGCGGCTTGTCCGCACCGGCGTCGAGCACCCGCACGACCACACGGCCCTCGGGGAACGCCTCGAGCACCTTGCGGTAGGCCTCGATCTGCTTCTCCTCGGACGGAGCCTGCTTGCTGTCGTCCAGGAAGAGGAACTCCGTACGGAACAGACCGACGCCCTCGGCGCCCGCCTCCACAGCGGCCGGCACGTCCGCCGGACCGCCGACGTTGGCGAGCAGCGGCACCTTGTGCCCGTCCGAGGTCGCACCAGGACCGCTCGACGAGGACAGCGCGGCCTTCCGCGCGGCGGCGGCCTGCGTCAGCTCTGTCTTCTTCTCCTCGCTGGGGTCGACGAAGAGCTCACCGGTCGAACCGTCGACGGCGATGAGCGTGCCCTCGGCGAGCTCACCCGCGCCGGGCAGCGCGACGATGGCCGGCACACCGAGCGCCCGCGCGAGAATCGCGCTGTGGCTGGTAGGCCCGCCCTCCTCCGTGACGAAACCGAGGACGAGCGTCGGGTCGAGCAGAGCCGTGTCGGCGGGCGCAAGGTCCCGCGCGATCAGCACGTACGGCTCGTCGCTGTCCGGCACACCGGGCATCGGGACGCCGAGCAGCCGGGCGACGATCCGGTTCCGCACGTCGTCGAGGTCGGCGACGCGCCCGGCCATGTACTCACCGGCACCCGCGAGCAGCTCCCGGTAGTGCGAGAACGCGTCGTAGATACCGCGCTCCGCGGTACTGCCGACCGCGATCCGGCGGTCGACGTCGGCGATGAGCTCCGGGTCCTGGGCGATCATCGCCTGGGCCTCGAGCACCGCCTGGGCCTCGCCGCCGGCCAGATTGCCTCGCGCGTTGAGGTCCGCGGCCACAGCTTCCACCGCCTGACGGGCGCGCCCCTGTTCGCGCTCCGCCTCATCGGCCGGAATCTGCTTGGCCGGCGGTTCGAGAACCGCCGTGCCCATGTGCCGGACCTCGCCGATAGCCACACCGTGGCTGACGCCGACGCCTCGCAGCGTTGTCTCCATCTCACCCGTCTCCGATTGAGCGACGGCCCCGGCCGCCGCGTTGAATGTCGAACTCGCGGTCGTCACGACGACGAACCGACTCAGCTCCAGTTGAAGAGCAGGTCGTCGGCCTTCACGTCGCCGTCCTCGACGACGTCGGAGAGCGAGTCCGCGGTGGCCTCCAGGGCCACGATGGGACAGATGGGGGACTTGCCGGCGGCCTCGACCTCGGCGGGGTTCCAGCGCACGACGGCCTGTCCGCGCGTCACGGTGTCACCCTTGTTGACGAGCAGCTCGAAGCCCTGCCCGTTGAGCTGAACGGTGTCGATGCCGAGGTGGGTGAGCACGCCGTGCCCCTCACTGTCGACGACGACGAAGGCGTGCGGGTGCATGGAGACGACGACCCCGTCGAGAGGGGACACCGCCTCCGAGGGCTCACGCACGGGATCGATGGCGGTACCAGGACCGACCATCGCACCGGAGAAGACCGGGTCGGGAACTGCGGCGAGACCGATGGCGCGTCCGGCAAGCGGCGACGTCACGGATGTCATGGGAAGCCTCCCAGGGGCGGAGATTGTGTGGCGCCGTCACTACCTGTCCTGGACGGCGTACTGTTCAGAAGCGTAAGTCATAAGAAGTCCCAGTTCCGCACGAGACGTACCAGTTCGCGGACCTAGGACTACCCCGAAACGATTTGCCTCTACTGGCGGTGGGATGTACTGTCGTACTCCTGCCTGACCCCAACGCGGCCTTGAGTCGCGGGTCGGCAGCACCTATCAAGCCAGATCCTAACCCCAGTGGTCTACACCTCTGCGTGCGTCAGCTCGCCGGGGGAGTGGTCAGGGGGACCGAGAAAGCCTGGTAATGTTTGACCCCGCCGGGAACGGAAAAGCGCAAGCGAATTCCGATCCCAGCAACCCGCTCCAGCGGGTGGCAAAAACGGGAAACCGGGTCTGCTAAGCTGGAAACACGAAATACCGAAGGGAAGCCCGGAGGAAAGCCCGAGAGGGTGAGTACAAAGGAAGCGTCCGTTCCTTGAGAACTCAACAGCGTGCCAAAAATCAACGCCAGATTAGTTGATACCCCGTCCATCTTCGGATGGTCGAGGTTCCTTTGAAAAAGTCCACCCCTAGCCGGGTGGCACACAGCGAGGACGCTGTGAACGATCGGTCTTATTCCGACTCGATCGTTCCGCTCAACGCGAGTGTATCGCCGGATTACCGGCAAACATTCACGGAGAGTTTGATCCTGGCTCAGGACGAACGCTGGCGGCGTGCTTAACACATGCAAGTCGAACGATGAAGCCCTTCGGGGTGGATTAGTGGCGAACGGGTGAGTAACACGTGGGCAATCTGCCCTTCACTCTGGGACAAGCCCTGGAAACGGGGTCTAATACCGGATAACACCGGCTTCCGCATGGGAGCTGGTTAAAAGCTCCGGCGGTGAAGGATGAGCCCGCGGCCTATCAGCTTGTTGGTGGGGTAATGGCCTACCAAGGCGACGACGGGTAGCCGGCCTGAGAGGGCGACCGGCCACACTGGGACTGAGACACGGCCCAGACTCCTACGGGAGGCAGCAGTGGGGAATATTGCACAATGGGCGAAAGCCTGATGCAGCGACGCCGCGTGAGGGATGACGGCCTTCGGGTTGTAAACCTCTTTCAGCAGGGAAGAAGCGAAAGTGACGGTACCTGCAGAAGAAGCGCCGGCTAACTACGTGCCAGCAGCCGCGGTAATACGTAGGGCGCAAGCGTTGTCCGGAATTATTGGGCGTAAAGAGCTCGTAGGCGGCTTGTCACGTCGGGTGTGAAAGCCCGGGGCTTAACCCCGGGTCTGCATCCGATACGGGCAGGCTAGAGTGTGGTAGGGGAGATCGGAATTCCTGGTGTAGCGGTGAAATGCGCAGATATCAGGAGGAACACCGGTGGCGAAGGCGGATCTCTGGGCCATTACTGACGCTGAGGAGCGAAAGCGTGGGGAGCGAACAGGATTAGATACCCTGGTAGTCCACGCCGTAAACGTTGGGAACTAGGTGTTGGCGACATTCCACGTCGTCGGTGCCGCAGCTAACGCATTAAGTTCCCCGCCTGGGGAGTACGGCCGCAAGGCTAAAACTCAAAGGAATTGACGGGGGCCCGCACAAGCAGCGGAGCATGTGGCTTAATTCGACGCAACGCGAAGAACCTTACCAAGGCTTGACATATACCGGAAAGCATTAGAGATAGTGCCCCCCTTGTGGTCGGTATACAGGTGGTGCATGGCTGTCGTCAGCTCGTGTCGTGAGATGTTGGGTTAAGTCCCGCAACGAGCGCAACCCTTGTCCTGTGTTGCCAGCATGCCCTTCGGGGTGATGGGGACTCACAGGAGACCGCCGGGGTCAACTCGGAGGAAGGTGGGGACGACGTCAAGTCATCATGCCCCTTATGTCTTGGGCTGCACACGTGCTACAATGGCCGGTACAAAGAGCTGCGATGCCGCGAGGCGGAGCGAATCTCAAAAAGCCGGTCTCAGTTCGGATTGGGGTCTGCAACTCGACCCCATGAAGTCGGAGTTGCTAGTAATCGCAGATCAGCATTGCTGCGGTGAATACGTTCCCGGGCCTTGTACACACCGCCCGTCACGTCACGAAAGTCGGTAACACCCGAAGCCGGTGGCCCAACCCCTTGTGGGAGGGAGCTGTCGAAGGTGGGACTGGCGATTGGGACGAAGTCGTAACAAGGTAGCCGTACCGGAAGGTGCGGCTGGATCACCTCCTTTCTAAGGAGCACAGTACCGATTGCAGACAAACGTTCTGCACGGTCAGCTCATGGGTGGAACGTTGATTAGTTGGCACGGTCTCAAGGATCTCCTCACAAGTACTGCTTCGGCGTGGAAAGTGACGGGGATGCGGAGGATCGTGCCTGGCACGTTGTTGGGTATCTGAGGGTACGGCCGTATGGTCGTTGCCTTCGTGATGCCGGCCCCAGTGAACTCATCGGCTTGTCCGGTGGGGTGATGGGTGGCTGGTCGTTGTTTGAGAACTACACAGTGGACGCGAGCATCTGTGGCCAAGTTTTTAAGGGCGCACGGTGGATGCCTTGGCACCAGGAACCGATGAAGGACGTGGGAGGCCACGATAGTCCCCGGGGAGCCGTCAACCAGGCTTTGATCCGGGGGTTTCCGAATGGGGAAACCCGGCAGTCGTCATGGGCTGTCACCCATGCCTGAACACATAGGGCATGTGGAGGGAACGAGGGGAAGTGAAACATCTCAGTACCCTCAGGAAGAGAAAACAACCGTGATTCCGGGAGTAGTGGCGAGCGAAACCGGATGAGGCCAAACCGTATGCGTGTGATACCCGGCAGGGGTTGCGCATGCGGGGTTGTGGGATCTCTCTTTCACAGTCTGCCGGCTGTGAGACGAGTCAGAAACCGTTGATGTAGGCGAAGGACATGCGAAAGGTCCGGCGTAGAGGGTAAGACCCCCGTAGCTGAAACATTAACGGCTCGTTTGAGAGACACCCAAGTAGCACGGGGCCCGAGAAATCCCGTGTGAATCTGGCGGGACCACCCGCTAAGCCTAAATATTCCCTGGTGACCGATAGCGGATAGTACCGTGAGGGAATGGTGAAAAGTACCGCGGGAGCGGAGTGAAATAGTACCTGAAACCGTGTGCCTACAAGCCGTGGGAGCGTCGGAAACAAGCTTGCTTGTTTCTCGTGACTGCGTGCCTTTTGAAGAATGAGCCTGCGAGTTTGCGGTGTGTTGCGAGGTTAACCCGTGTGGGGAAGCCGTAGCGAAAGCGAGTCCGAATAGGGCGATTTAGTAGCGCGCTCAAGACCCGAAGCGGAGTGATCTAGCCATGGGCAGGTTGAAGCGGAGGTAAGACTTCGTGGAGGACCGAACCCACCAGGGTTGAAAACCTGGGGGATGACCTGTGGTTAGGGGTGAAAGGCCAATCAAACTCCGTGATAGCTGGTTCTCCCCGAAATGCATTTAGGTGCAGCGTCGTGTGTTTCTTGCCGGAGGTAGAGCACTGGATAGGCGATGGGCCCTACCGGGTTACTGACCTTAGCCAAACTCCGAATGCCGGTAAGTGAGAGCACGGCAGTGAGACTGTGGGGGATAAGCTCCATGGTCGAGAGGGAAACAGCCCAGAGCATCGACTAAGGCCCCTAAGCGTACGCTAAGTGGGAAAGGATGTGGAGTCGCAGAGACAACCAGGAGGTTGGCTTAGAAGCAGCCACCCTTGAAAGAGTGCGTAATAGCTCACTGGTCAAGTGATTCCGCGCCGACAATGTAGCGGGGCTCAAGCGTACCGCCGAAGTCGTGTCATTGCAGCAATAGGGCCAACGCCCGCTGTGATGGGTAGGGGAGCGTCGTGTGCCGGGTGAAGCAGCAGCGGAAGCTAGTTGTGGACGGTTCACGAGTGAGAATGCAGGCATGAGTAGCGATACACACGTGAGAAACGTGTGCGCCGATTGACTAAGGGTTCCTGGGTCAAGCTGATCTGCCCAGGGTAAGTCGGGACCTAAGGCGAGGCCGACAGGCGTAGTCGATGGACAACCGGTTGATATTCCGGTACCCGCTTTGAAACGCCCAATATCGAGCCCATTAATGCTAAGGCCGTGAAGCCGTTCCGGACCCTTCGGGGAAAGGAAAGTGGTGGAGCCGTCGACCCAAGGTGGTAGTAGGTAAGCGATGGGGTGACGCAGGAAGGTAGTCCAGCCCGGGCGGTGGTAGTCCCGGGGTAAGGGTGTAGGGCGTGTGATAGGCAAATCCGTCACACATTAAGCCTGAGACCTGATGCCGAGCCGATTGTGGTGAAGTGGATGATCCTATGCTGTCGAGAAAAGCCTCTAGCGAGTTTCATGGCGGCCCGTACCCTAAACCGACTCAGGTAGTCAGGTAGAGAATACCGAGGCGTTCGGGTGAACTATGGTTAAGGAACTCGGCAAAATGCCCCCGTAACTTCGGGAGAAGGGGGCCATCACTGGTGATCGGATTTACTCCGTGAGCTGGGGGTGGCCGCAGAGACCAGCGAGAAGCGACTGTTTACTAAAAACACAGGTCCGTGCGAAGCCGTAAGGCGATGTATACGGACTGACGCCTGCCCGGTGCTGGAACGTTAAGGGGACCGGTTAGTCACATTTCGGTGTGGCGAAGCTGAGAACTTAAGCGCCAGTAAACGGCGGTGGTAACTATAACCATCCTAAGGTAGCGAAATTCCTTGTCGGGTAAGTTCCGACCTGCACGAATGGCGTAACGACTTCTCGACTGTCTCAACCATAGGCCCGGTGAAATTGCACTACGAGTAAAGATGCTCGTTTCGCGCAGCAGGACGAAAAGACCCCGGGACCTTTACTACAGTTTGATATTGGTGTTCGGTTCGGCTTGTGTAGGATAGGTGGGAGACTTTGAAGCCGTGACGCCAGTCATGGTGGAGTCGCCGTTGAAATACCACTCTGGTCGTGCTGGATGTCTAACCTCGGTCCGTGATCCGGATCAGGGACAGTGTCTGATGGGTAGTTTAACTGGGGCGGTTGCCTCCCAAAGGGTAACGGAGGCGCCCAAAGGTTCCCTCAGCCTGGTTGGCAATCAGGTGTTGAGTGTAAGTGCACAAGGGAGCTTGACTGTGAGACCGACGGGTCGAGCAGGGACGAAAGTCGGGACTAGTGATCCGGCGGTGGCTTGTGGAAGCGCCGTCGCTCAACGGATAAAAGGTACCCCGGGGATAACAGGCTGATCTTCCCCAAGAGTCCATATCGACGGGATGGTTTGGCACCTCGATGTCGGCTCGTCGCATCCTGGGGCTGGAGTCGGTCCCAAGGGTTGGGCTGTTCGCCCATTAAAGCGGTACGCGAGCTGGGTTTAGAACGTCGTGAGACAGTTCGGTCTCTATCCGCTGTGCGCGTAGGAATATTGAGAAGGGCTGTCCCTAGTACGAGAGGACCGGGACGGACGAACCTCTGGTGTGCCAGTTGTCCTGCCAAGGGCATGGCTGGTTGGCTACGTTCGGGAGGGATAACCGCTGAAAGCATCTAAGCGGGAAGCCTGCTTCAAGATGAGTATTCCCACCTCCTTGAGAGGGTAAGGCTCCCAGTAGACCACTGGGTTGATAGGCCGGATGTGGAAGCCCAGTAATGGGTGGAGCTGACCGGTACTAATAGGCCGAGGGCTTGTCCTCAGTTGCTCGCGTCCACTGTGTTAGTTCTGAAGTAACGAACACGCCCCCCTCTTTTGGGTGGTGCGGCGGTTCATATCTTCATAGAGTTTCGGTGGTCATAGCGTTAGGGAAACGCCCGGTTACATTCCGAACCCGGAAGCTAAGCCTTTCAGCGCCGATGGTACTGCAGGGGGGACCCTGTGGGAGAGTAGGACGCCGCCGAACAATTTTTAGCCTCAACCCCCGGACTCTGTCCGGGGGTTGAGGCATTTTTGCGTTCTGCCGGCAGTCGGGCCCCTGTGCGCGGCCGTGCCATAGCTGCGGGTAGGGTCAGGGGGCAACGTCGGCACCATCCCAGCAGGAGGCCCCCGGGTGGAGGTCCAGGAGACTCGCGTTCAGACCGACCGGGTCCTCACCATCCCCAACATTCTCAGCATGGCGCGTCTTCTCGGCGTGCCGCTGTTTCTGTGGCTCATTCTCCGCCCCGAGTTCGGTGGACCCAACAGCGACGGGTGGGCGCTGCTCGTCCTGATGCTCAGTGGCGTCAGCGACTATCTCGACGGCAAGCTCGCCCGGCGCTGGAACCAGATCAGCAACCTCGGCCGGCTGCTCGACCCGGCCGCCGACCGGCTGTACATCCTGTCCACGCTCGTGGGGCTCACCTGGCGCGAGATCCTGCCGTTGTGGCTGACCGCCGCCCTGCTGGCGCGTGAGGCGATGCTGCTGGTCATGGTGGGAATCCTCCGGCGGCACGGCTACCCGCCGCCGCAGGTGAACTTCCTCGGGAAAGCTGCGACATTCAACTTGATGTACGCGTTCCCGTTGCTGCTTCTCAGTGACGGAACGGGCTGGCTCTCGTCACTCGCTGAAGTTTTCGGGTGGGCCTTCGCAGGATGGGGTACAACTCTGTATTGGTGGGCAGGGATCCTCTACGTGGTCCAGGTCCGTCGACTCGTGAAGGCGGATACCGCGGCCGATTGAGCCCGTCCGTCCCGTGCCGAGCAACGTCGCCGGCAGGAACGAGGACGCCCGAGGGCCACCTAGCGGACAGGTGAAGTCGGCAGGACCGTCGTCTCTTCAAGGAGGACGCTTCCGACATGAAGGCCGTCGTGATGGCCGGTGGCGAAGGAACCCGACTTCGCCCCATGACCTCGAGCATGCCCAAGCCTCTTCTGCCGGTGGTAAACCGGCCGATCATGGAGCACGTCCTGCGACTGCTCAAGAGGCACGGTCTCAATGAGACCGTTGTCACCGTGCAGTTTCTCGCCTCCCTCGTCAGGAACTACTTCGGTGACGGCGAAGAGCTCGGGATGGAGCTCACGTACGCCAACGAGGAGAAACCACTCGGTACAGCGGGCAGCGTGAAGAATGCCGAAGAAGCGTTGAAGGACGACGCTTTTCTCGTCATCTCGGGGGACGCGCTCACAGATTTCGATCTGACCGATCTCATCGCCTTCCACAAGGAGAAGGGCGCCCTCGTCACCGTCTGCCTCACCAGGGTTCCGAATCCCTTGGAATTCGGGATCACCATCGTGGACGAAGAGGGAAAGGTCGAACGTTTCCTGGAGAAGCCCACCTGGGGACAGGTCTTCTCGGACACGGTGAACACGGGCATCTACGTGATGGAGCCCGAGGTCTTCGACTATGTCGCGGCCGACGTTTCGGTGGACTGGTCGGGTGACGTCTTCCCTCAGCTCATGAAGGAGGGCAAGCCGATCTACGGCTATGTCGCCGAGGGCTACTGGGAGGACGTCGGCACCCACGAGAGTTATGTGAAGGCCCAGGCGGACGTTCTCGAGGGCAAGGTCCAGGTCGACATCGACGGCTTCGAGATCTCCCCCGGCGTCTGGGTCGCCGAAGGCGCCGAGGTACATCCGGACGCCGTGCTGCGCGGGCCGCTCTACATCGGGGACTACGCCAAGGTCGAGGCCGGCGCCGAGATCCGTGAGCACACCGTCATCGGCTCGAACGTGGTGATCAAGAGCGGGGCCTTCCTGCACAAGGCCGTCGTGCACGACAACGTCTACATCGGCCCGCAGAGCAATCTGCGCGGCTGCGTGATCGGCAAGAACACCGACATCATGCGGGCCGCCCGCATCGAGGACGGCGCCGTGATCGGGGACGAGTGCCTGGTCGGCGAAGAATCGATCGTGCAGGGGAACGTACGGGTCTATCCGTTCAAGACGATCGAGGCCGGTGCCTTCGTCAACACCTCGGTCATCTGGGAGTCCCGGGGGCAGGCGCACCTCTTCGGGGCGCGTGGGGTGTCCGGCATCCTGAATGTGGAGATCACGCCGGAGCTGGCCGTGCGTCTCGCCGGTGCCTACGCCACGACACTCAAGAAGGGTGCGACCGTCACCACGGCTCGTGACCACTCCCGGGGTGCCCGGGCGCTGAAGCGGGCGGTGATCTCGGCGTTGCAGGCCAGCGCCATCGACGTACGGGACCTGGAGAACGTACCGCTGCCCGTGGCCAGGCAGCAGACCGCGCGGGGGAGCGCCGGCGGGATCATGGTCCGCACCTCGCCCGGTGTGCCGGACTCCGTGGACATCATGTTCTTCGACGAGCGCGGGGCGGACCTCTCACAGGCCGGGCAGCGGAAGCTCGACCGGGTGTTCGCGCGGCAGGAGTACCGGCGGGCCTTCCCCGGGGAGATCGGTGACCTCTCCTTCCCGGCGAGCGTCTTCGACTCGTACACCGGGTCGCTGTTGCGGAACGTCGATACGACCGGCATCGCGGAGGCGGGGCTGAAGGTCGTCGTGGACGCCTCCAACGGCAGTGCGGGGCTCGTCCTGCCGAGTCTCCTCGGCCGGCTCCAGGTGGATTCGCTGGTGATCAACCCGGGGCTCGACGAGTCCCGGCCCACCGAGTCGGCCGAGAGCCGGCGGGCCGGGCTCGTACGGCTGGGGGAGATCGTGGCGTCGGCGCGGGCGGCGTTCGGGGTGCGGTTCGACCCCGTGGGCGAACGGCTCTCGCTCGTCGACGAGCGGGGACGGATCATCGAGGACGACCGGGCGCTCCTGGTGATGCTCGACCTGGTGGCGGCCGAGCGGCGTTCGGGACGGGTCGCGCTGCCCGTGACGACCACGAGGATCGCCGAGCAGGTCGCCGCGTACCACGGCACGCAGGTGGAGTGGACGACGACCTCGCCCGACGACCTCACGCGAGTGGGCCGTGAGGAATCGACGATCTTCGGCGGTGACGGGCGCGGTGGGTTCATCGTGCCCGAGTTCAGCAGCGTCTTCGACGGGGCGGCCGCCTTCGTGCGGCTCATCGGTCTCGTGGCCCGGACGCAGCTCACGCTGAGCCAGATCGACGCGCGGATTCCGCGTGCCCACGTCCTGAAGAAGGACATCGCGACCCCGTGGGCCGTGAAGGGGCTGGTCATGCGTCGGGTTGTGGAGGCGGCCGGCAGCCGGTCCGTGGACACCACCGACGGAGTGCGGGTCGTCGAGGCCGACGGGCGCTGGGTGATGGTGCTGCCCGACCCCGCGGAGGCCGTCACTCATCTGTGGGCGGAGGGCCCCGACGACGCCTCCGCGCAGGCGCTGCTCGACGAGTGGACCGAGGTGGTCGACAGCGCAGGTCGCTGACGGAGCGGACCGTACGGCCGGGAGGCGCCCGCGGGGGTGCCTCCCCGCCCGTTGCGGGGGCCATTCGGTGGTAGGCCGTGCGACGTGCGACGATGTGCGGCATGTCGCAGCAGCCCCCCGTTCGGAGCACCGGATCACCGCCGCCGCGTCCGGACGCGTCGATGTCGCTGCTGAACAACGTGATCGACCACGCGCTCGACGACGGCTACGCGGAGGCCACGGCCCGGCGCGAGGCCGAGGGCGGTGGCCTGCCCCGCAGCCTGCGCGCCAAGCTCGGCGTCGCCGCGGGCCTCGTGCTCGCCGCGGCCGTGGTGACGGTGGGCGCGGCCGAAGCGCGGATCTCGGCGCCGGTGGTCGCCAAGGAACGGCAGGACCTGATCGACCGGATCGAGGGGGAGACCTCGGCCGCCGATCAGCTGGAGCGTGACGTCGAGCGGATCCGGGCCGAGGTCGGGGAGCGGCAGCGGCAGGCGCTGGAGCAGCACGGCGGGGACCAGGCCGAGCTCGTCGCCCTGCTTTCGGGCGCGACGCCGGTGCACGGACCCGGGGTGAAGCTGGTCGTCGACGACGCCAAGGGCACCGACACCGGGGGCGGGGGACCGCGGGAGAGCAGCGGCTTCTCCGACACGGGCCGGGTCCGCGACCGGGACATGCAGCGGGTGGTCAACGGGCTGTGGGAGTCCGGTGCCGAGGCCGTCTCGATCAACGGGCAGCGGCTGACATCGCTGTCCGCGATCAGGGCCGCCGGCGACGCCATACTGGTCGACAACAAGCCGCTGGTGCCGCCGTACACCGTCCTCGCGATCGGGGACGGACAGCGGCTGAGCACAGCGTTCCAGGACAGCGCCGACGGACAGTATCTGCACGCGCTGGTGGAGAACTTCGGGATCAGGAGCAGCATCTCGGCCGAGGGCGACGTACGCCTGCCGGCCGCGCCGAGCCTGACCGTACGTACAGCAGAGCCGAGGGGGGCCGGGGCGGCGACGCCGTCCGGTCGGGCCACGGCCGACACAGGGAAGGGCACATCGTGATCGCCGTACTGGGCCTGATCGTCGGAGTCGTGGTCGGACTGTTGGTCCGGCCCGAGGTGCCGGCGGTGGTCGAGCCCTATCTTCCGATCGCCGTGGTCGCCGCCCTGGACGCGGTCTTCGGCGGCCTGCGGGCCATGCTCGACGGGATCTTCGTCGACAAGGTCTTCGTGGTGTCCTTCCTCTCGAACGTGGTCGTGGCCGCGCTGATCGTCTTCCTCGGCGACAAGCTGGGCGTGGGCGCGCAGCTGTCGACCGGCGTGGTCGTCGTGCTCGGCATCCGGATCTTCTCCAACGCGGCCGCCATCCGGCGCCACGTGTTCCGGGCGTGAGGCCGATGAGCGAGGACCCTCAGATGCCTGAGAAGCCGATGCCCGAGAACCCGATGCCTGAGAACCCCGACAAGTCCCGGAGCCCCCAGGAGCCCCAGGAGCCGCAGAGTTCGCCTGGTTCGCAGAGCCCCGAGCCGGGCGAGAAGGCGGAGCTGCCCGAGGGGTCCCGGAGTCCGGACGCGGCTGAGGCCGTGGACGCGCCCGTCGCTCCTGGCGGGGCCGAGCCGAGTGGGCGGCGCAGGCTCGCCGCCGCCGTGTGGCCGCCGCGGGTCACCCGGGCCCAGCTCATCGTCGCCCTGCTGCTGTTCGTCCTCGGTCTCGGGCTTGCCATCCAGGTCTCCTCGACCAGCGAGAACAGCGCGCTGCGCGGGGCGCGGCAGGAGGACCTCGTGCGGATCCTCGACGAGCTCGACGACCGCACACAGCGCCTGGAGGACGAGAAGGCGCGGCTCGAGAAGCAGCGCACCGAGCTCGAGTCCAGCTCGGACCAGGCCGAGGAGGCCCGCAAGCAGACCCAGGAGAAGGAGCGGCAGCTCGGCATCCTGGCCGGCACGGTGGCGGCGGAGGGGCCGGGGATCACCCTGACCGTCGGCGATCCCACCGGAGCCGTCGAGTCCGACATGCTGCTCGACGCCATCCAGGAGCTGCGCGCGGCGGGTGCCGAGGCGATCCAGGTCAACGGTGTGCGCGTGGTGGCGGACAGTTATTTCACCGGTAGCGGTGACGACATGCGGATCGATGGAACGAAGGTGGCCGCTCCGTACGTCTTCAAGGTCATCGGCAAGCCGGAGGATCTCGAGCCCGCGCTCAACATCCCCGGCGGTGTCGTGCAGACCCTCGAGAAGGAGCAGGCCACAGCCACGGTGGAGCGGTCGGCGAAGATCGTCGTCGACGCCTTGCGACCCGCGAAGCGGCCTGACTACGCTCAGTCGTCCTCGCAGTGAGGCGGGGGACGAGGGGGTCCCGCGACAAGGGCATGACGTTGCGGGGGGTCGGCGCACCACAACGGTGGTGCGTGGTGGAAACTGTCCGGAGGATACGGACGTTGTGAAGGTGTCCGGGTCGGCAGGTGTGATGGATCTCGGTTCGTCCTGCCCCACGGGCGGGTCTGTTTCGGTCAAGGGGAATCGCCCGTGAAGTTGTTTGCGAAGTTGTTCGGCAAGAGCGCACGCGAGGACGGCGGCAACGCCAGGCACCGCGCGCCGCGCCATGCCCAGAGCGAGGAGCAGGGCGGCGAGCGCCCGCTCTTCCGCGATGAGGTCGACGGTCAGGGCGGTGACATTTCGGGCGCGCAGGGCGCGTCTTCTGTTGACCCCGCCGGGGCCGGACGCATAGGTTTCGGGGAACCATCAACCTCAAGTACGGGTGGAGGGTTTACCCCCGATCCGTACGCGACACAGACCTCCGCGGGGCTGCCGCGGCAGGAGGATGCGTCCATGCCGGTGTGTACGAGGTGCGGTCACCGCAACGCGGCCGACAGCCGCTTTTGCTCTCACTGCGGCACGCCGCTGCGGGGCGGGGTCGCCGCCGAGCGTGCGTCCGAGACGACGTCGACGATCTCCATCTCGGGGCTCGAGGCGTACGACGCGGAGGTCACCGGTCAGACCCAGCTTCCGTCGCTGTCTCCCGAGGCGCTCGCGGCCGTGGAGGCCCTGCCTCTGGGTGCCGCGCTCCTCGTGGTGCGCCGGGGGCCGAACTCCGGCAGCCGGTTCCTGCTCGACGGAGAGCTGACGACGGCCGGCCGTCACCCGCAGAGCGACATCTTCCTGGACGACTTCACCGTCTCCCGGCGTCATGTCGAGTTCCGGCGGGCACAGGACGGCAGTTTCACCGTCGCCGATGTCGGCAGCCTCAACGGCACGTACGTCAACCGTGAGCCGATCGAGTCGGTCGTGCTGTCCAACGGCGACGAGGTGCAGATCGGCAAGTACCGGCTGGTCTTCTATTCGAGCCAGCGGGGCGTGTGACGCCTCGGAGAAGCCTTCAGGGAAGGTCCATGCTGCGAACACCGACGGGCGGTGCCGGAAACGGCACCGCCACCGCGGGCGACCGGCTGGTGAGCATCGGCACGGTGCTGAACCAGCTGCGCGACGAATTTCCCGAAGTGACGATCTCCAAGATCCGGTTCCTGGAGGCCGAGGGGCTCGTGGAGCCCCGGCGGACGGCGTCCGGGTACCGGAAGTTCAGCCCGCAGGACGTGGAGCGGCTCGCTCAGATCCTGCGGATGCAGCGGGACCACTATCTTCCGCTGAAGGTCATCCGTGAGCATCTCGACGCTCTCGCCCGGGGTGAGCAGGTCAGCCTCCCGGCGCCCGGGCGCCGGGGAGAGCTGCTCGACGGACCCTGGGAACAGGACGGGGAACGGCCCACCGCCACGCGGATCGGCCGGGCCGAGCTGATCGCCGCCGCAGAGGTGACCGAGGCCGAGCTCGCCGAGTGGGAGTCGTTCGGTCTCATCGCCGAGGTGCGGGGCGGCGGCTACGACGCGGAGGCCGTCACCATCGCCGGACTTGTCGCGGATCTGGGGAGATTCGGTCTCGAACCCCGGCACCTGCGGGGCGTCAAGGCGGCCGCCGACCGCGAGGCCGGCCTCCTCGAACAGATGGTCGCGCCGCTGCGCCGGCACCGTAATCCGCAGACCAGAGCACATGCGGAGGCCACCGCGAAGGAGCTCGCCGAGCTCTCCGTGAGGCTGCACGCGGCCTTCGTGCAGACGGCTCTGGGCATCCGGCTCCAGTGATCTTGGACGGGCCCGACTATCCAAACCGGTCGGGCACGTCCTAGGGTTGCTGTGTGAACGAGCTCGACGTTGTGGGTGTCCGGGTGGAAATGCCCTCCAACCAGCCGATCGTGCTCCTGCGGGAAGTGGGAGGCGATCGGTACCTCCCCATCTGGATCGGACCGGGTGAGGCGACCGCGATCGCCTTCGCCCAGCAGGGGATGGCCCCTCCGCGGCCGCTGACGCATGACCTTTTCAAGGACGTGCTGGAGGCCGTGGGGCAGGAGCTCACCGAGGTCCGCATCACGGATCTGCGTGACGGGGTCTTCTACGCCGAGCTGGTCTTCGCCAGCGGCGTCGAGGTGAGCGCCCGGCCGTCCGACGCGATAGCACTGGCTCTGCGGACCGGAACGCCGATCTACGGCAGTGACGGTGTGCTGGACGACGCCGGTATCGCGATTCCGGATGAGCAGGAGGACGAGGTGGAGAAGTTCCGCGAGTTTCTCGACCAGATCTCACCGGAGGACTTCGGGACCAACAGTCAGTGAGACGTGCGGCCGGAGGCCGCTTGCCATGCCGTCGCGCGGGCCCGTCGTGAAGCCCGCCGCGCGCGCCGTTCGCGGGGTGCTGTCAGAGCATTCGAGTAGCCTTTCCCCGGGGAGAGACACGGCAAACCACTCTCAGGGTGATTATCACTCGGCGTGCCGAGTGTGGCGATCGTTGACGCACCCCGAGTGACTGCCTACCTTCGTGTGGGCAGGTCAAGGACGGAGGGTCGGCGTGATGAGCAGCGCGGACGGTACGGCAGGGAGCTCGCTCGGACGCGTGTCCGGGGAGTCCGGTCCGTATCCGCTTCACGGCAGTGTGGGCGACCTCGGGGCGGACGCGAGTACGGGCCCGGCGGGTGACGTGGTCGGCTACCGCGGCCCCACGGCCTGCGCGGCCGCCGGCATCACCTATCGGCAGCTGGACTACTGGGCGCGCACCGGACTCGTGGAGCCGAGCGTGCGGCCCGCGTACGGGTCGGGGACCCAGAGGCTCTACAGCTTCCGCGACGTCGTCGTCCTGAAGATCGTCAAGCGCTTCCTCGACACCGGGGTGGCCCTGCAGAACATCCGGGCGGCGGTGCAGCACCTGCGGGCCCGGGGCTTCCGCGATCTGGAGCGGATGACGCTCATGAGCGACGGTGCCACGGTCTACGAGTGCTCCTCGCCCGACGAGGTCGTCGACCTCCTCCAGGGCGGGCAGGGCGTCTTCGGGATCGCCGTCGGGGTCGTCTGGCGGGACGTGGAGGCCGCGCTGTCGCAGCTGCACGGGGAGCGGGTCGACACGGGCGAGACTCTCGTCGGGCACAACCCGGGTGACGAGCTCGCCCGGCGGCGGCGCGACAAGGCGGTCTGAGCGGGGGGCCTCCGCCTCTGCACAGGGGCGGCCTCCGGGCTCTGCCAGGGGCCTCTGCAGCGCTTTCGGTGGCGGTGGTCCCGGGTGGTTGCCGCCCCGTTGTCAGTGGCATGGGGCAGCATCGGAAGTGTGAGAGCCGCGCCGACGATCCTGCATCTCGACATGGATGCGTTCTTCGCCGCCGCCGAGCAGGCGGCGAAGCCCAGCCTGCGCGGAAAACCCGTGGTCGTCGGGGGTCTCGGGCCGCGCGGCGTGGTCGCCACCGCCTCGTACGAGGCACGCCGTTTCGGGGTGCACTCGGCCATGCCGATGGGCCAGGCGCGGCGGCTCGCGCCGAACGCCGCGTATCTCGTCCCGCGCTTCGCCTTCTACCGGTCGATCAGTGAGCAGGTCATGGAGCTCCTGGGGCGACTCTCGCCGCTCGTGGAGCCGCTCAGCCTCGACGAGGCCTTCGTGGACCTGGAGGCCGGGAACCTCGCCGACGACAGCGCCGGCGCGCGGGTCGTCGGCGAGCGGCTGCGGGCCGACATCCTGGCGACGACGGGGCTGACGGGGTCGGTGGGGCTCGCGGGGTCGAAGATGATCGCGAAGATCGCCTCGGAGGAGGCCAAGCCGGACGGGCTCGTCCTCATCGAGCCGGGGACCGAGAGGGAGCTGCTCGGGCCCCGGTCGGTGCGGATCCTGCCCGGCGTCGGGCCCGCGACCGGGGAGCATCTGCGGCGCGCCGGGATGACCACGGTCTCCGACCTGGCCGAGGCGGGCGAGGACGAGCTCGTACGGCTGCTGGGGCGGGCGCACGGGGCCTCGCTGCACCGGATGGCCCAGGGGTACGACGACCGGGCCGTGGTGGCCGAGCGGGACGCCAAATCGGTGTCGGTCGAGGACACCTTCGACGTCGACCTGCACGACCGGGTGCGGATCAGGACGGAGGTGGAGCGGCTCGCCGAGCGGTGCGTGGGGCGGCTGCGGGCCTCGGGGCACTCGGGGCGGACCATCGTCCTCAAGGTGCGGCGGTACGACTTCTCGACGCTGACCCGGTCCGAGACGCTGCGGGGGCCGACGGACGACCCTGGGGTCGTCCGGGAGGCCGCCGGGCGGCTCCTGGAGGCCGTCGACACCACCGGGGGCGTGCGGCTGCTCGGGGTGGGCGTGAGCGGGCTCGCGGACTACACGCAGGAGGATCTCTTCGCCCAGGCCGAGGAGGAGCGGGCGGCGGTCGCGGTGGCGGCGGCGAAGACGGAGGCGGTGGAGTCGGCGGGGACCGGTGCCAGTGCTGGTGCCGATGCCGGCGGTGTGGCGGATGAGGCTGGGGCTGCCGGGGCCGTCGCCGTCGAGCGGCAGTGGGCGCCCGGGCACGACGTACGGCACGCGGTGCACGGGGCGGGGTGGGTGCAGGGGAGCGGGGTCGGACGGGTCACGGTGCGGTTCGAGGAGCCGTGGTCGGCGCCGGGGCGGGTGCGGACGTTCTCGGTGGACGATCCGGAACTCGAGCCTTCGGAGCCGTTGCCCTTGGTGCGGGGCGAGTGCCGGGCGGGGGCGTGACGGCTCGGTGGTCCGGTGCCGGTCTGTGCGGTGCGCCCGGCCTTGCGGCCGGGCCGGGGTACCTGTGGGGGGTTCGCGCCGTTGGCGGCTGTGGGGCCTCCGCTTGTGTTGCTCGTGCGGCTGGGTCCGTACCGGTGCGGGTTGCCGCGGGTCAGGGGCCCTCTTGGCCTGCCAGGTGACCGAAGTCGGTGTCCCGGGGGTTCTGGGGTGGGGGTGGGAGCGTGAGGTTGTAGTGGCGGTAGAGCTGGAGCTCCTGTTCCGGGGAGAGGTGGCGGCCTACGCCGAAGTCCGGGGCGTCCTTGATGAGTGCGCGTTCGAACGGGATGTGGAGGCCGTCTTCCAGGAGGTCGCTCGGCTCCAGCGGTACGAAGGCGTCCCGGCTGAACAGGCCGGTGCGGACCGCGGCCCATTCCGGGATGCCGGTCGCGTCGTCCAGGTACACCTCGTCCACGGTTCCGATCTTGTGCCCGTTCCGGTCGAACGCCTTGCGGCCGATCAGGCTGCGCGGATCGATGTCGGTCTGCACGGTCCCTCCAACTGGTCGCAACTGCTCTACACCCCTACGAAAGTGCACATCTGGGATGTCGGCCACTTGAGCGATGGGAGCCGCAACCTCGCTGGTAGGCTGGCTGTGGCTGTCGACCCTGTGCGGGAGAGTCCCCCGGAGAAACCTTCCGGAGGGCGCCGAAGGAGCAAATCCTCCCCGGAATCTCTCAGGCCCCTGTACCGCGCGGACGAGGTCACTCTGGAAAGCAGAGCGGTGTCCACGGCATGCGCTCTCACCGACGGTGAAAGCCGGCGTGCCGCGAGGCGTGCCGGTGAAACTCTCAGGTTGAGATGACAGAGGGGGAGGCCGTCCGGGTACCCGCGCCGTGGTGCCCCTCGCAGGTCGTGACGACCAGGAGGCCTCCGTACATGACCGCCAACCGCATTCCGCTCTCCGAGCTCGAACAGGGCATCCCGTTCGAGCAGCGGCACATCGGGCCCGACGCCGAGGCGCGGGCCAAGATGCTCGCTCAGGTCGGTTACGGCTCGCTCGACGAGCTCACCGCCGCCGCGGTGCCGGACGTGATCAAGAACGCCGAAGCGCTGGGCCTGCCGGCCGCGCGCACCGAGGCCCAGGTGCTGGCCGAGCTGCGCACGCTCGCCGACAGCAACCAGGTCCTCGCCCCGATGATCGGCCTCGGGTACTACGGGACCTTCACGCCTCCGGTCATTCTCCGGAACGTCATGGAGAACCCGGCCTGGTACACCGCCTACACGCCGTACCAGCCGGAGATCTCGCAGGGGCGTCTGGAGGCGCTGCTCAACTTCCAGACCATGGTCGCCGACCTGACCGGTCTGCCCACCTCGGGCGCCTCCCTCCTCGACGAGGGCACCGCCGCCGCCGAGGCCATGTCCCTGTCCCGGCGCGTCGGCAAGGTCAAGAACGGCGTCTTCCTCATCGACGCCGACGCCCTGCCGCAGACGATCGCCGTCATCGAGACCCGCGCCGAGCCGACCGGTGTCGAGGTCGTCGTCGCGGATCTCAGCGACGGGATCCCCGCCGAGATCGCCGAGCGCGGTGTCTTCGGTGTGCTGATCCAGTACCCGGGCGCCTCAGGTGCCGTGCGGGACATCAAGGCCACCGTCGACCAGGCCCACGAGCTCGGTGCCATCGTCACCGTCGCCGCCGACCTGCTCGCGTTGACCCTGCTCACCTCGCCCGGCGAGCTGGGCGCGGACATCGCCGTCGGCACCACGCAGCGCTTCGGCGTGCCCATGGGCTTCGGCGGTCCCCACGCCGGCTACATGGCCGTCCAGGACAAGCACGCCCGCTCCCTGCCCGGTCGCCTGGTGGGTGTGTCCGTCGACGCCGACGGCAACCGCGCGTACCGCCTCGCCCTGCAGACCCGCGAGCAGCACATCCGCCGCGAGAAGGCCACCAGCAACATCTGTACGGCTCAGGTGCTGCTCGCCGTCATGGCCGGCATGTACGCCGTCTACCACGGGCCGGACGGGCTGAAGGGGATCGCGCAGCGGACCCACCGGTACGCCACGATCCTCGCCGCGGGTCTCACCGCCGGTGGCGTCGAGGTCGTCCACGGTTCGTACTTCGACACCCTCACCGTCCGGGTGCCCGGCAAGGCCGACGAGGTCGTCGCCGCCGCCCGTGACGCCGGTGTGAACCTCTACCGCGTCGACGCCGATCTCGTCTCGATCTCCTGTGACGAGACCACCGGCCGCGAGCAGCTCGCCGCCGTCTGGGGCGCCTTCGGTGTCGACGGCGACGTCGAGGCCCTGGACGCCGCCGCCGAGGACACGCTGCCCGCCGGGCTGCTGCGCTCCGACGCGTACCTGACCCACCCGGTCTTCCACGCGCACCGCTCCGAGACGTCGATGCTGCGCTACCTGCGCAAGCTCGCCGACCGCGACTACGCGCTCGACCGCGGCATGATCCCGCTCGGCTCCTGCACGATGAAGCTGAACGCGACGACCGAGATGGAGCCGGTGACCTGGCCCGAGTTCGGCCAGATCCACCCCTTCGCCCCGATCGACCAGGCGCAGGGCTACGTCACGCTCATCACCGAGCTGGAAGACCGCCTCGCCGAGGTCACCGGATACGACAAGGTGTCGATCCAGCCCAACGCCGGTTCGCAGGGCGAGCTGGCCGGTCTGCTGGCCGTCCGCGCCTACCACCGCGCCAACGGCGACCTCCAGCGCACCGTCTGCCTCATCCCGTCCTCCGCGCACGGCACCAACGCCGCCTCCGCGGTGATGGCCGGCATGAAGGTCGTCGTCGTCAAGACCGCCGACGACGGCGAGGTCGACATCGCGGACCTGCGCGCCAAGATCGAGCAGTACCGCGACGAGCTGTCCGTGCTGATGATCACCTACCCGTCCACGCACGGCGTCTTCGAGGAGCACGTCGCCGACATCTGCGCCGAGGTCCACGAGGCCGGCGGTCAGGTGTACGTCGACGGTGCCAACCTCAATGCGCTGGTCGGGCTCGCCAAGCCGGGCAAGTTCGGTGGCGACGTCTCGCACCTCAACCTGCACAAGACCTTCTGCATCCCGCACGGCGGCGGTGGCCCCGGTGTCGGTCCGGTCGGTGTGCGTGCGCACCTCGCCCCGTACCTGCCGAACCACCCGCTCCAGCCCACCGCGGGCCCGGAGACCGGCGTCGGCCCGATCTCGGCGGCCCCGTGGGGCTCCGCCGGCATCCTGCCGATCTCCTGGTCGTACGTGCGTCTGATGGGCGGCGAGGGCCTCAAGCGCGCCACGCAGGTCGCCGTGCTCGCGGCGAACTACATCGCCAAGCGCCTGGAGCCGCACTTCCCGGTGCTCTACACCGGTCCGGCCGGTCTGGTCGCCCACGAGTGCATCGTGGACCTGCGTCCGCTCTCGAAGGAGACGGGCGTCACGGTCGACGACATCGCCAAGCGTCTGATCGACTACGGCTTCCACGCGCCGACCATGTCCTTCCCGGTGGCCGGCACGCTGATGATCGAGCCCACCGAGTCCGAGGACATCACCGAGCTCGACCGCTTCTGCGACACGATGATCGCGATCCGCGCGGAGATCGAGAAGGTCGCCTCGGGCGCGTGGCCCGCCGACGACAACCCGCTGCACAACGCCCCGCACACCGCGGCCGCGCTGGGCGGCGAGTGGAACCACCCGTACACCCGTGACGAGGCGGTCTTCCCGGCCGGTGTCTCGGCCGCCGACAAGTACTGGCCGCCGGTCCGCCGCATCGACGGCGCCTTCGGCGACCGGAACCTGGTCTGCTCCTGCCCGCCCATGGACGAGTACGACCACTGAGGCGTCGAGGCGTTGACGCGCTGAGCATGGGCCGAGGGCCGGTTCGGAGGATCTCCTCCGGGCCGGCCCTCGGCGCTTCTCTCCCTCGTACGTGATCTCCGCGCGCTCAGGCGGCGGTCGTCACCTGTCCCGCCGTCAGTGGCCGGTGCGGGGCGATGATCTGCCCGTCCGGCAGCAGTTCACCGGTGTCCTCGAAGAGCAGGACGCCGTTGCACAGCAGGCTCCAGCCCTGTTCCGGATGGTGCGCCATCAGGCGGGCCGCCTCCCGGTCGTTGGAGTCGGCGGTGGGACAGGCAGGCTGGTGCTGGCACATGGGTGGGTTCTTTCGCTGCGTCGTGGTGGATGTCCTGCGGCTCTTCGCGCTCATCGCCGCCCCCGTCGGTCGGTTCGGTTCCGGTCCCAGTCTTGCCCCATGGACGGTCTTCCGCAGGTATTTCGCGTCAGCTCGTCCTCTCCGGGGAAGACGCATCACCCGCAGGGGCGGTTCAGGTCAAGTGCACCGTCTCTTCGGGTGGTTCGGGGTGGTCCGAGCGGGCTAGTCCGTACGGGAGCGGCGTTCGGTATGGCCGTTCGGGCGCGGTTCTCGGACAGCAGTGCGCCCCGTGACCCGGGTGGGTCACGGGGCGGGAGCCGTAGGCGGGGTGGATCAGGCGGGCGCCGCCGAGCCCAGGAGGGGCGGCGGCGCGAGACGCGTACTGAGCACGGGCAGGAGGTCGGCGACCTGGTAGGGCCGGTGGGCCGCGATCCCCGGCGGCGCGGGGGCCAGGGGTACCAGGAGATCGGCCGCGGCCGGGGTGTCGGTCGTGCCGTCCGCCTCCGGTTCGGCGTGCAGCCAGAGCGTCAGCATGTAGAGCTCGGGTACGGAGAGCAGCCGGGGCTGGTACGGGGTGGGCAGCGCCTCGGCCTGGAGCAGGGCCCGTTCCGTCGCGGTGACGTACGGCCCCTCGAAGAAGTGCGAGAAGGTCCAGCCGTCCGGGGTGAGCATGGTGTCCGCGGCGGCGATCGCCCGCTCCCCGTTCCGGATCAGGAACCGCCAGGCGGTGAGCCGGGTGCGGGGCGACCGTCCAGGTGCTCCCATGACGCCGAGGACGTGTACGGGCAACGGGAGTTCGGGGCTCAGTGGTCCCTGCGCGGCCCGCAGGGCGGGAGTTCGGGCCTCGCGGACGGCGGTCGGTGAGCCGAGGGCCGCGAGAACACTGCGGAGGGCCGGCGCGGGGGCCGGAGAGGGTCGGAGCATGGTGGGTCGCCTCTCACTCAGGAGACACGGTGATGCGTGGGCAGGTACGACGGCGCTGTCAGCGGCGCGGCCAGAGAGGGGCCATGGGGCCATGACCGGGCACCAACACTCTGCCTCGTCCGCGGAGTTTATACGACACGTGTTCACAGAGTGTTTCCGCTAGACGGCGCCGATATTCCTGGCAAGGCCTCATCAGGCCTTATTCCGGGGGCTGTTCAAGCGGAATCATGACGGCCGCGCGACGCTCACCTGCGTATTCCTCGCCGGGCCGGACGGCTGAATTGTGATCCCCCGTCACGGGACAATAGGACATTGGTATATGTCGACCGTGTCATGCCTTCGGAACGTGCCGGTGGAGAGCTCCTTCCAGCCTATCCTCCGGCGGCCCGGTTCCGCAGGCGTTGTGGATCAGCGAGGTGGGCATCATGGTCCGTGACGCGCGGCCGTCGTCGCGGCTGCCCACGGTGGGAGGGACGGCTTCGATGGGGGAGAAGGTCGATGCGGACGGGTTCGGCCCGGCCGACCGACAGCGGTACCGGAGAAAGCTCCAGCAGTGTCTCGCGGGGCTCGCGAGGCTGCTGGCGGAGAAGAGGTTCGACCGGCCCCGAAATCTCATGGGTCTGGAGATCGAACTCAATCTCGCCGGTGCCGACGGGCTGCCCCGGATGCTCAACGCGCCCGTTCTGGAAAGGATCGCGAGCTCCGATTTCCAGACCGAACTCGGAATGTTCAACCTGGAAGTGAACATCGCTCCCCACCGGCTCGGCGGCAGGGTATTCGACCGGCTCGCCGAGGAGATCGGCACCGGACTCGGATACGCCGACCGCAAGGCCGCGGAACTCGACGCCGGCGTCGTCATGATCGGCATACTCCCGACGCTCGCCCAGAGCGACCTGGTCTTCGAGAACCTGTCGGCCGCCGACCGCTACGCGCTCCTCAACAACCAGATCCTCGCCGCCAGGGGCGAGGACTTCACCCTCGACATCCACGGAGTCGAACGGCTCCTGTGCACCTCGGAGTCGATCGTGCCGGAGGCCGCCTGCACCTCCGTCCAGCTGCACCTCCAGGTCACGCCCGCCCGGTTCGCCGCCGTCTGGAACGCGTCGCAGGCGGTGGCGGGCGTCCAGATCGCCCTCGGTGCGAACGCGCCCTTCGTCTTCGGCCGTGAGGTGTGGCGCGAGTCCCGGCCGCCGCTGTTCCAGCAGGCCACCGACACCAGGCCGCCCGAGCTGCAGTCCCAGGGCGTCCGGCCGCGCACCTGGTTCGGGGAGCGGTGGGTGGACTCGGTGTACGACCTCTTCGAGGAGAACCTCCGCTACTTCCCCGCCCTCCTCCCCATCTGTGACGAGGAGGACCCGCTCCTCGTCCTCGACGAGGGCGGTGTCCCGAAGCTCCAGGAGCTCGTCCTGCACAACGGCACGGTCTACCGCTGGAACAGGCCCGTGTACGGCTGGGTCGACGGGGTCCCGCACCTGCGCGTGGAGAACCGGGTCCTGCCCGCGGGGCCGACCGTGACCGACGTGATCGCGAACGCGGCCTTCTACTACGGGCTCGTGCGCTCGCTCGCCGACGAACCGCGGCCGGTCTGGAAGCGGATGGCCTTCGAGGACGCGGAGGCCAACTTCGACACCGCCTGCCGTCACGGCATCGAGGCGGAGCTGCGCTGGCCCCGCTCGGGCCGCGCCGGCGGCGTCGCGACCCTGCCGGCGGTACGTCTCGTCCTCGACGAGCTGCTGCCGCTGGCCGCGGCCGGACTGGACGCCTGGCACATCGAGCCGGCGGACCGGGACTTCTACCTCGGGGTGATCGAGCAGCGCTGTCTGCGGAAGGTGAACGGGGCCTCCTGGCAGGCCGACACCTTTCACCAGGCGCTGGATGCGGGCCTCGATCGGGAGGCGGCGCTCGCCGCGACCACCCGCCGCTACCGGACGCTGATGCACGAGGGCGAGCCGGTGCACACCTGGCCCGTGGGGATCGGCTGACGCCTGCCCCGCGCGCTCCGGGCTGCGGTCCGGGGCGGTATCCCGGGCATGGGTGATCATGTCAAGGTAGTCGAGGCGGGACGCGACTGCCGGAACGGCATGGGCCCACGACCGGGAAGTGGAGACAGGTGTGGTGTCGGAGCAAGACGTGAGGGACGCTTCCCTGCCCCCCGGAGGACTGCCGCGGAAACTGCTGCGCTCCGAGACCCTCATCGTGCTCGCGCTCTCGCTCGGCGCGAGCGCGTTGTCGTCGCTCATCAGCTTCATCGGCTCCCTGACGAGGCCGGGGTCGCTGAAGGAGCAGGCGGCGACGCTCAACGGCTCGTACGCGCCGGGGCGGCCGTGGCTCGACCTGTCCTGGCAGCTCTTCGGCATCGCCTCGGCGCTCGTGCCGGTCGTCCTCGTCGCCCATCTGCTGCTGCGGGAGGGCGCCGGGCTCCGGGCCATCGGCTTCGACCGGACCCGGCCCTGGCCCGACCTGGGGCGCGGGGCGTTGGTCGCGGCGGGGATCGGGAGCGCGGGGCTGGCCTTCTACCTTGCGGCGCGGGCGACCGGGTTCAACCTCACGGTGGTGCCGGAGTCCCTGCCGGAGGTGTGGTGGAAGTATCCGGTGCTGATCCTCTCGGCGGTGCAGAACTCCGTCCTGGAAGAGGTCGTCGTCGTCGGCTATCTGCTGCGCAGACTCGGGCAGTTGGGGTGGACTCCGATGGCGGCGCTCGTCGCGAGTTCGGTGCTGCGCGGCTCGTACCACCTCTACCAGGGGATCGGCGGTTTCCTCGGCAACGTGGTGATGGGCGTCGTCTTCGTCCTGCTGTACCGGCGCTGGGGGCGGGTCGGGCCGCTGGTCGTGGCGCACGCGCTGCTCGACATCGTGGCGTTCGTCGGTTACGGGCTGCTGGCGGGCAAGGTGGGCTGGTTGCCTACCGGGTGACGGGATGAAGGACGTGGGGGAGGGGTGAGGGGCGTGCGGCTTGAGCCGTATGCCCCTCACCCCTTTCGTTCTTTGGCGTCAGGCGTGCAGGTCGCCCTCGATGACCGTCACGGCGTGGCCGGTCAGCAGGGTGCGCTCGCCGCGCAGGTGGGTGCGGACGAGGCCGGTGCGGGCGCCGCCCTGGAAGCCGGTGAGCTCGTCGCGGCCGAAGCGGGCCGACCAGTAGGGGGCCAGCTCGGTGTGGGCGCTGCCGGTCACCGGGTCCTCGTCGATGCCGAGGGCGGGGAAGAAACAGCGGGAGACGAAGTCGTAGCCGCTGTCGGGGTCGTCCGCGGCGGCAGTGGTGATGACTCCCCGCGTGGCGAGGCTCACGAGGGCGGCGGAGTCCGGCGTGAGGGAGCGCACGGTGGCCTCGTCGCGGAGCTCGACGAGGAGGTCGCCGAGGTGCGCGGCCGTGTCGTGGACGGCGACGACCTCGGCGCCGAGCGCCTTCTCCAGGCCGTCGGGGACGGGGACGGGGGTGAGGGAGGAGGTCGGGAAGTCCATCGTGATGGTGCCGTCCTCGGCGGCGGTGGCGCCCAGGACGCCCGACCGGGTGGCGAAGCGGACGGTGCCGCTCGCCCTGCCGGTGGTGTGCAGGACGTGGGCCGTGGCGAGCGTGGCGTGGCCGCACATGTCGACCTCGGTGGTCGGGGTGAACCAGCGCAGGGCCCAGTCCGCCTCGCCGCCGGCGGGCAGGGGGTGGGCGAAGGCCGTCTCGGAGAGGTTGACCTCGGCCGCGACCTTCTGGAGCCAGGAGTCCTCGGGGAAGGAGTCGAGGAGGAGGACTCCGGCCGGGTTTCCGGCGAAGGGCTGATCGGTGAAGGCGTCGACGATTCGGATCCGCATGCCGCTGACCGTACAAGGTGCCGAAACGTGCGGACCAAGGCCAATCGCGGAGAACTGGACCGTGCCGAGGGAGAACTGGACCGGGCTGTCCGGCGTCCCCCGAGTGGGACCGTCGGCGGACTTCGGACCGCGGACCTCGGGGGGGCTTCGATGATGTTCGGGTACGCGGACGACTGGTGGGCGCTGTTCTTCGTTCCGGTGGTGTTGTGGGTGCCGTTCGGACCGTTCGCCATGGGCGGGATGGGGGTGTGGTGCGCGTTCCGGCCGGGTCTGCGGGCGCGGCTGTGGTCGGTGCTGCTGCCGCTGCTGCCGGTGACGGTCTCCGCGATCGCCATGGTGATGCCGCTGGGCAAGTCGATCCGTACCGACGACCTGGTGGGCTATCTCCTGGTGTACGTCCTCGGCATCACGGTGCTGCCGTGGCTGCTGGGGTGGGGGATCACACGGGCCGTACGGGCCGTACGGGCGCGGCGGCGGGAGGCGGCGGGTGCGGTCACAGGGGTGCCAGGACCATGAGGACCTCGTCGCGGTCGTCGCCGGGGGCCAGCCGGAGGGCGCCCGGCCAGCGGCCGACCTCCTGCCAGCCGAGGCGGCCGTAGAACTCCTCCAGGCCGACGCCGCCGCGTGCCGCGAGCCGCAGCTGCTCCAGGCCCATCTCGTCGCGGGCGATCACCCGGGCCTGCCGCACCAGACCCGCTCCGATGCCCCGTCCCCGTACTCGGAGGCGGGTCTGGACGTGGTGCAGCGTGCCCCAGTGCGCGACCAGGCGATGCGGGTCGCGGCGGAGGTTCAGCCAGCCCGCGAGGGTTCCGTCGAGAGTCGCGACGACGAGGCGGCTGCTTGCCGGGTCGAGGCCGGCGACGATGCGGTCGACCGCGGCGGCGACCTCGGCGGGATCGACCGGTGGGAAGGGGAATCCGGCGGCGCCGCCGGCGTCGCTCACTTCGGTCCAGCACTCGGTGAGGGCCGAGACGAGTGCGTCGCCGGCGGCGTCGGGGGCCACCAGCTGGGTGTAGAGAAGGGCGTTGTCGCCGGTCATGGCCGTTGTCATGGTCGTGATCATGGCAGGAGTGCGGGGAGGCTGCCGCCGGGCCTGGGAGTGCGGGTGGGGGTGCGTTCCCGCGCGTGACTCCGGGGGTCAGGCGCGGCGGCGTTCCTCGCGCTGCCGGATCAGCTCCTCGACCGCGCTGGGGAGGATCGTCTCGAAGTCGATCAGCTTTGCCCACGTGGGGGTCACAACGATCCGGACCATGCCGTCGTAGAGCGAGCGGACCTCGGCCTCCCAGGTGACGCGCTGCTCGGGCGTCATCTCGTACGTGCTGTTCGTCTGGAGGAACTCGTCGGGGATGCCCTCGACGACGTCCAGCTCGGCCGTGCCGCGGATGAGCAGGATCTTGGGCGGGTGCACCTCGGTGTCGATCGTCAGGGCGACAGCCGGGTTCCGGCGCAGGGCCGGCAGCTTCGGGGCGTTCTTCGGGGTGCACATGACGATGGTCGCGCCGTTCCAGGCGAAGCCGATCGGGATGGCGCGGGGCGTGCCGTCCTGGGCCACGTAGGCCAGGCAGGTCAGGTCGCGGGACAGGAGCTCCTGGCTGATCGGTCGGTTCAGGATCTCGGTGATCTCGCTCGGCTGCATGGTCGCATCCACCTTCTCGCGGTCGCCCCCGGCGTCCCCCAGAACCCCTCCACCCTAGGGCCTGTCCGGCGGATCATGGCCGGGGCCGCGGCGTCTGGCACGGCACCTCGCCGCGTTGCCGAAACCCCCGAATAGCTCCGCTATTAGTGCGCTCCGGCGCCTTGCGATCCACCGCACCGGACGCCGCGACCTATCCGACCCTGATCCGCCGGACAGGCCCTAGGACGCCCCCGGTTTCGCTCGCCAAAGGACACGGACATCGCTTCTTGCTCGACGAACAGTTCCGATATATCGTTGAGGCATCGCGACAGTTCAACGATGGAAACCCGATGGAAGGAGCATTGCGATGCGTTCACATGGACACGAGTACGGAAACGGACACGGAGCCGGTCGTGGGGCCTGCGGCCCCGGACCTCGTGGGGACTTCGAGGGGCGGCGGGCCGCCTTCGGGCCGTTCGGGCCCGGCTTCGGCAGCGGCGGCCCCTTCGGGGGCGGGTTCGGCGGGCGCGGCCGCGGTGGCGGCGGCCGGGGAAGGGCACGGCGCGGTGACGTGCGCGCGTCGATCCTCGCGCTCCTGAAGGACCGCCCCATGCACGGCTACGAGATGATCCGCGAGATCGGCGAGCGCAGCGACGGGGCCTGGAAGCCCAGTCCCGGCTCGGTCTACCCCACCCTGCAGATGCTGGAGGACGAGGGGTTGATCACCAGCGCGAGCGAGGGCGGCAAGAAGCTGTTCACGCTCACCGACACCGGGCGCGCCGAGGCCGAGGAAGGGCCGGAGGCCCCGTGGGAGGAGGCCGGGCGCGGCGTCGACTGGGACGCCGTGAACGAGATCCGGCAGGCCGGCTTCGGCCTGATGGAGGCGTTCGGGCAGGTCTGGAAGACCGGCAGCGCCGAGCAGCGGCAGAAGGCGGTCGGCGTGATCAACGAAGCCCGCAAGAAGCTGTACCTCATCCTCGCCGACGAGGACTGAGGCCGAGTCGGAGAAGAGGGCTGAGGCCGAGCAGGAGAACGGGCCCCGCGGCTGTATGTCGCGGGGCCCGTTCCTGTGTTCCGGGTCAGGCGACCAGGCCCGAGAGCTTGCGGAGCGACTCCGTCAGTGCCGCCGTCGCCGAGTCCTTGAGCTTCCCCGCCATGAGGGAGACCGCCGCGCCCGTGAACCCGCCGTCGATCCGCAGCGTCGTCGCGTCCCCGTCCGTCGCGAGCGAGTAGCGCGTGGTGACGATCACGCCCATCGGGCCCTTGCCCTTGATCGCGAACGCCCGCTCGGTCTCCAGCTCCTCGACCGTCCAGAGCACCTCGGCGGGGAAGCCCATCAGCTTCATGTTCTCGGTGAAGGTGGCGCCCGTCTCCAGAGTCGCCGGGCCGCCGTTCGGGAAACTGGTGTGCGTGGCGTTCCACTCGCCGTGCGAGGAGAAGTCCGTGAGGCGCGCCCAGACCTTTCCGGCCGGCGCCTCGATCCGTGCCTCCGCGCTGACTTCGGCCATGCGACCACCCCTTCTGGCGTGCCAACTGGTTCCGGTGTCGCGGAACGTAGCCGGGTGGGCGTGAACATTCAATACTGATGAACCGTCAGTTCTGCGGCAGCCGGTCCCGCGCCGTCGCCGATCCACCAGATCTCGGCCGAGTCGAAGCAGTCGGAGGCGCGCGGCCCCCCGTCCTCCTCGTGGCAGTGGAACGCGGCCCAGAACAGGTCGGCGGGCAGTGCTTCCCGGGGTGCGTACACCCGGTAGACGTACTGCCGTCCGTCGCGCGCGAGCAGAGCCACCATCCAGAACACGATCGGAGGACGAACGGCAACGGGCCTGCGGTTGCAATGGGGGCGCAATGCAAGGCGGCGCGCGCCCCCGGAGGCGAACGCGGGCAATCTCCTCCGTAAGGAGGAGGAACCGTGCGCCTGTGCCCAACTCCGGTGGGATGCGGACATGCTTCTCCCCGGTGATGTTCCGGCCGCCCCGGCCTGATGAGGTGGAAGGGTGCACCGTCCCGTTCCTCTCCCGCAGTCGCTCCGGCAGCCCGTCGCCCCGCGCGCCGAGCCCACGTCGCTCACGTCCTTCCTGACGCCGTCGCTCGCGACCGTCGTGACGGGCGCGCGCCGCAGAGCCCTCCGGGACGGGGACCGTCAGATCGACACCGCGCACCTCCTGCACTCGCTCGTCGAATCGGACCCGGACGTCGGCGCCGTCTTCGAGAGCGGCCATCAGCTCGCCCGTGTGCTCGGTTATCTCGCCCAGCGGTCCATCGGCTACGGCCTGCGCTGGCAGCGCTCGGTCGAGGACACGGGCGCCCGCCGCCTCCTGCCCGCCGTGCGTCAGGCCGAGCCGCGGGATGGCGAACCGCGGGATGGCGGCGACCGGGCCTCCGGCTGGTCGCCCGCTGCCGCCGCCGCCCTGGAGCGTGCCTTCCGGTGGGCCGCCGGGCGCGGGGACGAACGCGCGCGCGGGCTCGATCTGCTCGCCGGTGTCGCCGTCGACCCCGAGAGCCGGGCCGTCGAGGTGCTGCGGCGGGCCGGGGTCGATCCGGTCGCGCTGGTCGCGCGTATCGATGCGGGTATGGACGCGGGCATGGACGCGGGGATGGACGCGGCCATCGATGCGCGGATCGATGAGAATGTCGAGGTCAGCGTCGAGCCCGGTTTCGGTGGTCGGATCGACGCCTTCGGTGAGGGGCCGTCTCAACAGGTGTAACGGGGGTTACGCACCTGACCGCGTCCTGTCATGATGGCCCGATGCACGCGTCTCAGGGGAGAAGCGCCGGCCTGGGACTTGCCCTGGCCTCGGCCTTCGCATTCGGTGGTTCAGGAGTGGCGGCCAAGCCGCTGATCGAGGCGGGACTCGACCCGCTCCACGTGGTGTGGCTCCGGGTGACCGGTGCCGCCCTCGTCATGCTCCCGTTGGCCTGGCGCCACCGGGAGCTCCTGCGCCGCAAACCCGCCCTCCTCGTGGGCTTCGGCCTGCTCGCCGTCGCCGGTGTCCAGGCCTTCTACTTCGCCTCGATCTCCCGCATCCCCGTCGGTGTCGCGCTGCTCATCGAATACCTCGCCCCGGCCCTCGTCCTCGGCTGGATCCGCTTCGTCCAGCGCCGGCCCGTCACCCGCGCCGCCGCCCTCGGCGTCGTCCTGGCCGTCGGCGGCCTCTCGTGCGTCGTCCAGATCTGGTCCGGGCTGACCTTCGACCTCGTCGGCCTGCTCCTGGCGCTCGCCGCCGCCTGCTGCCAGGTCGGCTACTTCGTCCTCTCCGACCAGGGGTCCGACGAGGCCGAGCAGGCCGATCCGCTCGGCGTCATCGCGTACGGGCTGCTCATCGGCGCGCTCGTCCTCACCGTCGTGGCCCGGCCGTGGGGCATGGACTGGGCGATCCTCGGCGGCAGCGCCGACATGGACGGCAGCAGCGTCCCCGCGTGGCTGCTGCTCGGCTGGATCGTGCTGATCGCCACGGTCCTCGCGTACGTCACCGGCGTCATCTCGGTGCGCCGGCTCTCTCCGCAGGTCGCGGGAGTCGTGGCCTGCCTGGAGGCCGTCGTCGCGACCGTCCTGGCCTGGGTGCTGCTCGGTGAGCACCTGGACGCGCCGCAGATCCTCGGCGGGGCGCTGGTCCTGGTCGGGGCGTTCATCGCGCAGTCCTCGACGCCGAAGGCGCCTCCGTCCGATCCCGTCGCGGCCTCCGGGGGCGATGCCGGAGCGGGAGCCGTCGGGCGGGCGGAGAAGGGCTCGGGCGAAAAGCAGTTGTCGGCCGGGCGGAGCGCCCCCTAGCGTGCCGCTCATGCACGTGATCGCACTTCTGCTGCCGCCGCCCACCGCCTAGCGCGCGCGGCGACATCTCCTGACGAGGACCCGGCCCGGGTGGGCGGAACTCCGCCCCCGAGCGGTTCGTCGCTGCCCGCGCGCGGAGCCGAGCGACCACCCTTTCCTCTTCCTCCTCGGAGACCTCACGTGCCGAACTCCTCGGAATCCGCCCTGCCCGTCGGGCGGAGCCTCCTCTATCTGATCGTCGCCGGGATCGCCTGGGGCACGGCCGGAGCCGCCGCCTCGCTGATCTTCCGGGTCAGCGACATGGGCCCGCTGGCGCTCTCCTTCTGGCGCTGCGTCGGCGGGCTCGTCCTGCTGCTCGGGGCGCTGGCCCTGAGGCCCCGCCGCGCCGTCGCCCGTACGGCCGGGGAATCGCGCGGCCGGCGGACGGCCCGCATCCTCGGTACGGGGGTCGGGCTCACCGTCTTCCAGAGTGCCTACTTCGCGGCCGTCCAGGACACCGGCCTCGCCGTCGGGACCGTCGTCACCCTTGGGGCGGGACCCGTCCTCATCGCCGTCGGCGCCCGGCTGACCATGGGCGAACGCCTCGGCCGCGGCGGAATCCTCGCCGCCGGCGGGGCGCTTGCCGGGCTGGCCGTCCTCGTCCTGGGCGGCGGTGCCGCGGAGGTCCGGCCGCTCGGTGTGACCCTCGCGGTCGTCTCGGCCTCCGGGTACGCCGCGATCACCCTGCTCACCCGGTGGCTCGGGCGCGACGGCGGAGCCACGGACGCCCTGGCGACGACCACGTGGGCCTTCGCCATCGGAGCGGTCGGCCTCCTGCCGCTGGCCGCCGCCGAGGGACTCGTACCGCACACAGGATCGCCGGTGCGGGTCGTGCTCCTGCTCGTGTACGTGGCGGCCGTGCCGACCGCCCTCGCGTACGCGCTCTACTTCGCCGGGGCGGCCGTCGTCCGGGCCGCCACCGTCTCCGTGATCATGCTCCTCGAGCCGGTGAGCGCGGCCCTGATCGCCGTCTCGCTGCTGGGCGAGCGGCTCACGGCCGCGATCGTCCTCGGCACCCTGCTGCTGCTCGCCGCCGTCACGGGCCTCGCCTTCGCCGAGGCGAGGACGGCGGCGGTACGACGGCGGGAGGAGGCCGCGGAGTCCGTGGAGGCTGTGGAGTCCGTGGCCGTGTAGGGCGTGGGCCCGGTCACCCCGCGGTGCGCCGCCGCAGCTGGTGGGCGCGGGCGGCGAGGTCGCCGGGGCCCGCACGCTCCGCCAGCCGGTCCGCGATCCGGTCCTGGACCTCCTGCGGCTTGTTGCCCGCGTACTTGAACTTGGCCCGCACCTCGGTCACCTCCAGGTTCAGGACGCGGATGCCCGAGAGGAGGCGGCCGAACGGGGCCTCGCCAGGGGCCGCGACAGCGGTGGAGCCGTCCGGCTGGAAGTGGGTGACCTGGCGGTTGAGGAGTTCGGCCTTCTCCGCGGGGTCGTCGACCACGTGCGCCGTGCACCGTAGCTGGACTGCCGCGTAGTACGAGGTCGGGGTCCCGTGCTCGGGCGGTGTGCCCTCGGGGGCCGTCCACGGGCCCGGGGCGAAGACGTAGTCGTCGACCACGCTCAGGAGCACCGTCGGATGCGCTTCGAGCGCTCGCCACAGGGGGTTGGGCCGGGCCAGGTGGGCGAGGACGCGCCCGTACGGGCCGGGCTCGTCCTCGTACCGGAAGTGCATCGGCTGCACCCACGGCGGGTCGCCGGGCAGGCCGTTGACGGCGAGCTGGCCGAAGTCGTGGCGGGAGAGCCAGTCGTGCCACTCGCCTTCGTGGCGGGCCGCGTCCCAGGGGTGGATCAGCATCGTGGGTGCTCCCGTCCTCAGAGCGCGGAGAGGTAGTCGGGCAGGGCGACGGCCGGGTCGAGGTCGTCGGCCGGGACCGGGGTGCCGTGGACCGTGCGTACGGGGACGACACCGGTCCAGTAGGGGAGGTCGAGGTCCTCCGCGTCGTCGTTGGGGCCGCCGGCGCGGACCTTCGCCGAGACCTCGTCCAGGTCGAGCCGGATCACGGCGGTGGCGGCGAGCTCCTTGGCGTTCGCCGGGCGCGAGTCGCGGGAGCGGCCCGGGACGACGTGGTCGACGAGCGCGTCGAGAGCGGTGCGGAGCTCCTCGGGGTCCGTGACCTGGTGGGCGATGCCGTGGACGACGACCGAGCGGTAGTTGAGGGAGTGGTGGAAGGCGGAGCGCGCGAGGACGAGGCCGTCGACGAGGGTCACGGTCAGGCAGACGGGCAGGCCGGGGGCCTTCACACCGTCGCCCGCCGCGCGCAGGGGGCGTGAGCCGGTGGAGCCGTGGACGTAGAGCCGGTCGCCGACGCGGCCGTAGAGCGTCGGGAGCACGACCGGCGCGCCGTCGCGGACGAAACCGAGGTGGCAGATGGAGGTCTCGTCGAGTATCGAGTGGACGAGGGCCTTGTCGTACGACGCGCGGTCGCGGTTGCGGGTGGGGACGGTCCGGTCGGTCGGCGCGTAGGTGTCGGGGGCCTCGGTCTCGGTCGTCTTGGTGGTGTCGGCGGCGGCGGTCATTTGCGAACTCCATTGCACTAGTGCATAATCATGTTTGTGCTAGGAGAGTATCGGATCGAAGGTCGTCGCGCATCGGAGATCGCCGCCAGTGTCGAGCGCGCGGTGGGTACGGGTGCCCTGGAGCCCGGACAACTACTGCCGCCCATGCGGGAATTGGCGCTGACGCTCGGCGTGAACGCCAATACGGTCGCCGCCGCCTACCGCACCCTGCGCGAGCGCGGGGTCATCGAGACGGACGGCCGGCGCGGCAGCCGGGTGCGGCCACGGCCCGCCACGACCGCGCGCGGCTCGATCCGGGTGGACGCCCCCGCCGGCGTCCGGGACGTGAGTAACGGAAGCCCCGACCCCGCGCTGCTGCCACCGCTCGGCGAGGCCTTCGCCGAGGTCGCGCGGCGCTACGCCGAGCGGCCCGGCATGTACGCAGAGGCCCCCGTCGACGAGGAGTTCGGGCGGCTCGCGCGGGCCGCCTTCGACGCGGACGGCGTGCCCGCCGGGCCGGTCGGCGTCGCCTCGGGCTCCCTCGACGCCATCGAGCGGGTGCTCGCCGCGCACCTCAGGCCGGGGGACGCCGTCGCCGTCGAGGATCCGGGCTGGGGCAGCCTGCTCGACCTCGTGCCGGCGCTCGGGCTGCGGCCGGTACCCGTCGCCGTCGACGACGAGGGGCCGCTGCCGGAGGAGGTCGAGCGGGCGATCCGGCGCGACGGGGCGCGGGCGGTGATCGTGACCGACCGGGCGCAGAACCCGACCGGGGCGTGCGTGACCGAGGAGCGGGCGCGGGAGCTGCGGCGGGTCCTCGCCGCGCACCCCGACGTCCTGCTCCTGGAGGACGACCACGGGCACGGGATCGTCGCGCAGCCCCTCCATCCCCTCGCCGGGGTCACCGACCGCTGGGTGCTGGTGCGCTCGGTCGCGAAGGCGTACGGGCCGGACCTGCGGATCGCGGCCTTCACCGGGGACGCGGAGACCGTCGACCGGGTCCTCGGGCGGCAGCGGCTCGGCCCCGGGTGGGTCAGCAAACTGCTCCAGCGGACCGTCGCCCACCTCTGGGCCGCGGAGGCGGTCGACCCGGCCGTCGTCGCCCGCTCGTACGGGAAGCGGCGCGACGGCCTGGTGCGGGCGCTCGCCCGGCGGGGGATCGAGGCCCATGGGCGCAGCGGCATGAACGTCTGGGTGCCGGTCGCGGACGAGACGGGCGCGGTGTCGCGGCTCGTGGCCGAGGGTTGGGCGGTGGCGCCGGGCGCGCGCTTCCGGATGAGCGCGGGGCCGGCCGTCCGGGTCACCGTCTCCGGCCTCACCGTCGGGGACGTCGAGGCCCTCGCCGAGGCCGTCGCGCGGGCGGCGGGGCCGGCGCCCGCGCGGAGTTACGGGTGAGGGTGAGGGGGTGGCCGGCCCGGGTGCGGGCGGCAGGGCTCAGGGGCGGGTCGCCATCGGGGCCGCTTCTGGGGCTGGGGCTGCGGCTGTGGTTGGGGTCGGCGTCGGCGTCTTCGCCGTCGTACGGCGCGAGGCGCGGGTCTGTGTGAGGGCGGCTCCCGCGAGGACGATCAGCGCGCCGACCGGTGTGTTCCAGGTGAGCTGCTCGTCCAGGACGGCCACACCCGCCGCCGTGGCGATGACGGGGATGAAGTACGTGACCATGGAGGCCGTCGTCGGGCCGACCTCCGCCACGACGCCGTACTGGAGCAGCATCGCGTATCCGGTGCCGAGCGCGCCGAGCGCGATCACGGCGAGCAGCGGCACGACCTCCACCGACTCCGGCATCGAGGTGAACAGGGGGGTGACCACAGCCAGTTGGAGTGTCGCGAGGCCCACCTGCGAGCCGGCGAGGGAGAGGTGCGAGACGCCGGTGCCGCTCAGCGTCCTGCGGACGTAGATCCAGCCCACCGCGTAGCTGAAGGACGCCAGCAGGGCCAGCGCCGTGCCCGTCACGTCGAGCCCGGAGAAGCCCTGCCAGGCGCCGAGCACCGTGAGTACTCCCATGAAGCCGATGCCCAGGCCGGCGGCGCGGACCCGGGTCGGGCGGTCCTCGGAGAGCGCGACGAGCGAGAGCAGCATCCCCCACAGCGGGGTCGTCGCGTTGCAGATGCCCGCCAGGGTCGAGGGGATCGTCAGCTCCGCGTACGCGAAGAGCGAGAACGGCAGCGCGTTGAGCAGGAAGGCCGCGACCGTCAGATGGCCCCAGACCCGGACGTCGCGCGGCAGCCGGTCGCGCTTCAGGACCAGGGCGACGGCGAGCACCGCCGTACCGAACAGCAGGCGCCCGAAGGTCACCTGGAAGGGCGCGAAGCCCTCCGTACCGACCTTGATGAGGAGGAAGCTGAACCCCCATATGAGGGCCAGGGCGCCGAAGCGGACGCGCCAGTCGAGCAGGCGTGAGGCGGGGGACGGGGAGGGTGACGCGGAGTGCGGCGCTGCGGGGCTCATGCACTCAGGGTGACGGCCCCCACCTCTTAGAACAAGCGAGAATTATTCGACCCCTCCCCTTAGTATTGCTTACATGTTGAATCTGGAGCGCCTGCGGACCCTCGACGCCGTCGCGCGGCACGGTTCGGTGAGCGGTGCGGCCGACGGGCTGCACGTCACCACCTCGGCCGTCTCCCAGCAGCTGTCCAAGCTGGAGCGCGAGGTGGGGCAGCAGCTGCTCGCCAAGAACGGCCGGGGGGTGCGGCTCACCGACGCGGGGCTGCTGCTCGCCGAGCACGCCGCCCGGATCCTCTCCCAGGTCCAGGTCGCCCAGGCCGACATCGAGGCCCAGAGCGGCCGGGTCGTCGGCGAGGTGCGGCTCGCGGCCTTCCCCACGGCGGCCCGCGGCCTGTTTCCCGCCGCGCTCGCCTCTCTGCGCACCGGCCACCCCGAACTCCGCGTGCGTACGACGGAGTTGGAGCCCGAGCCGGGGGTGCGCGCGGTGCTGCGCGGTGACGCGGACCTCGCGATCGTCCTGGAATGGAGCAACAAGCGGGCGCCCGTGCCCGGCGGCCTGGAGCGGGTGCACCTGCTGGACGACACGGCCGACGTGGCGCTGCCTGCAGGGCACCGGCTGGCCGGGCGGGAGGCGGTCGACCTGGTGGAGTTCGCCGACGAGGAGTGGGTGTCCTGGCCCGAGGGCGAGTTCTGTCACGACTGGCTGATGTTCACACTGCGCTCGCAGGGCATCGAGCCGCGCATCGGCCACCTCGCCGGCGAGCACCACACGCAGCTGGCGCTGGTCGCGGCGGGGCTCGGTGTCTGCGTGACGCCACGCCTCGGCCGCCCGCTGCCGGAGGGCGTCGTGTTCGTTCCCGTACGGCAGAAGATGCGGCGCCACATCTACGCCACCTGGCGCGCCGACGCCGGCCGCCGCCCCTCCGTACGAGCGGTCGTCGGGGCGCTGCGGGCGGCGGCCCAGCCGCTCGGAAGCTGACGGGCCCCGGACGCCCGGGGCCTCCGGGGAGTGCGTCCCCTAGATCTTGCGGAAGTCCCAGGATGCGATGGCGTCCGGGGTCAGCCGGGCCCAGGCGTGGCGGCCGTCGTGCGGCATCGCGTCCAGGCCGAAGTTCTTGGCGGCGAAGAGCTGTTCGGGCGCTTCGAGTTCGGGGAGCGGCTCGCCTGTACGGGGGGCCTCGCCGACGAACTCGACCGTGCCCGACAGCTCCACGCCCCGCAGCTCGCCGTACTCCACGCCGTCGTCCACCACCACCGCGACCCTCGGATCGGCGCGCATCTCCGCCCAGCGGCGGCTGCGCGTCAGCGAGTACAGCCACAGCGAGCGGCCGTCCCAGGCGAACCAGAGCGCGCTCACATGCGGGCGGCCGTCGGCCGAAACGGTCGCCACGCGGCAGGTGCGCTGTTCGGCGAGGAAGGAGTCGAGCTCGGCCGGGGTCATCATGATCCGGCGTCCACGGCGCTGTGCGACGGTCATCGTCCGCACCCTTCTGGATTTCTGATGAGTCGTCAGAAAGCATGGAGGGCCAATCGCGCGCAGGCAAGGGGAGACCATGGGTGAGAGTGCCAGAGATCGGCTCGGGGAGTGGATCCGTCCGGACGGCGGGGTCGTGCTGCTCACCGTCGAGTGTCAGCGGGGAGTCGTCGGCGCGGAGAGCGCGCTGCCCGAACTCGCCGCCGCGGCCCGCGCGTCGGGCGCCCTGCGGAACGTGGCGCGGCTCGTGGCCGCCGCGCACGAGGCCGACGTCCAGGTGATCCACGCCGTCGCCGAGCGGCGCCCCGACGGACGCGCCGCCAACACCAACGCGCGCCTCTTCCGGGCCGCCGCCCGGCTGCCGGTGCAGCAGCACAGCGGCAGCACGGCCGTACGGATCGCCGAACCGATCGAGGTCGCGGAGGAGGACATCGTGGTCCGGCGCCTGCACGGTCTCTCACCGCTCGCGGGCACGGACGTCGACGCGCTCCTGCGCAACCTCGGCTGCCGGACGCTGATCGTGACCGGCGTCTCCGCCAACGTGGCCGTGCCCAACGCGGTCTTCGACGCCGTCAACCTCGGCTACACGGTCGTCGTGCCCGCGGACGCGATCGCGGGGGTGCCGGCCGACTACACCCCCGCGATGATCCGCCACACCCTCGCGCTCGTCGCCACGATCACGACGACGGACGAGGTGCTGGGCTGCTGGAAGGCGCCCCGGCGGGCACGGCCCGCCGGGGGTTCCGTCAGCCGAGGCTGATCTCGTCGCCCACCACCTGGATCGGCGTCGGCGGCAGCGGGGAGGTCGCCGGGCCGGACTTCACGCTGCCGTCCGACACGTCGAAGTGGCTCTGGTGGCACGGGCACACGATGACGCCGTCCTTCACCCCGCTGACGGCACAGCCCGCGTGGGTGCACTTGGACGAGAAGGCGTGGAACTCGCCGGCCTTCGGCTGGGTGATCACCAGGCCCTGACCGGCGATGACCTTGCCGCCGCCCACCGGAATGTCCCCGGTCCGCGCGAGGGTGGCGCCCGCCTGCTCCTCCGTGCCCTTGTCCTCGGTGCCGCCGCCACCGCAGGCCGCGAGCGCCGCCGCCAGGCCCGCGGCGCCCGCCGCCGAGACCACCGTCCTGCGTGCCACTCCGCTCATGTGCTGCCCCTCTTCCTTCGCGCACTGGTGTGTTGGCACCCGACGGTACGGGTGTGACCTGTGCCCCGTTCACAGGATCGCGTCTTCGCGCACGAACTCGCCAGGGCGCGGGAGTTCAGCACAAGGTCAGCGCAGGGTCAGCGCAGGGTCAGCGCAGGGTCAGCGACGTCTCGGACGCGACATGGGACAGCTTCTCCGGGTTGCGGACGAAGTAGATGCCGGCGATACGGGCGTCCTCGACGTGGACCGCCATGACGCCGTCGATCTCGCCGTCCATGCGGACGAGGAGCGCCGGGTTGCCGTTGACCACGGTGGGGCCGAGGGAGAGCGTGAAGCCGGCCCCGCCGGCCCTGCCGGTGAAGCCCGCCATGAGGCGGGCCACCTTGTCGGCCCCGAGGATGGGCCGCAGGGCGGCGTGCTTGATCCCGCCGCCGTCGCCCATGTAGACGGCCTCCGGGGCGAGGACGTCGAGCAGGCCCTGGACGTCCCCGGTCTCGAACGCGCGCCGGAACGACTCCAGGGCGGCCCGGGTCTCTTTCGCGGACACCGTCCGGCGGGGACGGCGGGCGTCGACGTGCCGGCGCGCGCGGTGCGCGATCTGCCGGACGGCCGCGGGGGTCTTGTCGACGGCGGCCGCGATCTCGTCGTACTCGAAGCCGAAGGCCTCACGCAGGACGAAGACGGCGCGCTCCGTCGGAGCCAGCGTCTCCAGGACGAGCATCATCGCCATCGACACGCTCTCCGCGAGCTCCACGTCCTCGGCCACGTCCGGCGCGGTGAGCATGGGCTCGGGCAGCCAGGGGCCCACGTACGACTCCCTGCGCCGGCTCGCGGTGCGCAGCCGGTTGAGCGCCTGGCGGGTCGTGACCCGGACCAGGTAGGCGCGCTGGTCGCTCACCTTCTCCAGGTCGACCTCGACCCAGCGCAGCCAGGTCTCCTGGAGGACGTCCTCGGCGTCGGCCGCCGATCCGAGCATCTCGTAGGCGACGGTGAAGAGGAGGTTGCGGTGGGCGACGAACGTCTCTGTCGCCGCGTCGGTGGCGTGGCCGCTCATGCCTGCACCCCGCTCCTTCGCGGCCGGTCCAGGTCGCCTTCGGCCCGCACGTTCGCATCCACAGCAAGATCCTTTTCGTCGGTGGGAGTCAGATCATGACCCACCAGCGCGCCGCGGTCACGCCCGGCCTCCAGCAACTTCTCGCGCTGGCCGCCTCCCGAGACGCGGTGCAGGCCGTACGCACCGGGCTTCTGCGCCTCCGCGGCCAGGTGCTTGACGGTGCCCTTGCACACGATCTCCTTGACCTTCGCGCCGGTGCGACCGCCGATGTGGAACCACAGCGCGATGTCGTTCCGGTGGGCGAACTGGAAGATGCCGGCGTCCCGGCCCAGGCTGATGCACTGGCCCGCGAACACCTGGTTGAGAGACGAGGGCGCTTCCCCCGCGATCCGGCTGAGGACCGTGTCGGCGGCCCGCGCGCCCATCGGCGTCGCGGCCTGGCAGCTCATCCTCGCCGGCAGGTTCGACGGCGCCGCCGAGTCCCCGGCCGCGATGACACGGTCGTCGTCCACGCTCGTCAGGGTCTCGTCCGTGAGCAGACGGCCCAGGGCGTCGGTGCTCAGCCCGCTGCGCGCGGCCAGGTCCGGCACGCCGAAGCCCGCGGTCCAGATGGTCACCGCGCTCTCCAGCGCGCGGCCGTCGTCGAGCCGCACCGCATCGCGCGTCACGGCTGTCACCTTCGCCCCGGGGCCCTCGACCACGGTCACCCCGAGGGCCGCCAGCCGCTTCGCGACCGAGCGGCGGCCGCGCCGGTGCAGGTACGGGCCGAGCACCTTCCCGCAGACCAGGGTCACGGCGCGGCCCGCCTCGGCCAGCTCGGCGGCGGTCTCGATGCCGGTCGGACCGCCACCGACCACCGTCACGGGGGCGGTCATCGGTGCGGCGTCGAGGACCGGCCGCAGCCGCTGCGCCTCCTCCAGATCGGCGATCGGGTACGCGAACTCGGCGGCTCCGGGCACACGCGGGTCGGCGCTGCCACTGCCCACCGCGTAGACCAGGTAGTCGTAACGGACGGTCCCGCCCGACGCCAGCGCCACGCTGCGCCCGGCCGCGTCGATCCGTGTCACGGAGTCGACCAGCAGGCCGATGCCCTGGTGCAGGACCTCCGAGTACGCGACGACCGCGTCGTCGGACCCGCCGACGAGCTGGTGCAGGCGGATCCGCTCGACGAAGTCCGGGCGCGGGTTGATCAGCGTCACGGTCACGTCGTCGCGCTGCGTCAGGCGGTTCGCGGCCATCACTCCGGCGTACCCGCCGCCGATCACGACCACTGCGATGTTCCCGGTCATGGTGTCTCCTTCGTTTCAAGCGGTTCGTGCACAAGACACCGCCGGGCCGGCAGCTGTGACACGTTGTGACGCAGGTCACTCTGGTGGGTGTGTGACGGTCGTGTCGCCCCCTCCACCCGGGACTGTCGGACACCCGGGACGCCGTGATGGCAGACTGCGGCCCTCGACTTCTGGAGGCACCCATGGCACGGCGACCCGGACACCCGGCCCGCACGAGCGGCGCGGATCCCCGATGACCCCGGGAACCGGCTGCCGCACGAAGCCGACCGAGCCCGGCACCCTCCTGGTCCGCAGCTCGCCCGCGGTTCCCGCCGCCGCGGTACTGCTGCTCCACGGAGGCCGCGCCGACGGGCCGGAGCCGCCGCCCGCCCTCAACCTGCCCGCGCTGCGCATGCGGCCCTTCACCGCCGCCGTGACCCGCGCCGTCCGGGGCCGGGACGTGCTGGTCGCCGAGGTGCGCTACCGCCACCGCGGCTGGAACGGCCCGCGTGCCGACGCCGCCCGGGACGCCGAGGCCGCCCTCGTACGGCTACGGGACCGGGTGGGCCCCGTGCCCGTCGTGCTCATCGGCCACTCCATGGGAGGCCGCGCCGCGCTCAGCGCCGCCGGCGACCCGGCCGTCCGCGGTGTCGTCGCCCTCGCGCCCTGGTGCCCCACCGGGGAGCCCGTCGACCACCTCGGCGGCCGACGCCTCTACCTCCTGCACGACGAGGCCGACCGCGTCACCTCGGCGCGCGAGTCCTGGGACTTCGTCCGCAGGGCGCGGGCGGCGGGCGCGGACGCGGCGGGCATCCCGATGCCGGCCGGCGGCCACGCCATGCTCCGGGGCGCCGGCTTCTGGCACCGGCGCGCGGCGGAGCTGGCGGCGGCGCTGCTCTCGCACGGCTGACGCTCTCTCAGGACGGCACTCAGGACGGCTCTCAGGGGGTGAGGAGGCCGGCGCAGGCCTCGTACGTCGCGCGGTGCACGGCGCGCGCGAGCCGCGCACCCCAGAGCGACCGCGGTCCGGCGAACGCCTCGGCGGACGATCCGGTGGGCGCGTCGACCCCCACTCCGGCCCATGCCCGTGCGTCGCTCCCGGTCGGCGAGGGAGCGGCCACGCAGACGGCGTCCGTCGGCGTGCCCGAGGCGTCCGCGCCGAGTTCGACGAGGGCCTGCACCTTCGCCTCGGTGGCGGTGGCGACCGCGTTGACGAGGGCGGCGTCCGTGAGCGGCACGGGCAGCGACACGACGATGTTGATCGTCCCCGGGCGCGGGGCCGCGACGTCGCCGGCCCCCGGTACGGCCGCCCAGCCCCGTACGCCGATCCCGGCGGTGACCACGGCCTCGGCCCCGCCGTCCGTCGCGTGCCGCCGGTTCTCGACCGAGGCCGCCGTCATGAGCCCCACCCCGGGCCCTTCGAGCCCGGCCCCGGCGGCCAGCGCGCCGAGGTGGGCGACGGGATCGAGCCGGTCGTAGCCGGGCGGGACCTGCGCGTTCAGCACCCACGCCCGCTCCCCGATGCCCCCGCCGAGGACGGCGCTCGACACCATCCGCACGCCCGGCCCCGGGGCCCACACCAGGAGCGGCCACGCACGGCCCTGTTCCGTGTGGGTGAGCAGGGCGGCGTCGGCCAGGGACGTACGGGCGAGGAGGGTTCGGGGAAGCACGTCACCAGAGTAGGGACGCCGTCGCGGATCACCTCGTCAGGGCCGCCAGCACCTCGCCGGCCAGGGCGACGGGGTCTCCGGTCGGCCGCGTCGCGTACGGCTCGTTGCCGTGCGCCCAGGCGTCGTCCCTCGCGAACCAGTCGATGGCGACCGGTTCCGTGCGGTTCACCAGCGCGCTGTCGAGGCTCGCGAAGTACGCGGCCCAGCGCGGCGCGTACACGTCCCGGACGAGCCCGGCCCACTCGCGGTTGGCGTAGTCGTGCAGGCCGCCCGCCTCGCTCGGTCCCCGGCCACCCCAGGTGGTGAGGATCGAGCGGGCGTCGTACTCCAGCCGGTCGCGTTCGGCGGGGCCGGCCCCCCAGGCGCGGGCGTCGGCGAGCCACGGACCGAGCAGGAACCGCCGGTCGGCGGCGACCAGCCGCCCGAGCAGCTCCAGATGGGCGTTCCACTCGGCCACCCGCTCCCGGAATCCCGCGAGGTCCCCGGCCTCGTACGCGGTCCTGATCCGGGGCAGGAGGACGCGGCCGCGGTTGGTGAGCGACTGTCGAGCCACGTCCACGAGGTCGAAGCGGTAGGCGTCGGTGGTCCGCAGCTCGGGAGCCACCTTCAGCAGCTCCGCGAGAGCGCGCTCCACGGTGGCCGCGTCGTAGCGCATGGCGGTCGGGCTCCAGCGCGCCGCCCTGGCCGCCGTCAGACTCGGCCGCGCGGCGAAGACGCTGTCCTGCGGTTCGCTCCACGTACCGGATCGCATGCTGTACGGGCCGCGGCGCAACTGCTCCCACGCGGCGGCGGCGTGGGGGTCGGCGCCGCCGTAGCGCCGGGCGGCGTACTCCGCGAACCAGGTCCTGTGGTCGATCGGGCCCGGCTGCCAGGCGAGTTCGGTGAACAGGTCGAAGGCGGCGGGGTTCCCGCCGGTCCCCTCCGGGAGGTACGCGATGCCGCTCAGCGTGCTGCCGGGCGCGGTCAGCCACGCGTGGAACCGGTCGACCCAGACGCCGGTGTTGGCGCCCAGGCTGGTGTGGCCGCCGAAGTTGCCGATCGCGCCGAAGGCGTAGGGCGTACCACCCCACTGGGTCGCCCGGTCGAGGCCGTCGTAGCGGTCGGACAGACCGTCGACGACGAGCACCCGGCGGCGGTCCACACCGCTCAGGAGAGCCGCCGACGGGTTCCGCTGCCAGCCGAGCGTGACCCAGATGGCGCCGGGGTGCGCCGCCTCCAGGGCCTGCTGGACGGCCCCGGCCGCTCCCGCCACGTCGACGGGTCCCGGGGTGCCGCCCTCGTGCAGGAGGTCCATCTTGAACATGTCGCCGGCACCGAACCGCTGCTCCTGGAAGCGGTAGTACGTCGCGGCCAGCCGCGCGAAGACCGGTCCGGTCGGGTCCAGCCAGTCCGGCCGGGCGAAGCCCACCCACGTGCCCTGAGGGACCGTGACCGCGCCCGGGTTCCGGGCGGCGAAGTCCGGCGGCACCGTGCCGAAGAAGCCGGGCAGCACCGGGGTCATCCCCAGCGCGCGCAGGTGCCCCGCGATCCTGCTCCCGAGCGTCGCGCGGGCCTCGATCAGCCGCTCGGAGACCGGGCCGGCGAAGCCCGACATGTTCTGCAGCAGCCACCAGCCCTGATGGGCCGGGGCGGGGATCCACTCGCGCAGCTCCGCCGCGCTGTAGCCGAACCGCTGGAGAGCGCGGTAGTACGGGTACTCGGCGCCGGTCGGCACGAAGACCTCGTTGACGCCGTGCAGCGCCATCAGGTCGATGTCGTGCCGGTAGGAGGCGAAGTCGCGGTACGCGCCGGAGTAGCCCTCGTCGGTGTCGTTCAGGGCGTACCGGTGAGGCACCGTCGCCCTGCGGGTGACGGTGCCGGTGACCCCGGGGAGCGTGGACGGCAGCCGGCCGAGGCTGTCGCCCGGCCATCCGATGTCGACCCCCGCGATCCGCTCCAGGTACCAGCCCACTCCCGTGACCAGCGTGGCCGGCGAGGTGCCGCGCACCCGGATCGCCCCGGCCGTCCCGGAGACGGAGAAGTAGTCGCCGGAGGCGGCCGCCTCGACCGGGACCAGATCGAACTGCCCGGCCACGGACGGCAGCAGACGCTTCAGACTCGCCCGGGCGGGCGCCGGATCGAAGGCGGGCGGCGCGGCCGGTCCGGGAGGCGGTGCTCCGGGGGCGGGCGCGGCCGTCGTCACGGCGGGCGCGGGCGCCGTCGCGGCGGGGGAGACCGCCGTCAGGGTGGCGAGCGCCACGACGACGAGGGCGTGACGGCATCGAAGGATCAGACGACTGGCCATCCGGCTCCCTGATCGGGGAAGGCCCCCCGGACCGAGGAGGACGACGAAAGCGTGCGCTCAGTGTCGGGCCGCTCGCGCTCGCGCGGACGCAGGCGCAGCCGCGAACCGGCCGGTGCTCATCCTCGCGGGCGCACGCCGATCGCGGGGCCGGTTGCCGAAGATGCCTGCCATGCCAGGACAAAACGTACGTACCGGATTAGATTTTCCTTTCGCGCCATGGGCGCTTTGTGAGGGGTCCGAAAACTGCCGGGGCGATCGAGCACGTCTGCGAGGGCACGCGATGAAACCTGCCGATACCAGTACCGAGACCGGTCCCGTCGGCTCGCCACCCGTCGCCAAACTGACCCTGCTGACGCTGACCGCGATGGTCGTCGGCTCCATGGTCGGCGCCGGCGTGTTCTCCCTTCCCCGACGATTCGCCCAGGAGACGGGTGTCGCGGGCGCGCTGATCGCCTGGGCGGTCGCGGGCGTCGGCATGCTGATGCTCGCCTTCGTCTTCCAGACCCTCGCGGTACGGAGGCCCGACCTGGACGCCGGCGTCTACGCGTACGCGAAGGCGGGCTTCGGCGAGTACCTCGGGTTCTTCTCGGCCTTCGGCTACTGGGCGAGCGCCTGTGTCGGCAACGTCACGTACTGGGTGCTGATCATGTCGACGATCGGCGCGATCGCGCCCGCCCTCGGCGACGGCGACACGGCCCTGGCGATCGTGCTGTCCTCCGCGGGCCTCTGGGGCTTCTTCCTCCTCATCCGCCGCGGGGTCAAGGAGGCGACGGCGATCAACAGGATCGTGACCGTCGCCAAGCTCGTTCCCATCATCGTCTTCATCATCCTGGCGCTGTTCTGCTTCAAACCGTCCGTCTTCGCCGACAACTTCGGCGGCGCGGACTACGCCGGATCCCTCTTCAACCAGGTCCGCGGCACGATGCTGGCCACCGTGTTCGTCTTCCTCGGCGTGGAGGGCGCCAGCGTCTACTCCCGGCACGCCAAACGCCGGGAGGACGTGGGGCGGGCCACCGTCCTGGGCTTCCTCAGCGTCTTCGCGATCTTCGCCTCGGTCACCATCGTGTCGTACGGCATCCTGCCGATGGCCGAGATCGCCGAGCTCCGCCAGCCCTCCATGGCGGGCGTCCTGGAGGCGGCGGTCGGCGCCTGGGGCAAGGTGTTCGTCAGCGTCGGCCTGATCATCTCGGTCCTCGGCGCCTATCTGGCCTGGACCCTGATGGCGGCCGAAGTGCTCTTCGTCGCCGCCAAGGACGACGACATGCCGCGCTTCCTCGGCCGGTCCAGCGGCGACGACGTCCCCGTACCGGCACTGCTCATGACGACGGCCCTCAGTCAGGTCGTCCTCGTCGTCACGGCGTTCTCCGACGACGCCTTCAACTTCGCCCTCGACCTCACCAGCTCACTGAGCCTGATCCCCTTCCTGCTGGCCGCCAGCTTCGCCGTGAAGATCGCGCTGCGGCCGGCACAGGAGAAGGCGGAGGGCCGCACCACCCGGCGGGAACTCCTCGTCGCCCTCGTCGCCACGCTCTACACCGCGTTCCTGCTCTACGCGGCCGGACTCAAGTTCGTCCTCGTCTCCTTCATCATCTACGCCCCGGCCACGTTCCTGTTCGTCAAGGCCCGCCGCGAACAGAACCGACGCCTCTTCTCCCCGAGGGAGGCCGTCATCTGCGCCGTCTCCATCGCCGGAGCGGTCGTCGGCGTCATCGCTCTCGCCGTGGGCTGGATCGAACTCTGACCCACAGGCCCACTGTCGTACCGCTCTACCGCTCTACCGCCCCACCGCCCCACCGGAAAGGCCGATCATGACCGCCGCTGACACCCGTCCCGCTGCCCCGTCCGCCTTCGGTGTCCACTCGGAAGTCGGACGCCTCCGCAAGGTGCTCGTCTGCTCTCCCGGCCTCGCACACCGGCGACTGACGCCCACCAACTCCGACGACCTCCTCTTCGACGACGTCATGTGGGTGGAGAACGCCCAGCGCGACCACGCGGACTTCGTCAACAAACTCACCCAGCGGGGGGTCGAGGTCGTCGAACTGCACGAACTGCTCGCCGAGACCATGGCGATCCCGGCGGCCAAGGACTGGCTCCTCGACCGGAAGATCGTCCCCAACGAAGTCGGACTCGGGCTGGTCGACGACACCCGGGCCTTCCTCGACTCCCTCGCCCCCGGCGCGCTGGCGGAGTTCCTCATCGGCGGACTGGCCACCGCGGACCTGCCGGAGGACTTCCGCTCCGGGTACGTGGCCCTGGCCCGGGAAGGCGTGGGGGCGCGGGAGTACCTGATGCCGCCGCTGCCGAACACGCTCTACACCCGCGACACCACGTGCTGGCTCTACGGCGGCGTCACCCTGAACCCGCTGTACTGGCCCGCCCGCCACGGCGAGACCCTCCTCATGAAGACCATCTACGCCTTCCACCCCGACTTCAGGAGCTCGACCGTGTGGTGGGGCGACCCCGAACAGGACTGGGGACAGGCCACGTTCGAGGGCGGCGACATCATGCCCGTCGGCAACGGCGTCGTCCTCATGGGCATGAGCGAGCGCACCTCCCGCCAGGCGATCACCCAGGTGGCCGCCGCGCTCTTCGACAACGGCGCGGCCGAGCACGTGATCGTCGCCGGTATGCCGAAGCTGCGGGCGGCCATGCACCTCGACACGGTCTTCACCTTCGCGGACCGCGACATGGTCACCCTCTACCCGACGATCATGGACGCCGTCCACACCTTCTCCCTGCGGCCCGCCGACAAGGCCCGCCGACAAGGCCCGGGCGTGGAGATCATCGATGAGGGCACCACCCCGTTCGTCGACGTCGTGGCCAAGGGCCTCGGCCTGCCCGCGCTCCAGGTGATCGAGACCGGCGGGGACGTCTACACCTCCGAGCGCCAGCAGTGGGACAGCGGCAACAACGCCGTCGCGCTCGAACCCGGGGTCGTCTTCACCTACGACCGCAACACCCAGACCAACACACTGCTGCGGAAGGCAGGGGTGGAGGTCATCACCATCGTGGGCGCCGAACTCGGCCGCGGGCGCGGTGGCGGCCACTGCATGACCTGCCCGTTGATCCGCGACGCGGTCTCCTTCTGAGGTGCGGCGACGTCAGGATCAGGACTGTCGTCCGCAGCAAGCCGCCGCCCCCTCCCTTGAGCAGGGAGGGGGCGGCCGGCCGTCGCGAGACGTCAGTGGTTCAGTGGCTCTTCACGTCGCCGTCCCGGCGTCGGGGCCGGCGAGCTGCTCCGCGAGTTCGCGCTCGCTCTCCTCCGGGAGGGAGGTCTTGAGCACCGTTCCCCCGAAGGGTTCCATGGCCGCTGCGAACCGGTCCTCGGTGATCTTCGAGGCCATGACGACGACGGCCGCCGAGCCGGGCTCGAGCAGCTCCTGGACCTTCTTCCGGAACCTGCCGTCGACGCCCATCTGGTTCAGTTTGCCGATGAGGCCGCCGAGGGCCGCGCCCACCACGCCGATGCCCGGAGTGAGGATGATGATGCCGAGGACCATGCCCCAGAGCGCCCCGGCCGTGGCGGAGAGGGCCACCTCCTCGCTCTTCTTGGGGGTGTCCACATGGGTCTCGCCGTCCTCGTCCACCCTGACGACGGCGAGGCCGTTGAGGTCGAGGACGTGGTCGTCGCGGAGCTTCTGGACCGCCTTGAAGGCCTCCCTCGCGACCGCGTGGTCGGCGTAGCCGATGACGATGAGTTCGGACATGGGTCTCTCCTTCGGTGCGGCCCCCGTGACGCCGAGGACCGTGGACGTCAGTACCTCTGTGCCTTGGTGAGCCTCGGCGTCAGGACCGGCTCGGCGGGTTGCCGGCTGATGACCAGGGGCTGTGCGCGCTCGCCCGGCGCGAGGTCCTCGGCGCCGACGAACTGGGTCTCGACGACCTTCCCCGACGGGTCGAGGAAGTCGACCTGGGCCGCGTAGGACGCCGGCTCGCTCGTCTTGTTGGTGATGCTCACGACGACGGTGAGCCGCCCGTCCGTGTCGGCGCGGGGCTTGCCGGTCATCCCGACCTCGTTCAGGGCGTTCCCCCTGCCCTCGACGTCCTCCAGCGCGTCCTCGGCCGCCTGGCGGGAGCGTTCGATCTCGGCTCCGATCGACGCCTTGCGCGATGCCTCCCGCTCGGAGGCCGACGCGGCCGCGGACGACGCTTCCGCGCGCGCGGACTCGATCACCGATTCCCCCGCCGAGGCGACGGAGGAGGGCAGGTCCCCCGAGAACGCGGCGGTGTCGGGTGCCGTGGGGCGTTCGCTGAACGTCGGAGCGCCGGTGTCGTCGCCGTCGGAGCCACAGGACACGAGAGTGGCGGCGCCGAGCGCGGTGACGACGACGGCCAGGGCCGCGCCCGCCGCTCTGGCGCGGACCGGTCGTCTCGGGCGGGATGAAGAGGTGTTCACGCGGGCTTCCTCGTTCCTACGGTGAGTGCGGTCGCCGTCAGTAGCGCAGTACGGCGGCGATGCGGGCGGATTCGACCAAGGCGTCGTCCCGTACGAACCGCACCTCGGCGCCCGTCTCCAGGGCCCGCTCGACGATCTCGTCCACGATGTCGTCCCGCGTGCCCGGCTCCGCCGCGGAGGCGGGTTCCAGGTGGTCGCCGCGGTCGCGCACGACGTCGCGGTAGTGGTCCTCGACGGCCAGCAGGCGGATCCGGCCGTCCTTCGCGGCCCGCCACACCTCGTCGAGGCCGGCTGCGAACTCGCGCCGGCCCTGCGCGGTGTCCAGTTCCGCGGCCACGGTGGTGGCCGCGGCCTCTTCCCGCGCGCTCCGTACCGGCTCGACCGCCCGGTGCACCGCTTCGGCCGGGCCGTCCGCGAGCCCGCCGTGCTGCACGGTCATCGTCCCGGGGTCCAGTCGGCCCGTGTCCTCCAGTGCCGAGATGGCCGGGGCCTCACCGATCACGTACAGCGGGCGCGACTCGGCGGCGAGGACGGCACGCAGCGCCTGATGGGCCTCGCGGAGGAACGTACGGGTGTCCTCGTCCCGGAAGGTGCTCGGAAGGTCGCCGATGCGTTCCTTGCGTTCCGCGTCGGGGTCCTCGAGGCTCCGTGTCAGCGGGAAGCCGTCGCCCGTGAACTCGACGGCCCGCTCCGGTCCGCCGCTCCAGAGCGACACCCGGTCCGCCGCGACGGCCAGGGCCCAGTAGGGCTGTTCGGCGGCCTGGGCGGCGACGAGGTTGCGAGTGAGGAACGTGTCGGCGACGACCACCCGCTCCGGGACCGTCCGGGCCACGGTCCAGACGTGGTGCTCGCCCTGCGCCGCGTAGATCACCAGCCCGTCCTCCACATGGGCGAGGTCGAGCTCGGCGACGGCCCGCTCCAGCTGTTCGAGCACGTCCGCACGGCGATCCCGTGGCACGTCCGGGTCGTCCTGGAGGGCCTTCTCCGCCTGGGCCAGGAGGTTGCGCAGCCGTACGGGGTCCTGGGTGTTGTCCGGCTCGCGGCGGTGGGTGGGCATCACGAGCGACACCGCCGGGTAGGGGCGGGGCCGGCGCAACGTGGCGAGCACGTCGGTGCTCAGAGCGGGGTGCATGACGGTGCCTTTCGTAGGGTGTTCCGAGAGCCGTACGGGTGGCGCGACCGGCGGAGGCGGTGGTGAACCGTGGGCGCAGCCGGCGGGGGTCGCTACTGCGGGCCGGTGAGCTGCTCGGCCAGTTCCTTCTCGTCCGCGTCGCTGAGCGACGTCTTCAGGACCGTGCCGCCGTGCGGCCGCATCGCCGCGGTGAACTTGTCGTCCGTGATCTTCGAGGCCATGACCACGACGGCCGCCGAGCCCGGCTTCAGCAGGTCCCGCACCTGCTCGCGGAACCGCTCGTCGACGCCGGACTTGCCGAGCCTGCCGATCAGGCCGCCCACGGCAGCGCCCGTCACCAGGCCGACGCCGGGAAGCAGGAACAGGATCCCGAAGATGGCGCCCCACAGGGCTCCGGAGGCGGCGGACACCCCGACGATCCGGCTGGTCGTATCGACATGGGTCCTGCCGTCCTCGTCGACGGAGACGACCGCGAGGCCGTTCAGATGGACGACGTAGTCGCGCTGCAGATCCTGCACGGTGGCGAACGCCGCGTCTGCCACGCCCCGGTCGTCATAGCCGATGACGATCAGTTCGGACATCCCTACCTCCAGAGAGTTCCACCGTGCCGGCCCGTGCCGGCCCGTGCCGGCCCGTGGCGGACTCGGCGGCGCACGGGACGCACTGATGTCCACCCATCGACATACTTGTCCGCAATACGCCGGTTCGCGAGTCGGTGGTTCGGAGAACCCTCGCCCTCAATCACCCTCGGTTACTATGCTCACTTCGTTGACGGAGGGGAGCTGGCCGTGGATTGCACGGATGAAGAGATGGGTGGCCTGCGAAAGTGTTGAAAGAGGTCGTAGCAACCCGCTATGTCACACCCCTGCGTGAGGGCGGCTCGCTCCCCGGGATCGTCGAGGCCGACGATCTCGGCACGTACGTCATGAAGTTCACGGGCGCGGGACAGGGCCGCAAGACCCTCGTCGCCGAGGTCGTCTGCGGGCAGCTCGCGCGCAGGCTCGGGCTGCGCGTGCCGGAGCTCGTCGCCATCCAGCTCGACCCGGTCATCGGTCTCTCCGAGCCCGACCAGGAGGTCCAGGAGCTGCTCAAGGCGAGCGGCGGGCTCAACCTGGGCATGGACTTCCTCCCCGGCTCGCTGGGCTTCGACCCGCTGGCGTACGAGGTGGACTCCAAGGAAGCCGGCAAGGTCGTCTGGTTCGACGCCGTGATCAACAACGTCGACCGGTCCTGGCGGAACCCGAACATGCTGGTGTGGCACGGCGACCTGTGGCTCATCGACCACGGCGCCACCATGATCTGGCACCACAACTGGCCGGGCGCGCAGGCTTCCGCCGCCAAGCCGTACGACGCCTCCGACCACGCGCTCGCGCCCTTCGCGCCGGACGTCGCCGCCGCGGCCGCCGAACTCGCGCCACTCGTCACCCGCGAGCTGCTCACCGAAGTCGTCGCCGACGTGCCCGACGAGTGGCTCGTCGACGAGCCCGGCTTCTCCCGTACGGACGAGGTGCGCGCGGCCTACGTCGACGCGCTCCTGCCCCGCGCCGCCACCATCCACGAGCGGATCACGCTCGGCCCCCGTACGGAGAACCGGCCCCAGCAGCCGCCCGGCTGGCTGGCCGAGCGCCTCGCGCCCCGGACGCACTCCACCGAGAAGGACAGCACCACGTGACCGAGCGCGATGTCTTCGAGTACGCGCTCCTGCGCGTGGTGCCGCGGGTCGAGCGCGGCGAGTGCTTCAACGCGGGCGTGGTCGTCTACTGCCGCGCCCGGTCCTACGTGGCCGCCCGCACCCACCTGGACGAGGCCAAGCTGGCGGTCCTCGACCCGGCGGCGGACGTCACCGGCGTGCGGGCCGCGCTGCGCGCCGTCGAGGGGATCTGCCTGGGTGGCGACGACGCGGGGCAGGCCGCACGCGACGACGCGGGCCGGCGGTTCCGCTGGCTGATCGCGCCGCGCTCCACGGTCGTGCAGCCGGGTCCCGTCCACACGGGGCTCACCGCCGACCCGGAGGCCGAGGTCGAGCGTCTCCTCGATCTGCTGGTGCGCTGAGGCCGTCGGCGGGGGTCGCCGGCCGCCGAAGGGGTCGCCGGTCGCCGTTCCGCCACGGGGAGTGACCTGGTGCACCCGGTGGGCCGTTGACACCGGGTGCCATCGCTTCTAGCGTCTCGTTCTGCGGACGATACTAAGCGGTCGCTCATGTGCGGGACGCGTGAGCGGGACGCCCGGTCCGTCCGCGATCAGGGACGATCCAAGGGCGAGGAGAACCAAGCATGTCCACCACCGAGCAGCGCGTAGCCGTCGTCACGGGTGCCGCACGAGGCATCGGCGCCGCCACGGCGCTCCGCCTGGCGGCCGAGGGCCGCGCCGTAGCCGTACTCGACCTCGACGAGGCGGCCTGCAAGGACACCGTCGAGAAGATCACCGCCGCGGGCGGCACCGCCCTCGCGGTCGGCTGCGACGTCTCCGACGGTGCCCAGGTGGAGGCCGCCGTCGCGCGGATCGCCGCCGAGCTCGGCGCGCCGACGATCCTCGTCAACAACGCCGGCGTGCTCCGCGACAACCTGCTCTTCAAGATGTCCGAGTCGGACTGGGACCTCGTCATGAACGTGCACCTCAAGGGTGCCTTCCTGATGGCGAAGGCCTGTCAGAAGCACATGGTGGACGCGGGCTTCGGCCGGATCGTCTCGCTCTCCTCCTCCTCGGCGCTCGGCAACCGCGGCCAGGCCAACTACTCCGCCGTCAAGGCCGGTCTGCAGGGCCTCACGAAGACGCTCGCCAAGGAGCTCGGCAAGTTCGGCGTCACCGCCAACGCCGTCGCCCCCGGTTTCATCGTCACCGAGATGACCGCGCAGACCGCCGAGCGCGTCGGCATGGGATTCGAGGAGTTCCAGGCCGCCGCCGCCTCCATGATCCCGGTCCAGCGAGTCGGCCGCCCCGAGGACGTCGCCAACGCGATCGCCTTCTTCACGGGCGACGACGCCGGCTTTGTCTCGGGCCAGGTCATGTACGTGGCCGGCGGCCCGCTCAACTGACGTTCCGGCAGCAGCGAGAGGAGACGGACATGACCGCGAACGAAAAGCCGGAGCTCTCCGGCAAGGTCGCCCTCGTCACCGGCGCGAGTCGGGGCATCGGCTACGGCATCGCCGAGGCGCTCGTCGCCCGCGGCGACCGGGTCGTCATCACCGGGCGCGGCGAGGAGGCCCTCAAGGAGGCCGCCGAGCGGCTCGGGGCGGACCGGGTGATCGGTGTCCCCGGCAAGGCCCACGACCTGGCACACCAGGCCGCCGCGGTCGAGGCGGCCATGGACGGCTTCGGCCGTCTTGACTTCCTGGTGAACAACGCCGGCACGAACCCGGTCTTCGGTCCGATCGCCGATCTGGACCTGGGAGTGGCCCGCAAGGTCTTCGAGACCAATGTGATCTCCGCGCTCGGTTTCGCCCAGCGGAGCTGGCACGCCTGGCAGAAGGAGCACGGCGGTGCGATCGTGAACATCGCCTCGGTCGCCGCCATCTCGGCCTCGCCGTTCATCGGCGCGTACGGGATGAGCAAAGCCGCGATGGTGAATCTGACCCTCCAGCTGGCGCACGAATTCGCGCCGCTCGTGCGGGTCAACGCCATCGCCCCCGCCGTGGTGAAGACCAAGTTCGCACAGGCGCTGTACGAGGGCCGAGAGGCCGAGGCGGCCGCCGCCTATCCGCTCGGCCGGCTCGGCGTCCCCGAGGACATCGGCGGCGCCGCCGCCTTCCTGACCTCCGGGCAGTCGGAGTGGATCACCGGCCAGACCCTCGTCGTCGACGGCGGGATTTTCCTGAACGCCGGAGTCGGCTGACCGATATCCGGACACTTTCCGGAATTCCTGTCCGGATTGGACCCGGTTATACGCCGAATGACTCAAGTGCCCCGTCAGACTCGAAGATTGACCTGACGGGGTGCTGCGGTATCGTCGGCCGACCCGTGGCTGAACGAGGAGCGTGCACGTGTTCAACCGGACCAGTCTGCAGGCCGCTGCAGCCCTTGCGTCCATATCCCTGGTGTCCGGATGCGGTGTATTTTCGGACAGCGAATCCACTGGGGATCAGAGAATCGTCGTCGGTACGACGAGTTCTCCCACCACGCTTGATCCGGCCGCGGCCTGGGATAACTCCTGGGAGCTCTTCCGGAATGTGTTCCAGACCCTGGTGAGTTTCCCGACGGGCAGTACGGCGCCGCAGTCCGACGCCGCCGACTGCAAGTTCACCGACACGGCGAGCCGGGTCTTCGAGTGCAAGCTCCTGGACGGGCTGAAGTTCTCGAACGGCCACAAGCTGGACGCCGAGGCCGTCCGGTACTCGATCGAGCGCATCCGCACGATCAACCACAAGGGCGGCCCCAACGGGATGCTCGGCTCGCTCGGCAAGATCGAGACCGTCGGCGACCGCACGGTCGTCTTCCGGCTGAACAAGTCGGACGCCACCTTCCCGTTCGTCCTCGCGACCCCCGCGATGTCGCTCGTGGACCCCGCCGAGTACCCGGCGGACAAGCTCCGCACGGACGGCAAGCTCGTCGGCTCGGGACCGTACGTCCTGGACTCGTACGCCGAGCGGAAGACGGCCGAGCTGACCAAGAACGCCAGCTACAAGGGGTTCGCCGCCCGCAAGAACGGCGGCGTGACGATCAAGTACTACGACGACTCCGAGGCGATGGTCACCGCGCTCCGGAAGGACGAGATCGACGCCACCTACCGCGGCCTCACCGCCGAGGAGGTCGTCGCGTTCCAGGAGGACAAGCCCGAGAACAAGGGCCTCCAGATCGTCGAGTCCACCGGCGCCGACATCCGCTACCTGGTCTTCAACACCCAGGACCCCGCGGCCGCCAAGCCGGCCGTCCGCAAGGCCATCGCCCAGCTCGTCGACCGCGACGAACTGGTCAACAAGGTCTACCAGGGCACCGCCGAACCCCTGTACTCGATGGTTCCCAAGGGCATCGCCGCCCACACCACCAAGTTCTTCGACCGTTACGGCACGCCGAGCGTCCCGAAGGCCAAGAAGATCCTCAAGGACGCCGGCGTCGAGACGCCCGTGAAGATGGACTTCTGGTACACGACGGACCGGTACGGCTCCTCGACGGCCGCCGAGTTCACCGAGCTGAAGCGGCAGCTGGAGGAGTCCAAGCTCTTCGAGGTCGACGTGCACGGAAAGCCCTGGAAGGAGTTCCAGGCGGGCTACCAGGCGGGCGAGTACCCGGTCTTCGGGCGCGGCTGGTTCCCCGACTTCCCGGACCCGGACAACTTCGTCGCCCCCTTCCTGGGCAAGGAGAACGTCCTCGGCACGCCGTACGTGAGCGAGCGGATCACCGGGGAACTGCTCCCGAAGTCCCGCCGCGAGAGCGACCGCGGGACCGTCACGGACGAGTTCGTCGAGGCCCAGGAGATCATGGTCCAGGACGTCCGGCTGCTGCCCCTGTGGCAGGGCAAGCTGTACATCGCGGCCGGTGAGGACATCGGCGGCGGCGAGCGCGCGCTCGACCCGCAGACGGTCATGCAGCTGTGGGAGCTGCACCGCCGGGCCAGCTGGTAGAAGGCAGAAGACCTACCGGGAGCCACTGTCAGTGGCCCCCGGTAGGTTCTTGGACGTAGATCAGGCACGTCCACCGGAGGTTGTTGACCGTGACCGACACCAGCATGCTGCCCGAGTCCTGGCGGGGTGTTCTCGGCGAGGAGCTGCAGAAGCCGTACTTCGCGCAGCTCACCGAGTTCGTCGAGGAGGAGCGCGCCAGGGGACCGGTCTTCCCGCCGAAGGACGAGGTCTTCGCCGCCCTCGACGCCACCCCGTACGACAAGGTCAAGGTCCTGATCCTCGGTCAGGACCCGTACCACGGCGAGGGGCAGGGGCACGGCCTCTGCTTCTCCGTCCGCCCCGGCGTGAAGACCCCGCCCTCCCTGCGGAACATCTACAAGGAGATGCAGGCGGAGCTGGGCCACCCGGTCCCGGACAACGGCTTTCTGATGCCGTGGGCCGAGCAGGGCGTCCTCCTGCTCAACGCGGTCCTGACGGTCCGCTCCGGCGAGGCGAACTCGCACAAGGGCAAGGGCTGGGAGAAGTTCACGGACGCCGTGATCACCGCCGTCGCGTCGCGGCCCGACCCCGCCGTCTTCGTCCTGTGGGGCAACTACGCCCAGAAGAAGCTGCCGCTCATCGACGAGGAGCGGCACGTCGTCGTGAAGGGGGCCCACCCCTCGCCCCTGTCGGCGAAGAAGTTCTTCGGTTCGCGGCCCTTCAGTCAGATCGACGAGGCCGTCGCGGCCCAGGGACACGACCCGATCGACTGGCGCATCCCGGACCTCGGCTGAGCCTCGGCCGGATCGGGGCCGGGTGCGGCTAGCGTCGGCTCTCCCATTGGGTGAGCGGGTGGAGGTCGGCGTGACCGAGCAGCAGCAGGCGGCGGACGACGGGGTCATGACCAGGATCGGGCAGGCCATGATGCTGCTGCACGGTGGCGACCGCGAGGAGGCCCGCAACCGCTTCGGGGTGCTGTGGCAGCAGATCGGCCCCGACGGGGACCCACTGCACCGCTGCACCCTCGCCCACTACATGGCCGACGCCCAGGACGACCCCGACACCGAGCTGGCCTGGGACCTGCGTGCGCTGAGCGCGGCCGAGGGGCTCGCGGAGGAGCGGCTCGCGGCGCACGGGTCGGCCGTGGCGCTGCGCGCGCTGTACCCGTCGCTCCACCTCAACCTCGCCGCCGACTACGTGAAGCTCCAGCGGCCGGACGCCGCGCGGGTCCATCTGGACCGGGCCCGCGCGGCGTCGGACACGCTCGACGACGACGGCTACGGAAACGGGGTGCGGGCCGCGATCGAACGTCTGGAGCTGCGGCTGCGGGCCATGTGAGGTGGGGGGCGGCCGGGCGCGTGACGCGGCGCGTGAGCGGCTGCGTGGCCTGGCGTACGACCGGTTGTCGGGTGGTCCGGGCGGCTCACCGGCCGTACGTGCCGTGGCAGATCCTGGCCTGATCACTGCCGGGGCCCCAGCCCCCGTACCGCTCGCCCAGGTCGCAGACGTCCGCCCGGGAGCGCGGCGGTTCCTTCGGCAGCTCCGCCGGCCCCGGCAGGTCCGGAACGGCGGGCCAGGGCTCCGGGGGCGCCTCGCGGTGCCGGGGTGTGGCGGCGGGGCGCGGCGCCGGCGGGCTCGGCGGGGCGGCCGTTCGCCGGTGCCTCTCGGGTGCGGAAGCGGGTACGGGCGTCGCGCGGGGCGCGGCGGACGGCGGGGGTGCGGCGGAGGGCGGGGGAGCGGGCAGCGCCGCTTCGAGGGCCTCGCGGGCCGGGCCCTCGACGATCTGCGGCGCCACTTCCTGGGCGGGGAGGACGGAGCTCTCCGCGGCGGGCGCGGGGGCGGGCGCCGTCGGCGGGGCGTCCACCGAGGCGCAGCCCGCCAGGGCGGCGACCGCCGCCCCGACCAGGATCTTTGCTGTGGTTCGGGTTCCATGCACCGCGCCACTCTGCTGGTCGCGCGGCGATCTTCGCGCCCCTACCGGCGGGGAATGCCCCGCACGGGTGAGGCGCCGCGGGACCGGCCTTGACCCGCGGGACGGTCCTCAGTCGCCGGTGGCGCCGTCGAGCCGCTCCCGGATCAGGTCCGCGTGGCCGTTGTGGCGGGCGTACTCCTCGATCATGTGCAGGTAGATCCAGCGGAGGTTGAAGGTCCGCCCGGTGCGGTGCTTGCCCACGCCGAAGTCGTCGAGGCCGTGCGGCGCGGCCAGGGTGCGCGCGTGGGCGATCTCGGCCTGCCAGGTGGCGTAGGCCTCCTCGTACGTGTCCCCGTCCGTGGCGTGGATGTCCCGGTCCCGGTCCTCCTCGGTCGAGTAGATCCAGTCCGCCTCCTCGCCGGCCAGGACGCGGCGGAACCAGCCGCGCTCGACCTCGGCCATGTGCCGGACGAGACCCATCAGGTTGAGGTCGGACGGCGGAGCGGAGGGGGTGCGCAGCTGGGCGTCGTCGAGCCCCTCGCACTTCTGCGCGAGGGTCGCGCGATGGAAGTCGAGCCACTGCTCCAGCGCCTCGCGCTCGCCCGAGGTGGTGGACGGGTCGACGCGCTGGACGGATTCGGTGCGTTGGGTGGTCATGCGCGGCATCGTCCCCCATGATCGCCGGCCACGCCAGCGGTTTCGGGCCGTGCCCCGGACCCGCTCGGCGCCCGTCAGGCGGTGCCGAGCATGCCCCGCAGCAACTCGTCGAAGCCGGTGCGCAGTTCCGCGCGGCCGGGCACGGCGGCGTGGAAGGAACCGGCGGCGCAGGAGAACATCAGGCCCTCGCACCAGGCGACCACGGAGAGCGCGTGCCGCTCGGGCGCCGGTGAGCCGGCCGCCGTCATCATCGCGACCAGCGGGCCGCGGAAGGCGGCGCCCGCGGCGTCGAAGAAGGCGCGGAGCTCGGGGCGGCGGGTGGCCTCAAGGGCCAGTTCGTAGCGGGAGACCAGCAGCGCGCGGTGGTCCGTGAGGTAGCGGTGCAGGGCGAGGGCGAGCGCGTCCGCGAGGTCGTCGGCGGTCGGGGGCGTGCCGGCGTCCGGGGCGTCCGGGCCGCCGCTGCCCGGCAGCTCGTCCGGGGTCAGTACGCGCGCCTCCCAGTGGACCTGGCGGCGGACGGCCGTCTCCAGGAGCGCCTGACGGGTGCGGGCGTGATTCGAGGTCGACCCCTGCGGCAGCCCGGCCCGTTCGTCCACGGCGCGGTGCGTCAGGCCCCGCATGCCCCGCTCGACGAGGAGGTCGAGGGCGGCGTCGCCGATCCGCTCGGCGCGGGAGGCGCGCGAAGCGGGGGTGTCCGGGACGGGGGCGGTCGGTGCGCTCATGGGGCCAACCTACTACCGCCCACTACCTGCCTGACTACACCTGTAGTACGGTCGCACTGTCGGACTTACTACATCTGTAGTTGCGTACTCCGGGAGCAGCCATGCCGCAGCAACAGCGCCGCGCCGTCGTCGTCGGAGCCGGAATCGGTGGACTCACCGCCGCCGTCGCCCTCCACCGCGAGGGCTGGCAGGTCACCGTCCTGGAGCGCGCCGCCGACCTCGCACCCGTCGGCGCCGGAATCGGCCTCGCCCCCAACTCCCAGCGCGCCCTGGACGTCATCGGTCTCGGCGACCGTGTCCGCGACCTCGCCGCCTGGCAGGGCGACGGCGGCATGCGCGCCCCCGACGGCCGCTGGCTCGCCCGGACGAACGCCCAGGCCGCCGCCGAGCGCTTCGGCGGGCCGCTCGTCCTCCTCCACCGCGCCACCCTCGTCGAGATCCTCGCCTCGGCCCTCCCCGAGGGCACGGTCCGCACCGGAGCGGCCGCCACGCTCGCCGACCCCGGCGACGACCTGCGCCCCGCCAGGCTGACCACCCCGGACGGCGCGATCGAGGCCGAACTCGTCGTCGCCGCCGACGGCATCCGGTCCGCGACCCGCCACGCGCTCTTCCCCGAGCATCCAGGACCCCGGTACGCCGGCTGCACCACCTGGCGGGTCGTCGTCCCCGCCCCCGCACGGCCCTTCGCCCCGCACGAGACCTGGGGCGCCGGACGCCTCTGGGGCACCCAGCCCCTCAAGGACGGCCGGATCTACGCGTACGCCATGGCCGCCGCCCCCGCGGGCAGCCGTGCCCCCGACGACGAGAAGGCCGAGCTCCTGCGCCTCTTCGGCGACTGGCACCACCCCGTCCCCGAGATCCTCGCGGCCGTCGACCCCGGCCAGGTCCTGCGCCACGACGTCCACCACCTGCCCGATCCGCTGCCCGCCTTCCACCGGGGCCGGGTCGCGCTCCTCGGCGACGCGGCGCACGCGATGATGCCGAGCCTCGGCCAGGGCGGGAACCAGGCCATCGAGGACGCCGTCGTCCTCGCCCACCACGCCGGCTCCGCGCCCGGCTTCACACCCGGCCGCGCGCTCGCCGCGTACACCGCCGACCGGCTGCCGCGCACCACCGCCATCGTCCGCAAGGCCGCCCGCACCGGAGCGGTCACCCTGCTCTCCGCCCGGCCCGCCGTCGCCCTGCGCTCCGCACTCGTCGGCGCCGTCTCCCGCTTCGGCCCGGGACTGATCCTGCGCGGCTTCGACGGCATCGCCGACTGGCACCCGCCGGTGGCTCCCGCCCGGCCCGCGTAAGCTGACCAGCGCGAACGGCGCGCGCGAGCGCGGCCGGTGGACACGAGCGACACGACAAGGGAGACCCCGTGAAGGTTGGCTGCATCGGACTCGGCGACATCGCGCAGAAGGCGTACCTCCCCGTCCTCGCCACCCTCCCCGGGGTCGAACTCCACCTCCAGACCCGCACCGCCGCGACCCTGGACCGGGTCGCCGACTCCCTCCACCTGGCCGCCGCGCAGCGCCACCGCGACCTCGACTCGCTGCTCGCCGCCGGACTCGACGCGGCCTTCGTCCACGCGCCGACCGCCGTCCACGCCGAGATCGCCGCCCGCCTCATCGAGGCGGGCGTCCCCACGTACGTCGACAAGCCCCTCGCCTACGACTACGCGGACTCCGAGCGGATCGTGGAGCTCGCGGAGAAGCGTTCGGTCGGCCTCGCCGTCGGCTTCAACCGGCGCCTCGCGCCCTCCTACGCCCAGTGCGCCGAGCACCCGCGCGAGCTGATCCTCCTGCAGAAGAACCGGATCGGCCTGCCCGAGGACCCGCGCACGCTGGTCCTCGACGACTTCATCCACGTCGTCGACACCCTGCGTTTCCTCCTCCCCGGCGAGATCGAGCACGTCGACGTGCGTGCCCGGATCCGCGAGGGGCTCATGCACCACGTCGTGCTCCAGCTCTCCGGTGACGGCTTCACCGCCATCGGCATGATGAACCGGATGAACGGCTCCACCGAGGAGATCCTGGAGGTCTCGGGCCAGGACACCAAGCGCCAGGTCCTCAACCTGTCCGACGTCGTCGACCACAAGGGCCAGCCGACGGTACGCAAGCGCGGCGACTGGGTGCCGGTGGCCCGCCAGCGCGGGATCGAGCAGGCCGTGCTCGCCTTCCTCGACTCCGTACGGGAGGGCCGGGTGCTCAGCGCGCGCGACGCCCTGCTGACCCACGAGCTGTGCGAGCGCGTGGTCCGCGAGGCCCTGCTCCAGGCTTCGTGAGAGCACCCGCGCCCTCGGCGGCGCACACGACGCCCACCACGGCCACCGCCCCGTACAACGTCCAGTCGCCCCACCGGACATAGCCCGTCGTCGTCGTCGAGAGCGGCAGCTCGCGCACGGCGACGGCGCTCGCGTCCGTGCCGAGGACGGGTCCGATCCGGCGGCCGTCGGGACCGTACGCGGCGCTGACCCCGGTGAGCGTCGCATGCACGACGGGCCGGCCCGTCTCCGCAGCCCGAAGCGCCGCCAGGGACGCGTGCTGGGCGGGCGCCCAGCTCTCCTGGAAAGTGCTGGTCGCCGACTGGACGACCAGGAGCCCGGCACCGTCCCGGACGAGCCGCCGGCTCATGTCGGGGAACGCCGACTCGAAGCAGATCAGCGGCCCGATCCGCAGCCCCGCGCCCTCCGCGCCGGCGGGCAGCGTCATCACCACGGGCGCGCTGCCCCGTCGCCGGTCCTCCTGGGCCGCCTCGCCGACCGACGTCACCCACCCCAGGACCCCGCGCGCCGGGACGTACTCGCCGAACGGCACGAGCCGCATCTTGTCGTACCGCTCGCCGGTGAGCCCGGCCGGGCCCACCAGGACGGCGCTCTTGAAGATGCCCGGGCGATCGGCGGCGCGCGCGTCCACGTTCACCAGGAGCGGCGCGTCGACGGCCCTCGCCAGGGCGGTGAGCCGGGCCGCGAGATCGGGCCGCCCGGCCGGATCGGCGCCGACACCGCTCTCGCCCCAGACCACCAGGTCGAGACGCTGCCCCGCGAGCGAACGGGTCAGCTCCTCGGCGCGGGCGAACCGCCGCTCGGCCCCGTCCGCACCGTCGAGGACCCCCGGCTGCACGAGGGCCACACGCACCGTCCCGCGCTCGCTCGGCGCCCCGACGCCCCAGGCCGCCGAGCCCGCCACGAGCGCGCACGCGGCGAGCCCCGCGACCCCGACGGCACGCAGCCCCGGCACCGCGACGAGCAGGGCCACGGCCGTGTTCGCCGCCACCACGAGCAGGCTCACCAGCCACACCCCGCCGACCGAGGCGAGCCGCAGCGCCGCCGGCACCTCCCACTGGCTCGCGCCGAGCAGCCCCCAGGGCCCGCCGAGGCCCTCCCAGGAGCGGACCAGTTCGATCAGCAGCCAGCCGGAGGGCACCGCGAGCAGGGCGGCGGCGCCCCGCAGAGCTGACGGCGCCCCGCCGAGCAGGGAGCGTACGAGCCACCCCCACGGCAGCCACAGCAGGCCGAGCAGCGCGGCGAGCGGCAGGAGGAAGACGTGCAGGCTGGGCAGCAGCCAGTGATGGACGGCGAGCACGAAGCCGGCCCCGCCCAGCCAGCCGTCCAGCCCCGCGCGGCGTGCCCCCGGAGCCGTACGGATCAGGAGCAGCCACGGGACGAGCGCCAGGTACGCCCACCACCAGAGCCCGGGTGCGGGGAACGCGAGTGCGGGGAGCGCGCCGCAGCCGACGGCGACCAGGGAACGCACGAGGCCGCGCCGCCGAGCCGGGACGCGGCCCGGGCCCGGTGCGGGCTCCCGGTCGGAGTCCTCCGCGGCCCGGTCCCGTTCCCGGTCCCCGGCCCGGTCCCGGTCCCGGTCCCGAGCCCGGTCCCGTTCCCGGTCCCCGGCCCGGTCCCGGTCGCGGCCTCGTTCCCGGTTCCGGTTCACGAACGGCATGCGCATGGCGGCCTCCCGCCCTAGCCTTCAGTGTCACCCCGTGCGGACCGCCGGGTCAGTGGCGGCGCCACCGCTCGTCGACGACGACCGAGGAGAGCCGCCAGCCGTCGGCGGTGCGCAGCGCCGCGAAGGCGTAGCGGCCGCCGCAGATGAAGTCCTCGCCGGTGGCGAATCGCATCGGGTTCACGTAGTCGGCGCGGACGTCCGCGCCGTCCCCGGACTCCTGGTAGCCGCCCGCCTCACGGAAGAGGACCCGCCGGTTCACGATGAGGTGCTGGCGTACGGGGAAGAGGGTCATGGTCTCGGCGAGCCAGTCGGCGACCTCGGCCGCCGGGCCCTCGATCCCGCCCGAGCCGCGGTAGTCGGCCCGGCCGTCCCGGGTGAAGAGGGCCCGGTAGCCGGTCCAGTCGGCGTCGTCCACGGCCGCCGCGTAGCCGGTGATGAGGTCGTCGATGGCGAGCCGGTCCATCACGGTCGCGAGGTCCACGCGCTGCGTCATCGGTTCAGTCTCGGGCAGCGGGGTCCCGGCGCCAAGGGGCGTGCGGGCAGCGACTTCCGGGGCGCGGTCATACTGGCGGGCATGCGCGTGAACATAGATCCCGAACTGACCGACCGGACGGCCTTCTACCGGTTGCTCACCGCCACCGTCGTGCCCCGGCCGATCGCCTGGGTCTCCACGTCCTCGGCGGACGGGACGGACAACCTCGCCCCGCATTCCTTCTTCACCATCGCCTCGGTCACGCCGCCGGTCGTGCAGTTCACGTCGGTGGGACGCAAGGACTCCCTGCGGAACGTGGAGGAGACGGGGCAGTTCGTGGTCAATCTCGCCCCCGAGGGGCTCTTCGAGCAGATCAACGCCACGGCGACCGACTTCCCGCACGGGATGAGCGAGTTCGATGCCTGCGGCGTCGAGCGGGAAGCGAGCCTGCGGGTGAAGCCGCCACGGGTGGCCCGGTCGTCGGTGGCGCTCGAGTGCGAGCTGCACAGCACGGTGCGGATCGGCGACTCGACGGTCGTCTTCGGCCGGGTGGTGCACGCGGCCGTCGACGAGTCGGTCATGGTCGACGGCCATCCCGAGATGGCGCTGATGCGCCCGCTGACCCGGCTAGGCAAGAACGAGTGGGGCACCCTGGGCGGCATCAAGGAGATCGCCCGGGTGCCCTACCAGGGCTGAGCGTCAGCCCGCGGACTCGCCCGCGTGCGGGCTGAGGACGTCCGTGCCGACCAGGATGAACAGCAGGATGCCCAGCAGGATGCGGTAGATCACGAAGGGCATGAAGCTCTTGGTGGTGATGAACTTCATGAACCAGGCGATCACCGCGTAGCCGACGAAGAACGCGATGATCGTGGCGAAGATCGTCGGGCCCCAGGAGACGTGCCCCTCGCCCGCGTCCTTCAGCTCGTACGCGCCCGAGGCGAGGACCGCCGGGATCGCGAGGAGGAAGGAGTAGCGGGCGGCGGACTCGCGGGTGTAGCCCATGAGCAGACCGCCGGAGATCGTCGCGCCCGAGCGGGAGACGCCCGGGATCAGCGCCATGGCCTGGCAGATGCCGAAGATCAGGCCGTCCTTCACGCCGAGGTCCTTGAGCGTCTTGCGGTCGCGGACCACCCGGTGGCGGCCGCCGGCCTCGTCCCGCGCGGCCAGCCGGTCCGCGACACCGAGGACGATGCCCATGACGATCAGGGTGGTCGCGATCAGCCGCAGGTCGCGGAAGGGGCCCTCGATCTGGTCCTTGAGCGTGATGCCGAGGACGCCGATCGGGATCGAGCCGACGATGACCAGCCAGCCCATCTGGGCGTCGTGGTCGGAGCGCATCGACTTGTCGGTGAGGGAGCGGAACCAGGCCGAGACGATCCGCGCGATGTCCTTGCGGAAGTAGATCAGGACGGCCGTCTCCGTGCCGATCTGGGTGATCGCGGTGAAGGCCGCACCCGGGTCGTGCCAGCCCGCGAAGGCCGCGGTCAGCCGCAGGTGCGCGCTGGAGGAGATGGGAAGGAACTCCGTCAGCCCCTGTACGAGTCCGAGGATGAACGATTCGAACCAACTCATGGGGCTAGGGCCGTCCCGTTATGTACGTGTGCGGTCAGAAGGTCGAGCGCAGCGTACCGTCCCGAAGTGACGAGCCCGGGATCAGGTCCGTGATGCTCCCGTGATCAGGCCTCGCGAGGGCCTGCGGCCGTCCATCCCGGCGCCCGGACGTGCGCGCGGAGGCTCCGGCGGTCGGCCTCGCCGCCGCAGTGGGCGCAGACGAGCCGGGGGCTGAGGAACTCGCCGCAGTCGTGCTCCAGGACGACGGGGCGGTCGTTGTCGTTGAGGTGGCGGTCGCCCCAGGCCATCAGGGTCACGAGGACGGGCTGGAGCTCCTCGCCGGCGGCCGTCGCCCGGTACTCGAAGCGCTGCGGACGCTCGCTGTACGGCACCCGCTCCAGGATCCCGGCCTCGACGAGCCGCTTGAGACGGGCGGTGAGGATGTCGCGCGGTGCCCCGGTGTTGCGCGCGATCCGGTCGAAGCGGTGCACGCCGAGGGAGACCTCGCGCAGGACGAGCAGCGCGTACTTCTCGCCGACGAGCGCGAGGGTGTCGGCGATCGAGCAGGGGCGGGGGGCGGCCTTCATGGGATCAGCGTAGGGCAGGGCGAGAGGGAGGGTTTGAAAATCCAACTCACTGGGATATGTTACCGACGAGTGTTGGTCCACTTTTCCAACTCAGGAGTTGGTCATGCGTGACGCCGTCATCGTCGAAGCCGTCCGTACGCCGATGGGAAAGGGCAAGGCCGGGGGAGCCCTGTCCCACGTCCACCCCGTCGCCCTTCTCTCCCACACGCTGCGCGCCCTGATCGAACGCAGCGGCATCGACCCCGCCCTCGTCGACGACGTGATCGGCGGCACGGTCGACCAGGTCGGCGAGCAGGCCATGAACACCACCCGCTACGCCTGGCTCGGCGCCGGCTTCCCCGAGTCCGTGCCCGCCACCACCGTCGACCGGCAGTGCGGCTCCTCCCAGCAGGCCGTCCACTTCGCCGCCCAGGGCGTCCTCTCGGGGGCGTACGACATCGCCGTCGCCTGCGGGGTCGAGTCCATGAGCCGGGTCCCGATGTGGTCCAACGTGCCGCCCGGCGCCGATCCCTTCGGGCCCGGCGTCGCCGAGCGCTACCCCGAGGGGCTCGTCCCGCAGGGCGTGAGCGCCGAGCTCATCGCCGCCAAGTGGTCGATCGGCCGCGAGGCCATGGACGAGTTCGCCGCCGGCTCGCACACCAAGGCGGCGCGTGCCTGGGAGGCCGGACTCTTCGACGCCGAGGCCGTCCCGTACGAGGGCGTCCGCCGCGACGAGTCGGTGCGCCCGACGACCACTCCCGAGATCCTCGCCGGGCTCCGGCCCGCCTTCGAGGACCCCGGCTTCGCCGCCCGCTTCCCGCAGATCGACTGGTCCGTCACCGCCGGCAACAGCAGCCCGGTCAACGACGGAGCGTCCGCAGTGCTCGTCATGGCCGCCGACACGGCCCGTAGCCTCGGCCTGCGGCCCCTCGCCCGGCTGCACAGCTTCGCCGTGACCGGCTCGGACCCGCTCCTGATGCTCACCGGCGTCATCCCCGCCACGGAGAAGGTCCTGCGCCGCGCGGGCCTCTCCCTCGCCGACATCGACCTCTTCGAGATCAACGAGGCCTTCGCGAGCGTCGTGCTCGCCTGGCAGCAGGAGACCGGCGCCGACCCGGCCAGGGTCAACGTCCACGGCGGGGCCGTCGCGCTGGGGCATCCGCTCGGCGCCAGCGGCACCCGCATCGCGACGACCCTCGTCCACGCCCTGCGGGCCCGGGGTGCCCGCTACGGCCTCCAGGCGATGTGCGAGGCGGGCGGCCTCGCGAACGCGATGATCGTCGAGGCGCTCTGAAGCGCCGGACTACGGAGCCGTACCGACCGGCTGCGGCTCCCGGGCGGGAGCCGCAGCCGGGTCCAGGACACAGGCCGGGGCCGGAGCCCGCAGGCCGTGGCGCTTGCGCCAGGCCACCACCGCCGCGCCCAGACCCGACAGGACGATGAACCCCGCGGAGAAGAGGAAGGCCGGCGACCCCGGTGAACCGGCCTGGGCGCCGGCGATCACGTACGCCGCCGTGTTCGGCACGGTGCCGATCGCCGTCGCCAGGAGGAACGGCACGTACCGCATCCGGGAGACGGCCGCGCAGTAGTTGGCCGCCGCGAACGGGACCCCCGGGAAGAGCCGGATCGCCAGCATCGAGCGGAAGCCGTGCCGGCTCAGCTGCCCGTCCGCCGCCGTCAGCCAGCGGCCCTTGACGAACGGCCGCAGCGCGTCCTGTCCCAGGAACCGGCCGAGGGTGAAGGCGATCCCGGCGCCGAGCACCGTCCCCGCCACCGCCGCCGTCAGACCGGCCACGGAGCCGAACAGCGCGCCCGCCGCCAGGTTCAGCACAGGGCGCGGCACGAAAGCCGCCGTGCACACGCCGTACGCGACGCCGAAGAGCAGGACCGCGCCCGCGCCGCTCGTCTGCTGCGGCCAGCCCGACGACAACAGCCGCTGGGGCTCGTACAGCAGCACGAGCCCCGCCGCGCAGAGCAGCAGCAGGGCGAGCATCGAGAGCCGCGAACGCGGCGAGAGCAGGACCTGGGAGCAGCGGACGGCGAGGGAGCCCGGCGGCCGGGGCACGGGAGCGAGCATTCGGGGAGAGTAGCGGACGGGTCCGTATGATCGCCGTAATGTGCGTCATGTCCGTCCGGGCCGGAGCCCGGACCGCGCCGTGAATGGTGACAGGGAGCGCTCCATGACCGACGTCCCCGGCAGCGCCCTCGCCGACACCGTCCTGGACCGGCTCACCACCGTCTACCCGGCCGCGGGCAACCCCTTCCGGGCGCAGGAGATGGTCGCGTACATGAAGGGCGTCGCCCCCTTCCTCGGCGTACGGACCCCCGAGCGCCGTGCCCTGTCCCGCACCGTCCTCGACGGCACCCCCCGCCCCGACGAGGACGACTGCACCGCGATCGCCCTGCGCTGCTTCGCCCTGCCGGAGCGCGAGTACCACTACTTCGCCGTCGACTACCTCCGCCGCCATGTGAAGCGCTGCTCCTCCGGCTTCCTGCCCGTCGCCCGCCGGCTTGTCACCACCGTCTCCTGGTGGGACACCGTCGACCACCTCGCGGCCCACGTCGTCGGCGGCCTCGTCGCGGCCGACCCGGCCCTCGCGGCCCGCATGGACGAGTGGATCGAGGACGAGGACCTGTGGGTGGCCCGCACCGCGCTCCTCCACCAGCTCCGTTTCAAGGACGCGACCGACGCCGACCGGCTCTTCGCCTACTGCCTGCGCCGCGCGGCCCACCCCGACTTCTTCGTCCGCAAGGCGATCGGCTGGAGCCTGCGCGAGTACGGCAAGACCGCCCCCGGCGAGGTGCGCGCCTTCGTCGCCGGGAACCGCTCCCTGCTCTCCCCGCTCTCGGTCCGTGAGGCCCTCAAGAACCTCGACTGACGTTCCTTACGGGGAGCACCGGCACAATGAGAGCGTGAACGAGCACATCCCCGTCATCCGCGAGGTCGACCAGGGCACCGCGCGCCTCATGCCCGACGTGGACCGGGAGCAGGCGTGGCTCCTGACGGTCGACGGCGCCCCCCAGTCGTACGTCGACCTGGACGATCCGGCGTACCTGGAGTTCGAGTACGCGCGCCGGCTGGCCCATGTCGTCGACGGCGCCGCGGACGAGGGCGAACCACTGGACGTCCTCCACCTGGGCGGCGGGGCGCTCTCGCTTCCCCGGTACGTCACCGTCACCCGGCCCGGCTCGCGCCAGGACGTCGTGGAGGCGGACCGGGAGCTGCTCGCCCTCGTCGCCGAGCACCTGCCGCTGCCCGAGGGCTCGGGAGTCACCGTGCACGGCGCCGACGCCCGGCTGTGGCTTGAGGCGGCGCCGGACGCCTCGGCCGATCTGATCGTCGGCGACGTCTTCGGCGGCTCACGGGTGCCCGCGCACCTCACCTCCGTCGAGTACGCCCGGGAGGTCAGGCGCGTCCTGCGGCCCGGCGGGCTCTACGCCGCCAACCTGGCCGACGGAGCGCCCTTCGCCTTCCTCCGCTCCCAGCTCGCGACCTTCGCCGCCGTCTTCCCCGAACTGGCCCTGGTCGCCGAACCGGCCGTGCTGCGCGGCCGCCGCTTCGGGAACGCGGTCCTGGTCGCCTCCGGCCGGGAGATCGACATCGCCCACCTCGCCCGGCGGGCCGCCGCGGACGCCTTCCCCGCGCGCGTGGAACACGGGGCGACGCTCGACCGGTTCACCGGGAACGCGGAACCGGTCCTGGACTCCGGTGCCGTACCGTCACCCGTTCCGCCGGAGGGCGCCTTCGGCATCGGCTGAGACGACGGCCGCCGCTGTCTCCGCCGACGTCGCGGTGTCCGGGCTCGCGCCCGCGACCTCCTTCCCGTGCGAACGGCGGGTCAGGTTCCGTACGTCCGGCACCAGCAGGACCAGTGCCGTGACGAGCACCATCAGCGCCGCCGCGCCCCACAGGGCCTCGCTCCGGCCGAACGCGCTCTCGGCCGGGCCCGCGAGCGCCGTGGACAGCGGCAGGAGGGCGGTGGAGCCGAACCAGTCGTAGGCGGAGACCCGGGAGAGCTTCTCCTCCGGGATCTCCTGGTGCAGGGCCGTCATCCACGAGACGCCGAAGACCTCGATCGCCGCGCCGCTGACGAACATGGCGAGGGTGAGCCCCACCGCGTCCAGCGGTACGGCGAGCGCCGCCGACGGCAGCGCGATCGGGAAGACGCAGAGCGTGCCGACGAACAGCAGCCTGCGCGGCTTCCACCGGGTCATCAGGACGGCGCCGGCGACGGTCCCCACCCCGTACGCGGCGAGCGCGATGCCCCACGGACGGGCTCCGCCCAGTTCGTCCCGGGCGACGAGCGGTCCGAACACCGCCTCGACCGCGCCGATCAGGCCCACGACCACCGAGAACTGGGCGACGATCGACCACAGCCACGGCCGCCCGACGAACTCCTGCCAGCCCTCCTTCAGATCGGCGAAGAGCCCGCCGCTCGGCGCCCGCTCGGGGGTGCCGCTCACGTCGAGGAAGGCCCGCAGCCCGCCCGCGACGGCGAACGCGAGCGCGTCGATCGCGAGGACCCAGCCGGGCCCGACGAAGGCGACGAGCGCGCCGCCCAGCGCGGCGCCGCCGATTCCGGCGCCGTGCATGGCCATGCGGTAGACGGCGAACGCCTTGCCGGCCTGCTCCCCGGTGACGCTGGTCAGCAGCATGCCCTCGGCCGCCGGGTTGAAGAAGGCCTGCCCGGCGCCGCAGAGGGCGGTGAGCAGCATCATCTGCCAGATCTGCGCCCCGCCCGAGAGCACGAGGACGGCGAAGACGGCCTGCGAGACGCAGTTGAGGGTGTTGGCCGCGACCATCACGTGGTGACGGGGTATCCGGTCGGCCACCGCGCCGCCGATGAGCAGGAAGAGGACGAGCGGCAGGAACCGGGCCATCGCGACGAGTCCCACGTCGCCCGCGCTGCCCCCGCTCTCGAAGACCGCCCACGTGGTGGCGATCAGCGCGCCGTGCGCGCCGAGGTTGGTCACGACCGTGGCGGCGGTGAGCAGGACGTAGTTGCGGCCCGCCCACTCGGGGCGGCGGGAGGCGAAGGGGGTACGGCCGGGGGAGGCGGCGGGATTCGTCACTCCGGGACTATCCCTGTCGCCTCCCCCTCCTGCCAAACCGATATCCGGACGGCGAACGCCGTCGTCAGGACGGGGTGGTGAGCCTGACCGTGGAGAGGATCTTCTTGATGGTGGCGTCCGGCAGCTCGTCCTTGACGCCGTCGGCCCCGTAGAGCACCCAGGTCGAGAAGTCGCCCTTGGCGTTCTTGAAGGTGAAGGCGATCGACTTGCCGTCCGTCTCGCACTTGTTGCGCTTCTTGACGCCCGGCGCCGTGGCGGTCGCCATGCTGCCGGTGAGCCCGGACGCCGTGGTGTACGGCACCGGCTTGGACATCTTGATGGTGTTCTTGGGCATGTGCTGGGCGTAGGCACCCCACACCCACGAGCCGGCCTCGCCGCGTGCGGCGTCCGCCGTGGTTTTGGCGCCCTGGCCGCCCTTGGTGCCCGCGGTGCCCAGGCCCCAGGACTCCTCGGTTCCGTTCTTGTCGGAATCGTAGGTGCACCACTTGCTCTTGAAGAGAGAGGGGCTGGACATCGTCATGAGGGGCATGCCGTCGTTCTTCTTCTCGTCCTCGAACGCGTTGATCATGCCCGGCTTCAGCACCTCCCACTCGGGCGGTACGTCGAACAGGGTGCCGTACTTGGGGTTGATGACGACCTTCCAGCCCGGGATGGTCGGCTGCTGGGCGGCGCCGTCACGCGGGTTGTCGAGCGGCGGCGCGGAGGACCCCTCGGCCTCGGACGGCGTGCCGGACGGCGGCGTCGGCGCCGACACGGACGGGTTCTTGCCGTCGGCGGTCGGCTTCCCGTCGTCGTCGTTGGAGAGCACCAGGAAACCGGTGACGCCGGCCGCGACGACCACGGCGGTCGCGGCGACGATCGCGATGAGGGTCGTCTTCTTCTTGCCGCCGCCGGGGCCGCCGGGCATCCCGGGCTGCCCCGGACCGTGCCCCGGTACCGCGTACTGCGGGACGGTCGGCTGCTGGTACGGGTTCGGCTGCCCGTATCCGGGCTGCTGGGGGTGGCCCTGCTGCCCGTACCCCTGCTGCGGGTAGCCCGGCTGCGTGGGCTGTTGGGGATAGCCGGGCTGCGCCGGCTGCTGCGGATAACCGGGCTGGGCCGGCGGCTGCTGATACGGGTTCGGCTGCTGGTACCCCGACTGCTGGTAGGGGTTCTGACTCTGGTCCTGCGGGTTCTGCTCGCCCCCGGGCGGCTGCTGTCCTGGCCACATGGCCAGTAACGATAGAGGTGTGGCGGCGGCAGGACCACGAGAGGGATGGCCAAGGCTGCTACCGGTGGGTAACATCACGGCCATGAGCGCAGACCAGATGACCGTCGGCGAGATGCTCGCCGCCACGGTCCCCATGGCCGGAACCCTCAAGCTGGAGTTCCTGGAGACCACCGCCGAGCGCGCCGTCGTGCGCCTGCCGGACCAGCCCGCCTACCACAACCACGTCGGCGGCCCGCACGCCGGAGCGATGTTCACCCTGGCCGAGTCCGCCAGCGGCGCGATCGTGCTCGCCGCCTTCGGCGACCAGCTGACCCGCGCCGTCCCGCTCGCCGTCAGCGCCGAGATCGGCTACAAGAAGCTGGCCATGGGCGTCGTCACGGCCACCGCGACCCTGGGCCGCCCCGCGGCGGACGTCGTCGCCGAACTCGACGCCGGACAGCGGCCGGAGTTCCCGGTACGGATCGACATCACCCGCGAGGACGGCGCCGTGACCGGCGAGATGACCGTCGTCTGGACCCTGCGCCCGAACGCCTGACCAGGGACGCCGCGCGCCGCCCCCGCACCCCCCTTCGGGTGCGGGGGCGGCCGTGTTCCGGGCTGCCGCCCCGGAAACGGACATCTCGTCACGCATAGTGCGGTACGGGCACGGACATATCCGGGCCGGGCCCGCACCCCGTGCCGAGGAGCCGCCGCGTGCCCGACGAACCGTCACCCGACCCCGCCGTACCGGCGGAACCAGAGCCCGCTGTCCCCACCGCGTCCCGGCGGCGCGGTCCGCGGCTGTCCCGGCGGGCGCTGCTGCTCGCGTTCACCGGCGGCGCCGCCCTCGCGGTCGCCGCCTCGCCCGCGGCGGCCGGTACGCGGCCCCGGCGGACGACACCCCTCGCCCCCGCCGCCGGCCGGGTCGACGACCTCCTCGCCCGGCTCACCCTCGACGAGAAGGTCTCCCTCCTCCACGGCGCCACCGACCCCGGGAGCCTCGGCCAGGCCGGCCACGTACCCGGCGTACCCCGGCTCGGCATCCCGCCGCTCCGGCTCGCCGACGGGCCCGCCGGGATCCGCGTCCGGCGCACCGCGACCGCGCTGCCCGCGCCCGTCATGCTCGCCGCCGCCTTCGACCCCGGCCTCGCCCGCGCCTACGGCCGGGTCATCGGCCGCGAGGGCCGCGCCCTCGGCCAGGACGTGCTGCTCTCTCCCATGGCCAACCTGATCCGCACCCCGTACGCGGGACGGAACTTCGAGACCTTCTCCGAGGACCCGCTCCTCACCGCCGACCTCGTCGCCGAGGAGATCCGCGGGATCCAGGCCGAGGGCCTCGTCGCCACCGTCAAGCACTTCGCCCTCAACAACCAGGAACGCGACCGCACCAAAGTCGACGTCCGCGCCGGCGAACAGACCCAGCACGAGACCGAGCTGCGCGCCTTCGAGGCCGCCGTGGCCGCCGGGGCCGGCGCCGTGATGGCCGCGTACAACAAGGTCGACGGCGTCCACGCCGCCGAGAACGCGACCCTGCTCACCGCCATCCTGCGGGACCGCTGGGGCTTCGACGGCTGGGTCATGAGCGACTGGAACGCCGTGCACACGACCGGTCCCGCGCTCGCCGCCGGCCTCGACATGGAGATGCCCGGCGGCTCCCGCTACGGCGCCGCGCTCCGGGACGCCGTTCGCGCGGGCCGGATCGAAGAGGCCGCGGTCGACCGCTCCGTACGCCGCATCCTCTCCGTACGCGAGCGCTTCGGGCTCCTCGACGACACGCCGTCGCGCCCGGCCAGGGACGCCGCCTCCGGGGCCCGGCTCGCGCTGCGCGTCGCCACCGCGGGCGCGACCCTCCTGCGCAACGAGCGCGCAGCCCTGCCGCTCACCGCCCCGGCCGCCCGCTCCCTCGCCGTCATCGGCCCCACGGCCACCGTGCCCTTCGTCAGCGGCGGCGGCAGCGCCCATGTCGTGCCCGACGCGGCGGCGAAACCCCTGGACACGATCCGCACCAGGGCCGGGGAGGACGGTTCCGTCGCGTACGCCCTCGGCGAGGACCTCTTCGGACGGCCACTGCCGCCGCTGTCACCCGCCGTCGACCTGGAAGGCGTCGACGTCGCCGCCGGCGCCACCTGGACCCGTACGGTCACGCTCACCGCCACCGACCCCGACGAGTGGACCTTCCTCGTCCACTACAGCGGCCCCCGGCCCACCGTCACCCTCGACGGCACCGAGCTCTTCCCCGTCAAGCAGGGCATCGCCGAGTACTTCGTCGGCGGCCTCCTCGGCCGGGCGCCCGACGGGCTCCACGTCCGGCGCACCACCCTGCGCCTCGCCGCCGGGCCGCACAAGCTGACCGTCACCGCCCACGGCGGACCCGCCGGGCAGCTGTTCCGGCTCCGCGCGGTGACCGGGGCGACCCGGGCCGCCGACGTGGCCGAGGCCGTACGGGTCGCGCGCGCCGCGCACAGCGTCGTGCTCTTCGCCTACGAGGACGCCACCGAAGGCCAGGACCGCGGGACCCTCGCCCTCCCCGGCCGGCAGGAGGCCCTCATCGAGGCAGTGACGGCGGCCAACGCCCGTACCACCGTCGTCCTCAACACCTCGTCGGCCGTCACCATGCCGTGGCTGGAACGGACCGCCGCCGTCCTCCAGATGTACTACCCCGGGCAGGAGGGCGCGGCCGCCACCACGGCCGTCCTCTTCGGCGACGCCGACCCCGGCGGGCGCCTCACCCAGACCTTCCCGGCCGCCGAGGACCGTCACCCCACCGCCGGGAACCCGCGCCGCTACCCGGGGGTGGACGGGGTGGAGGAGTACGGGGAGGGCATCCACGTCGGTCATCGCTGGTACGAGGCGCAGGGCGTCACGCCGCTCTTCCCCTTCGGGCACGGGCTCTCGTACACGACCTTCCGGTACGAGGACCTGACCGTCGGCCCCGGGACGGAGGCCGGTGCGGGAGGGCTCGACGTCACCTTCAGCGTCCGCAACACCGGCCGGCGGGACGGTGTCGAGGTAGCCCAGGTCTACATCGGCCCCTCCCCGGACCTCACCGCCCTCGGCATCGACCAGCCGCACTCCGCCCTCGCCGGCTACCGCCGCCTGGAGCTCGCGGCCGGCGAACGGCGGCGGGTGACCGTCCACGTCACGGCCCGCACCCTGTCCTCCTGGGACACCGCACGGCACGACTGGCTGCTCGGCACGGGCCGCCGGACCGTCCGCGTCGGTGCCTCCTCGGCCGACCCCGGCCTCACCGTCGGCGTCGAGGTCCGCCCCTCCTGACCGGGTAGGCTGCCCCGGCGTGCCCGACGCGGTGCACGCCGGGCGGCCGATACGGGAGGAACCGCGTTGCACGTGCAGGAATGGCTGGAGACGATCCCGGCGGTCGCGATCTACGCGCTGGTGGGCGTGGTGATCGGTCTGGAGAGCCTGGGCATCCCGCTGCCCGGCGAGATCGTGCTCGTGAGCTCGGCGCTGCTCGCCTCGCAGCACGGTGACATCAACCCGTGGGTGCTCGGTGCCTGCGCCACCGCCGGCGCGATCATCGGCGACTCGATCGGCTACGCGATCGGCCGCAGGGGCGGCAGGCCCCTGCTCGCCTGGCTGGGGAACAAGTTCCCGAAACACTTCGGCGAGGCCAACATCGCGCTCGCCGAGCGCTCCTTCCAGAAGTGGGGCATGTGGGCGGTCTTCTTCGGCCGCTTCATCGCCCTGCTCCGCATCTTCGCCGGGCCCCTCGCGGGCGTCCTGCACATGCCGTACTGGAAGTTCCTCATCGCCAACGTCTTCGGCGGCATCCTGTGGGCCGGCGGCACCACGGCCGTCATCTACTCGGTCGGCATCGTCGCCGAGGCCTGGCTCAAGCGCTTCTCCTGGCTGGGCCTCGTCCTCGCCGTGCTGATCGGGGCCGCCTCGATGCTGATCATCAAGAACCGCGCCAAGAAGGCGGCGGCGGAGCGGCAGGACGCCGTGGAGCCGGAGCCGGAGCCGGTCGCCGTCGGCGACTGACCCGAGCGGGACGGAGGGCGGTACCCCGCGCGGGTGCCGCCCTCCGTCGCGTCCGGCTCACTCCTCGAAGGCCTCCGCGTGGCCCTTGGCGAGCAGCAGGTACACCTCGGCGTTCAGCTTGATGCCCGCCTTCTCCTCCTCCGTGAGCGGTCGGCGGACCTTCGCCGGGACGCCCGCGACCAGCGAACCCGGCGGGACCTCCATGCCCTGCGGGACGAGCGCCTGCGCGGCGACCAGCGACCCCGCGCCGATCCGCGCGCCGTTGAGGACCGTCGCGCCCATGCCGACGAGCACGTCGTCCTCGATCACACAGCCGTGCACGACCGCGTTGTGGCCGACGGTCACCCGGGCGCCGATCGAGACGGGGAAGCCGGGGTCGACGTGGACCGTGGTGTTGTCCTGGATGTTGGAGTCCTCACCGATCGCGATGGGACCGCAGTCCGCCCGCAGCACCGTGTGATACCAGATGTTGGCGCGGGCGCCGAGGGTCACCTCGCCCAGCACCACGGAAGTCGGGGCCGTGAACGCGGTCGGGTCGATCTGCGGCTCCTTACCGCCCACACCCTTGATCAACGCCTCTGCCATGGTTCGCTCCTGATCGTCAGCCGTCGTGTCACGCCCGGGGGTGGCCCCCGGCCGCACCCTATGCCGTGCCCATGACGGACATCACAGCGCACCGAACTGATCAGGCACGACGGCGCCGACTACCGTGGCCGGGTGCCCAGGAACAGAAACACGTTCTCATCCCTCGCCGCCTGGCGGCGCAGGATCGTCGCCGGCGCCGTACAGAGCGGCTGGCGCTGGGCGCAGCAGGCCGGTTCCGTCACCGCCGAGCACCCGGGAAAGCTGCGTTTCCGCCGCCTCGGCGCGGGGACCCGCCTCGCCTTCCCGCAGGGCACGGTCTTCGGCGAGCGATGGATCGAGATCGGCGAGTGCTGCATCATCGCCGAACAGGTCACGCTGACGGCGGGGATGCTGCCGGGCCTCGACCTCGGCGCGGAGACGGTCCTGACCCTCGGGGACGGGGTGGTCCTCGGCCGCGGCAGCCACGTCATCGCCGACACGACGGTGACCATCGGCTCGGACACCTACTGCGGCCCGTACGTCTACATCACCTCGACCAACCACAGCTACGACGACCCGGACGAGCCCATCGGCCGCCAGTGGCCCCGCTCGGAACCCGTCTCCATCGGCCCCGGCTGCTGGCTCGGCACCGGAGCGGTGATCCTGCCCGGCGCGCGCATCGGCCGGAACGTCGTCGTCGCCGCCGGCGCGGTCGTACGCGGCGAGGTGCCGGACCACTCGGTGGTGGCGGGTGCCCCGGCGAGGGTCGTCCGCAGCTGGGATCCGGAGAAGGGCTGGCAGCCCCCGCTGCGCACCCCGGCGCCCAAGCCGATCCCGGAGGACGTGACGCCGGAACAGCTCGCCGCGCTCGCGGCCTGGGAAGTCGAGCAGGCGGAGGCGGTCGAGCAGGCGGCGGCCGTCGACCAGGTGGAGGCGGTCGACCAGGTGGCGGTCGAGCAGGCGGGTACCTCGTCCTAGGACGCCCTTTCGGTCCGTCAGGCCGCGGCCAGGAGGACCGTGCCGCCGAGGGCGAGGGCCGCGCCGGCCGCCTGGACCGGGCGGAGGCGCTCCTTGAGGACCGCGAACGCCGCCAGGGCCGTGACGACCGGGTAGAGGCTGGCGAGGACCGCGGCCACCACCACCGGCCCCTGCTGGGCGGCGATCGCGTACGTCCCGTTGGCCGCGACGTCCGCGAGGCCGACGAAGGCCAGGGCCGGGAGGGCCGCGCGGATGACGCCGGGGCCGCCCTCCGGGAGGGCCCGGCCGCCGCGGCGCACGGAGACGTACAGGGCGCCGCCGCCCACCAGGACGTTGGTGACGCGCTGGACGAGGAGGGCGAGGAACAGGCCGGTGACGGTGGTGGAGGACTCCGCGATGAGGGCCATCACCGAGCCGAAGCCGAAGGCCGCGAACAGGGTGAGGAAGACCGCCTGGCGCTGTACGGGGGCACCGCGCAGCTCCGGGCCGCCCGCGAGTACCACGCCGGCGATCGCCACGACGACGCCGGCGAGCTGGAGGAGTCCGGGGCGGTCGCCGAGGAACAGGCCGACCGAGACGGGGACGACGACGCCGAGCGAGCCGAGCGGCGAGACCACGCCCATGGGGCCGAGGGCCAGTGCCTTGTAGAAGGCGAGCATGGCCGCCGGGCCGACGACGCCGGCCCCGACCGCGTACCAGAGCTGGGGGCCCGCCTCGGTCCACGCTCCGGTCGCGAGGACGAGGGTGCCGAGGACGAGGACCGCGAGGGTCTGGGAGACCACGACGACCGTGAGGGCGGGTATCCGACGGGTGAGCAGTCCGCCGCCGAAGTCTGCGAGACCCCACAGCAGGGCGGTGGCCAGGGCGAACAGGGCGGTCATGGATCCTCGCAGTCGCGTGCGGCGGCACGCAGTACAGTGCAGTGAACGGTCGGGTACAGCTCACCGTAGTTCAATGCAGTGAACTCTGTCATCCAAAATATTGGACGGAATGTGTCGGACCTCGATCAGCTCACGCAGTCGCTCGCCCGGAACCTGAAGCGCTGGCGCAAGGAGCGGGGGTTCACCCTGGACGCGCTCGCAGCCCGGGCCGGGGTCAGCCGGGGCATGATCATCCAGATCGAGCAGGCGAGGACGAACCCCAGCGTCGGCACCACCGTGAAGCTGGCGGACGCCCTCGGCGTCTCCATCACGACCCTCCTCGACTACGAACAGGGCCCCCAGGTCCGGCTGGTCCCGCCCGGCCAGGCCGTCCGGATGTGGTCCACCTCCGCGGGCAGCCACAACACCCTCCTGGTGGGCACGGAGGCGCGCGGGCCGCTGGAACTCTGGGCCTGGACCCTCATGCCGGGCGAGGAAAGCGCCTCCGACCCGCACCCGGACGGCACCACCGAGCTCCTCCACGTCACCGCCGGAGTCCTCACCCTCGTCGTCGACGACGGGGAGCACCCGCTGCCGGCCGGTACCTCCGCGGTCTTCGAGGCCAACGTGCCGCACACCTACCGCAACGACGGCGACGAGCCGGTCGAGATGACGATGGCCGTCTCCATCCCGCCCGCGCGCTGAGACGGGTATCCACGATCCGGGCATCGATGGTTAGCGTGACGCGTATGCGCGCACCCATCGGAGACTTCGACAACGCCCGTCCCGCCCCCGACTGCCTCGACGAGCTGACCGGGCCCGTCGCCGCCGGCCTCCGCGCCTGGCAGGGCCCCGTACCGGCCGACCGCCTCGTGTACGTGGACACCGATCCGGCCGTCGCCGACACCGCCGTCTTCCTGGAGCACTACGGGCCCGCGCTGCTCGACGAATCCGCCAACTGCGTGGTGGTCGCGGGCAGGCGGGGCGAGACGACGACTCTGGCCGCCTGCGTCGTGAAGTCGGCGACCCGGGTCGACGTCAACGGCGTCGTACGCAAGCACCTCGGCGCCCGCAAGGCCTCGTTCGCGCCGATGGACACCGCGACCGGCGAGACCGGCATGGAGTACGGCGGCATCACCCCGATCGGCCTCCCGGCCGACTGGGCCCTCCTCGTCGACGCCGCCGTCGTGGACACCGAGTGGGTCCTCGTCGGCAGCGGCCGCAGGCGCGGAAAGCTCATCGTGCCGGGGAAGGCCTTCGCCCAACTCCCCGGCGCGGTGGTCCTGGAGGGGCTCGGCGTCCCGGTCGTCGCCTGAGGCGGGTCCGCGCCGTGCCCGCCGTCCCCGCCGGAGTCGTCAGCCGAGGCGGGGGATCTCGATGGCGGGGCAGCGGTCCATGACCATGTCGAGCCCCGCCTCGCGGGTGCGGGCGAAGGCGGCCTCGTCGATCACGTCCAGCTGGAACCAGACCGCCTTGGCGCCGATCGCGACCGCCTCGTCGGCGACCGCGCCCGCCAGCTCGCTGTTCACGAACACGTCCACGACGTCGACGGGGAACGGAATGGTGTCGAGGGAGGCGTAGCCCTTCTCGCCGTGGACCGTCTCGGCCTTCGGGTGGACCGGGACGATCCGCTTGCCGAAGCGCTGGAGCACGCCCGCCACGCCGTACGCGGCCCGCGCCTGGTTGCTGGAGAGCCCCACCACCGCCCAGGTGTCGCCCGTGGCCGTCAGGATCCGCCGCACCGTCTCCGACGCGGAGTACGCGCTCGGCTCCGCAGCCGGCACATCGGTCGGCTCATCCGTCGGCTCGTCGGTCGGCTCGGTGGTCGTGGTGTCGATGCTCATCGCTGCTGCTGCCTCTCCTCGGTGCGGCCCGTCACCGAGGTGAACGAGGCGCACCGTGCCGTGATTCCCGGCCGGTGCCTCAGAGGGCGTCCGGGGACCCCCAGGCGCGCCGTTCGGCCTCGCGCGGCGCCTCGACCAGGGACGGAAGGCCCGGACCGAAGGTCATCACCGGACGCGTCGGGTCCCACGCACGCCAGCCCGGCTCGCCCGTCGCGGCGAAGGCCACCCAGGCGGCGTGCATCGCCGTCGCCAGCTCCTGGGGAGCCTTCGGACCGGTCAGCGCGCGGGTCTCCGGCAGGTCGAGCGTGTCGAAGACGAAGCCGAGTTCGAGCGCGTGACAGGCCCCGAGGTCCAGGACGGGGGAGCGCCAGCCGAACTCGTACAGATACGTTCCGGCGGGCCCGCCGGAACGCAGCCGGGCGTCCGCGAGCCTGTTCAGCGGGATCCGCAGCAGCTTGTCCGTGGCGAGCGCGCCCAGGACCTCGCCCGGCTTCTCCCGCGGCCGGCCCGTGCGGTACACCTTCGCCGTACGGGCCGGCACCTTCGCCTTCCGCAGCAGGAGCCGCTGCACCCAGGGCCCCACCCGGTCGGTGACACCGCTCGGCACGAACCACAGCCGGTACTCCTCGGTGGTCGTGCCCATGAGCAGATCCACCTCCGCCGACGCGCCGTCCGCGAGCGCCTCCGCCGGATCGCGCGTCAGGACCTCGCCGTCCACGGCGATCTGGAAGGAGTGCCCGCCGGTGAGGGGCGAGCCCTTGCCCGTCACCTCGGTCTGCGCCGCGAGCAGCAGCTCCGGGTCGACGCGCGCGAACGCCTCCGCCGTCGCCGGCACCTTGAGCCGCGCGGCCACCGCCTCGGTGGTCCGGCGCGCGGTGGCGAGCGGCTGGGCGATCGGCGCGCCGCTCTGCACCACGGCCCGCCGGAAGAGGCCCTTCGCGAGCGGCGAGGCCAGCAGGGCGGCGATCGAGATCGCGCCGGCCGACTCGCCGAACACGGTGACCCGCTCCGGGTCCCCGCCGAAGGCCGTGATGTTCTCCCGTACCCAGGTCAGCGCGGCGATCTGATCGCGCAGCCCGAGATTGGCGGGCGCGTCGGGGAAGACCCCGAACCCTTCGACGCCGAGCCGGTAGTTGACCGAGACGAGGACCACGCCGTCCCGGGCGAAGGCGGTGCCGTCGTAGACGGGGACCGCCGAGGAGCCGTGGATCAGCGACCCTCCGTGGATCCAGACCATGACCGGCCGCCGCCCGGCCTGCGCCATGGTCGGTCCGGTCGGTCCGGTCGGTCCCGAAGGATCCCACGGCGCCCACACGTTGAGGTTGAGGCAGTCGTCGCCCTCGACGTCGGGGTCGGGGAGCAGTGCGTCGAGCGGCGGGGAGTACGGGCGCTTCGGCGCCGTCGCTCCGAAGGCCGTGGCCTCCCGGACGCCCTCCCAGGGCCCGGCCGGTTCCGGCGCGCGGAAGCGCAGCGCCCCGACGGGAGCCCGCGCGTAGGGGACGCCGAGGAAGGCGGCCACGCCGTCCTTCAGAGTGCCGCGCAGCGCCCCGCCCCGCGTATGGGTCTCCGCCATCGATTCAGTCCTTCCTCGGTCCGACGGTGCTCACACCGTCCGGATGATGGGTCAGCGTGCCGTTCGGACGCGCGGCGCCGACCGGGACGGGTGTTCCGGACAGGCCCTAAGGCTGCACCACCAGTGCGCGCTTGAGGACCTTCCCGGTCGGGCCGAGCGGCAGCGCCTCCACGAAGTGCACGATCCGGGGGTACTTGTGGCGGCCGAGGCGCTCCCGCGACCACTCCACGAGCTCCTCCTCGGAGAGCGGCGCGGCGCCGTCCCTGCGTACCACCACCGCGCACACCTCCTCGCCCTTCGCGTCGTCGGGCACGCCGATCACCGCGACCTCCGAGACCGACGGATGGCGCACGAGCACCTCCTCGACCTCGCGCGGGTAGATGTTGAAGCCGCCCCGGATGACCAGGTCCTTCTTCCGGTCCACGATCCGCAGGAAGCCGCCCTCGTCCAGGACGCCCAGGTCCCCCGTACGGAACCAGCCGTCCACGACCGCCGCCGCCGTCGCCTCGGCGTCGTCGAGGTAGCCCGCGAAGATGTTGTGCCCGCGGACCACGACCTCGCCGACCTCGCCGTCCGCGAGCAGCAGGATCTCCCGCTCCACGGCCGCGTCCGCGATCCCCACCTCCACGCCCCACACCGCGTGCCCGACCGTCCCCGGCCTGCGGCCGAGGTGCGGCTGGTTGAAAGTGGCGATCGGCGAGGTCTCCGTCAGGCCGTACCCCTCCAGGACCTGCGTGCGGAAGGTCTCCTCGAAGCGCTCCAGGACGGCGACCGGGAGGGCCGCACCGCCCGAGACGGCGGAGCGGAGGGCCGTCGGGCGCCGGTCGGAGACCGCCGCGGCCTCCACGAGCGCGTGGTACATCGTCGGCACGCCCATGAAGACCGTCACGCCCTCGGCGGCCAGCACCTCCAGGGCCGCCGGGCCGCTGAACCGGGGCATGAGCACGAGCGTCGCGCCCCCGCGCAGCGTCCCGTTCATCGCGCAGGTCTGGCCGTAGCTGTGGAAGAGCGGCAGACAGCCGAGGACCACATCGCCCTCGCCGAGGCCGAGGAGGTCGTGCGCGGCCACCGAGGCGTTCATGGCGATGTTGAGATGGGTCAGCAGGGCGCCCTTGGGGCGGCCCGTCGTTCCGCTCGTGTAGAGGATCACGGCGACGTCCCCGGGGTCGGCCGGCTCGCTCGCGGCCAGCGGTTCGGCCGCCGAGGGCGCCCCCTGGAACGCGCGCACCCCGGCCGCCCGTGCGGCCTCGTCGGCCACCGCCCACAGCGGCCCGCCGCTCACGATGCCGACCGCGCCGCTGTGCTCCAGGACGTACCGCACCTCGTCGGCGACGAGCAGCGCGTGCACCGGTACGACGGTCACGCCGGCCGCCAGGGCGCCGTAGTACACGCGCAGGAACTCGGTGGTGTTCGGCAGCAGCACGGCCAGCCGGTCGCCCGGCTTCAGGCCCGCCTCCCGCAGCCCGGCGGCGCAGCGCAGCGACTCCGTCCACAGCTCGCGGTAGGTGAGCCGGGCCGCGCCCTCGACGACCGCGATCCGGTCGGGGAAGTGGCGGGCGGACTCGCCGAGGACGCCGGCGACGCTCAGTGACATGAAAGGCTCCAGAGACGCCGGGTAACAGCGCTGTTGACGATCGGCTGACACGGCACAGAATCCGCCGCCGCACCGCCCGGATGCCATGTGCAGATGCCCACCATGTGCCGAACGGAGCTGGGCAGTGGCACCGCTGCCGTGCGCGACCCGTGGCATTCGCCAAATCCCGGGGCTACGGTGCGAGCCATGACGCACAGCCCGGCCGCCCCCCGCCCCGGCAACGAACCCCGCGCGACGGCCGCGCGCCCGGACGCACGCGTGGACGCCCCCCGTCCGGACGCCCCCCGTCCGGACGCGCGCCCTGACGGGCGCCCGGACCGTCACGACCGTGCCGACGCCCCGCGCTTCGGCGATCCCCGCCCCGTCGCCCCCGGCGCTCCCGCCCCCGTCCGGCCCGGCGCCACCCTGCCCGCCGCCACCCGCCCCGCCGCCACCCGGCCCGGCGCCTCGCGCGCCGGTTCCCCGCGCTCCGGCGGAGCCCATACGCCCCTGGGGTCAGCCGCCGGTTCCGGGGCGCTCCGGCGCGCGCTCTCCACGACGATGCTCGGCGACGTGGACCGGCTCACCGACCGGGCCGTCGACGACATCCGCGCCCACTCCGGTACGTACGCCTCCGACGCCCCCGTCACCCGTGACGACCTCTGGGAGATCTGCCGCGACAACCTCCTGCGCGCCCTGGAGGACTTCGGCGGCCTCGCCCCGACCGGCGGCGACTTCGAGCGGGCGGCCCGCCAGACCGGCCGCCGCCGCGCCGAGCAGGGCGTCCCCCTCGACACCGTCCTCCAGGCCTACCGGCGCGGCGGCCGGGTCCTCTGGCAGGTCATGGCCGAGCACCTCAGGACCCGGGCCGGCCGGGAGGCCGACAGCCGGGACATCGAGCTCGACATGGCGGGCGGCGTCTGGGAGACGATCGACCGCTACTCCGTCGCGATGGCCGACGAGTACCGGCTCGCCCAGCTGGAGCTCCAGAGCCGCCAGGACACCCGGCGCGTCGCCCTCTTCGAGGCGCTCCTCGACGGCCGCGCCGACGACCCCGCCGTCGCCTCGGCCGCGGCCGCCGCGCTCGGGATCCCCGCCTGCGACCGGTACGTCGTGGTGGTCGCCGCCCAGGACCCGGCCGCCCCGCCGCACCTCGCGCCCGTCCTGGAGGCCCAGGGGATGTGGTCGTTCTGGCGGCCCCGTTCCGGCCGGTACGCCGGGATCGTCCGGCTGCCGCGCCGCGACACGCCCCCCGGCAGGCCGGCCGCCGGCCCCCGGGGGTCCGCCGACCCGGCCGCGCGCGCCCTCCTCGACGTCCTGCGGGAGCTGACCGGCGCGACCGCCGGGATCTCCCCGGAGTTCGAGCGGCTCTCCCACGCCGGCCGCGCCCTCCGGCTCGCCGAGCAGACCCTCCGTACCCTCCCGGCGGGCAGCGGGGAGGTCGCCGCCTTCGACGACCGGCTCGCGCAGGTGCTCCTCAGCGGGCGCGCCGACATCGCCGAGCGGATCGTCACCGTCCACCTCGGGCCCGTCCTCGCCACCGGCGGTGAGCGGGCAGCGCTCCTGACCACCCTCCGGGTCTGGCTGGACCACGGCTGTTCGGCCGCCCGGGCCGCCGAACTGCTCTACTGCCACCGCAACACCGTCCTCAACCGCATCGGCCGTATCGCCGAGCTCACCGGCCGTTCCAGCGAGTCCGGCGAGGCGCGCCTCGGCTGGGCCCTCGCGCTGCGCGCGCTGCCCTACGCGGGCCTGGCGGACGCACCCGAACCGGCCGCCGGGGAGTACGAGCCGGACGGAACGTAGGCTGGCGGGATGCAGGAGCAGTACCGCACTCCGGCCCGCGAGGGTGTGCACGAGACCGAGATCAACCGCTCGCGCTTCCTCTGCGCGCTCGCGCCCGTCGCCGACGAGCGGGAGGCGCAGGACTTCGTCGCGCGCATCCGCAAGGAGCACCCCACCGCCTCGCACAACTGCTTCGCGTACGTCCTGGGCGCCGACGCCTCCGTGCAGAAGGCGAGCGACGACGGCGAGCCCGGCGGCACGGCGGGCGTCCCGATGCTCCAGATGCTCCTGCGCCGTGAGATGCGTTACGTCGTCGCCGTCGTCACCCGCTACTACGGCGGCGTGAAACTCGGCGCGGGCGGTCTCATCCGTGCGTACGGCGGCGTGGTCGGCGAGGCGCTCGACGAGCTCGGCACGGTGACCCGGCAGCGCTTCCGGCTCGTCACCGTCACCGTCGACCACCAGCGGGCGGGGAAGCTGGAGAACGACCTGCGGGCCACCGGCCGCGCCGTCCGGGACGTGCGGTACGCGGAGGCCGTCACGATCGAGATCGGCCTCCCGGACAGCGACGTCCCCGCCTTCCGGGCGTGGCTCGCGGACAGCACGGCGGGCACGGCCGTGTTCGAACTCGGCGGGGAGGCGTACGGCGACGCCTGAGCGCGCCCGCTCCCGGACCCGCCCCCCGTTCCCCGTCGCCGCCCGCCCCCGGGCGGAATCGCGTACGGCCCCACCCACGCCTCCGACCGGGATAGCGTGGAGGGCGCACACGAACAGGGAACCGGCGGCGAGGAGCGGCACACATGCGGGGTGGGACGGCATCGTGAGGCTCCTGCACACCTCGGACTGGCACCTCGGCCGGTCCTTCCACCGCGTCGGGCTCCTCGAAGCCCAGGCCGCGTTCCTCGACCACCTCGTGGCGACCGTCCACGCGCACGGAGTGGACGCCGTCCTCGTCTCCGGCGACGTCTACGACCGGGCCGTGCCGCCGCTGCCCGCCGTCGAGCTCTTCGACACGGCCCTCCACCGCCTCGCCGAGGCCGGCGTGCCGACCGTCATGATCTCCGGCAACCACGACTCGGCCCGCCGCCTCGGGGTCGGCGCGGGGCTGATCGAGCGGGCGGGCATCCACCTCCGTACCGACCCGGCCGGCATCGGAACCCCCGTCGTCCTCACCGACGCCCACGGCGACGTCGCCCTCTACGGCCTGCCGTACCTCGAACCGGCCCTCGTGCGCGAACAGCTCGGCGCCCCGAAGGGCGGGCACGAGGCCGTCCTCGCCGCCGCCATGGACCGGGTCCGCGCCGACCTCGCAGGCCGCGCCGCCGGCACCCGCTCCGTCGTCCTCGCCCATGCCTTCGTGGCGGGCGGCGCCCCCAGCGACAGCGAGCGGGACATCACCGTCGGCGGCGTCGCCGCCGTACCCGCCGGCGTCTTCGACGGCGTCGACTACGTCGCCCTCGGCCACCTCCACGGCAGCCAGACCCTCACCCCGCGGGTGCGCTACTCCGGCTCCCCGCTCGCGTACTCCTTCTCCGAGGCCGACCACCGCAAGACGATGTGGCTCGTCGACCTGGGCGCGGACGGCGCCGTCCTCACCGCCGAGCGCGTCGACTGCCCCGTCCCCCGTCCCCTCGCCCGGATCCGGGGACGGCTCGACGACCTCCTCGACGACCCCGCGCTCGCCCCCCACGAGCAGTCCTGGGTCGAGGCCACCCTCACCGACCCCGTACGCCCCGCCGAGCCCATGGCCCGGCTCGTCGAGCGCTTCCCGCACACCCTGAACCTCGTCTTCGACCCGGAGCGCACCGAGGGCGGCCCCGACGCCTCCTACGCCCAGCGGCTCCGGGACCGCAGCGACCAGCAGATCGCGGAGGACTTCGTGGCCCACGTACGCGGCGGCGCGGGGCTCGACGGCCCGGAGCGGACGGTCCTGTACGCCGCCTTCGACGACGTACGCGTCGACTCGGCCGAGCGCGAGGTGGGCCGGTGAGGCTGCACCGCCTGGAGATCACCGCGTTCGGGCCCTTCGGCACCACGCAGACGGTCGACTTCGACACCCTCTCCTCGGCCGGTCTCTTCCTCCTCCACGGCCCGACCGGCGCCGGGAAGACCTCCGTCCTCGACGCGGTCTGCTTCGCCCTGTACGGGAGCGTGCCCGGCGTCCGCCAGAGCCCCGGCGCCTCCCTGCGCAGCGACCACGCGCCCGTCGGCACGTACACCGAGGTCCTCCTCGAACTGACCGTGGGGGAGCGGCGCCTGGAGATCACCCGCCGCCCCGCCCAGCAGCGGCCCAAGAAGCGCGGCGGCGGCTTCACCACCGAGAAGGCCCAGACCTGGCTCCGCCAGTACGACCCGGCCACCGGCGAGTGGGCCGGGCTCAGCCGCTCCCACCAGGAGATCGGCGAGGAGATCACCCAGCTCGTCGGCATGAGCCGCGAGCAGTTCTGCCAGGTCGTCCTCCTCCCGCAGGGCGACTTCGCGAAGTTCCTGCGTGCCGACGCCGAGGCCCGGGGCAAGCTCCTCGGCCGTCTCTTCGACACCCGCCGCTTCGCCGCCGTCGAGGAGCGACTCGCCGACCTCCGGCGCGCCGCCGAGCAGCAGGTACGGGACGGGGACGAGCGGCTCCTCACCCTCGCCCACCGCATGACGCAGGCCGCCGGCGGCCTCGACGCCGCACGCACCCCCGTCGAAGGGCGTCCCGGCGACCCCGGCCTCGCCGACGCCGTCCTGACCTGGGCCGCCGTCGCCCGCACCGAGGCCCGAGAGGCCCTCGACATCGCCGGCGTACGGTTCGCCGCCGCCGAGCACGGACAGGCCGCCGCCCGCGAGGCCCTCGACGCCGAGAAGGAGCTCGCCGACCGCCAGGCCCGGCACGCCGACGCGCTGCGGCGCCGCGAGCAGCTCACCGCCCGCGCCCCCGAGCGCGACCGCCACCAGACCGCCCTCGACCGGTCCCTGAAGGCCGAGCGTGTCGCGCCCGCGCTCGGCCTGCGCAAGGACGCCGAGCGCGAGCACGCCACCGCGCACGCGGCCCGCGCACGCTCCCGCGCCCTCCTGCCGCCCGCCCTCGCCGACGAGGGGGCCGAGCACCTCTCCGCCCTCGAACACCGGCTGCGCGGGGAGCTCGGCGGACTCGACGCGGCCCGCCGCGCCGAGCGCCGCGCCGCCGCGCTCGCCGAGGAACGGGCCGCTCTGGCGCGCGAGGCGCGGGCCGACGAGGACGCCCTCCAGGACGCGGCCGGCTGGCTCGCCGACTGGGAACCCCGCAGGACCGCCCTCGCCGAGCGCGTCGAGGCCGCCACGGACGCCGCCGCCCGCGCCGAGCACCTCGCCGGACGCCTGGAGCCCGCCCGCCGCCGCCTCGCCGCGGCCCGCCGCCGCGACGGCCTGGAGCGGGACACGGCGGCCGCCGAGGCGCGGCTCACGGATGCCCGCGAGCACCGGAACACCGCCCACGAGACCTGGCTCGACGTCAAGTCCCGTCGGCTGCGGGGCATCGCCGCCGAACTCGCCGCCACCCTCACCGAGGGCGACGCCTGCCAGGTCTGCGGCTCCACGGCCCACCCGGCCCCGGCCCGCACCACCGCCGACCACGTCGACCGGGCCACGGAGGACGCCGCCTACGCGGCCTACACCCGCGCCGACGAGGCCCGTACCGCCGTCGAACGCGAGCTGGCCGTCACCCGGGAGGCCTGGTCCGCGGCCCGCGCGGAGGTCCTGCCGGCGGCGGACGGCTCCGGTCCCACGGCCGCGACGGCGGCCGCCGCGACCGCAGCGGACCCCACGGTCGACGAACTCGCGCGGGACGTCGAGGAGCTGACCCGCCTGCACGGTGCGGCGCACGCGCTCGCCGGGCAGACGCACGGCGCCCGGGAGGCGCTCGCGCGGGCCGAGCGGGAGTACGAGGAGCGGGTCTCCGCGCAGCGGGAGGCCGAGCGGCGGGTCGCCGCGCGCACCTCGCGCCGCGAGGCGCTGGAAGGGGAGCAGGCCACGCTCGACGAGGAACTCGTGCGCGGACGCGGCGCGTTCGGCAGTGTGGCCGAGCACGCCACCCGCCTGGAGCGGCAGATCGCCGTCCTGGTCGAGGCCGCCGCGACCGTACGCGCCGCCGAACTCGCCGCGCAGCGCCTCAAGGAAGCCGACGACCGGCTCGCCGACGCCGCCTACCGCGCGGGCTTCGCCACCCCGGCCGAGGCCCGCGACGCCCTCGTCGGCGAGGCCGAACGCCGCGGCCTCCAGCAGCGCGTGGACGCCTGGCAGGCCGAGGCGGCCGCCGTCGCGGACCGGCTCGCCGAGCCCGGCACCGCCGCTGCCGCCGCCCTCCCGCCCGCCGATCCGGCAGCCGCCGCTGCCGTCCACGCGGCGGTCGAACGCGCGCTCCGGCAGGCCGCGTCCGACCTGGCGGCGGCCCGCGAGCGGGCGACCGGCCTCACCGGCCTCTCCCGGCAGGCCGGCACCGAGGTCCGCCGGCTCGGGCCGCTCCGCGAGGAGTACGACCGGGTGGCCCGGCTCGCCGCCCTCACCGCCGGCACGTCCGCGGAGAACGAGCGCCGCATGCGCCTGGAGTCGTACGTCCTGGCCGCCCGCCTCGAACAGGTCGCCGCCGCCGCGACCGCCCGCCTCCAGCGCATGTCCTCCGGCCGCTACACCCTCGTCCACTCCGACGCGCGCTCCGGCGGCAAGCGGGCCGGCCTCGGGCTGCACGTGGTCGACGCGTGGACGGGCAACGAGCGCGACACCGCCACGCTCTCCGGCGGCGAGACCTTCTTCGCCTCCCTGGCCCTCGCCCTCGGCCTCGCCGACGTCGTCACGGACGAGGCGGGCGGCGTCCGGCTCGACACCCTCTTCATCGACGAGGGGTTCGGCAGCCTCGACGAGCAGACGCTCGACGAGGTCCTCGACGTCCTCGACTCGCTGCGCGAGCGCGACCGCAGCGTCGGCATCGTCAGCCACGTCGGCGACCTGCGCCGCCGCATCCCGGCCCAGCTGGAGGTCGTCAAGGCCCGGCACGGCTCGGCGGTGCGGCTGCGCACCGGCGGGGACGCGCTCAGCGGCTGATGGAGCGCCGGGGCAGCGGCGAGGAGTAGACGACGCTCGTCGTCACCGAGCCGAGCGTGGCGATCTTCCCGGAGATCTCCTCCAGGTGCTTCATGGAACGGGCGGCGACCTTGAGGACGAAGCAGTCGTCGCCCGTCACGTGGTGGGCCTCCAGGACCTCCGGCGTGGTGGCCAGGAGGTCGTGGAACGGCTTGTAGTTGCCGTGCGGGTAGCGCAGCCGTACGAAGGCGAGGATGGGCAGACCGAGCCGGTCCTGGTCGACGATCGCCGTGTACCCGGCGATCACCCCCGCCTCCTCCAGGCGCCGCACCCGCTCGGTCACGGCGGACGGCGACATCGACACGGCGCGGGCCAGTTCGGCGAAGCTGGCCCGGCCCTCGGACTGGAGGGCTTCGAGAATGCGCCAGTCGGTGGCGTCCGGGGTGTACTCGGTGGTCATGTGGCAGGAATAGCAGGGGAATCCCCGGCTGATCAACCGAGCGGCCGGGGATTCTCACGCGGTGGTACGGGACCTGGTGTCGACGTTCCTCAGAGCCGCGACAGCTCGTCGACCAGGTCGTCGAGGCCCAGCGGGCCTTGCGAGAGGGCCGCCATGTGCCAGGCCTTCGCGTCGAACGCCTCACCGTGCGCGGCCCGCGCGTTGGCCCGTCCGAGCAGCCAGGCACGCTCGCCCAGCTTGTAGCCGATCGCCTGGCCCGGCATCGAGAGGTAGCGGGTCATCTCGCTCTCCACGAAGGCCGGCGGACGGCTGCTGTGCAGCTGGAAGAACTCCTGCGCGAGCTCCGGGGTCCATCGCCCGCCCGGCCGGAACGGCGAGTCCGCCGGGATCTCCAGGCCCAGGTGCATGCCGATGTCCACGATCACCCGGCACGCCCGCATCATCTGGCCGTCGAGGTAGCCGAGCCGCCGCTCCGCGTCGGGCAGGAAGCCGAGCTCGTCCATCAGCCGCTCCGCGTACAGCGCCCAGCCCTCCATGTTGGCGCTCACCTTGCCGATGGTCGCCTGGTAGCGGGAGAGCCGGTCGGCGACGTGCACCCACTGCGCGATCTGGAGGTGATGGCCCGGCACGCCCTCGTGGTACCAGGTCGACACCATGTCGTAGACGGGGAAGCGGGTCGTGCCGTCCACCGGCAGCCAGGTGCGGCCGGGGCGCGAGAAGTCCTCGGACGGTCCGGTGTAGTACGGCGCGGCGGCGCCGCCGGGCGGGGCGATCCGGGACTCCACCCGCCGTACGCGGTCGGCCAGTTCGAAGTGGGTGCCGTCGAGCGCCTCGATCGCCTCGTCCATCAGCCCCTGGAGCCAGACCCGTACCTCCTCCACGCCCTCGACGTGCGTGCCGTGCTCGTCGAGGTGGGCGAGGGCCTCCCAGGGGCCTGCGCCGGGCAGGATCCGCTCGGCCTCGGAACGCATCTCGCCGAGCAGCCGGTGGTACTCGGACCAGCCGTACGCGTACGCCTGGTCGAGGTCCAGGTCGGTGCCGTTGAAGTAGCGGGTCCAGCGCTGGTAGCGCTCACGGCCCACGGTGTTCGGTGCGTCCGCGACGGTCGGGGCGTACACGTCCCGCATCCAGTCCCGCAGCGCCGCCACCGCCTCGGTCGCGCCCTCGGACGCCACCGCGAGCTCGGTCCGGAGCTCCTCGGGAAGCGTGTCGGGACAGACCGCGGCGAACTCCTCGAACCAGCCCCGCCCGCCGCTCTCCCCGCCCGCCCACTCGGTGAGCTGGCCGACGAACGTGGCGGTGGGGCGCGGCCCGGCGAAGAGCTTGCGCTCCAGGCCGAGCGCGAGCGCGGAGCGGTAGCCCTCCAACGCGGCGGGGACGGCCCGCAGTCGCGTGGCGACCGCCGTCCAGTCCTCCGCGGTCTCCGTCGGCATCATCGTGAAGACGATCCGCACGCTGTGGGCGGGCGACCGCATGTTGCTGACCGTGCAGAGGCCCTCGTCGGCCTCGTACACGGCGAGCTCGGCCATGAGGCGTTCCCGCAGCAGCCGGGCGCACCGCTGCTCCGCTTCGCTCTCGGCGCCCTCGACGTGCTCCGCCGCGTCGAGGGCGGCGAGCGTGCGCCGGGCGAGGTCGGCCACGGTCTTCTGCCCGGCGGGCGAGAAGTCGGGCAGACGACCGGCGCTCTCCTTGACTCCCAGGTACGTACCGGTGATCGGGTCGAGGGCGATGAGTGCGTCGACGTGGGCGTCGGCGACCTGGCGGGGCAGCGGGCTGCTGGAAGTCTCTGGCATGGGGGCCATCCTGGCCTCTCCCGCAAGCCCCGTCACCCTCGTTCGTCCTCAGTCGGCCGACAAGGAAGGGCCCGCGGAGGGCGGCAGAAGCGGGCCGCACTCCCACTGCTGGAAGATCAGCCGGGTCTCGACCCGGGCCACCTCGCGGCGTGACGTGAACTCGTCGAGCACGAGTCGTTGCAGGTCGGCGGGGTCCGCCACGGCAACGTGGACCAGGTAGTCGTCGGGGCCCGTCAGATGGAAGAGCGCCCGGGACTCGGGAAGGGCCCGGATCCGGTCGACGAACGGACCGATCAGTTCCCGCCGGTGGGGCCGGACCTGCACGAGGAGAAGGGCTTCCAGCCCCCGGCCGAGTTTGGCCGGATCCAGTCGTAGCTGGTGACCGAGGATCACGCCCGTGCGGCGCAGGCGGGCCACTCGGTCCAGGCAGGTCGAGGGCGCCACGCCGACCTCGGCGGCGAGTTCGCGGTAGGTGGTCCGGGCGTCGTTCTGCAGGAGGCGAAGAATGTGCAGATCGACCGCGTCCAGTACGACAGTTTCGGCCATCGGTCGAACGTAGCACGGCCTGTTCCCGCTACCTTCCGGTAAACGTTCACAGTGCCGCCATGGACGCCATGGACCGCGACCCCTCGGCCACCCCGAGGGCGCTCGCCACCGAAGCCGTGCACGCCGGCCGCGAGGACCTCGCCACGCTCGGAGTGCACGCCCCGCCGCTCGACCTGTCGACCACCTACCCCTCGTACGACGCCCGGGCCGAGGCCGCCCGCATCGACGAGTTCGCCACCACGGGCGCCCGGCTCGACGGCCCGCCCGTCTACGCCCGGCTCGACAACCCCACCGTGGCCCGCTTCGAGGAGGCCCTCGCCCGCCTGGAGGGCGCCGAGTCCGCCGTGGCCTTCGCCAGCGGCATGGCGGCCTTCACCGCCGTCCTCCTCGCCCGGGCGAGCCAGGGGCTGCGCCATGTGGTCGCGGTCCGCCCGCTGTACGGCTGCAGCGACCATCTCCTGGAGGCAGGACTCCTCGGCACCGAGGTGACCTGGACCGACCCGGCGGGCATCGCCGACGCGATACGCCCCGACACGGGTCTCGTCATGGTCGAGTCCCCGGCGAACCCGACCCTCGCCGAGGCCGACATCCGCGCCATCGCCCACTCCTGCGGCTCCGTGCCGCTCCTGGTCGACAACACCTTCGCCACGCCGGTCCTCCAGCGCCCGGTCGAACAGGGCGCGCGGATCGTGCTGCACAGCGCGACCAAGTACCTGGGCGGGCACGGCGACGTCATGGGCGGGATCGTCGCCTGCGACGAGGAGTTCGCCCGTACCCTCCGCCAGGTCCGCTTCGCCACCGGCGGAGTGCTCCACCCGCTCGCCGGCTACCTGCTGCTGCGCGGCCTCTCCACCCTTCCGGTACGGGTGAGGGCGGCGTCCTCCTCGGCGGCGGAAATCGTCCGGCGACTCGCCACCGACCCCCGGATCGCCCGCGTCCACTATCCGCGGATCGGCGGCGCGATGATCGCCTTCGAGGTCTACGGGGACCCGCACGACGTGATCGCCGGAGTCCGGCTGATCACCCCGGCGGTCAGCCTCGGCAGCGTCGACACCCTCATCCAGCACCCGGCCTCCATCAGCCACCGGATCGTGGCCGAGGGAGACCGGCGCTCGGCGGGCGTCAGCGACCGGCTGCTGCGGATGTCGGTCGGCCTGGAGGACGTCGAGGACCTGTGGCGGGACCTGACACAGGCACTCAGCGCTCCGCCCGCCGGACCTCCTCGTGAGGCAGCGACCGCGACGGAGAGCGAGGGCTCTGGCGCGGGGCTGCGGCCAGTCGCGCGGTGATGACGAGGGTGCCCTCCTCGATCTGGTAGTCGAGAGGGAGCTGCAGCGCCCGCATGGCGGCCACCATCCCGGTGTTGGACGCCTGGGTCACGGCGTACACGCTCTCGCAGCCGGCCTCCTCGGCCATCGCCACCAGCCGGCCGAGGAGCTCGGATCCGATGCCGCGCCGCTGCCAGTCGTCCTCGACCATCAGGGCGACCTCGGTCTCGTCGCCGTCCCACAGGAGGTGGCCGAGGGCGACGAGCCGGCCGGAGGTCGTCTGCACGGCGAGCGTGCGCCCGAAGCGGGGGCTGAGCAGATGGTCGAGGTAGCGGTCGGCGTCGCCGACCGGGCCGTGGTAGCGCAGGCCGAGGGTGCGGGCCGAGCAGCGGTCGTGCATCGCCCGCGCGGCGCGCAGGTCGCGCTGGTCCGCGCGGCGGACGGTGATTTCGTTGCCCTCCGGCAGGGTCAGTACGTCCTGGCTGCGCGGGAGGCGCGGGCCGAGCCGGGCGTCGAGCTCGACGAGCGCGCGGGCGCGGGCGAACTCGGTCGGAGTGAAGGGCAGATAGGGCCGCTCGACGATGAGCGTGCCGCCGTTCGGGTCGCGCAGCCGCATCACGGTCTCCTCCAGGACCCCTTCGACCGGGGCCTGTTCGCCGAGGGGACGGCCGGTGAGGGAGAGCGCGGGGACGGAGTGGAGCGTGCAGCGGCCGAGGAGCTGGCGCAGGGCGAGCGGCAGTTCGGCGGCGTCGAGCGCCGTACGGGTGGCGAGGCCGAGGACCCGCGTGGGCGTGTCGACCAGGTCGTGGGCGTCGGCCCGCTCGGTCCAGGTGTCGCGGCCGCCGGCCGCCGCGGTCTCGCGGGCGAGATCCTGGGCGGAGAGGTCGGCGGGGGCACGGAGCAGGAACTCGTCGACCGTGCCCCGGGCGAGCGGGTGGGTCTGGAGGGTGAGGATGTCCACGCCCAGCCGGGCGAGGACCGTGCACAGGGCGGCGAGGCTGCCCGGGGTGTCCTCGACGGTGGTCCGCATGCGCCAGAGGACCGTCTCGACGGGCGGCCGCGGGGCGTCCTCCGCGCCGGCGCGGTCGTCGGCCGACGGAGCCGTGGTGGAGCGCCCGCCGGAGTCACCGCTGGTGGCCCCGGGGGGCGGTGCATGGCTGGCATGACTGCCCCGCCGCGCCCACCACGTGTGGAAGGCGGCGGTGGCGGCCAGCGCGATCGCCGAGAACACCAGGAGGTAGTGGCCGTCGGGCCCCTTGGCGATGGTCTTGGCGATCGTGTCGGCCACCACCACGGCGGTGAACAGGGCGGCGAGCTCGATCAGGTCGTGCCGCCAGTGGTGCGGGCGGCGGGTGCTCTTCGAAGACGTCACATCGGTCATGGCTTCACTGTGACCCAGTGGTGTTGCGTGATCACGAACGTTTTGTGACTGACGGGTTAAGCGCCGATCTGGTGCCTTAGAGGCCGATTCAGACCGTTTGGGTCACAGTCTGATCGGCCCCTTGGTCTGCCTCCTGATCGGCCTCCTAGCCGAGTGCGGCGCGCAGCCGCTTCGCCTGGACGACCAGTTGCGAGGAGCCCTTGCCCGCAGCGACGCCGTCCAGCCCGCGAAGCTCACCCCGCGCCCCGCACCGCTCCACGCAGTCGGCCGCCACCGCGAGCACCTCGCCGAGGCCGCGCACCGGCTTCCCGTCGCCCAGCAGCTCGGGGAGCGCCGCCGAGAGCACCGCCCAGACCGTCCCGTACGCCCCCGTGACCGCCGCCGTCCGGGCCGCGTCCGCCAGCCGGTTCGGCTTGACCGAACCCTCGGCGACCAGCCACGCCAGCTCCTCGCCGACCTTCCGGCCGTCCAGATCACCCCGCGACGCGAGCACGAGCAGCGCGTCCAGGGCCCGCAGCCGGTCGTCGGCATCCCCGGCGCCCAGTGCGAGCGCGACGGCGACGGCGACGGCCCGGCCCACCCGGCCCTCCGCCTCGGCCAGCCCGGTCAGCGGTTCGGACGTCTTCCCCGAGCCGCTGCCGCGCGCGAGGGACGGCACGAAGCAGGCCGCGAGGACCTCGCGATCGGCCGGCAGGACCGGAGCCCAGTGCTCCCCGCCGGAGACCCAGTGGTAGCAGCGGCGGGGCGCCGTCTCCAGCGTGCCGCCCAGCCACCGGAAGGCGGGCGGGAACTCCTCCCGCACCACGGCCCGGTCGGCGAGCTCGACCACCACCCGCTGGGCGACCCACCATCTCTCCAGGGTCCGGTCCTCCTCCCGCTCGAGGAACCGTACGGTCGCCGCCAGCGGCTCGTCCGCCCGCAGCCACGCGCCGAGCCGCTGTCCGGCCTCGGTGCCGAGGGCCGACGCCTCCACCTCCGCCCGCCCGGCGTCGGGGGCGGTCCGCAGGACCCGCAGCAGGGCCTGGGCCAGATCGGCGGGGGCGGGCTCGACGCCCGCGTCCCGGTAGGCGCGCAGTCGCTCGACGAGCACCAGGGGATCGACACCGCCGGTGCTCACGGTCGGTGAGGCGAGCAGGAACGGCAGCGCGTCCGTGCCGATCAGAGCGGAGGCCTCCCACAGCCGCGCGTCCCGGATGCCGGTCAGAGCGTCGTGGAAGCAGGCCGTGGTCTCGGGTTCCCGCACCCTCCGGTCCTCGATCCACGACGGCTCGAGCAGCCCGAGGAATCCCGCGAGCACGGCGTGGAGCGGACGGAAGTCGTACGAGAAGTGGTGAGGCTCCTGCCAGCTCTTGGTGGTGAAGGCCTCCAGCACCGCCCGCGTCAGCGCTTCCCGGTCCCGGTGGGCGTGCCGTACCAGCCCGTCGAGCGCCCGCTCGAACCGCACCGGATCGTCGTTGACCCCCTTCGCCAGCATGCCCTCGACGAGCTCCTCGATCGTCGCCGCCGGGGGCCCGGCCGGCTGGGGCTCCGGTACGGGCGGCAGGATCTCCTCGTACGGGAGCCCGGTGCCACCCTCCAGGGAATCCCCGAACAGCTCCACGGCGGCCTGCCGGTGCGCCGGGCTCAGCAACCCGGCCTGACCGGCCAGCTCCAGCCGTACGGAGTCGTCCACGGCGGACAGGTGACGGCCCACCAGCTTCAGCGCGCGGCCCTGGAGGTCGGTGTCTTCGTTCCCGAAGACCTCCGCGACCGCGGGCAGCAGCTCGGCCGCCGCGCCGGGCTCCCGCGCCAGCACCTTGCCGACCAGCGTCAACTGGGCCCGCACCAGCTTCTTCTCGGTCCGGAAGAGCACCGCGCTCGTCATCTCGGCCAGTGCGGCGGTCGACAGCCCCCCGTCCACCGCCAGCCCGGCCAGCACCTCCTGCGCGTACCCTGCGATCGGCGACGGGGTGTCCGCCGTCATCCCGACCAGGTCGGGGACCCGCTCCCGGAACTCCGCCCCCGTCGGCTCGACCAGCCGCAGCAGGTCCATGGGGAACCGCAGGTCGCGCGGTCGGCCGCCCCGCAACAGCCGGGACAGGGCGGCGTCCAGGACCTCGGTCCGGTCCAGCACGCCCTCCCCGACGAGCGCCGCGACAGCCGTGGGCCAGTGCGCGTGCGGAGCCTCGGTGAGCGTCCAGGTCAACTCGTCCGGACTCTCCGCCATCGAGAGGGCGTGAAGCACCAGGACCGGCGTCTGCGGATCCGACCGCAGCCGCTCCAGGAGCTCGGGGCCCTCGAACGACCACCGCCAGCGGCTGCCGGCGCGGAACTGCCACGCCCAGCCGAGCACGTACCCGTCGGTCGCCGGCACCGCGCAGCCGGACCGCTCCACCAGGCCGCGGATCAGCTCGTAGCTGTGCTCCGCGACGGCCGGCCGTGCGGCGAGCCGGCCGGCCACGTCGGCCTGCCACTCCGGAGACCGGTCGGCGACCGCCTGGAGCACCGGGCCACTGCCCTCCGAGCGCCAGGGCGCCAGATCACGGGCGCCGAGCCAGGTCGCCGCCGCCGAAGCCCCCGGGTGACAGCCGGCCCCCGCGACGTACAGCGCGCGCCGGACGTCGGCCGCCTCACGTGGGCGCTTCGTCTCCCAGCCGCGCACCTCGGTACGCAGCGACTTCAGCTCCGCGAGGACCGTGCCGCGCTCCGCCGTCCCCAGCCCCTCCAACAGCGAGGGCACCTCGTCGGCGCGCCCACCGCGCACCGCCTCGATCAGCTTCTCGATCCCCACGGAATGCCCTTCCCCCTCGGCCTTCGTCGTCCCCACGGCCTTCTCCGTCCGTCGCGTCACTACGCCCGCCCCCATCTTCCGTACAGCCGCCGTGCGCCCCGTCACCGCCCCGGGCCAGGACCGGCCCCCGGTATCGCCTGCGGCTCCGATACCGGCTCCGCTTCCGGCTCCGACCCGGCGGCGGACGCGCCCCGCCGGACCATCCGCACCGCGAGCGCGTGCTTGCACGGACCCCGCCGCCCTTGGTGGTCCGCCCACCACCGGCACGTACAGTTCAGCGCCCCGCCCGACTCCCGGACCCGGTAGCGCCGCTCGCCCGAGGCCACCGTCGCCAGCTCCCCTTCGAGCTCCACCGCGCCCTCCGCGACCAGCCGGCGCGCGCTCACAAGGCGGGGGTTGTGCCGCTCCGCGCGGTCCGCGTCGTACGGCAGCTCCCGGTGGAAGTAGGCCGCCTCCGCCACGTCGTACCCCACGCGGCCCGCCGTGCCCAGCCGGGTCAGCGCCGCCCGCACCCGGTCGACCGAGAGCCCGGCCTGCGCCGCGAGGTCCGCCAGGTCGATCCGCGGCTCCCAGGCCAGCAGCACGGCGACCAACTCCGCGTCCTGCGCGGCGTCCTCCGTCGCCAGCGCCTCCAGGACCCCGCCCTCGCCGGAGAAGCCCCGCGCCGGGTCGGGCGACAGCGTCAGCGTCAGCCGCATGCCCGGCAGGGTCACCTCCCAGGCGCTCGCCGTGGCCGCGCCGTCCGGCACCGGCCCGTACACCCGCAGTCCCGTCGCGTGCCGCAGCACCCGCTCCAGGGCGACCAGCCGGTCGGGACCCGGCAGGCACACCGCACCCGGACCCGGCCGCGTCGTGGGACGCAGCGTCCGGCCCGCCGGGACGATCCACAGCGGGCCGCGCCCCCGGGCCTGCGTGCGCGGCAGGGACCGCAGGAACCGGACGACCTCCGTCCCCGTCAGCTCGGCCCGCAGGTCGAACCGGGCCGAGGCGACCTGCGCCTCGGCGAACCCCCGCAACCACCGGTCCGGCAGCGGGACCTTCTTCTCCACGACCGCCCCCGCGAGGGTGGTCACCGCCATCTCCTCGGGGCCGACCCGCAGATGCAGCGGATCGTCCCCGGTCATCCGCGACAGCGCCTCGCGCAGCGGGTTGTTGACGTCCACATTGGTCGTGCCGTGGCCCGTCTCCGCGCCCCCGAGGCCCTCGTCGAGCACGTCCAGGCGCGCGTACACCCCGCCGCAGCCGGAGAAGGACTCGAACCGCAGCCGGTCCCCGTTCCCCGTCACCACCGGGTCCAGCGAACCCGGCCGTATCCGCTGGTCGTAGCGGGCCGCCGCCACGTCGGCGACCGCGAGCAGACCGCGGGCGGCGACCTGCGGAGCGGCCAGGAAGCCCGAGAAGAAGCGGGGATGGGCCTCGGCACCCCGGGGTGTGAGACCCCCCGCCGTCTCCAGGCCGAGCAGCCGGCCGGAGCCCGTGGACTCCAGCGCGGAAGGACGTGCGTAAGCGAGCGCATGTACGGATCGCGTCATGGAGAAAACGGTACGGCCCGCCACTGACAATCACCGGGGGCCCTCGCCGTACCGCCCTGCCTGTCGCTCGCCGTACCGCCTCCGACCAGGACTTACTGTCCGACGAGCCCCGGCCGCAGCACCTTGCTGAACAGCACCGAGCCGCCCTCGGCCCGCAGCCGTACCGTCAGCTCGCCGCTGTGGCCGTCGATGTCGACCTCGCCGAAGTACTGCGGGCTCTCCATCGGCGACAGGTTCGCCCGCTCCGGCGCCCGGACGAAGACCCGCTCCGGACCGAAGGTCGCGTCCAGCGCGTTCGCCGGGAAGCCGCCCGCCGCCAGTGGACCGGACACGAACTCCCAGAAGGGCGCGAAGTCCTGGAAGGCGGCCCGCTCCGGCGCGTAGTGCTGCGCCGACGTGTAGTGCACGTCCGCCGTCAGCCACACCGTGCCGGTGATCCGGCGGTGCTTCACGAACCGCAGCAGGTCCGCGATCTGGAGCTCGCGGCCCAGCGGCGCGCCCGGGTCGCCCTGCGCGATCGCCTCGAAGTTCGCGGACCCGTCCGGCACGACCAGGCCCAGCGGCATGTCCGCGGCGAGCACCTTCCACACCGCCGTGGACGCCGCCAGCTCCCGCTTCAGCCAGGCCAGTTGCTCCGCGCCGAGGATGCCGGTCGTGTCGTCGGCCTGCCGGCCGGGGGAGTTGGCGTTCCGGTACGACCGCATGTCGAGCACGAACACGTCGAGCAGCGGCCCGTACCGGACGACGCGGTGCATCCGGCTCGTTCGCGAGGACCCGCCGCCCGCGCGCGCGTGGAGGGTGGACACCGGCGTGTAATCGCCGAAGGCCCGCAGGGCACGGGCGGCGAGCACGTCGACGTCCTTCTCCGTGTAGCGCGCGTCGTCCAGGATCTGCCCCGGGTACCAGTTGTTCCGCACCTCGTGGTCGTCCCACTGCACCACCGACGGCACCTGGGCGTTGAACGCCCGGACGTTGTGGTCGAGCAGGTTGTAGCGGAAGTTGCCCCGGTACTCGTCGAGCGTCTCCGCGACCTTCGACTTCTCCGGCGTCGTGACGTTCCGCCAGATCCGGCCGTCCGGCAGCGTCACGCTGGGCTGGATGACCCCGTCGGCGTAGATCGAGTCGCCGCTGCACAGGAAGAAGTCCGGGTCGAGGCGGCGCATCTCCTCGTACGCACGGAAGCCGCCGATGTCCGGATTGATGCCCCAGCCCTGGCCCGCGATGTCCCCCGACCACAGGAAGCGGACGCCGTCACGGCGCCGCTCCGGGGCGGTGCGGAAGGTGCCGACGACCGGCTCGCCCGTCCGGCGCGGATCGTCCGGGTCCGCCAGCGTCACCCGGTAGTGGATCTGCTCACCGGCCGGCAGCCCGCGCAGCGCGGTCGTGCCGGTGAAGTCCGTGCCCGCGCCGACCAGCGGCCCGTGATGCCGGCGTACCCGCCGGAACGACTCGCTCGCCGAGGTCTCCACGAGCATCCGCGCGGGCCGGTCCGACCGCACCCACACCAGGCCGGAGGAGGCCGTGACGTCGCCCGTCTGCACACCCCAGGCGGCTCGCGGCCGCCCCGAGAGCGCGAAAGCGGGTGCCGCGAGTCCGGTGCCGCCGAGCGCGAGCGCCGCCGAGGCGGCCAGCGACCCGCGCAGCAGGCCGCGCCGGGCGGGGGAGAGAGGGGAATCGGGCACGGAGTGGGACATCGAAGACCTCCAGAAGCGTGTCCGGGCACGGGAGTCGCGCCGCCGCCCCCTGCCTAACGGCCGGGGGCGGCGCCCACACCAACCCCGCGTGAACAGATCACTCCCGGCCCACGGCCTCGGCCACCAGCCGGATGCCCCGCGCGATGACGGAGGGCGACAGATGCGCGTACCCGATGACCAGCCGTACGTCCCCGTCGGCGGGCCGTGCCGTGCCGTACTCCTCCAGCGGCCGGAGCGCCACACCCGCCTCGGCCGCCCGCGCCAGGAACCGCGCAGGAGGCCCGAAGCACCCCGGCACGCGCGCGATGACGTGCAGCCCGGCCGCGATCCCGCTCACCCGGGTGCCGGGCAGATGCTCGTCGAGCGCGGCGAGCAGCGCGTCCCGCCGCTCCCGGTAGGCGCGCTGACACCGCCGCAACTGCCGGTCGTACCCGCCGCGCGTCACGAACTCCGCGAGCACCGCCTGATCGAGTACGGGATTGCCGAGGTCCATCGTCCGCTTGCGCTCGACGACCTCGCCGAGCAGCGCCCCGGGGACGAGCATCCAGCCGAGCCGCAGCCCGGGCGCCAGGGACTTGCTGACCGAGCCCGCGTACGCGACGCGCTCCGGGTCGAGCCCCTGGAGCGCGCCGACCGGCGCCCGGTCGTACCGGAAGTCGCCGTCGTAGTCGTCCTCCAGGACGTACCCGTCCACCGCCCGCGCCCAGTCGAGGAGCGCGGCGCGCCGCTCGGCCGACCAGCTGATCCCGGACGGGAACTGGTGCGAGGGGGTCACGACCACCGCGCGCACCCCGGAATCGGCGAGCGGCCCGGGCCGCAGCCCCTCCTCGTCCAGCGGCAGCCACACCGTGTCCATGCCGGTCGAGGCGAACAGCCGCCCGTGCTCCGGACTGCCCGGATCCTCGATGCCGACCGTGCGGAGCCCCCGCCCCCGCAGGACGAAACCGAGCAGCGTCGACGCCTGCGCCACGCCCGAACAGACCACGAGCCGCTCCGGATCGGCCACCACCCCCCGCCGCCGCGCCAGCATCCCCGCCAGCGCCTCGCGCAGCTCGGGCAGTCCGCGCGGGTCCGGGTAGCCGAGCGCCGGGTGCGGGAGCCGCGCCATGACGGACCGCTGGGCCGCCGCCCACGCGGCCCTCGGGAACATCGCCAGGTCAGGGGTGCCCGGATGGAAGTCCACCTGGATCCCTGATGCGCCGGGCGCGAGATCGAGCGCCCCGCGCACGGCCGAGCGCGCCGCACCGCCCACCCAGGTCCCCGCGCCCCGGTCGCTGCGCAAGTACCCCTCGGCGGTGAGCTGTTCGTACGCCTCGGTGACCAGCCCCCGCGAGACGCCGAGGTCGGCCGCGAGCTCCCGGCTCGACGGCAGCCGCGTCCCCGGCGTCAGCCGCCCGGAACGCACCGCGTCCCGCAGCGCCTCCTGCAGGGCCCGCCCCCGCCGCCGCGCCGGGGCGCCGGCCGCCGGCAGGAGCAACTCCCAGGCCGGCTGCACGGCCGGCCCCGCGGTGGTGGATGACACGTCCGCCTCACGATCCTGTCCCTGGGGGTCCGCTCCCGACGAGTATGCCGTGCGAGGGCGAGGTCTCTCCCATGTTCACAACAACTCTTTTGAAACAACTGTTGCAGGTCTACCCTCGGCACATGGTCGCTTCCTCCGCTGCATCAACCGAGCCTTCGGGACGGGACGTCGAGCTCGACACCGCCGCCTTGCGCGTACTCGCTCACCCGTTGCGCGTGAACGTGCTCACCCTGCTGCGTGAGCGTGGTCCGTCCACCGCCACCCGGGTCGCCGACGAACTCGGCATCAACCCCGGCGCGGCCAGCTACCACCTGCGTCGCCTCGCGTCGGGCGGACTCATCGTGGAGGAGCCGGACCGTGGCACCGGGCGGGAGCGGTGGTGGAAGTCCGCCCACCGCCAGTCGATCCACGACCCCGCCGCCGCTCCTGCGGAGCAGCGCGAGGCCGGACGCGCCTACACGCACGCAGTGGCCCTCGCCGCTGCGGATCGCCTGCGCAGGGCCGCGCACGAGGTACCGCTACTCCCTCAGGAGTGGCTCGACGTCGCTGCGTTCAGCGACTTTCTTCTGTACCTGACCCCGGGCGAGGTGGAGCGGATGCGGGGCGAGATCTTCCAGGTGATCTCCCGCTATCGACACGAAGAGAGCGAGGCGACCGAGGGGGCCACGCCGGTGACGCTGCACGTACAGGCATTTCCGGTACCTGGTACGGCTCGGGCCCTGCCGTCGGCCGGTGACGTGTGAACGCGCACGGATTAGCCCCGTCGGCGCGGCCCGCTTACCGGGACGTCAACGTTCTGCGCTGGCTCACCGCGTACACCGCTTCGGTCACCGGCGACATCGTGTACTTCCTCGCCCTGTCCTGGGCCGCCACGCGCGCCGGCGGGCCGTCGCAGGTGGGCCTGGTGGTCGCGGCCGGAGCTCTTCCCCGTGCGGTGCTGATGCTGGGCGGTGGCGTGGTGGCCGACCGGTTCGGGCCGCGCCGGGTCGCCGTCGTCAGCGATGCCGTGCGCTGCGCGGTCGTCCTCGCCGCTGCCGTGGCCATGCTGGCGTCGTCCCCGAGCGTGTGGCTGCTGGTCTCGGTCGCGTTGATCTTCGGAGTGGTCGACGCGGTCTTCATGCCGGCGGTGGGCGCGCTCCCGCCGCGTCTCACTGCACCCGAGCAGCTTGCCCGGGTCCAGGGGATGCGCGGATTGTCCCTCCGGCTGAGCAACGCCGTCGGCCCCCTCCTGGCGGGAACCGTCCTGGTGATCGGCGGTGCGGGCGGCGCGTTCGCAGCCGCAGGAGTTCTCTTCGCTCTCTCGCTCGCCACCCTGCTCACCGTGCGGATCACACCCTCGGCAGAGGCATCCCGGCGAGCCTCCGCCTGGCGCGAGCTGGGTGACGGTCTGCGTTACGTCCGCCGGCACCGGATGCTCGCCCCGCTGGTCACGGTGATCGGGCTGAGCGAGATGTGTTTCAGCGGTCCTGTCGCCACCGGCCTGGTACTCCTGGCCGACGAACGCGGCTGGGGCGCCTCGGGCATGGGGTGGATCGCGAGCGCGTTCAGCGTCGGAGCCGCGGCTTCGGCGTTGCTGCTCACCGTCTCGACCCGGATACCGCGCGCCGGGCTCACCATGTGCGGCGCGCTGCTCGCCACCGCCGTCGGAGCGGTCGCCCTGGGACAGGCGCCCACCCTTCCCGTCGCCGTCATGTTCGGTGCTGTGATCGGGCTGACCAGCGGGTTCACGACTACCGTGACCGGAGCCCTGGTCCAGACGGAGACGGACCCCCGCTACCTCGGACGGGTCACGTCGGTCACCACTCTGTGCACGCTGGGCCTCGCTCCCGTGCTCTTCCCGGCCGTCGGCATCACGGTAGCCCTGTGGGGAGCGGACATGTTCTTCCTCGGATGCGGCGCGATCTGTCTGCTGGCAGCAGCACTCGGCCTCTCGGTCCCCGTGCTTCGACGCGCCGAACTCCACCCGCCCGGTTCCGCATCGTCAGGCGCTCGGTGACGGGCCTGGACCGGCTCACGTGATCTGGGCGGCCAGCAGTTGCAGTGCGTCGGCCGAGGCGGTGTCGTTGGGGGTGTAGACCTCCAGCCGGTGGTCGGGACTCTCGGGCTGGAGCCACACCTGGTAGTCGACGTCGACCCCGCCGACGGTCGGGTGCCGCAGGCGCATCGTGCCCACGGTGCAGTCCGCGACGTCGCCCTTGGCCCACAGCCGGGTGAAGACCTGGCTCCGCATGGCGAGTTCGCCGATCAGCTCGGCCAGACGCGCGTCCGTGGGATACCGGCCCGCGGTGAGCCGCAGGTACGCGACGTGGATCCGGGCCAGCTCGTCCCAGTTCCCGTGCAGGTCCCGGGTGAGGGAGTCGAGGAAGAACATCCTCGGTATGGACGGCCGCCGCGCGGGATCGTGGGGCGCCTCGAAGTCGACGTGCTCCGCGACGAGGGCATGCCCCGTGCGGTTCCAGGCCAGTACGTCGCCGCGCCGGCCGAGTACCACGGCCGGCGTGCTCTCTCCCAGGGACGCCAGGAGCGCCAGCACCCGTTGGTGCGGCTTCTCCGGGCGGGGCCGGACGAGGTGTGGCGTGGTGGGCTGACGGGCCAGGTTGTGCAGGTGGGTCCTCTCGGCCGTATCGAGCCGGAGCACGCCCGCCAGCGCGTCGAGGACCTGCTGGGAGGCCGTACCGGGCTGCCCCTGCTCCAGCCGCGTGTAGTAGCCGGCGCTCACCCCGGCGAGCTGGGCGAGCTCCTCGCGGCGCAGGCCCGGGACACGGCGGGCGGTGCCGTACGCGCGGAGTCCGACGTCGGCAGGCGTGACCCGGTCGCGGCGGGTCTTGAGATAGGCGCCGAGGCTCTCCAGTTCCATGGCCTCGAGCGTAGGCGGCATGGTCCGTGCGTGGGTGTACCTGTCGGGTGTACCCACGACGCGGGGATGGTTGCCGGGCGGAGGGTGGCCCACCGTCGGACGCATGAATGCCCAGCGGAATCCCCCGTGCAATACGCAGCGGAACGTGCGGCCGAACTCACGGCTGCACGCACAGCCCCTTTCCCCCTCACCCGGTCCGCGAGCGTGGCTCGGCCTGCTCGTCGTCCTCGGTCCGGTCCTCCTCGTCGCGATGGACGGCTCGGTCCTGTTCCTCGCGATGCCCTCGGTCTCCGAAGCGCTGTCGCCGACCGCCGGCCAGACGTTGTGGATCCTGGACGTCTACGGATTCGCCGTCGGCTCCCTGCTCATCGCGTTCGGGAACATCGGCGACCGGTACGGGCGCCTGAGGCTTCTGATGACCGGAGCGGCGGTGTTCGGCGCGGCGTCCGCGGGAGCGGCGTTCGCCCCCGGGCCGGAGCTGCTGATCGCCTTCCGGGCGCTGATGGGGGTGGCCGGTGCCACGCTGCTGCCGTCGGCGCTCGCGGTCCTGGGTGAACTCTTCCCCGACCCGCGCCGACGGGCGCAGGCGATCGGCGTCTTCGCGGCCACCTTCGCCGCCGGTTTCGCGATCGGCCCGGTCGTCGGCGGACGACTGCTGAGCAGCTTCTGGTGGGGGTCGGTCTTCCTGATCAACCTCCCCGTCGTCGTCCTCTTCCTGGCGCTGGCCCCGGCCCTGCTCCGCGAGGTACGCGCCACCGGGAGCGGTCGCGTCGACGTCGTGGGTGTTCCGCTCTCCGCCGTGGGCATCCTGCTGACCGTCTACGCGATCAAGTCCGCCGCCGCGGAAGGGCCGGCGGCGATCCCGGTGGTCGCGGGGGCGGCCGGCGTCGTCACCCTGGGGTGGTTCGTCCGGCGGCAACTGCGCCTCGAACACCCGCTGATCGACTTCCGCCTCTTCCACGACCGGGTGTTCACAATCGCGGCCGTGACCGGTTTTCTGCCGCTGGCCGCGTGGTCGGCGGTGGCCTACCTCGGCGGCATCTACCTCCAGTCCGTCCTGGGACTGACCGTCCTCGACGCGGCCCTCGTCGCGCTCCCCGGCGCCGCCGTCCTCACCGTCACCTGCGTCGTGACCCCGGCGATCGCCGCCCGCATCGGCACCCGGGCCGCGCTCGTCACCTGCCACTTCCTCGTCGCCGCGGGCCTGTTCCTGCTGCCGGCGACCGGCGTCTCCGGCGGCATCGGCTGGTACGTCGCCTCCACCGTCGTCGCCGGCGTCGGTTACGGGATCTCCTTCAGCGTCGTCGCCGACACGGCCGTCGCCGCCGTCCCCGCGGAACGCGCCGGGGCCGCGGCGGCGATCGCCGAGACCGGCAACGAGCTCGGCAACGCCCTCGGCATCGCGCTGCTCGGCTCGCTGGCCGCCCTTGTCTTCCGGCTCCAGGGACCCGATCTCGCCGGCACCCTCGACGAGACACTCCGGATCCCCGGCCTCGTACCCGCCGTGGCCGAGGACGCGAAGTCGGCCTTCGTCACCGGCCTGCACACCGCCGCCGCTGTCGCGGCCGTCCTCCACGCCGCACTCGGCGTCATCTCCCTCCGCCACCTGCCGAAGGCAGCGGACAGGCCCTAGCCGGTGATCTCGATCGATCCGTCGTCGGACGGCACGGCCGGCGCCGGTACGGGCTGCGACGGTACGGGCTTCCGCTGGGTGAAGCCCTGGAGGAGCTGGGCGAGGTCGACTCCCGTGGTGGAGGAGAGGAGTTCCATGCCCTGGGCGACGTTGTCGGTGACCGTACGGGTCAGCTGGCTCGCCCCGTCCGTGGAGATGACGGTCAGCTTGTCGATGGCCGAGAGCGGCTCGGACGCCTTGGCGACGACCTGCGGCAGGACCTCGACGAGCATCTGGAGGACGGCGGCGTCGCCGTACCGGTCGAAGGCGTCGGCCTTCTTCTCCATGGCCTCGGCCTCGGCGGCGCCCCGCGCGGCGATGGCGGCGGCCTCGGCCTCGCCCTCGATGCGCACGGCGTCGGCGAGGGCCGCGCGGTGGGCCTTCTCGCCCTCACCGGTGAGCCTGGCCCGCTGGGCGTCCGCCTCGGCCTGCTTGACCAGGCCGATACGACGCGCCTCGGCCTCCTGCTCGGCCTGGTAGCGGGCGGCGTCGGCGGGCTTGCGGACCTGGGTGTCGAGCTGCCGGTCGGTGAGCGCGGCCTGGCGTGCGGCGACCTTCTCCTGCTCGGCCAGGATGTCCTGCTGGCGGGCGGCGTCGGCGAGCGGGCCGGCCGCGTTGGCCTGGGCCGCGGCCTCGTCGGTCTGGGCCTTGATCTCGGCCTGCTTCAGGTAGAGGGTCCGCTGCGCGATCGCGATCTCCTCCTCCGCCTTCAGCCGGGCCTGTTCGGCGGCGCGGCGGGCCACGGCCTCGGCGATGTCCGCCTCCTGCTTGGCGCGGGCGGCCTCGGGGCGCCCGAGGTCCTCCAGGTAGGAGCCCTCGGTGGTGATGTCCTGGATCTGGAAGGCGTCCAGGACAAGGCCCTGCCCGGACAGGCTGGCCTCGGCCTCCTCGGCGACCTGACCGGCGAAGGCGGCGCGGTCCCGGATGATGTCCTCGACCGACATGCGGCCGACGATCGACCGCAGCGCGCCGGACAGCACTTCCTGCGTGAAGCCGACGATGCCGTCCTGCTGCATGAGGAACCGCTGCGCGGCCGCCCGGATCGAGTCCTCCGTGCCGCCGACCTTGACGATCGCGACGCCCTCCAGGTTGGCCTTCACCCCGCGCAGGGTGACCGCGCCGCGTACCGCGACGGGGATGTGCCGGCTCGACAGGTCGAGGGTGAACTTCTGCTGCACGAACGGCACGACGAACACGCCGCCGCCGACCACGACCTTCTGGCCGCTGTTGTCGGTGAACACCCGCCCGGTCGCGGGATCGGTCGCCTGCTTGCCGCGGCGGCCGGTGATGATGAACGCCTCGCTGGGCCCGGCGACCTTGTAGCGGGTGACGACGGCCAGGCCGAGGAGCACGACGAGGACGACGATGCCCACGACGGCGGCCAGGACAGGACTCATGGTGAATTCCCCTTGGATGGAAGTGAGTGGGTGAGAGTGGGCCGGGTCAGCGTTCGACGGGGCGGACGGTCACCGACGTCGGCGACGGCACGGACTCCACCCACACCTCGGTGCCCCGCGCCACCGGCTCCGCGGCCTTCGCCGCGTACTTCACCGGCTGCCCGCCCAGATACAGCAGCACCTCGCCGTAGCCGTCGGCGGGAATGGCCGTGACCACCGCACCCGACGTACCCGTGAGGTCCTCGCCCCGCGGCGCGGGCGCCGCGCCGTCCCGGAGCAGCACCCGGCTGAACCGCCAGGTGAGCCAGGCCACGACGGCGCCCACGGCGATGCCCGTGAGGGTCGCGACCACGACCCCGGCCCCCGCGGCGCCCGTCGCGATGGCCCCGCTGAACCCGAGGGCCGACACGAAACCGGCGATCACCGGCAGCGAGAGAGCCCCGTCGAGTCCGCTGAGTCCGCCCCCGAATCCGCCGCCGATCGAGTCGAAGAACCCTTCGAGGATGCCGTCGAAGACCAGCGAGAGGGCCAGCAGGACGAGACCCGCACTGCCGAGACCCAGAAACCACCCCATGCGCGCCACCCCGTTCCGGGCGACCCTTTCCGCCCCCATGAGGATGCTTCCACGGAACAGCACGGATGGTCATTGCCGTATCCCGGCAATCTTTACGCGCTCTTGATGCCGTCAGGGGCGAGCCGGCGCTCCGGATTCACAGCGGCTGGTCGGGCCAGCCGAGGAGCCGGGCCCCGACGACGGCCGTCTGGAGCGTGTAGCGCTGGACCGGATCGCCGGGATCCGAGCCCGTCAGCCGGTGGATGCGATCGAGGCGGTACGTCATCGCCCGCACGCTGAGGCTGAGTCGGCGGGCCGCCTGCGCGGTGACGCAGCCGGTGTCGAAGTACGCGGTGAGGGTGTCGAGCAGGGGCCTCGGGCCCCCGCGCGCCTGCTGGAGCGGTCCGAGCACGGTGTGGACGAGATCGACCATCGCCTGCCGGTCGCGGGCCAGGACCGGGTAGACGAGGAGGTCCGCGGCGTGGAGCACCGGGTCGTCCAGGTCCATGCGGGCGGCGAGGTCGAGGGCGTTGAGCGCCTCTTCGTAGGAGTGGACGACACCGCCGGCGCCCGGGTGTGCGCGGCCGACCGCGACCTGGCCGCCGCCGGTCGCCGCGTACGCCTGCTTGGCGAAGTGGGCCAGCACCTCGGGCTCGTCCGCCGGCGCCAGGCAGATCAGCCGCCCGTCCTTGGTCGTGAGCAGGATCCGGCGGTCGCCGAAGCGGGCGAAGAGCGCGGACTCGACGGCCCGGATGACCGCGCAGCCGTCGTCGTACGGCTCCGGGCCCCGCGCCACGGCCACGGCATGGGCGTGGGACAGCAGCAGCCCGAAACGCACCGCACGCTCGGCGAGCCTCCCGAGGTCGCTGCGCCCGTAGAGCAGGTCGTCGACGAACTCCCGTCGTGCGGCCTCCTCCTGGCGGATCGCCAGCCGCTGCGCCCGCTCGTGTCCCTCGGCGAAGGCGTCGACGGCCTGCTCCACGGCGCTCAGGAGGTGCCCGACGGCGGAGTGCGGCACGTCGGGGAGGACCCGCTGCGCGGCCGACAGGTGGGCGCGGACGAGGGCCCGCAGGCCGATGCCGACCTCCGCGGCCCGCTCCCCCTGGGAGCGCAGGGTCTCGCGCTCGTCACGGGTGAGCCTGCGGCCCCCCGCGCACACGCCGGTCAGGATCTCGGCGTAACCCTCCAGGTACCCCTCGACCGGCTCCCTCTCCGTCACGGCCCCTCCCGCTCCCGACCTCCGCGCCTTGACGAGTTCCTGACGCGCGGAGACCAAGGGTGACACGCCGTTCGCCCGGACGAGGAACGGAAGAGGAGCCGAAGAGGAGCCGCAGGGGACCCACGGCGGCAGGAAGTGGTCCCCGATGACGCGGGGAGAGTGGACCTTAACCAGGACCGCGCCGCTTCCTAGCGTCGAGACCATGAACGCGAACTCCCTGCGCGGCGTCCTCCTCGTGACCCTCGCCTACGCCCTCGTGGGCGCCTCCTTCACCGCCAACAGCCTCCTCGGTGCCTATCCGTACGCGGGCGGGCAGGCCCTGCGGTACGCGGCGGCCTGTCTGCTCCTGCTCCCGCTGCTCGGCCGCGGCGGGCTCACCCCGCTCCGGACCCTGACGCTCCGTCACTGGCTGCGGCTCGCCGCGGTCGCGGCCGTCGGCATGGTCGGCTTCAACCTCGCGGTGCTCGCCGCCGAACGGACGGCCGAACCGGCCGTTCCCGGGGTGCTGGTCGGCTGCGCCCCGGTCGTCGTCGCCGTCCTCGTCCCGCTGACCGAGGGCCGCAGGCCCGCCCCCGCCGTCCTGTACGGGGCTCTGCTCGTCGCCGCCGGCGCCTTCACCGTGCAGGGCTGGGGGCGGACGGACCTGGCGGGGATCGGCTGGTCGGTGGCGGCGCTCGTGGGCGAGGTGGGGTTCACCGTGCTCGCCGTACCGGTGCTGCGCCTGCTCGGGCCGAAGCTGCTGACCGTCGCCGTGTGCGGGATCGGCGCGGTCGAGGCGACGCTCGTCGGCCTCGCCGTCGACGGGGCCGGCTTCGTCCGGATTCCGACGGCCGTGGAGACGGGCGCCCTGGTCTGGCAGGCGGCCCTGGCCACGGTCGTCGGGTTCGTCCTCTTCTACATGGGTGTCCAGCGGATCGGCATGGAGCGGGCCACCCTCTACACCGGGGCGATCCCGGTCGCCGCCGCGCTGAGTGCCGCCCTGGTCGCGGGCGCCGCCTTCGGGCTCCCGCAGGCGGCCGGCGGTCTCCTCGTGGGAGCCGGGGCCGCGCTGGGCACCGGCCTGTTCAGCCGGAGGAGGTCAGCGGCTGCCGTCCAGGATCACGCGGGCGACGAGAGCCGGGTCGTCGTGCATGGGCACGTGACCGCAGCCGGGCAGCCGCACGAGCCGGGAGCCGGGCAGGGCGTGCTTGGCGCGGACACCCTGGCGGCGCAGGAGCAGCCGGTCCCTGGTGCCCCAGGCGACGGTGACCGGGACGCCGGGCACGTCCCCGGGCATGGGGGCGTTCCGGCCGGCGGCCAGGGTCTGGTGGAAGCCGGAGGCCGCGCGCAGGGCGAGGGTCTCGGCGACGACCGCCTCGGGTGAACGCCGGCCTGGGCGCGCGTAGATGGTGCTGGTGAGCACGGTCCGGCCGACGGGCGTACGGGACAGCCGCTCGATCACCGGCACGGGAAGCGACAGGGCCGCGCCCCGCATGGCCCGCAGCGTCCCGAAGGCGTACCGCCGCTCGCTCTCCGACCAGAAGCCGGCGGGGGAGAGCGCGGTCACCGAGCGCACCAGCTTCTCCCGGCCGAGCTCCAGCGCGAGCAGCCCGCCCAACGAGTTCCCCGCGACGTGCGGCCGGTCGAAGCCGACGGCCTCGCAGAAGGCGCCGAGCACCGGGACGACGGAGGGGAGGCCGTAGGGGCAGCCCTCCGGAAGGGGGTCCGAGGCGCCGAAGCCGGGCAGGTCGACGGCGATCACCTCGCGCTCGGCGGCGAGGATGTCGAGCACCGGCTCCCAGGCCTGCCAGTGGTGCCCGATGCCGTGGAGCAGCAGCAGGGGTTCTCCCGAGCCCCTCCGTTCGTACGCCAGGGACGTCGTGCGGGGACCCGACGGGGTCCCGATCGAGAACGCGATCCGTGCGGGCATTCCGGCTCCCCTGAAGTTCCTTATACGGCTCGTCAGCAAGAATTACCGTTCGGTAGCCAGTAGTTCAAGACCGGGAGTCGAAACTGGACAGCGCGGCAGCGGTCGGCTGGGATGGGCGGGTGCCCACCGATATCCCGACCACGCCGACCGACACCCTGACCGACCTCTTCGAGGAACACCGCCGGATGCTCCTCGGTGTCGCCTACCGGATGCTCGGGCGTGCCGCCGACGCCGAGGACGTCGTCCAGGAGGCCTGGCTCCGCTGGACCGCCGAAGACCGCGCCGCCGTCCGCGAGCCGCGCGCCTTCCTCGTACGGATCACCACCAGGCTCGCCATCGACCGGCTGCGACAGGCCCAGGCGCGCCGCGAGTCCTACGTCGGCCCCTGGCTGCCCGAACCCGTCGTCACCGACTTCGGGGCGACCGCCCCCGACACCGCCGAGCGCGCCCTGCTCGCCGACTCCGTCTCCCTGGCGGTCCTCGTCGTCCTGGAATCCCTCTCCCCCCTGGAGCGGGCCGTCTTCGTACTGCGCGAGGCCTTCGGCTTCCCCTTCGGGGAGATCGCCACCGCGCTCGACCGCTCCGAGTCGGCCGTGCGCCAGCTCGCCGGCCGCGCCCGGCGCCACGTCGACGAGGGCAAGCCGCGGTACGACGTCGACCCGACCGAGCGCCGCGACCTCACCGAGCGCTTCCTCACCGCCGCGTCCGGCGGCGACCTCGGCGAGCTCCTCGCCCTGCTCGCCCCGGACGCGCGCCTCGTCGGCGACAGCGGAGGCAAGTCCAAGGCCCCGCTGCGGATCATCGACGGCGCCGACAAGATCGGCCGCTTCTTCCGCGGTGTCGCGACCGGGACGGACACCACGTACGACTACCGCTTCGCCGAGCTCAACGGCGCCCCCGCCGTGGTCGCCTTCGTGGACGGCAGGCCGGACTCGGTCTTCCAGGTCGAGGTACGCGACGGGCGCGTCCAGTGCGTCTACATCATCCGTAACCCCGACAAGCTCCAGGGCCTCGCCGACCTCTGAAGCCCCGCCTTGACCCGGCCCCCGGCCCCGGCCCCCGGCCCCGTCTCCCGACCCGGGAGACGGGGCCGTTTGCTGCGCAGAGCACACGCGGGCGCGAACGTCCTGTGAACGATCTAGGTCAGAGGGTCACATTCGGGGTCGTTTGACGGAGGATTGGTCTTGACCAAGGGGGTGGCTCGCCTTATGGTCGCAGAGTTAGTGCAGGAACCTTTAATAAACAAGGGCGCGGAAAAACGCCGCGGGACACGGCGAATTTGCGGAGGATCAGGGTGGGGACCACGCAGCTGGAATCGGTACCGGAGCCGAAGTACCAGCACCTCAAGACAGTGATCGGCGAAGCGCTCGACTCGGACTTCGCCGTCGGAGAGATCCTGCCCAACGAGCGGGAGCTCGCGGCGCGCTTCGGCGTCGCCCGTGCCACGCTCCGCCAGGCCCTGGAGCAGCTGGAGCTGGAAGGCCGTCTCCAGCGCCGCCGCGGCGTCGGCACCACGGTCGCCCCGCCGCGCGTCGGCGTCGACGTCTCCACCGCCCAGCACGCCTGGCCCGGTGTCGGCGACGAGACCTGGGAGTCCCAGGACTCCGCCAGCGACGTGGCCCCGGCCGCCGTCGCGCGCGTCCTGGAGATCGCCGCGGACGAGCAGGTGCACGTCGTCCGCCGCATCCGCGTCACCCAGGGCCAGTCGGTCGCCGCCGAGCTGCTGTACGTGCCCGCCGCATCGGTGCCGGGCCTCAGCGCCATCGACACCCCCGCCGGACCCGCCCGCGCCCGCACGGTGCTGCGCGAGCTCCAGCACCTCGCCCTCGACGGCCAGGACCGCTCCGTGGAGCTCGGTTCGGCCCGCGCCGACGACGCCAAGGAGCTCGACCGGCTGCCCGGCGCGCCCGTCCTCGTCGTGACGACCCGCTACCTCTCCGAGGGGCGCACCGCCGCCGTCTCGGTGGCCACGTACCGCGCCGACACCTGCCGCCTCACCTTCGGCGACTCGGTCGACCTGGTGATGGCTTCCTGACACCGCGCCTAGCGCGCAACGGCCCGTCGAGGGACCGCCACTCCGGCGGTTCAGCGGCGGGCCGTCACCGTTCCGTCGACCGCGAAGAGCTGCTCCTCGACGTGGTCCAGGGCGAGCCGCAGCGCACCCGTGCCCACGGCGGCCTCGCCCAGGAGCGAGAGCACCACGCGCGGCGGCCGCAGGCAGAAGCGCGCCAGCTCCTCGCGGAGCGGCGGGAGCACACCGTCGAGCCCGGCGGCCCAGCCGCCGACGACCACGAGCTCGGGGTCGATCGCGAGGACCAGCGCCGCCACGTCGTGCACGAGCCGCTGGATGAACCGGTCCACCGCCGCCTCCGCCCGCGCGTCGCCCTTCCGGGCCAGCGCGAAGACTTCGGCGACCGCCTGCTCGTCCAGCGGGTGCAGCGGCTCGTCGGTGGTCGACAGGAGGTGCTCGGGGGTGACCCCGCGGCCCAGGAGGTGCAGGGCGCCGATCTCCCCGGCCGCCCCGCCGTAGCCGCGGTGGAGCCGGCCGCCGATCAGCGAACCGGCGCCCGGGCTCAGCCCCGCCAGGACGAAGACGATGTCGTCGGAGTCGGTCGCGGCACCCTTCCAGTGCTCGGCGACCGCCGCCGCGTTCGCGTCGTTCTCGACGATGACCGGGCACTTGAAGGAGCGGCGCAGCCGCTCGCCGAGCGCGAGGCCCGTCCAGCCGGGCAGCGCCGTACCGAGGCGTACCGTGCCGTCGGCCTCCACGATGCCGGGCGTCCCGACGCCGACGGCCCGCAGATTGGACCGGGCGACCCCGGCCCTGCGCAGCACGTCCGCGACGACCACCCGCACCTTGTCCAGACGCTCGTCCTCGGGGGCCGTCTCCGACACCTCGCGGGATCCGGCGCCGATGATCCGGCCGTCCAGACCGGAGAGCAGGGCGGCCACGCGGTGCGGGCCGATCTCGATGCCGAGGAGATGACCGGCCTCCGCGCGGAAGCGGAACCTCCGCGCCGGACGACCCTGGCGCCGGGCCTCGCCCTCCTCGGGCGCCGACTCGACGACGAGCCCGCCCTCCATGAGCCCCTCGACGACGCCTTCGACCGTCGGCCGCGACAGACCCGTGATCCGGGTCAGGTCCGTGAGCGTGGGCGCGTCGGCGCCCCGCAGAGCATGAAGTACCACCGCGGAGTTGATCCGCCGCAGCAGAGACGGATCCCCGCCGGTCAGCCGCCCCACAGTGTGTCCTCCCAGCTCGTGCACCTCTTCGGCGGATGGTACTCAATGGGCCGGGGCGCGGCGAGTGCCGCCCCCGGGCCGTGCGGACCCGAGCCCCTCGCCGGTCCGCCTGACGCGACGCCAACTGTCAGTGCCGGCCGCTTTACTGGCCCTATGACCATGGCACGCCACCTGGCGACGATCGACGAGTTCCGCGCGCGCCTCACCGGCGGTTCCGGTGGCGGTCCGGACTTCCACCTGGCGGAGCTCGCGACGAGCGAGGACTTCCGGGACGACGACGGCACCCGCCGGGGGCTCGCCGAGGAACAGTACGAAGCGGAACGGGACGGGCTGGCCGCCGTGCTCACCGTCCGCTGGGGCCGGCCGACGGAGCTGGACCTCTGGCCGGTCCTGGAGCGGAGCCTGGCCGGCGAGTCCTTACCGGAGCCCTGGTCCGCCCTTGCGAACCACACCGCGGAACTGCGCCTGTGGTGGGACGGCGGACGGTGGATCGCCCTGGGGATCTCCCGGTGGGACAAGGAACTGCCGCTCCGGCTCCTCGCCCTGGTGACCGCGGTGGACCCGCCTCAGGCGTAATGGACGGCGGCCTCCCGGAGCCTCGCGTACTCCTCGGCCATCGTCGCCGCCGTCCAGTGGGCGTTGAGGCCGCTCGGGTTGGGCAGCGCCCAGACCCGGGTGGAACCGATCACGCGCTCCTGCGGCCCGATCGCCGCCTTCGGCTCGCCGAACGCCGTCCGGTACGCGGTGACCCCGACGACCGCGAGCCACCGCGGCGCGAGCCGCTCGACCTTGTCGACCAGGATCCGCCCGCCCTCGCGGTACTCCTCCCGGCTCAGCTCGTCGGCCCGCGCGGTCGCCCGCGCCGCCACGTTCGTGATGCCGAGCCCGTACGACAGGAGCTCGTCCTGCTCGTCCGGCCGCAGCTGCCGCGGGGTGAACCCCGACAGGTGCAGCACCGGCCAGAACCGATTGCCCGGCCGGGCGAAGTGGTGGCCCGTCGCGGCCGTCATGAGACCCGGGTTGATCCCGCAGAAGAGCACGGAAAGGCCGCCCGCCACCACGTCGGGAACGACGCGGTCGCGAGCGGCCTCCAGCTGCTGCTGGGTGAACCGGGGGGTCCCGGTCAGAGGATCGCGCCGGGGGCGTAGGCGGCGGCCTCCGGGTGCTGCTTCAGGATCTCCTCGATACGGGAGACCACGGAGGCGACCTGGTCGGCGGCGGCGCCCGTGAAGGACAGCTTGTCCGCCATCAGCTCGTCGAGCTGCGCCCGGTTCAGCGGGATCCGGTCGTCGGCGGCCAGCTTGTCGAGGAGCTCGTTGCGCTCGGCGCCCTGCTCGCGCATGGCGAGGGCGGAGGCGACGGCGTTCTCCTTGATGGCCTCGTGGGCGACCTCGCGGCCGACGCCGGCGCGCACGGCGCCCATGAGGACCTTGGTGGTCGCCAGGAAGGGCAGGTAGCGGTCGAGCTCGCGGGCGACGACGGCCGGGAAGGCGCCGAACTCGTCGAGCACGGTCAGGAAGGTCTCCAGGAGGCCGTCCAGCGCGAAGAAGGCGTCCGGCAGGGCGACGCGGCGGACCACGGAGCAGGACACGTCGCCCTCGTTCCACTGGTCGCCGGCGAGCTCGCCGGTCATCGACGCGTAGCCGCGCAGGATGACCATCAGGCCGTTGACGCGCTCGCAGGAGCGGGTGTTCATCTTGTGCGGCATCGCCGAGGAGCCGACCTGGCCGGGCTTGAAGCCCTCCGTGACCAGCTCGTGGCCCGCCATCAGACGGATCGTCTTGGCGATCGACGACGGCGCGGCGGCCAGCTGCACGAGCGAGGTGACCACGTCGTAGTCGAGCGAGCGCGGGTAGACCTGGCCGACCGAGGTGAAGGCGTGCGCGAAGCCGAGGTGACCGGCGATCCGCTGCTCCAGGTCCGCCAGCTTGCCGGCGTCGCCGCCGAGCAGGTCCAGCATGTCCTGCGCGGTGCCGACCGGACCCTTGATGCCGCGCAGCGGGTAGCGGCCGAGGAGCTCCTCAAGGCGCGCGTACGCCACGAGCAGCTCGTCCGCGGCGGTCGCGAAGCGCTTGCCGAGGGTGGTCGCCTGGGCGGCGACGTTGTGCGAGCGGCCCGCCATGACCAGCTCCGCGTACTCGGCGGAGAGCTTGCCGAGGCGGCCGAGGACGGCGACCGTACGGTCCCGCATCAGCTCCAGGGAGAGGCGGATCTGGAGCTGCTCGACGTTCTCGGTGAGGTCGCGCGAGGTCATGCCCTTGTGGACGTGCTCGTGGCCGGCGAGGGCGTTGAACTCCTCGATGCGGGCCTTCACGTCGTGCCGGGTGACCTTCTCGCGCTCGGCGATGGAACCGAGGTCGACCTGGTCGAGAACGCGCTCGTAGTCGGCGAGGGCGGCGTCCGGAACCTCGATCCCGAGGTCCTTCTGCGCACGCAGCACGGCGAGCCAGAGCTGACGCTCCAGCTTCACCTTCTGCTCGGGGGACCAGAGGACGGCGAGCTCCGCGGAGGCGTAGCGGCCGGCCAGAACGTTGGGGATACGGGGCTTCGCAGTCACAGCAGTCACGTGGAGAGATTCTACTGGCGGTTTGTGCAGGCCAGCGCCACGGAGGGATGTGGAGCTTGCTACGAGACGCAGGTCACGAAGGGGGTGTGCGTCGCGTCGCGCGCCCCGCGTCCCGGTTCACGACCCGGCCGGCGCCTCGTACGACGTCTCGTACGGCAGGAGTTCGGGGCGCTTGGGCGTGCGCCCGTCCCCGGAGGAGCGGCCCGTGAGCCGCCGTCCGATCCACGGTCCCAGGTGCTCCCTGGCGAAACGGGCGTCCGCGATCCGCCGGCTCGCCCAGCCGGTGCGCCCGGCCGGGGGCAGTGGAGTCCGCCAGTCGTCCTCGGGAGGGAGGCCCAGCGTCTGCCACACCGCCTCGGCGACCCGCCGGTGCCCGTCGGCGGTCAGATGGAGCCGGTCCACGTCCCACAGCCGGGGGTCGCCGAGCGCCGGCGCCCCGTACAGGTCGACGACGAGGGCGCCGTGCCGGGCGGCGAGCTCGTCGAGGTGGACGAAGAGCTCCTCCATGCGGGGGCGGAAGCGCTCCATGACCGGCCCTTCGCGGCCGGGGCTGCGCATCAGGACCAGCTGTCGGCAGGCGGGTGTGAGGCGTTCCACTGCCTCGGTGAGGAGGTCCCGCACCCGGACCATGTCGACCTTGGGCCGGAGGGTGTCGTTGAGCCCGCCGACGAGGGTCACGACATCGGCCTTCATCCCTGCGGCCAGGTCGACTTGCTCGTCGACGATCTGGCCGATGAGTTTTCCGCGCACGGCGAGGTTCGCGTAGCGGAAGTCGGGCGAGCGGGCGGCGAGGCGGCCCGCGAGGACGTCGGCCCAGCCCCGGTACGAGCCGTCGGCCTTCAGGTCCGACATACCCTCGGTGAAGCTGTCGCCGAGGGCGACGAGACTGGTGTAGGTGGCATTGATCTCCATGGCGGAGAGATCATACCGCGCGGTATGCGCGGGATGCCGTGGAGAACCCGGGAGGGGAAGACCCGATGAGCGACGCGCTGCTGAGCACACTGGCGGAGGCCCTGGCCGAGCTGGTGACGGCCGTCGAGACCAGTGACGACGACGTCCTGGACCCCGACACGGCGGTGAAGTGGCTGGAGTGCACCGGGGCCACGCTCGCCGGGCTCCCGGCGGACGACCGGCGCGCCCTCGACGGGCACTTCCGCGCGGCGGCCCTGCGCCGGCCGGAGGGGCCCTGGCGGGACGAACTGCTCAGGGTCTCGGAGGGCTTCGGCCTCACCGAGGACACCCACGCCGCCGCCTGCGAGGCCGTCGCCGAGCGGGCCCGCCGCTTCGTCGCCACCGTCCGGGACGCCGACCCCGCCACCCCCGTGCCCACTTGCCCCGGCTGGACCCTCGCCGAGCTGACCCGGCACCTCGGCACCGGCCACCGCTGGGCGGAACACCTCGTACGCACCGGGGCAACCGCCCGCGTCCCCGCCGATGACGTCCCGCTCGACCTGCCGGGCGACCCCGCCGCGTACCCCGACTGGTTCGCCGCCGGCGCCGAGACCCTCGTCGCGACCCTCCGCGCCGCCGACCCGGACACCCCGCTCTGGTCCCCGGGACCCGAACCGCGCGCCGGGTACTACCCGCGCCATGTCCTCTTCGAGGCCGTCGTGCACCTCGCCGACGCCGAGATCGCACTCGCAGGGACGGCCGGACCGATCGACCCCGGCGCGGCGGCCGAGGGCATTGAGCACCACCTCGCCACCCTCCTGTACGTCCCGTCGACCGCCGAACGGATCGCCCAGCTGGACCGTGACGGCGACCTGCTCCGGCTCACGGCCCGGGACACCGGGACCGTCTGGACGCTCACGCTCGGCGGGGGCGGCTTCACCTGGCGGCGCGGAAACGCGGCATCCGCCACGCGTACCCGACCGACCGCGAGCGTCACCGGCGACAGCGACGAACTGCTGCTCCTGCTGCACCGCCGGTACGCCGCCGACGACCCCCGCTTCGCCCACTCCGGGGACCGCGGCCTCCTCGACGCCTGGCTGACCGCCACCGCGCTCTGAGGCCCCGCACGACCTGAGAACGTCCGAAGGGCCCCGGGAAGACTCCCGGGGCCCTTCGGCCTGCCTCGTCACGCGGTACGGGTCACGGCGCCGCCGGGCGCCCCACCAGTTCGCGCAGCACGTCCTCCATCGTCACGAGACCGGCCGGCTTGTCGTCCTCGTCGAGGACCGCCGCCAGGTGCGTACGGCTCCGGCGCATCGCGGTGAGGACGTCGTCCAGCGGCGTGGCCGCCCGGACCCGGGCGATCGGCCGCAGCGCCGACACCGGGAACGGCAGATCGCGCGGGGAGGCGTCCAGGGCGTCCTTGACGTGCAGGTAGCCCAGGATCCTGCGCTCCGAGTCGACCACGGGGAAGCGCGAGTAGCCCGTCGACGCCGACAGCGCCTCCAGCTCCTCCGGAACGGTGCCGACCTGCGCGTACACCACCTTCTCCGCCGGCATCACGACGTCGCGGACCGGACGGCGGCCCAGCTCCAGGGCATCGTGCAGCCGCTCGGCGGCCCGGTCGTCCAGGAGCCCGGCGTGGCCCGCGTCGGTGACCATACGGGCCAGCTCGTCGTCCGAGAACGTCGCCGCGACCTCGTCCTTGACGTCCACCCGCAACAGCTTGAGCAGCGCGTTGGCGAAGGCGTTGATCGTGAAGATCACCGGACGCAGCGCCCGAGCGAGCGTCACCAGCGGCGGGCCGAGGATCAGCGCGGTCCGTGTCGGCTCCGCGAGCGCGATGTTCTTCGGCACCATCTCGCCCAGCAGCATGTGCAGGTACGTCGCCAGCGACAGCGCGATCACGAACGAGATCGGGTGCACCAGACCGTGCGGCACGCCCACCGCGTCGAAGACCGGCTCCAGGAGGTGCGCGATGGCGGGCTCGGCGACGATGCCGAGGACCAGGGTGCAGAGGGTGATGCCGAGCTGGGCCGCCGCGAGCAGCGCGGAGACGTGCTCCAGGCCCCAGATGACGCTGCGCGCCCGCCGGTTCCCGGCCTCGGCCAGCGGCTCGACCTGACTGCGGCGGACCGAGATCAGGGCGAACTCGGCGCCGACGAAGAAGGCGTTGACGACCAGGGTCAGCAGACCGATCAACAGCTGGATCACGATCATCGGCGGGCCTCCCCGGTCTCGTCGGAGTCATGCGGGGCGGTGTGCGCGGGGGCGTGCATCAGCACGCGCGCCGCGCGCCGCCCCGAGGCGTCCACCACGTCGAGCCGCCAGCCGGCCAGCTCCACGCTGTCGCCGACGGCCGGGATGCGGCCCAGCTCGTTCGCGAGGACACCCGCGAGCGTCTCGTACGGGCCGTCCGGCACGCGGAGGCCGATCGCCTCCACCTGGTCCGTACGGGCGGCGCCGTCCGCGGACCACAGCTCGCGGCCGTCGGCGTCCTCGCCCGCCCGCGCCAGGTCCGGCGTCTCGTGCGGGTCGTGCTCGTCGCGGACCTCGCCGACGACCTCCTCGACGATGTCCTCCAGGGTCACGACCCCGGCCGTACCGCCGTACTCGTCGATGACGACGGCCATCGTCTGCTTGCCGGAGAGCCGGTCGAGCAGACGGTCCACGGTCAGGGTCTCCGGGACGAGCAGCGGCTCGCGCAGCATCTCGCCGATCCGGCGGCGCGCCCGCTCGCCGGCCGGTATGGCCAGCACGTCCTTGATGTGCGCGATGCCGACGACCGAGTCGAGGTTGCCCCGGTAGACGGGGAAGCGGGACAGGCCGGTCGCGCGGGTCGCGTTCGCCACGTCCTCGGCGGTGGCCTGCACCTCGAGGGCGGTGACCTGGACGCGGGGCGTCATCACGTTCTCGGCGGTCAGCTCCGCCAGGTTGAGCGTACGGACGAACAGCTCGGCCGTGTCCGCCTCCAGGGCGCCTTCCTTCGCGGAGTGCCGGGCGAGCGCCACGAGCTCCTGCGGGGAACGCGCGGAGGCCAGCTCCTCGGTCGGCTCCATGCCGAGACGGCGCAGGATCCGGTTCGCGGTGTTGTTGAGGTGGCTGATCAGCGGCTTGAAGGCGGCCGTGAACACCCGCTGCGGGGTCGCCACCACCTTCGCCACCGCGAGGGGCGAGGAGATCGCCCAGTTCTTCGGGACCAGCTCGCCGACGACCATCAGGACGACGGTCGAGAAGGCCGTGCCGAGGACGAGGGCGACCGAGGAGGCCACGGAGGGGGAGAGGCCGAGGGCCTCGACCGGGCCCTTGATCAGCTTGGCGACCGAGGGCTCGGCGAGCATGCCGACGACCAGATTGGTGACGGTGATGCCGAGCTGGGCGCCGGAGAGCTGGAAGGTGAGCGAACGGACGGCCTTGAGCGCGCTCGCCGCTCCGCGCTCGCCGCGCTCCGCGGCGGCTTCGAGCTCGCCGCGCTGGACCGTCGTCAGCGAGAACTCGGCCGCGACGAAGGCGCCGCACGCCAGTGAGAGCAGGAGCGCAAGGACGAGCAGAAGCACTTCGGTCATCGGTTCACCTCCGTCCCATGATCAGTCAGGGGGGAGGGGATCGCTCGATGTCGGAGCGTGGAACCAGTGCTACTGGGAGGCTCGCCCATGGGCGGACGCTCACACCTTTCGATAGTCGGGATGGAGAACCATAGTAAAGGACGGGCAAAACGGGGTGGTGATCAGCCGTCGAGCGGCTTCACCCAGCGGCGCCACTGGTCCTGGCGCTCGTACCCGGCGGCCGTCCACAGCCGTCGGCCCGTCTCGTTCGCCTCCAGGACCATCGCGTCCACGCGCCGGCCGCCGAGCGCCGCGAACCGCTCGTCGGCCGCGCGCAGCAGCGCGGTGGAGATACCGCGCCGACGGTGGGAGGGCAGGACGGCGAGCCGGTAGAGGGAGGCGCGCCAGCCGTCCCAGCCGGCGATCACGGACCCCACGATCAGACCGTCGGCCAGCGCGAGGATGAGCGCGTCCGGATCCCGCTCGACGAGCCGGGTCACCCCGTGCACGTCGTCCGAGATGGACGTCCCCTCGGCGGACTCCTTCCAGAAGGCCAGGACGGCCTCGGCCTCGTCGGGCAGGGCGGCACGTATCCGCAGATCGATCATGGCCGGATCCCATCACGCAGGCCGGGACCGGTGCCAGGGAGTTCCGCCGGGTGGGACGCGGTTCACCGCCGGCCCCGGGTCGCTCACCGTCGGGCCCGCGTCGCTCATCGCCGGGCCACGCCCAGGACGCATGGGGAGGTCGGCAGGCGGGGCCCGTTCTCCGGGAGGTCGAAGGAGCGGTACGGGCCGACGGAGAAGCCCGCCGCCGCGATCGCCGCGAGCGGATCCCGTGCGGTGTGGCAGCCGCCGAAGAACAGCGGCCAGACCGTACGGTCCAGGCCCCGCTGCACCCGCGCGAGCCCGGGTGTCCCCGCCGCCACGTGCTCGAAGAACCGGAGCTCGCCGCCGGGACGCAGGACGCGCCGCACCTCCGCGAGGGCCTGCGGCACGCTCCGTACCGTGCACAGGACGAGCGAGGCCACGGCCGCGTCGAAGACACCGTCCTCCGCCGACAGCGCCTCCGCGGTGCCCGGCCGCACGGTCACCGGGACGGTCGCCCGCCGCGCGGCCTCCTCGGCGAGCCGCCGCAGACGGGGTTCCGGTTCGACGGCGACGACCTCGGAGACCCCGGCCGGGTAGTACGCGAAGTTCAGTCCGTTCCCCGCGCCGATCTCGACGACCCGGCCGGTGAGACCCGAGAGGAGCTCCTTGCGCAGGGCGGCGAGCCCGCCGCGCGCGTCGGCCGACACGCTGACGCGGGCGTAGAAGCGCGCGAAGAGAGGGTGGTGGACGCGGGGTGCGGGGGAGCCGGGGCGCGAGGAGGTCATGGGGCGCCCCTCACCCGGTCACGAAGCAGAACTCGTTGCCCTCCGGGTCCCGCATGACCTGGAAGGAGCCCTGCTCGTCCCTCACGAGACCGCCGACGCGGACCGCGCCGGCGGGCCCGGCCTCGGTGGCGGCCCGGTCCGGATCCGCCACCTTCAGGTCGAGATGGACCCGGTTCTTCACGGACTTGCCCTCCGGCACGCGCTGGAAGGCGAGCCGGACGAACTCCGGCGGGTCGACGTACGACCAGTCGCCGGAGCGGTCGACCGGATCACCGCCGAGGAGGCCCGCCCAGAAGCGGACGAGGGCAGCCGGATCGGCGCAGTCGAAGACGATCTCCTGAACGTGAGCACGCATGCGCCCAGCGTACGGAGTCCGCCACGGATCAGCCCCCGAAGGCGGCTGCCGAGATCAGGCCCGGAACTCAGCCTCGGAAGCCGGACCCGGACCCGGACCCGGACCCGGACCCGGACCCGGACCCGGACCCGGACCCGGAGTCGGCAGCCGGCTCCGGTCCGAACTCCGCCCCGAAGGCCTTCGCGTCCCACGTCCCGCCGAGCGCCGGCGCCAGCCAGCCGCCCGCCGCCGCGCGGAACCCCGCCGGGTCGAGCGCCCCCGAACCCTCCGGTACGGCCCCGAGCAGGGGCGCGCCCGCCGACTCCGGCAGGTCCGCCAGGTTGCAGCGGGCCGCCAGGTCCGGCGCGGCCGGCCAGCTGCCGACCACCACGCCGAGCTGTTCGATGCCGCGCGCCGCCAGCGCCTCGGCCGTCAGGGCCGTCGAGTTGAGCGTCCCGAGACCCGCCGGGACCACGCACAGGACGGGGGCGCCGAGCAGCGCCGCCGCGTCCGCGAGCGTGCCGCCCTCCTCGTCGAAGCGGACGAGCAGTCCGCCCGCCCCCTCCACGAGCACCAAGTCGTGCGAGGCGGCCAGGGCACGGGCCGCCTCGGCCACCTGCAGCGGTCCGACCGGGGCGAGTCCGGCCCGCCGGGCGGCCGTGCCCGGGGCCAGCGGTTCCGGGAACCGCCCCAGCTCGACCGAGGCCGCGGCGCCGGACAGCCGGACGACCTCGTCCGCGTCCCCCGTCTCGTCGGGGCCGACCCCGGTCTGTGCGGGCTTCAGGACCGCGACCGACCGCCCCGCGGCGGTGGCCACGGCGGCCACCGCCGCGGTCACGACCGTCTTGCCGATCTCCGTGCCCGTACCACTGACGACGATGATTCCCACTGCTGTCCTCGCTCTTCCGATCAGCCCGCGGCCGCCGCCGCGCATACCGCGGCGCAGATCCGGGCCAGGTCCTCGTCGTCCGTCACGTACGGCGGCATCGTGTAGATGAGGTCGCGGAACGGGCGTACCCACACGCCCTCCCGGACCGCGGCCCGCGTCGCCGCCGCCATGTCGACCGGGTGGTCGAGCTGGACGACACCGATCGCGCCGAGCACCCGCACCTCGCGGACGCCGGGCAGCTCGGCGGCGGGGGCGAGCCCCTCGCGCAGCCCCGCCTCGATCCGCTTCACCTCGACCTGCCAGTCCTGCGAGAGCAGCAGGTCGATCGAGGCACAGGCCACCGCCGACGCCAGCGGGTTGCCCATGAAGGTCGGCCCGTGTGCCAGGACCGGGACCTCACCCCGGGAGATCCCGTCGGCGACCCGGCTCGTGCAGAGGGTCGCCGCCATCGACAGGTATCCGCCCGTCAGCGCCTTGCCCAGGCACATGACATCGGGGGAGACCCCCACGCGGTCGGCGGCGAACAGCGTGCCCGTACGCCCGAATCCGGTGGCGATCTCGTCGAACACGAGCAGCACGTCGTGCGCGTCGCAGGCCTCGCGGAGCACCCGCAGGTACTCCGCGTCGTGGAAGCGCATCCCGCCCGCGCCCTGCACCACCGGCTCCACGATCACCGCGGCCAGCTCGTGCGCGTGCTTCCCGATCTCGGTCCGCAGGAGCTCCGCGTACGACTCCTCGTACGCGGCCGGCGGGGCGTCCACGAACACCTGCGGCTGGAGGACGCCGGTCCACAGCTCGTGCATCCCGCCGTCGGGGTCGCACACGGACATCGGCTGCCAGGTGTCCCCGTGGTAGCCGCCGCGCCAGGTGAACAGGCGCTGCTTCTCGGGGCGGCCCAGGGAGCGCCAGTACTGCAGGCACATCTTGACCGCGACCTCGACCGAGACGGAGCCCGAGTCGCTGAGGAAGACGTGCCGCAGCGGCTCGGGGGTGATCTCGACGAGCCGCGCGGCGAGCCGGACGGCCGGCTCGTGGGTGAGCCCGCCGAACATGACGTGGCTCATCCGGCCCAGCTGGTCGCTGACCGCCTCGTTGAGCACCGGGTGGTTGTAGCCGTGGATCGCCGACCACCAGGAGGACATGCCGTCGATCAACTCGGCGCGTCCCTCGGAGGGTTCGGCGAGCCGCAGGCGTACCCCGGACGCGGACTCGACGACCAGCGGGTCCGTACGGCCCGGCATGGGGCCGTACGGATGCCAGACGTGCGCCCGGTCCAGGGCGATCAGTTCGTCGTTGCGCACGGACGTCACGCGTTCGGCGCGAGGTCCGTGCCGGCGCCCCGGCGGCGCACGGCGACCAGGTCGGTCCGCGCCTGGTTCGCCGCGGCCTCGGCTGGCTCCGCGGGCTCGGGCACGGTGTGACCGCCGCAGGGACCGCAGCCGCCGCCCGCGTGCGAACCGCAGCCCGCGCCCGCGCCCGCGCCCTCGGCCGCGTCGTGCGAGCCGCAGCCCGCCGACGCCTGGGAACCGCAGCCGCCGGCCGCGGCGGCACCCGCCGCGGCGAGCGCGTCCGCCCGGTGCGCGGGCAGCGTCGTCGTGCCCGCGCCCTCCACCTCGAAGCCCGCGTCCGCGATCATGTCGAGGTCGGCCTGGCCGGCCTGGCCCTCGCTCGTCAGGTAGTCGCCGAGGAAGATCGAGTTCGCGATGTTCAGCGCGAGCGGCTGCATGGAGCGCAGGTGCACCTCACGGCCGCCCGCGATCCGCACCTCGACGTCGGGGCAGACGAACCGCACCATCGCGAGGATCCGCAGACAGCGCTGCGGGGTGAGGTTCCACTCCTTCGCGAGCGGCGTGCCCTCGAAGGGGATGAGGAAGTTGACCGGCACCGAGTCCGAGTCCAGCTCGCGCAGCGCGTACACGACGTCGACGAGGTCCTCGTCGGTCTCGCCCATGCCCGCGATCAGACCGGAGCAGGCCGACAGACCGGCGGCGTGCGCCTTCTGCACGGTGTCCACCCGGTCCGCGTACGTGTGGGTCTTGGTGATGCCCCCGTACGTCGCCTCGGACGTGTTCAGGTTGTGGTTGTACGCGTCGGCGCCGGCGTCCCGCAGCCGCTCCGCCTGGCCGTCCGACAGCAGACCGAGGCAGGCGCACACCTCGACGCCCTCGTTCTGCTCCTTGATCGCCTCGATGGTCCTGCCGACCCGCTCGACGTCCCGGTCCGTCGGACCGCGCCCGCTCGCCACCAGGCAGACCCGCTTGGCCCCGCCCGCGACACCCGCCGCGGCGGCCTGGGACGCCTCGTCCGGCTTCAGCCACGTGTACTTGAGGATCTCGGCCTTGGAGCCGAGCCGCTGCGAACAGTACGAGCAGTCCTCCGGGCACAGCCCCGACTTCAGGTTGACGAGGTAGTTGAGCTTCACCCGCCGCCCGAACCACTGACGGCGCACCTTGCCCGCCGCCGCCACCACATCGAGCAGCTCGTCGTCGGAGGTCGCCAAAACGGCGAGCGCTTCTTCACGGGTCGGCAGCTCGCGCCGCAGCCCCTTCTCCACCAGCGTGTTCAGCAGGTCCATAAGCGCTGATCCTCGCCTACCGCCCACCCCCGGGCCAAGGAGGATCCGAACAAACGCCGCCGAACGAGGTGTGTGGATGACCACATCCCGACCTCGGCACACTCCGGTTAGGGTCTGTGCGCTGCCTACAAAAGGATCGCCGCATGCCACAGGCCGACGACGCCCGGGCCGAGGGCCCGCGCCGGACCGCGTTCGACTGGACCGACGCCGAGGCGCGCCGCCGTGCGGACGCCGGTCTCGTCCGTACGCTGCGGCCCCGGTCCGCCGAGTCGGAGCTCCTCGACCTGGCGAGCAACGACTACCTCGGCCTCACCCGCCGGCCGGAGGTCACCGAGGCGGCGGCCGAGGCGGCGCTGCGCTGGGGCGCGGGCGCCACCGGCTCACGGCTCGTCACCGGGACGACCCGGCTGCACACCCGGCTCGAACGCGAACTCGCCGAGTTCTGCGGCTTCGAGGCGGCCCTCGTCTTCTCCTCCGGCTACGCCGCCAACCTGGCCGCGCTCACGGCCCTCGGCGGCCGGGACGCGCTGATCGTCTCGGACGCCTCCAACCACGCCTCGATCGTGGACGGCTGCCGGCTCGCGCGCGCCGAGACGGCCGTCGTGCCGCACGCCGACCCCGAGTCCGTACGCAAGACCCTGGAGGCCCGGCCGGCACACCGGGCGCTCGTGGTCAGCGACTCCGTCTTCTCCGTCGACGGCGACAAGGCGCCGCTGCCGGAGCTCGCCGACGCCTGCCGCGCGCACGGCGCCGGGCTCGTCGTCGACGACGCCCACGGCTTCGGCGTCCTCGGCGACGGCGGACGCGGCGCCCTGCACGAAGCCGACCTCGCGGGCGACGAGGACGTCGTCGCGACCCTCACCCTCTCCAAGTCCCTGGGCAGCCAGGGCGGCGCGGTCCTCGGCCCCGCCCGGGTCGTCGAGCACCTGGTGAACGCGGCGCGCACCTTCATCTTCGACACCGGGCTCGCCCCCGCCGCTGCGGGCGGCGCGCTGGCGAGCCTGCGGCTGATCGCCGCCGAACCGGCGCTCGCCGGACGGGCGCGGACCGTCGCCACCACCTTGTACGAGCGCCTCACCGCGGCCGGACTGACCGCAGCACGGCCGGACGCGGCCGTCGTCTCGGTGCGCGCCCCCTCGCCCGAGGCGGCGCTGCGCTGGGCGGCCGACTGCCGCGAACAGGGCCTGGCGGTCGGGTGTTTCCGGCCCCCGTCCGTACCGGACGGCATCTCGCGGCTCCGGCTCACGGCCCGCGCCGACCTCACGGACGCCGACCTCGGACGCGCGGTGGAGACCATCCTGCGCACCGCGCCCGCCGCCTGAGACGAGCCCAAGAGCGTTCTCGGGCAGCAGAGTTCACCGCTTCGGGCGATAGATGACCACATTTCGTGGTGGAAGGCCGTACGGGGCGGCACGATCGGTGGCACTGACGCGAAGCGCAATCCGGGGTGGTGTCCCCGGCGGGAAAGGGACAGCGCCGCCATGGCAGACCATCAGGAAGCATCCGCCACTCTGCCGAGCGATCCCGCGTCGGTCCGCACGGCACGGAGGTGGGTCGCGGACGTCCTGGGGGACTGGGGGCTCGACGACGCGGCGGAGATCGCGGACTCGATCCGGCTGATCGTCTCGGAGCTGGCGACGAACGCCGTCCAGCACACCTTCGGGCAGTCGCCCACCTTCACGGTCGACCTCCGCCTGGAGCGGGAGGAGTGCCTGAGCATCGGTGTGACGGACAGCCATCCCCGCTGGCCCCGCCGCCTCCCGGCGGCGGTCCAGCAGGACAACGGTCGCGGCATGGTCATCATCCGCGTCCTCGCGGCGGAGGCCGGCGGCCGCCTCTCGGTCACGCCGACCGAGGAGGGCGGCAAGACCGTCTGGATCACCCTCCCGTGGACGATGGTCCCGGTGTAGGGGACTCGTACCGCCGAGGGGAGGCGTGAGGCAGAGCGAGGCGTTCGGCCGAGCAAGGCCGTTCGGCTGAGCAAGGCCGTGCGGCTGCGCGAGGCGTGAGGCTGAGCAAGGGGTGCGGCGGCGCCACCGCACCCTCCGGCTCGCTCGGGTCAGTGCCCGGGGTCCGTCATCGGACGCGGCCGTAGTAGACCTTCGACGACCAGATCTTGTCGAGCTTCACCCAGGAGCCCGTCTTGGGCGAGTGCCAGATCTTGCCGCTGCCGGCGTAGATGCCGACGTGGTAGACCCTCCCGCTGGAGTGGAAGAAGACCAGATCGCCCTTCTGCCGGCTCGACGAGGAGATGTGCCGGGTCTTGTTGTACTGCTGCTGCGCGGTGCGAGGCAGCGACTTGCCCGCCTTCTTGTACGCGTAGAGCGTCAGACCGGAGCAGTCGAACCGGGTGGGTCCGGTCGATCCGTACCGGTAGGGCGATCCTTTCTTCGACGCGGCGACGCTCAGTGCCTTGTTCGCGTGTGTCGTCGCTGCCTGGGCCTCCGATGCCGCACCTGGTGCGAACAGCGTGCCGCCGACGGCGGCGAGGGTGAGAGCCGAGACGGCTCCGGCCCGGGACAGCAGGGACGGGACATGCATCTGCGCGGTCATGCGCAACCCTTCGTCAGCCGCCTGCGAAGGATGACCTGTCGGGTTCGGGCTGGCGAAGATGCCCGGCCGCGGCTGCGGCTTCACCCCAAGGAACGGGCCCGCTGCGGTGACAGCGCGAACGTTCCGTACTGATTGGGTCCTCCACTCCTGCCGATCCACTCCTGTCGACCAGACGTCCGGGACAGCGGCAGGACTCGGCGTCCGCCCGGACCGCCCCGCCGCGGTGGCGGGGGCTTGTCGTCGACAGGGATCTTGACCCACGACATGGGCGAAAACCGAGCTGAAACGGCGATATGTGAGGCTCCTCACGACTGATCCGTTCGGGTGGACAGACCGCCTTTGTGATCTTCGGAGGTTTGGCCTACGAGCCGCGTACCAGCGATGGAACGTTCGATTCCGCCAAATGCGTACACCTGTTGCGCAACTCGCCCGCTTCATATGTCGACTCGTCGACTACGCCGAACGGGGGAGGGATTCTGCGGTGCGTGTCGCCCGACCGGACCTCGACACGACACGCGGAAATGTCAACTCGCGCGAGTACGGGGGACGGTGACCCGGTCGGCCCGGCGCTCCCCGTCCAACACCCTTAGGGCGCGCGCCAATGTGTCCGCGTGGACCTCGGCCTCGCCCCGTTTATGCATGAGCGTCAGAGCTTCGCGCAGCGCCTCCGCGCGTCCCACCAGGGCCTGCGCCGCACGCAACGCCCCATAGGTATGCGTACCTCTGGATGGATTGATCTTGCCCAGGAGGTCGACGACTTCGAGGTACGCGTCGATGAGGTCGCCCTCGGCCCGGGTCAGGGCCGGCAGCGGCGGCAGCTCGGGGACCACGGCCGCTTCACCGTGCCGTACCGCCGGCGGCGGCGCGCCGGTTCACGACGACGTGGTCCGCCAGGCCGTACGCGACGGCCGACGGTGCGTCCAGGACGGTCAGTCGGTCGATGTCGGCGTCGATCCGCTCCGGGTCCTGCCCGGTGTGCTCGGCGAGCATCCCCGCGACCAGCGCGCGCAGCCGCAGCAGTTCGCCCGCCTGGAGGTCGAGATCGCTGAGCTGCCCCTGGAGGGGCTCGTCCAGGGCCGGCTGCCGGAGCGTGACCCGGGCGCCGGGCAGGATCAGGCGCTTGCCCGGCGTGCCGGCCGCGAACAGTACGGCCGCGGTGGAGACGGCCTGGCCCAGGCAGGTGGTCTCCACGTCGCAGGAGAGCGTCCGCATCGTGTCGTAGATCGAGGTCATGGCGGTGACGGAGCCGCCGGGGGAGTTGATGTAGAGGGAGATGTCCGTGCCCGGCGCCGCGTGGTCGAGGTACAGGAACTGGGCGATGGCGTCGTTGGCCGAAGTCTCGTCGACCGGCGTGCCGAGGAAGACGATCCGGGACTCGAGGAGCTTCGAGTACGGGTCGAGGGTCCGGGTCCCGAAGCTGGTCCGCTCCGTGAACTCGGGCAGAACGTAGCGCGCGTCCATGGCTGAGCACCTCCATCGATCTCTCTGTAAAAAATGTACAGGACGTACAACCCGTAAGATGGGGAGCATGACCTACGAGATCCCGGTGACGCAAGCGCGGGCTGAGCTCGCCGACCTCATCAACCGCGTCGTGTACGGCGGTGAGCGCGTGGTCGTCACCCGCCACGGGAAGCCGCTCGTCGCCCTGGTCTCGGCCGCTGACCTGGAGGCTTTGGAGGCGACGCCGGAGCCGGCGGAGGAGCAGGTGATCAGCTCGGTCTCCACCCTGCGGCCGCTCGACTCCGCCACGGGCGAACAGCGCCGCTTCGGCATCGCCGCCCACCACCGCGATCCCGGCGCCTCGTAGGGGCTGTCGGGACGGACGACGACAGCCGGGTGCCCCTCTCCAGTGGAGAGGGGCACCCGGCTGTCTTCCGTCCCGGCCCGGCGTGATTCCGGTACGGGCTCGCTCGTGGGGCTCAGCCCACCGGCGCCGGCGCCGGCGCCGGAACCAGGGGGGTCGCCGGCTCCACGCGCCGCATGCGGGTGCCCAGCAGGATCGCGGTCAGGCCCGCGACGGTCCAGAGCGCGAGGACCAGGATCGGACCGCCCGCCGCCGCCCCGTCGAACGACGAGACGGAGCGGAGGGCCGAGCCCGCGGCGCCCGGCGGCAGCAACTGGCCGAGCGTGCCCACGGCGGTGGGCAGCAGCTCCGGCGCGCTCGCGATCGCCGAGAAGGGGTTGCCGAGCAGGATGATCAGAAACGCCCCGAGTCCGAGGCCCGGCTTGCCGATGAGTGCGGCCAGTCCCGCGAGCGTCGAGCCGATCGCCAGGACCGTGAGGGCGAGGAGTCCGGCCTCCGCCCACCAGTTCCCGCCGAGCGCGCCGAGCCACGTGTCGGCGAGGGCCGCGCCGACTAGTCCCGCGAGCGCCGCGGCCCCGGTGAGGGCGGCCACCGCGCGCGTCCCGCGCAGTCCCAGGAGGGTGGTGACGGCGCCGGCCGCCGCCCCCGCCAGCGCGAGCGGCAGCAGGCTCGCGGCGAGTACGGCCCCGCGCGGATCGCCCGAGGGGGCCGCGACCACGTCCGTGACCTGGATGGTCGTGCCCTCGGGAGCCTGGGCGGTCACGGCCTCGCGCAGCAGCCCGGCCACCACGGGGCTCGCCGCCGAGGCGGTCAGGAGCTCCGTACCGCCCGGGGTCACGACGACCGCTCCGTATACATCCCGGTTCTCGATGGCGGCGCGGGCCGCGGCACCGTCCTCGTAGCGGTGGACCTCGAAGGCGCCCTCGTGGCGGGCGAGCCCACGCTCCACGGCGGTGGCCACCGTCGCGGGACCGGCGACGCCGATCGGCAGATCGCGGGGGGCCGTCCGGGCCGCGGGCCACGCGAAGGCCCAGAGGGCCAGGGCCACGACGGTCGGGATCAGCACCATCACCGCGATGGTGCGGCGCCCCGCGCCGGCGGCGGGGGCGGTGGCGGTGGCGGACATGGTGTCCTCGATTCAAAGAGAAGGATCGTTCGTTTTACCGTGTTGCCACTGTCCTGCGGGGTCGGGAAGTTGTCAAGAATGAATATTCGTTTTAGGTTCGCCCCATGGCTCGTGTATCCCAGGAACACCTCGACGCCCGGCGGCGGCAGATCCTCGACGGCGCGGCGCGCTGCTTCGCCCGCAACGGCTTCCACGCGACGTCCATGCAGGACGTACTGACCGAGGTGGGACTCTCGGCCGGCGCGGTCTACCGGTACTTCCGCGGCAAGGACGAACTCATCGGGGCCATCGCCGGCGAGGCCTTCGCCGGCATCCGGAGCGCGTTCGAGGAGGCGTCCAGGGCCACCCCGCCCCCCACCCCCGACGTGCTGCTCGGAGCGGTGCTCCGGCTCTTCCTGGAGGAGCGGATCGAGGGCGCGGACCGGCAGGCCTTCGCGCGCCTGATCATCCAGGTGTGGACGGAGACCCTGCGGAACGAGGAGCTGGCGAAGACCCTCGCGGAGGGCTACCAGGGGATGCGCGCCGCCTGGACGGATTTGGTGGCCGCCTACCGCGAGAGCGGCCTCCTGCACGCCGACGTCCCCGCCGACCACGTGGCCCGGACCCTCATCGCCGTCGCGCAGGGCTTCATCGCCCAGCAGGCGCTCTTCGGGGACGTGGCCGTCGAGATCCTGGAGGACGGTCTCCGGGGGCTGATGTCCATGTCGGTCGATCCGATCCGATGATCATGGAAATGCAAAGCCGGAGTTAACGAGCCGGAAAAACTTCCGCCCTAACGTGCAATGTCTGGCCGCGTGCCGCTTCTCCGCAGCTCAACAAGGTGTTGACGCTGGGTAGGGTCCGCAGCTGTCCGGGTCCCGTCCCGGTCGACGACTGTGAGGTGGAAGAGTGCAACTGAGCCCGCACGAACAGGAACGCCTGCTCATTCATGTCGCTGCCGACGTGGCCGAGAAGCGCCGGGCGCGGGGTGTGAGGCTCAACCACCCCGAGGCCGTCGCCCTGCTCACCTCCCACATCCTGGAAGGTGCCCGGGACGGCCGCACCGTCGCGGAGCTCATGGCCTCCGGCCGCAAGGTGCTCTCCCGCGCGGACGTCATGGACGGCATCCCCGAGATGATCCACGACGTCCAGGTCGAGGCCACCTTCCCGGACGGCACCAAGCTCGTCACCGTCCACGACCCCATCGTCTGAGCGGGGCGCGCGATGATCCCCGGAGAGATCCTGTACGCGGACGAGCCCGTCACCCTCAACGAGGGGCGCCCCGTCACCCGCGTGACCGTGCTGAACGCCGCCGACCGGCCCGTCCAGGTCGGCTCCCACTACCACTTCGCCGAGGTCAACCCCGGCCTGGAGTTCGACCGTGCCGCCGCGCGCGGGCGTCGCCTCCACATCGCCGCCGGGACCGCCGTCCGCTTCGAGCCCGGCATCCCCGTCGAGGTCGAGCTCGTCCCGATCGCGGGCCGCCGGATCGTCCCGGGCCTGCGCGGTGAGACCGCGGGCCCCCTCGATGCCGACGCCACCGCCGACGCGACCCCCGACGCCCTCGCCCCCGCCGGGGTCGCCGGCCCGAACGGAGGCCCCCGTGCCTGACCTGCATCGCGCCGTCTACGCCGATCTCTTCGGCCCCACCGCCGGCGACCGTATCCGGCTCGCCGACACCGACCTCCTCGTCGAGATCGAGGAGGACCGCTGCGGCGGTCCCGGCCGCGCCGGCGAGGAGGCCGTCTTCGGGGGCGGCAAGGTCGTCCGCGAGTCCATGGGCCAGGCCCGCACCACCCGCGCCGAGGGCGCCCCCGACACCGTGATCACCGGAGCCGTGATCATCGACCACTGGGGCATCGTCAAGGCCGACATCGGCATCCGCGACGGCCGGATCACCGGCATCGGCAAGGCCGGCAACCCCGACACCATGGACGGCGTCCACCCCGACCTCGTGATCGGCCCCGAGACCGAGATCATCGTCGGCAACGGCAAGATCATCACTGCCGGCGCCGTCGACGCCCATGTCCACTTCATCTCCCCGACCATCGTCGAGCAGGCGCTCGCCACCGGCGTCACCACACTCGTCGGCGGCGGCACCGGACCGGCCGAGGGCACCAAGGCGACCACCATCACGCCCGGCCCGTGGCACCTGGCCCGGATGTTCGAGGCCCTGGACACCTTCCCCGTCAACATCGGCCTGCTCGGCAAAGGCAACACCATGTCCCGGGAGGCCATGCACTCCCAGCTCCGCGGCGGAGCCCTCGGATTCAAGATCCACGAGGACTGGGGCGCCACCCCGGCCGTCATCGACGCCTGTCTCGGTGTCTGTGAGGAGACCGGCGCCCAACTCGCCATCCACACGGACACCTTGAACGAAGCGGGCTTCGTCGACGACACCCTCGCCGCCATCGCGGGCCGGACCGTCCACGCGTACCACACGGAGGGCGCCGGAGGCGGGCACGCTCCCGACATCATCACCGTCGTATCCGAGCCGTACATCCTGCCCAGCTCGACCAACCCGACCCGCCCGCACACCGTCAACACCATCGAGGAACACCTCGACATGCTGATGGTCTGCCACCACCTCAACCCGGCCGTCCCCGAGGACCTCGCCTTCGCCGAGTCGCGCATCCGGCCTTCCACGATCGCCGCCGAGGACGTCCTCCACGACCTCGGCGCCATCTCGATCATCTCCTCCGACGCCCAGGCCATGGGCCGGGTCGGCGAGGTGATCATGCGGACCTGGCAGACCGCCCACGTCATGAAGAAGCGGCGCGGCGCCCTTCCCGGCGACGGCCGCGCCGACAACCACCGGGCCCGCCGCTACGTCGCCAAGTACACGATCAATCCGGCCGTCGCGCAGGGCATGGACCACCTCATCGGCTCGGTCGAGACCGGCAAACTGGCCGACCTCGTGCTCTGGGACCCCGCCTTCTTCGGCGTGAAGCCGCTCACCGTCGTCAAGGGCGGCCAGATCGCGTACGCGCAGATGGGCGACGCCAACGCCTCCATCCCCACCCCGCAACCCGTCATGCCCCGCCCGATGTTCGGCGCGCTCGGCAGGGCGGCCGCGGCCGGCTCCGTCAACTTCGTGGCCCGGGCGGCGATCGAGGACGACCTGCCCCAGAGGCTGGGCCTGCACAAGGAGTTCACCGCGATCGGTGACACCCGGCGGATCACCAAGGCCGACATGCGGGAGAACGACGCCCTGCCCCGCGTCGAGGTCGACGCCGACACCTTCACGGTGACCATCGACGGCGAGCCGGTCGAACCGGCACCCGCCGCCGAACTGCCCATGGCCCAGCGCTACTTCCTCTTCTGACGGCGCGGAACCGATGACACGCTCCGCACTCCTCGTGCTCGCCGACGGACGATTTCCCGCCGGCGGGCACGCCCACTCCGGCGGCGCCGAGGCCGCGGTCAAGGCCGGCCGCATCAAGGACGCCGACGACCTGGAGGCCTTCTGCCGCGGCCGGCTCCACACCACCGGCCTCACCTCGGCGGCCCTGGCCGCGGCCGCGGCGCACGGGCTCAACCCGTACGAACTCGACGCGGCCGCCGACGCCCGCACGCCCTCACCCGCCCTGCGCGCCGCCGCCCGCAGGCTCGGCCGCCAACTGATGCGGGCCGCCCGCGCCACCTGGCCGAGCCCCGAACTCTCCGCCCTTGCGGCGGCCTTCCCACGCGGCGCCCATCAGCCCGTCGTCCTCGGCGTCACCGCCCGGGCCGCGGGACTCGGCCCCGAGGACGCCGCCCACTGCGTCGCGTACGAGACGGTCGGCGGCCCCGCCACCGCCGCCGTACGCCTCCTCAGCCTCGACCCCTACCAGGCGACCGCCGTCCTCGCCCGCCTCGCGCCCGAGATGGACCACGTCGCCGACCGCGCTGCGGCCGCCGCCCGCCAGGGCGTCGAAGCCCTGCCGGCCGCCTCCGCACCGCTGCTCGACCTCACCGCCGAACAGCACGCGGCCTGGCCCGTCCGCCTCTTCGCCTCGTAACCGCTCCGACAGGAGAGCCATGCACCTCGACCACGGTCACACCCACCACGGAGCCGTCTCCGCCGACGCCCACCGCCCCGACGGCACCCGCCGCGCCCTGCGCATCGGACTCGGCGGACCGGTCGGCTCCGGCAAGACCGCCACCGTCGCGGCCCTCTGCCGGGTCCTGCGGGACACCCTCTCGCTCGCCGTCGTCACCAACGACATCTACACCCGCGAGGACGCCGAGTTCCTCCTCCGCAACGCCGTCCTGCCGCCCGAGCGCATCCAGGCGGTGGAGACCGGGGCCTGCCCGCACACCGCCATCCGCGACGACATCTCCGCCAACCTCGAAGCGGTCGAGGAGCTGGAGGAGGCCGTCGGCCCGCTCGACCTCATCCTGGTCGAGTCCGGCGGCGACAACCTCACCGCCACCTTCTCCAAGGGGCTCGTCGACGCCCAGATCTTCGTCATCGACGTGGCGGGCGGCGACGACATCCCCCGCAAGGGCGGACCCGGCGTCACCACCGCCGACCTCCTCGTCGTCAACAAGACCGACCTCGCCCCCTACGTGGGATCCGACCTGGAACGGATGGCCCGCGACGCGAAGGAGCAGCGCGGCGACCTGCCCGTCGCCTTCACCTCCCTGCGCGCCGAGAACGGTGTCGGGCCCGTCGTCGACTGGGTCCGCGCGCAGCTCGCCGCCTGGACCGCGGCCGGGGCGCGGACCGCGTGAGCCTGCGCGCCACCGCACGGATCGCGGCCGCCGCCGACGGCGGGCTGCCGCTCCTGGAGAGCGACGGCCCCCTGGCCCTGCGCCGCACCAGGGCCGCCGCCGGCTGGAGCCGGGTCACCGTCGTCGGGGCGATGAGCGCCCCGCTCGGCGGTGACCGGCTCGCGATCGAGACCGACGTACGGGACGGGGCCCGGCTCCTGGTCGACTCCGCCGCCGCCACCCTCGCCCTGCCGGGCCGGAGCGCCGAGCCCGCAGAGTACGAGGTCCGGATCGCCGTGGGGGAGGAGGGTGCACTCCGCTGGCTGCCCGAACAGCTCGTCTCCGCCCACGGCTCGGACCTGCGGATGCGTACCACCGTCTCCCTGGCCGCCACCGCCCGGCTCGTCCTGCGTGAGGAACAGATCCTCGGCCGGCACGGCGAACCGCCCGGCACCCTCGTCACCCGGCTCACCGTCCGCCGCGGCGGACGGCCCCTGCTCGACCAGGAGCTGGCGTACGGACCCGGGGCCCCCGGCGGCTGGGACGGCGGCGCGGTCCTCGGCGGCCACCGGGCCACCGGTCAGCTCCTCGTGGTCGACCCCGACTTCGCCGACAAACCGGTGGAGGCCCGACTCATCGGGGAGGGCGCAGTGCTCGCCCCGCTCGCCGGGCCCGCGGCCCTTGTCACCGCCGTCGCCCCCGACGCCCTCGCGCTCCGCCGCCTCCTCGACACGGCCCTCGCCGAACTCGCGCCGCTCTGAAGCGAGAAAGGCGGCCGCCCGACGGCCGCCCCTCTCACCGTGACCGGGTCAGCCCCGCGACCTCAGCCAGGCGTCCTCCGCCTCGTAGTCGAAGAAGTCCACCCGGTACTTCGCGAGACCGGGGAAGACCTCCCGCCACTCCCGGTCGGCCAGGTGCCCGGTCAACCACGCGACCGTCTCCGGCAGCGACTCGGCGTACGACACCACCGGGCGGTACCCCAACTCCCGCTCGGCCGCCGTCATGTCGTAGACGACGGGGTGCGGAGCCGTCCACGGCGTGAGCCCCACGGCGCCCTCCGGCTCCCCTTCCATCAGCACCGTCTCGCTCTTCACCCCCATGACCGCGTCGATCGCCGCTCCGATCTCCGCCACCGTCGGCGCCTCGGGGTCGGCGCCGTTGACCACCCGGCTGCCCGGGTTCGCCGCCGCGAGCCGGACGAGCTCCGCGAGGTTGTCCACGTGGACCGGGTGGAAGCGCGAGGTGCCGCCGTACGCGAGGACGCGCACCGGTCGCCCGTCGAGCGCCCGCTTGACGAACCACAGCTCGCGCGGGCCGGGGCAGAACGGCCCGTGGATCGCGCCCGCGCGCAGGAGCGTCGTCGGCAGCGCGTCGCCCGCCGCCAGCAGCTCCTGCTCCAGGGCGATCTTCCGCGTGCTGTACGTCGTGTCGCCGACCGCGACCGTCCGCCACGTCTCCACGGTGGGCACCGGGAAGGCGGGGAAGCCGTCCGGCCGGTCCTGCGTGTCGAAGCTGCGGCCCTGCGCGTCCTCGTAGACGGCGCCGCTCGACACCACCACCGCCGAGCCGATCCGGTCGGCGAGACGGGTCAGCTGCCTGCCGTGCCCGCCGTCGTACGCGACGATGTCGACGAGCACGTCACAGCCGTCCCCGAGGCCGGCCGCGAGCGCCCCTTCCTCGGTCCGGTCGAGCCGCACGGACCGGACCTCGTCCGGCCACCTCTCGTCCCTGGCGCCGCCCCGCGAGGCGGCCGTCACCTCCCAGCCGTCCGCGACGAGGGCCAGCACGGCCGCCCGCCCCACCTGTCCCGATCCACCCAGTACGAACGCGTTTCCCTTGGTCATGATCGCGACGCTACGGGCGCCAGGAGCACCGGCCCAAGCGATTGCGCCGTGCGCGGATCCGCCCTCAGCGTTCCCGTCGGCGGAACTTTCGCGCGGGTACCTCGCCCTCCGCCTCCGCGGCCTTCACCACCGCCGCGTACTCGTCCACGTACTCCTGCCCGGACAGCCGCAGGATCTCGTACATGATCTCGTCGGTCACCGCGCGGACCACCGCCCGCTCGTCCGCCGACGCCGCGAAGCGGGAGAAGTCCAGCGGTGCCCCGAAGCGGATCGTGACCCGGCGGATCCGCGGCACGACCTTCCCCGGCGGCTGGATCTCGAACGTGCCGACCATGGCGCACGGCACCACCGGCACCCCGGCGGTCAGTGCCATCACCGCCACCCCCACCTTGCCCTTGTAGAGCCGCCCGTCGTGAGAGCGCGTCCCTTCGGGATAGATGCCGAGCAGCTCGCCCTTGCCCAGGACGCCGAGTCCCTCGCGGATCGCCGCCTGCCCGGCCTCCTTCCCGGACCGGTCCACCGGGATCTGACCGGCGGCTCGGAAGAAGGCGGCCGTGAGCCGCCCCTTGATGCCGGGCCCCGTGAAGTACTCCTGCTTCGCGAGGAAGGTGATCCGCCGGTCGAGCACGACCGGCATCAGGAAATGGTCGGAGAAGGAGAGGTGATTGCCCGCGACGATCGCCGCGCCCTCGTCCGGGATGTGTTCGAGCCCCTCGATCCGCGGCCGGAAGAGCAGCCTGAGGAGCGGACCGAGCAGTACGTGCTTCAGCAGGTGGTAGAACACCCGTGACCCCGTTTCGTCGTCCGTCATGCCCGTTGTATCGGCGCGAGGGCCCGTGGTCCACTGGTGGGGGAGCGTCACCATGACGGGCGAACGCGGAACCAGGCGTCCCGGCCGTGTCCTCACCGCGCTGCTCTGCGCGCTGACGGCGGCCGGTCTCTACGGCTGCTCCGACCCGGGCCCGCGCGAACCGAGCCCCACACCGACGCCCGCGCCCACCACGACGGCCCCGGCCACCACGGCCCCCGCGCCCGCCACCACGACTCCGGCGCCCAGCGGCCTGTCCCCGCTCACCGGACTCCCCGCGCGGCCCGCCCCCGTCCTCGCCGTGAAGATCGACAACGTGGCGGCGGCCCGCCCCCACACGGGTCTCGGCGCCGCCGACCTCGTCTACGTCGAGCAGGTCGAGGGCGGCGTGACCCGGCTCCTGGCCGTGTACTCGTCCCGGCTCCCCGAGCTCGCCGGGCCCGTCCGCAGCGCCCGGGAGTCCGACATCGCGCTTCTCGCGCCCTTCGGCCGGCCGGTGCTGGGCTACTCCGGCGCACAGTCCGCCCTGAACCCCCTGCTGGACGCGGCCCCGCTGCACCTCGTCTCCGAGTCCACCGCACCCGGGGCCTTCACACGCTCCCCGGACCGGGCCGCCCCGCACAACCTCTACCTCCGCCCGGAACGCGCCCTCGCCACCGATCCGGGAGCCCCGAACGCCCGGGACATCGGTTACCGCTTCGGGGCCCGTCCGCCCGGCGGCACCCCGGTCGACACCTCGACCGTCCGCTTCCCGGCTGCCCGCTACACGTTCACCTGGTCCGCGGCCGACCGCGCCTGGCGGGTGGCGATGGACGGCCGGGCGGCCCGCGCCACGGACACCGGTCCGCTGACCCCCGAGACGGTCGTCGTCCAGCGGGTCACCATCCGCCCGTCCGCGTTCCAGGACAAGTTCGGCGCGGTCTCCCCGTACACCGAGACGACCGGCAGTGGCACCGCGCTGGTCCTGCGCGACGGCCGCTCGTACGAAGCCCGCTGGTCCCGGCCCTCGCCGTCGGCGGGCACCACCTTCACCACCCCGGCCGGGGAACCCCTCGCCTTTGCCCCGGGCCAGACCTGGGTCGTCCTCGCCCCGCGCGGGTAGGCCGTGATCCGCCGGACACGACCGGGGCCGCGCAGGACCGTCGCTCACAAGGCGTGATGATATGCTACGCATCGTGACAATGGAGCCCGAGGGCATCCCTCGACACCGCACGAACGCGCCCAATCACGTCTATTACTTCGACATCGGGACCGGCGTCTGGCAGGGAAAAGCCACCTTCCGCGTCACCTCTTGGCGTCGTCTCATGCGCAGCCGCATCGGGTTGACGAACAAGCTGCTCGCGACCTCCATGCACATCGTCGAGCTGCTCACCGGTGCGCCACGGCAGTCCTCGACGATCGTGGCGAAGCCGGACGAGGGCGAGTTCGGTCAGGCCGACAATGTGGTCAGGATCTCCAAGTTCGGCGTGACCCTGTACCTCCTGGAAGAGCGGTACGTACTGGACAGGAACGGCACCGGAGTCACTGTGCACGGGGACGAGAGGCTCGGCCCTGTGCCGGGCCTGCTCACGCGGACCTTCACCTACTCTGCGGAAATTCGCGACGAAGGGATGGCCGCGACCTACCGCATGCCGTTGCTCGGAACCCTTTGGATCGCGGACTATCAGGTCGCAGCCGATCGTCAGAGCCTCTTCGCGGAACTGGTGTGCGACTGGGGCACGGCGACCGAGGAAACCCGCCTCATCAGCGCGCCGGCTTAGCGGGCGGCAGGAACATACCCCCGATGACCGCCGAGTTCATGCTCCCCGCCGAAAAGGTCACCCTGGTCGCCGGATTGCTTGCCGACCGGGTCAGGCAGTACGACAGCACACACGATCGCCGGGCCGCGTTCGCCTACACCTACTACCGCCTCACGACGACGCTCGCCACAGGCCTGGAAACAGGCACCCCCGTGTTCAACGACCCGCCGTGGGTCGCCGAGCTGTGCGAGACGCTCGCATCGGACTACTTCAGCGCGATGGACAGCATCGACGAATGGCTGGCAGGACGATCCGGTGGCTCCACGGACGAAGTTCAGCCCGGTGATCTGCCGGACTCCATCCCTCAGCCGTGGCGAGATGTCTTCGCCGCTTCGAGTGTCCGGCGCTCCTACATTCTGGAAGACGTGCTCTTTTCCATGATGGCGCACATGTCGTACGACTTGCCGGAGACATTGCGGCGCATGGCGACGTCCACGGGTGATCGCGGCCACATCGCGGACTTCCACCGCATGAACGACATGCTGGCGTCCTGTATCGACGGGATCCAGGACGACCTTTCGGCCAGGTACATCCGTGGGCTCAGCTCTTTGGACAGGCTGTTCACCCGTAGTGACGAGCTGTTGACCAATTACGGGATCCGGGTCTCACGGGGGTTGGCCTGGTTCAACTGCGACAGACTCTTGGACCCGGATTCGGCCGAGGAAGCGTCGCGGTCGATCGGCAGGAGCACCGCCGCGCTCATCTCCGAAATCCGCTCCCCGGGCGACTGGAAGCTGCGCGCCGGCCTGTGGGTCCTGCGCAGGTTGATTCCCGACCGCCGGCACTGGCCCGCAGCGGGTACGCCCATCGCGTAGAAAGCAACGGCTCGATGCGTGCCGGATCAGGGCTGTGTCGCGCCCGGTCGGCCGGACGGTCCCGGTGGGCGGCGGCGACGTGGGGCGGCCGGCACCGAGCTGTCCGCCGCCGCCATCCCGATCGTGGCCACCACGAGCACCACCAGACCGAACCACAGCCAGCCGCTACTGCCGAGCGCCACCGTGTACGCAGTCGTCAGGACCAGCGCCGCACCGGTGAGCGCCGCCATCGTCTTCGTGGGACCGGACATAGGTCCGCCTCCTCCCGACCAGGGCTGCGGAAGCAGTCGCCCCCATGGTCACCCCGGAAGGGGGGCGCGCGCTACTCCCTGGATGCTCCGGCGTGCGCCGAGGCCGGAAACAGGCGGCTCACCGGCTCCGGGTCCGGAGCGAGGCGAGATACGCGTTGTACGCCTCCAGCTCCTTGTCCCCGTCCCGGTCGGCGGCCCGGTCCATGCGGACCGCCTGCCGCTGCTCGGAGTGGTACCACTGGTAGACCAGCGCGATCAGCACGAGGACGGACGGGATCTCGCTGAACGCCCAGGCGATGCCGCCCGCCCAGTTCTGGTCGGTGAGGGCGTCGATGCCCAGCGAGGCGGGCGGGTTCTGGTACGCCTTCACCATCGGCTCGCTGGCCATCATCAGCGCGATGCCGAAGAACGCGTGGAACGGCATCCCCGCGAACAGCTCCAGCATGCGCATCACGTAACCCGGCCGGTGCGGGCCCGGGTCCACGCCCATGATCGGCCAGAAGAAGACCACGCCGACCATCAGGAAGTGCACCATCATCCCGATGTGCCCGGGCTTGGAGCCCATCAGGAAGTCGAAGAGCGGCGTGAAGTACAGCGCGTACAGGCTCGCGATGAACATCGGGATCGTGAAGCCGGGGTGCGTGATCACCTTCATGTACCGGCTGTGCAGCAGCTTCAGGAGCAGCTCGCGCGGCCCCGTCGAGCCCCGGCCCGCCACCGGAAGCGCCCGCAGCGCCAGCGTCACCGGCGCGCCGAGCAGCAGCAGGATCGGCGACAGCATGGAGATCACCATGTGCTGCACCATGTGCACGCTGAACATGACCATGCCGTAGTCGTTGAGCTTGGTGCACATCACCAGGGCGATGGTCAGGACGCCGACGACGAAGAACACCGTCCGGCTCACCGGCCACGCGTCACCGCGCCGCCGCAGCCGCGCCACGCCCCAGCCGTAGAGACCGAGTGCCGCGAGGCAGCCGATCAGGAAGAAGAGGTCGGGAGAGAACTCCAGGCCCCGCCCCAGCGTGAACGGCGGCAGATCCGTGGTCATGCCGTGCCCGCTGTGATCCATCTGAGTACTCCTGGAGCCCGATTCGCGCTTGTTGTCCGCACCAGACTAGAACCGCCCCCGGCCGCGACTGCGACCGGGGGCGGTTCTCGTCTGGTGGCGTCGCGTCAGAGCACGCACTCGGCTTCGGCGTAGCGGTCCTCCGGGACCGTCTTGAGGGACTCGACGGCCTGCGCGAGCGGGACCATCACGATGTCCGTGCCGCGCAGCGCGGTCAGCATGCCGAACTCGCCGCGGTGCGCCGCCTCCACCGCGTGCCAGCCGAAGCGGGTCGCGAGGACGCGGTCGTACGCGGTCGGGGTACCGCCGCGCTGGACGTGGCCGAGGATGACCGGACGGGCCTCCTTGCCGAGGCGCCGCTCCAGCTCGACGGAGAGCTGGTTGGCGATGCCGGTGAACCGCTCGTGGCCGTAGATGTCGGTGCCGGCGGTCTTGAACTCCATCGAGCCCTCGCGCGGCTTCGCGCCCTCGGCGACGACGACTATCGCGAACCGCTTGCCGGCCTCGAACCGCTCGCCGACGCGGGCGGTCAGCTCGTCGATGTCGAAGGGGCGCTCCGGGACGACGACGGCGTGCGCGCCGGCGGCCATACCGGAGTGGAGCGCGATCCAGCCGGTGTGGCGGCCCATGACCTCGACGACGAGGACGCGCTGGTGGGACTCGGCGGTCGTCTTCAGCCGGTCGAGGGCCTCGGTGGCGACGGTGACGGCCGTGTCGAAGCCGAAGGTGACGTCGGTGGAGGCGATGTCGTTGTCGATGGTCTTCGGGACCCCGACGATCGGCAGGCCCGCCTCGGAGAGGAGGTTCGCCGCCTTGAGGGTGCCCTCGCCGCCGATCGGGATGATGGCGTCGAGGCCCAGGTCCGCGACGTGGCCGCGGGCGGTCTCGACGCCGCCGACCAGGTGCGCGGGCTGGACCCGGGAGGAGCCGAGGATGGTGCCGCCGCGGGCGAGTATGCCGCCCACCGCGTCGAGGTCGAGCTTGCGGTAGTCACACTCCAGCAGGCCCTTCCACCCGTCGTGGAAGCCGATGACCTCGTCACCGTGGTCGACGACGGCGCGGTGCACGACGGAACGGATGACGGCATTCAGACCGGGGCAGTCTCCGCCGGAGGTGAGCACACCAATGCGCATAGCCCAAAAACCTTTGCAACGTGGGCCGACTCCCGGACCACGTCGTCCGGCTGGATCCCCGCCACCCTATCGGTGCAGGGTGGCGGGGCCGAAACGGATGTCCGCACAGTGGACACCGTACGTTCGTACGAGCCCGTGACGGGCGCCCGAGGGTGCGTCAGGCGGGCTGCGTGGCCGCCGCGATGCGCTCGGCGCGCAGCGCGTCGTACCACCGGTCGTCGGTCGGCGGCAGCGCGTTCACGTCGAGGGCCAGCTTCAGGAGGAGGTCCGCGATCTGCGGGTTCCGGGCCATGACGGGTCCGTGCATGTACGTACCGAACACGGTCTCGTTGTACGCGCCCTCGGTGCCGTCGCCGGTGCCGTTGCCGTTGCCGAAGACGGTCCGGGCGAACGGCCGGGCCGTCGGGCCGAGGTGGGTGATGCCCTGGTGGTTCTCGAACCCGGTCAGCTGGGGCAGCCCGAGCCGCGGGTCGATGTCCGCGAGGACGTCGCCGACGCACCGCGCGCCCTCGCCGCGGGTCGAGATCACGTCGATCAGGCCGAGGCCGGCCTCGCGCTCGCCGAGGTCGTTGATGAACTCGTGGCCCAGGATCTGGTAGCCGGCGCAGACCGAGAAGATGATCGCGCCGTTGGACGCTGCCCGGCTGAGACCGCCGTCCCGCCGCAGCCGCTCGGCCGCGAGCCGCTGCGGCCGGTCCTCACCGCCGCCGATCAGATAGATGTCGCCGGAGGTCGGCACCGGCTGGTCGCTGCGGACGTCGACGCGCTCGACGTTGAGGCCGCGCTGCTCGGCGCGGCGCTGGACGACGAGGACATTGCCCTGGTCGCCGTAGGTGCTGAGCAGGTCCGGGTAGACCCAGACCAGGCGCAGGCTGCTGTCACTCATGCTGCATGTCCTCTACGGGTCAGTTGCCGACGCGGCGGCGGACGTCCTGGAAGGCGGTGTAGTTGGCGATCAGCTCGATCTGCCCGGGCGGGGCCATCGTGACGGCCTCGTCGAGCGTCTCGCACACACGGAAGTCCACACCCGCGACCTCCAGGCGGACCGCGAGGTCCAGCTTCCGGTCGCCGATCACCATGATCGGGTGACCGGCGAGCCGCCCGTAGTCCACGTCCCACAGCCAGGAGGTGTCCGTGCCGTCGGCGCCGCGCGCGTTGACGGCGAGGATCACCGGGGCCGGAGGCCCGTCGATGAGGGAGAACGTCTCGAGCCAGCCGGCCGGGTTCTTCGCGAGCAGCAGGCGCAGGTCGCGGCCCTGGAACGAGACGACGTCATAGCGTCCCGCGACGGCCTGGACCTGGTACATGCGCTCCAGGGCCACCTGCGGCGGCACCCCGAAGACCGCGGCGACGGCGGCCGAGGTGGCGGCGTTCGCCTTGTTGGCGCGGCCGGGCAGCTGGAGCCGGATCGGCCAGGCCGAACCGTGCGGGTCGAGCACGTGGTCGCCGTTGAGCGCCCAGCTCGGCGCGGGGCGGCGGAAGCCGCACTCGCCGCAGAACCAGTCGTCGCCCGGACGCTGCATCACACCGCCGCAGGCGGGGCACGACCAGGCGTCGTCCTTCCACTCCTGGCCCGCGGCCACCCACACCACGTTGGGGGAGGAGGAGGCGGCCCACACGATGAGCGGGTCGTCGGCGTTGGCGATGACCACGGCCTTGGTGCCGTTGAGGCCCTCGCGCCACTTCTCGGCGAGCATCCGCGTCTCGGCGGCGCGGTCGAGCTGGTCGCGGGAGAGGTTGAGCAGCGCGATCGCCTTGGGCGTGGTGTCGCGGGCGACGCCGGCGAGGTACTTCTCGTCGACCTCGATGACGCCGTACTTGGAGTCCGAGCCGCCGGCGAGCGCCGAGGTGATGCCCGCGGGCATGTTGGCGCCGAGCGCGTTCGAGACCACGGGGCCGGCGGCGCGCAGGGCCTCCGCGATCAGCCGGGTCGTCGTCGTCTTGCCGTTGGTCGCCGACACCAGGACGACGTCCAGGTGCTGCGCGAGCCGACCGAGGAGGTCCGGGTCGAGCCTCAGCGCGACCTTGCCGCCGATCACCGATCCGCTGCCGCGCCCCGCCGCCCGCGACACCGCGGCCGCGGCCTTGCCCGCCGTCACGGCCAGCTTGGCGCGCGGCGACAGCGGCTCTGGATTACCGGGGTGTCCTGACATCGTTCTTGTTCCTCCTTGCGTCGGTCCGGGCTCAGCCTATCGAGATCCGGCCAGCAGCCCGAACAGCGGCACCGCCGAGAGGGCGCGCGAAACAGGCTGGTCACGGCGGACCGTACCCTTACGGCCATGCGAAACCGCCCCATCCCCGGCAGTTCCGGCCTCGTCCGAGCGATGACTCTGCTCGGCGACCCCGTACTGCACGCGCCCTGCGCGCCCGTCACCGACTTCGGCCCCGAACTGGCCCGGCTCGTCGAGGACATGTTCGCCACGATGTACGCGGCGAACGGCGTGGGCCTGGCGGCGAACCAGGTCGGTGTGGGCCTGCGGGTCTTCGTGTACGACTGCCCTGACGACGAGGAGACGCGCCACCTGGGACATGTGGTGAATCCGACGTTGGTGGAGGCGGACGGAGACGTGATCCGGGGCGCGGAGGGCTGTCTCTCCCTGCCGGGCCTGGAGGCTCCGACGCCGCGTTTCGACCGCGCCGTGGTGGAGGGCGTCCGGCTGGACGGCACTCCGGTACGGATCGAGGGCACGGGTTTCTTCGCCCGCTGCCTCCAGCACGAGACCGACCACCTGAGGGGCGGGGTCTACGCCGACCATGTGACGGGGTGGCGCAAGTCACGTCTGCTGCGCACGATCCGCAAGCAGCCGTGGGGCGGCGACGCGTCCGTGCTGGAGGCCTGAGCGGCTCTCGCTAGAACCCCGGCCCGCCGGGGAGATCGTCGGCTTCGGCCAGGCGGCCCCAGAGGAGGTCGGCGAGGCTGCTGACCAGTTCGGCGCGGGAGCAGGGGCGCTCGCCGAGCCACCAGTCGCCGGCCGCGTGCATCATGCCGACGATGCCGTGGCCCCAGATCCGGGCCTGGACGTCGGCGGCGGGGCCCAGGTCGACACGCTCGGCGATGACCTGGCCGAGCTCCTCGCCCATGCGGCGCAGCAGTGGGGCCGAGTGGCGGCCGACGTCGAAGCCCTGCTCGGACTGGTGCGACTCCTCCGCCGGGTGCATGAGGAAGCGGTAGACCTGCGGCATCGCCTCGATCGAGGCGAGGTACGTGTCGAGGGTGCCCTCGACGCGGCGGCGCCGGTCGGAGGGGGCGTCGAGCGCGGCCCGGAGCGCCGAGAGGAGCGCGTCCGTGTGGCGGGTGGCGAGGGCGCGGTAGAGGCCGCCCTTGTCTCCGAAGTGCCGGTAGAGGATCGGCTTGGTGATGCCGGCCTCCGCCGCGATGGCGTTCATGGACGCCTTGGGTCCGTCCCGGAGCACCACCCGGTCCGCCGCCTCCAACAGTTCGCGCCTGCGCTGTTCCGCGGGCTTCTGCTGGTCGGTGGTCCGGTGTGTGATGTCCATAAGCGTGTCTCCCCGCCCGTGCGATTCCGTGAGGCTGTCGCAACGTAACACCCGTGCGGCACCCTGTGCCGGGCGGCCCGAACCGCTCCGCCGCAGGTTGACAGCCCGTACCCGCCGGTAACAGACTGCTGTTACCGTAAGTAACGTACTGCTGGGAGGGAACTATGGCCGAGTTCACGCTCGAACTCAACGACGACCAGAAGCAGGTCCGCGACTGGCTGCACGGTTTCGCCGCCGATGTGATGCGTCCGGCCGCGGCCGAATGGGACGAGCGTGAGGAGACCCCCTGGCCGATCATCCAGGAGGCCGCCAAGCTCGGAATCTACTCCCTTGACTTCTACGCCCAGCAGTTCTTCGACCCGACCGGCCTCGGCGTCCCGATGACCATGGAGGAGCTCTTCTGGGGCGACGCGGGCATCGCCCTCTCCATCGTCGGCACCGGCCTCGCCGCCGTCGGCGTCCTCGCCAACGGCACCGAGGAGCAGATCGGCACCTGGGTCCCGCAGATGTACGGCGACGCGAACGACGTCAAGCTCGCCGCCTTCTGCTCCTCCGAGCCCGACGCCGGCTCCGACGTCGCCGCCATGCGGACCCGGGCCGTGTACGACGAGGCCAAGGATGAGTGGGTCCTCAACGGCACCAAGACCTGGGCGACCAACGGCGGCATCGCCAATGTCCACGTCGTCGTCGCCGTCGTCGACGCCGAACTCGGCTCCCGGGGCCACGCCTCCTTCATCGTGCCGCCGAACACCCCCGGCCTCTCGCAGGGGCAGAAGTTCCAGAAGCACGGCATTCGCGCCTCCCACACCGCCGAGGTCGTCCTGGAGGACGTCCGCGTCCCCGGCCACTGCCTCCTCGGCGGCAAGGCCAAGCTCGACGAGCGCCTCGCCCGGGCCCGCGAGAAGGCGAAGGCGGGCGGTGGCGAGAGGGTGAAGAACGCCGCCATGGCCACCTTCGAGGCCTCCCGCCCGGCGGTCGGCGCCATGGCCGTCGGCACCGCCCGCGCCGCGTACGAGGTCGCCCTCGACTACGCGAAGACCCGAGTGCAGTTCGGCCGCCCGATCATCGAGAACCAGGGCGTCGCCTTCCAGCTCGCCGACATGGCCACCCAGATCGACGCGGCCCGGCTCCTCGTCTGGCGCGCCTCCTGGATGGCGACCGCCGGCAAGCCCTTCACCGCGGCCGAGGGCTCCATGTCCAAGCTGTACGCGAGCGAGGTCGCCAAGCAGGTCACCGGCCAGGCCATCCAGATCCTCGGCGGCAACGGCTACACCCGCGAGTACCCGGTGGAGCGGATGCACCGCGACGCGGCCATCTACACGATCTTCGAGGGCACGAGCGAGATCCAGCGCATGGTGATCAGCCGCGCGCTAGCGAAGTAACGGGCGCGAAGCCAGAACTCCCTGCAGGACGCGCATAGAAGAGTGTCGAAAGACAAGGCCCGCACCGTGTAGGTGCGGGCCTCTCTGCTGTGGCATCAGCGCGTCGCTACGCCCTCTGGGAGATTTCTGGGAGATCGGTTACGTCGGGCAGGGATGAATACGGGGTACGAGCCGAACTCCCGGCGTTCGATGACCGGTCGCAACGACTCCTCCAAGGAAGCGGGGAAGGATCAGACCTCGTCCTGAGTCGTACTTGTTGCCGATCTCGGTGAAGACGCCGTCCACGTACGTTCGTGGATTGTTGCGAGCAGTCCGATAGCCATGTCGGGGTCGAGGGCACGGCAGCACCATGGGTCGTCGCACCGGTGCTCGTCGGGGATCTGGGCGGCGAGCAGCGCGGCCGCTTCGTCGTCCCGGCCGGCGTCGTCCGCGACGTCGGTCAGGGCAGCGGCGAGGGGTCAGTCCTGAATGTGGGGTCGCAGCAGGTCGAATGCCTCGTCGTCCCGGCCGTGGCGGGCGAGCAGCCGTGCGTGGAATTCCAGTGCCAGCGGGTGCCCGGCCTCCAAGCGTGATCGGGACAGCACGATCGCCTCGTCGGCCCGCCCCCAGCTCTCCAGCAGTTCCGCAGTGGTCCTGACAGCCGTCCACCAGCCCGTGGCGACGTAGGGGGCGAGCACCTCCAGCGCCTGCTCCTCGCAGCCTTGACCGGCCAACAGCCGCGCCCACTCCTGCGCGCAGAGCCACTCCCCCCGACCGGCCCACAACTCCACCTCCTCGGCATGGCCGAGTTAGAGAAGCCGGGAGACAAGATGCGGCGGGATGCAGCCGGACTGCGTCCGGACCCGATAGGCAAGATCACCAATGTCCACGACGACGTACCGTAGCCCCACCCACTGACAGCACCGGCAACTCTCGTGCCGTCCCCGTGGAAAGCAAACAACGGAACCACACGCTGCCTGCATCGCTGGCGAGTGTGGTTCTTCTGCACTCCCGAGTTCCGGCCACAGGCCCTTGTCAGTGGCAGGGGTGATGCTTTCCCGTGTGACAACCCAGGATGAGTACCCGTTTCCCGGTGGGGCAGGGCGCGGCCCACTGCCTGACCCACGCACCGTGCTCGAGCACACCGACTGGGCTGTGCTGGAGCACGCCTACGGCCCAGCGCAGGACACACCGATTCGCCTGGTCCAACTCCTGGACGAGGACCCTGAGATTCAAGCGGGAGCGCTGGGCATGCTGGACATGTCCGTTCTGCACCAGGAGTCCTTGTACAGTGCGACGGCGCCGGCCGCGCTGTACGTGGCAACGGTGTTGACCGATCCCCGCACCATGACCATTCACGACAACTACTCCGCCTGGGATGAACGGCCTCGGCCCCTGCGCGCGGCGTTGCTGGAATGGCTGGCCATGATCGCGGATTCGGCTGCTTACAGCGAGACAACCGGCGAAGACGACGGCAACGATCCGCAGGACACCGATGCGGTCCGCGCTGTCTGCGGCGTGATCTGCGATGCCGTCCTCCCACACCTCCGGGCCGCCGACCCCACGGTCCGGGAGGCCGCCCTCGGCACCACCACCGCACTCCTCCAGTCTCCCGGCCTGGCCGACCGGATCCCGGAAGCCACCCAGGTACTGCAGAGACTGATCTCCGAGAGTTCCGATCGGCGTGAACGCGCTGCCGCGGTCTTGACCATTGGAGCCTGGGGAGAAGACGTCACCAGTTGGCTCGCCGACCCTGACCCCGCCATCCGTGCCTGCGCGGCCCTATCACCAGGCTGCAACGGCAATGCCAAGGCGACGCGGACAGTCCTCCAGGCTCTGCTCAACCCGGCGACCGTCGACTCCTGGTTCCTCGAACCCACCACGGCCGACCCCTGGGCCGGACACCCACTTCCCCACATCGAAGGCCGCCTGCGCCACGCCCTTCTGGCGACGGCCATCGAGCGCACCAGTGACTTCAAGGAACTCCTGCCGGCCGCCCTCGCCTCCGTACCGTTCTGCAGCAACCTCACCATCGCCGACGACTGGGGACCCCTGCTCGCCGCTGCATTCCCTTCCGGCTACGGCAGGGGAGCCCAGCTCACGCCTGCCCAACACCGCTACCTGAACGCTCTCGTCGACCACGATCCGTGCTGGCGCTACACCCACCTCATCACCTCGTGGTTCGACGACATCGGCCTCCCTCCGGCCCGCAATGCCATCAGAGCCCTCCTGACCGGTCCGCAACCCCGCCGATAGGCAACCCGACCCGACCCGAACCGCTCCATCACCGGGGCGGAGCAGGAATTCCGCACGCTTCGAATGACGCTCCCTGCCGGCTGGGGCCTCGAACTGGGATGCGAAGCGTCGGGAGGCGTACGCGGACGACCGGGACGCGGCCACCTCGCTCGTCGCCGTCACCGTCCGTACGAACCGGTCGAAGGCCGACCGGGACCCGCGGGGGTGGATGCCGCCGCTCCCCGACGCGCACTGCCGGTACGTCTCCGAGTGGGTCGCCACCAAGCTCCGCTGGGGCCTTGCCGCCGACCAGGGCGAGGCCGATGCCCTGACCGTGTACGCCGAGGCCTGCGAGACCACGACCAACCGCGCGGCCGAGACGGCGGCCCCGTGCGTCAGCGGTCAGACGGAAGAGAAGGGCAAGTCGGCCGTCGACGACGGGGAGATCCGGTACAGCGAGACGAGCAGGTACGACGCCATACGCTTACGGCGCCGGGGTGTAGTGGACGACGTCACCGGGCCGGGCCGCCGACTACAGGAGCGCGCGGCCGTCGTAGGCCGATAGAGACGAGAGCGCGGCGGGCCCGCCGTCCACTCCCGTCGGAGGGGTGGAGCGGCTGCCCAGCATGACGGTGAGGATGAGCGCCAGCAGGGCGATGACGGCCAGTACCGCCGCCGCCACGACACGCGGACTGCGTCTCCGGGTTCGGCCGCCCTCGGGTGTGCGGGGTATGTGGGGGAACTGGTTGTTCAGCGCGTCGATCCGGGTTGCGAGGGCGGGGTCGTCGTGAGTGAGGCGGCGCTCGATCGCGTCGAGAATCCGCTGGTCATCGGTGGAGTAACTCATGGTGACCGCCCTGGTGCCGACGGAGACGGCGGACGAACCCGTACGGGGTGCGTCCCTCCTCCTCCCAGTCTGCGCGTCCTGCCCCGTGATCACGAAGGGGCCGGCCCCGGCGCGGGCCGGCCCCTTGGCGGTGTCCGGGGAGTGGGTGCGGGGCTCGGAAGTCCCGGTGCGGGGCTAGAAGCCCTTCACCACCCAGTCCTGGACGTCAGGGGTGGGGCTGCCCTGGGTCCATAGGGTCAGCCAGACGCCGTTGCCGAAGGAGTTGCCCTTCGGCGTGATGGCCTTGCCGTAGGCGTTCACGGCGCTGCCGTCGGCCGAGGGGGAGAACCGCTGGACGTCGCTGGAGGGGTTGCACGTCCACAGGGTCAGGAGCGCGCCGTTGGTGTTCGCGCCGTTCGCCTCGGGGGTGATGCACTTGCCGCTCGCCTTGTGGACGATCAGGCCGTTCTCGTACTTCCAGCGCTGGGCGTCCGCTCCCGTGCAGGTCCACACCGTGATCGGCGTGCCGTTGGCGGTGCCGTTGCCCTGGGGTGTCGCGCAGACGGAGCCCGCCTGGTGGAAGTTGGTGAGCCAGCTCCAGCCGTCGACGGGCTTGCCGGCGTCGGGCTCGATGTTGAACACGACCCTGCGCGGTCCGCTGGAGTCCACGAGCGCCTCGTTGGCGCCCCACAGCCGCTTGGCGAGGGGGTCCCAGGACAGGCCCTGGGTCAGCTGCGGCGCCTGGGTGAGGACGTGCGGTGCTTCGTTGGGCTTGGCCACGTGGATGCAGGAGTAGAGCTCGGTGCCGCCCGGCCAGTACGTCGGGCAGGTACCGCTCATGTAGTAGTTGGTGCCGTCCGTGGCCGTGCCCTGGATGCCCCATACGGGAGAGGTGTAGCCCGTGGTCTCCGAGGCCACTGTGGTGGGAAGGCCGGTGCCGAGGGCCGACAGGGGCCAGCGGACGATGCGGGCACCCGCGCCGTTCCGGTTCTCCACCGAGACCAGGGCCGGCGTCGCGCCGGAACGGTCGACGCTCAGGCTGCTCAGGCACAGCTCCTGGTTGACGCCCGGACCGCAGGCACGGGGGCTGTTGTTGACCCAGGCCGTGGAGACGTTGTCGACCGCGGCGGTGCTGATGGTGCTGTAGCGGGCGACGAGCGGCATGGCCCAGAGGTGGAACCGGGCGGAGGTCTTGCCCGCGTTCAGGCGGGTGAGGGCGCTCGTGGTGTCGTTCATGCGCCACATGCGAGTCAGGTCGAAGACCTGGAGCTCCGCACCGTTGGCGACGAACAGCCGGTTGCCGTACCAGGCGACGCCGTCCGAGTGCGAGGTGTACTCAAGGGGCTTGAAGTTGCCGCTGACCGGCTCCACGAGCGCGATGTGCCCGTACTTGACCTGGCCGCCGGTCGACTCCGTGATCGTGACCCGCGCGTAGTCCTCGACGGTCTCCGACGGCTTCCGGTCCTTGACCCACGTGCCGTGGTACCAGGCGGTGGCGGTGAGGGAGCGGCCCGCATACAGCCCGTCGGCGGTGGCGGCATGCGAACCCGCGAAGCCCTGCGGCATCCAGCCGCCGCCGCCGTCCGCGTAGTTGGACCGGTCGTCCTCGTCGTCCCAGCAGAACCCGTCGGGCTTGAGGGCGCCGTTCAGTCCGGTGGCGTGACACAGTCCCGGACGTCCCGTACGGGTGCCCAGGACGTCGGTGACGGACGCCTTGGCGACTCCGGCGGCCTCGGCGGAGTCGATGAGGCCCGTCTTGTCCCCGTCCACGCGGGTGAGCTTGAAGTTCGCGGTGAACGGGTCCAGACCCGAGGCGGCCTGGGCGGGCTGAGCGGGAAGCAGGACTGAGGCGGCCACGGCCGCGCCGAGTGCGAACTGGGCAAGGCGATTTCTTCGCCCGAACATGAGTTTCATTCGGGCAGGCTAAGCGCCTCCGTTCGTCCATGATCATCTTCTTCACCGGGTCTTCACGCAGGTCACAGGGTCTGCCCAGGCGTCGCGATGGATGTCCGGCAGTACATCCAACGGGCGGGAGCGGCCGTTGGCGGATCGACCATTCAGCGTCGGATTCCGTGTCGCTGCTCAGCGGAAGAGTTTGATCCAGCTCAAGGCCCCCGGATCCGGCTCGAATATCGCACGGTTCGAATGACGCTCCCTGCCGGCTGGGGCCTCGAACTGGGATGCAAAGCGTCGGGAGGCGTACGCGGACGACCGGGACGCGGCCACCTCGCTCGTCGCCGTCACCGCCCGTACGAACCGGTCGAGGGCCGACCGGGACCCGCGGGGGTGGATGCCGCCGCTCCCCGACGCGCACTGCCGGTACGTCTCCGAGTGGGTCGCCACCAAGCTTCGCTGGGGCCTTGCCGCCGACCAGGGCGAGGCCGATGCCCTGACCGTGTACGCCGAGGCCTGCGAGACCACGATCGTCCACTACACCCCCGCCCCGTAACCAGCGGCCCCCGTACACGCCTCCTCGGTCGAGCGGTGCGGGCTTCGCGCCCTCGAACGCACCGCTCACGCTTCCGTGCGCCGCTCACCGCGAAGGTGACGTCGATGCCGGTCCCGCTACGGCGCGGGGCCGGCGCGCCCTACCGTCGACCACCGACCCCGAGGAACCGTCCTGCCGATGACCAGCTCGCTGCGTGTTCTGCCCGCGCTCACCGCCGCCACGTGCATCGCCATCACGGTGACGACCGTCTCCTAGGCCGTCCCGGTCACCGCCACGCGGCCGAAAGCACGGAGCCGTGCATCCGCGGGGAGGCGGAGGGCAGAGCCGAGTCGTCCGTCGACGATGGGGAGATCCGGTACACCGAGGCGACGAAGTACGACACGGCCCGCAAGCACGCGCAGACGGTGTGGCAGGCCACACCACTGTCGAAAGTCAAACTCCGAGGCGACACGGCGACCACGGTGAACGACCTGGAATGGCGGGACTACAAAAAGGAGGACGGGCACGGCGGCTACCACCACCGCCGCAGCGGGGTCGCGGAGACCGACTACATCTACCTGAACAAGCAGTACCTCGACCCGCTCGGCGCGCTCCACAAGATCGGCTTCCAGCAGTCCGTCGCCGCACACGAGCTCGGGCACGCGCTCGGCCTGTGCCACAAGGGCGACCGGCACTTCTCCCTCATGTGGACAAGCGTGTCGAACCCACCTGTCACCGAACCCACCAAGGTCGACAAGGCCGGCTACAAGAAGATCTGGGGCTGATCGTGAAGCACAAGCGGACCACCCTGACCATCCTGGCCGCCGCCGCGGTCCTCACCACCGCCGGCGCAGCCTGGTACACCACCCTCGACACCCCCACCGGCAGCGGGCCACCTGCCGAAGCGCATCGCTTGTGTCTGCCCGCGACCGATACCGACGAGGACAAGGCCGGCTACGCCCAGACGATCGCGCTGGTCACCGTCGACCGCACGGTCGAGTACCGCGAGGGAGACGAAGCGGCGGGCGGAGCACTGCTGTCGAAGGTCACGGTCGCCCAGCGGCTCAAGGGAAGCCCGCCCACGACGATGACCATCGGGCAGTCCGTCCTCCGTCAGGCCGGCGGTGGATACACGAAGACGAAGCCGTCCTACCTGCCGCTCGAGCCCGGTCACCGCTACGTCGTCGGGACCGTCCCCGATCCGGCGTACGGCGACGGCTGGATCTGGTTCGCTACCGCCGCCGACAACGACCTGACCGCGGCCACCACCCGCTGGACGCGCGCCGTCGACCGGCAGGTCGCCCCACACCCCGACCCCGCCTGCAACGACGTCATCAACGACAGTCCCAGCCCCGCCACCCCCTGAAAGCCGTGCCCATGCGGGCTCGCGCGATTCCGGAAGCGACTGTGGCCCCATACCGAGGTGTAGGGCCACACAGGGGGCGTTCCAACGACCAATCGGTTCGGCCTCCCACGGCTCACCGCAGCGGCGCCGCCTCCGCGCCGGGGCCGGAGTTCAACCCTCCCGGGCACGATCCACCTGCTACGCGACGCGGACGAGCTACAGGGTCACGCCGACGGTGACGGGGCTCATTGACGAGGGCGATCCCGAAGGAGCGGCGGCGACACACACGCCGCATGGGAACAGCGCCCGCACTGAGGCTGGGTTGACGAGCAGCACTGGCTGCAGAGATGACAAGGCGCGCCTGCCTCTCCGTGGTCCCGTACCGACGGGTGTCGGACAGGGAGCATGGCGGGCATGACCACTGAGCATCCCGCCGAGCGGGGCGGCACGGGGCGCGACCGGTTCGCTGCCTTCTCCGAGCGGGCATCGAACGTCACCAGCTCGCCGCTGTTCTATGCCCTGTGTGTGTTCCTGGTCCTCGGCACCGTCGCCCTCCACCTCGTGCACCCGCCGCTGTCCTGGCTGATCTTCGCCGGGGATGTCATGACGTCGGTCAACCTCCTCTTGCTTGCCCTGCTGAAGAACACCGAACGGCGTGACACACACGCCGTTCAGCGCAAGCTGGACGCCATCGCTGCGGCACTGCTCGAGCAGCGCGAGGGCACGAGCCACGCAGCCGCTGACAAGCTGCGGCAGGCCATCCGCATGGAGGAGGAACAGTGAGGGCTAGACGAGGGTTACCAGCGCTGCCAGGCCGCGGCACTGCCAGAGGTTCAGGCCGGTGGTGGTGATGTCGCTGAGGGCCATGTCCCGAGGTTCTCCAGGGGCGAGGGGAGGCGTTGTGCGGTTCAGGGTCCGGCGATGAGCCACAGGACCAGGGCAGCGTCGAGCTCGCGGTCGTACCCGTAGCGACGGAGACACCGCGGCCGCCGGTCTGCTCGGGCAGCACTTCAACGACCAGGTTGTCGGTGCCGGGCAGCGGCCGCCCCTGCCCGGGCTGCCCCTCAAGGGCGCGGCGCACAGTCTCGACCGCGGTCTGCTCTCGCGCGGTGAGCTCGGTGAGGATCTTCTCGGCGGCGTCGGAGTGAAACGCGGGTCACCGGGCGCCGACCCCGCCGAGCTTCCGGCGCAGCTTGGCCCCCACGTCCTCGTTGGTGCGGGCGATCGCGGCCGCCTCGTCGCGGCGGAGCAGGACGCGGTGCCGGTACGCCTGAACGAGCTCGCGGACGCGGGTCAGGTCGTCCAGGTCGACGGTGGCGAGCTCGGCTTCGAATCGGGTCGGGTCGACCGCGATCGCGTTCAAGGCCGTGTCCAGGCGGGCGGTCTGCTCGACGGTCAGGAAGCGGACCTGCGTCTCGGCCGGCTCGATGAACACGATCCTCGGGCCGCGGCCGCGGGAGTTCCTAGGCAACGTGCGGGGCCTCGTCACTCTGCTCCGGCAGCCCCTTCTCGGCCCGGATGTCGTCCCAGTCCCGGCACCGGTCCAGGTCGATCCCCTCGGCGGCGAGGTTCTCGAGTACGTAGGCGAGCGCGGGGTTCCCGGGGAACTCCGCGCGCGCTGCTTCGCGAAGCAGCTGCTGTTCGGCGGCGTCGAAGGTCAGATGCGCCATGAGGCCCAAGCACTGCGGCCCACTCGCGCTCTGGGGCCGAGGCCGACCGCATCCCAGCACACATGCCGGTGCCCTCGTCCAGAACGTGGCATGAGCGAGGGGCGGGCCGGCGCAGCACTCACCCGAAGGCGAGCCACCGCCGCCCACGGAGCTGTCTGTACTGGAAGATGCCGAGTTCGGGCGTCTCGAGGGCCGCTTCCCTGGCCGGGCGACGGCTGCGGAGATGCTCGCCGACGCTGGGTACACGTGGGACGACATCGGCCTCACCGCAGCGGACGGCATCCCCTCATGGCGTCGAGGCCCGAAAGAAGGCGAACTCGTCCTACCGGCTCGGGTCGAAGGCGCTGATGCGGGCGAGCTCGCCCCGGCGGTGGACTGGCTGGCCCGAAGCCCTGTCCGTTCAGGATTCGGCGGGCAGGAGCTGGACCAGGCCGACCCAGTTCTCCTCGTCCACCTTGGTCTGTGTGGCGCGGACCCTCCAGCGGCCGGCGGGCAGTGGGACCGATGCCTCGGCAGGCATCCCGTCGTCGGGGTGGCCAGCTCGGCGACGGCACCACCAACAGCAGCCCCACCCCCGTGACGACGCACACCAAACTGACCGGGCCCGACAAGCTCACCGCCCCTGTCGGAGGAGACTTCACCCTGGTCAACGAACTCCCCGCCCTTGTGTGCCCGATCCATCCGACCGCCGGGGCCACAAGAGCCGTCACTGCCGTGGCGGACCTGCTGTTCCCGGTCCTGGACGTCCTCGAGGAGCTGACCGTTCGCACCTCGTGGCCGGTCAGCGGATGCCCTGAAATCCCGGGCCCAGACCGCGCCTTCGAGGCCGTCCTCCGGTGCGCGGTCCGGGTACCCCGGGCACCGTCGCGGACGTCGACACCTCGCAATCCGCCTCAGGGTCGACCCGCAGGCCCAGGCGCCGGCGGGCCGTAGCCGTCGCGGCCGTCACCGCGGCCAGGACCTCGCGAACCTCCGGGTCGATCTGGGCGAGTGCGGCGGCCAGCGTGTCGATCGCGACCAGGGCGTCGTCGGCGGCCGCCACGCTCCAGCCGCACCCGGCCGTGGCGTCCGCGAGCTCGCACGCCGTCTCCGCGATCTGGTCCGCCTGCTCTTCGATCCCGGGCCCCGCCTGCTCCACCAGCTCCACGACGACTCCAACGCTGCCGGCTGCCCCCAGGACACTCACTGCCTGGCCGCCGGCCGACTTCGAACGTGCCCGTGTTCTCGTCGTCGGAGCCGGAAAAGACCGGCCCGACGCTCCATGACCACCGAGGCGGCCTGGCGACGGGTCCGCCCCGGGGAGAGCCTCGGACACGCGCCAGCTCGGCCGGCCCGTTGGGTCCAACGGGTTCGACCGGAGCTGGAATGTGCGGAATCAGGTGAGGCCGGCGGCGCTATCGTCCCAACCATCGTCGCGGCGTCATCGGTACGGCGCAGGCCCCGCGTTAATGGACGCGGGGCCTGCGCGGGCACGGGCGGTGCCCGGGGCGCCTGTCAGCGCGCGACGTTGGCGGGGTTCTCCTTGGCCGCCTTCCAGTTCGCGGTGGCCCTCTTGAAGCGTTCCTGGTGCGGGATGTCCGGGTGCTCCGCCTTGATCCGTTCCAGTTCCTGGATCATGTACTTGTTGAAGGGGGTGAGCTTCTTTGACCTCACGCCGCTGGCGCTCTTCGTTTTGCGGGGTGCCGCGGGCGTGTTCTGGGTCGTCCTCGTACGTGGTGGCACGTCTACCTCCGGTGTCTTCCTCGGTCGGGTGGTTCGGTCGGATCGCGTCGCGCTACAGCGACAGGTCCACGCGCAGGGCGCGGGCGCAGGCGGCCACGGCCTCGGCGGTGGCCTCCACCGTGTTCTTGCGGTCCTCGTCGTAGTAGCCGGCCACCACCATGTCGGGGAGCGCGGCCAGGACGATGCCCGACGTCTCGGCACGCAGGTACGTGAACGGCACCGCCCCGTCACCGCCGACGTCGACCGCGTCCCGCTTCGCGACCTCGTAGTCGACCCCGCCGACATTCACCACCGCGCCAGTCGCGTCGTCCTCGGCCACGGCGAACAGCGCCGCCACGTCGGTCTCGAACATGTCGGTGGCGTCGTCGTAGTTGTCGGCGTCCCGGATGCTGAGCGCCGCACCCAGGACCTCCTCGCCGTCCTCGTCGACGAGGTAGAGCCCCGCGGCACTCGGCGCGCGGCCGTCACCGTCGTTGAGCCCGTCCGGGTCCACCAGCCTGTCGAGGAGGTAGCTGTCCCACACCGTGTCGGTGTCGCCGTCGAAATCGATCTCGCTCAAGCCCGGTTCCCCTCATCGGCCCGGAACCCGGACACCCCAGGTCGCACGGTCCGTAATCCATCAGCTACGTAATGATCAACGAGATCATAAAACCCCCAATCATTGCCATGATCTCCAAAATCGCAAGAAAACCGCACGAACGGGTACGGCTGCAGATCTCCGTTTGACCTGGCCACTCGATCAGGCCAACGACGGCCCCAAGCGTGGGTCACAGCCGTGCCCGAGACCTGCGCGAACGTCGCACGTCCGGAGGCTGCCTGAGCCGGTGCGCCGCTCGTAACTCCTGCTGTCTGCGCACGTTGGGTGAGGCATGCCAACATCAGCGTCGAACGCGGCCAGCGCCGGTGCAGCCGCGGACAGGAAACCCGAGCAGCTCCCCTTCGTTCTCTCGCAGCAGCAAGGAGAAGCAGCCCGCACGCTGCTCTCCTACGTCGCTTCACTGCCTCTGCCTGGACCTGACGCGCAGCTCCTCGCGGTGGTGGTGGCCATCCGGGCGGCACGCGGAGGCGTCGGCAACATCACCGGCCAGGACCTGGCCGCACTGCGGTTGGGCGACGCCCGTGAAGCCGTGAACGCCCTGCGGGGTCTGGGGTGGCAACTGGCCGACACGGTCTTCAGCAGCGATCCCACCGCGCCGCCGACTCCCGTCACCGTCCCTGAGCTGGCCGACGGCGCCGGTCATCCCCTGCCGTTCGGGAAGCAGGCCCGCTCGCGCGTATCGGGATGGACCACGAAGACCCTGTCCGCCAAGCCGGTCAGGAAACTCCCGCCCGCCGCACGTCTGGCCGGCCTGTTCCTCGCCGCCCACAGCACCGCCCGGCTCCTCGGACCACCCCCGTCTCACCTGCCAGCAGCCTGCCGGCACGCCCTCCCCATGCTCCTGGAGAAGGGCTTCCTCACTGAACTGTCCGACGACCGCTACCGTCTCGACCCCCAGGTACGTCACCTCGCGGGCATGCGGCCCCCCACCGACGAAGAGAAGCGAGCGTTCCCCCACACTCCGGCCAAGGCGGCACGCGGGTTCCAGTTCAACGCTGACGCGTGGGCCCAGTGGAAAGACGCGGCGACCCCCGCCCTCCGGCGGCATGTCGAGAGCATCGAGACCTGCGGCCTGTGCGGGCTCACCCCGGCACTGGTCGCCGAGGCGTTCACGGTGCCTTCCCGTCCCCAGTTCATGTCGAAGCAGACCAAGAGCCTCTACGGGCAGTGGAAGGAAGGACATCCAGACCGAGGTCCGCAGGCAGCCGCGTTCACCGTGACCTTCCGCACCCAGCATGGCCACGGACCCTCGTTCCGCCAGCTCGGGCAAGGCATGGGCTGGGACGTCACCCACCAGCTTCGCGGATTCATCGTCCAACGGCTTCTGGCAAACGACTGGCTCACGAGTACCGGCACCGTGCCCTGGACGCTCCGTCCCGGAACGGCCGCACAAGACCACGGCATCACGCTGCCCAGAGCCCGCAGCGCAAAAGACCCCGCCCCCAGTCCCTAGGCGCGCGTACATCGTCATCGGAGCGCGGCCCGGTCAAGGGTTTGGAGGTGCTCTGGAAGTGATGCGTCGGCGGGCGACACACATAAAGAAAAAGCCGATAGGCCAGCGCAGATGCCGGACGGACCTGCGCCGCCAGCCAGCTGCCCGATCGCCTCGGATGGCCTACAACTCGATCTTCAGGAGGTTCAAGAACGCAGCTTGGATACGTACGAAGATGCGAGTGCGCGGACGCGGGCCGCAGGAACGTCACCGTCAAGGGCTTGGACGGCGCGCGTGAGCTCCCGGCTGGCGCCTTCGGCTGCGCCCGGCCATCTTCGGCCAACCTCCGGCCTGTTGTCCGCCTGAAGGTTTGCACGGCGCCCTTCATTCATTCGGGTGGGCCGGCGTGGAACGCCTCCCCGAGGTGATCTTGGCGATGTGAGTATGTATCCGGCACTTTGTCGCCATCCCTATTTCGCAGAAGGTGGGTACAGCCATGTCTGTTGACGGAACCCCTGAGACCTTTTTCGCGCTCGGCGCCGACGACCTCGCCAAGCTGGACGCGATCCGTGAGGCGCTGCTGGACCCGGCGCCGCGGCGGATCGGCCGTCTGGACCAGTGGGGTCTGGCCGACGAGTACGAGGTGTACGCGGAGACCGCCGCGTACTCGGAGGTCTCCCTCGCGATGGCGGACGGGACGGTCCTGGACGCGTCGCTGAGCGTCCCGAAGAACCTCGCCCCCGGGCAGACCTGCCCCGTGGTCGTCCTGCCCGCCCCCCTGATCAGCATCGGGCACCGGGCCTACCTCGGCATGATCTCCCGCTGGGCGAAGGGCGGCTACGTCGTCCTTGCCTACAGCCAGCGCGGTCTGGCCAAGTCCACGGGCGAGATCCACGTCGCCGGTCCGCAGGACGTCGCCGACGCCACCGAGGTGATCAACTGGCTGATCCAGCAGGACGGGGTCGACGCGGACCGGATCGGCTTCTTCGGCGCCTCCTACGGCGCCGGCACGAGCCTGCTCGCGGCCGCGAAGGACCAGCGGATCAAGGCCGTCGCGGGCGCCAGCGCCTGGACCGACCTGTTCGCCTCCCTCTACGAGAACGGCACCCGCCACCTCAAGGCGTTCGAGGCCCTCGTACAGCTCTTCGGCGAGGACCGGTGCTCGCAGGAGTTCCGCGAGATCATCCAGAAGATCCGCGCCAACACCATCGACGACCAGGTCAAGAAGTTCGCCGAGGCACGGTCGCCCAAGAACAACCTCAAGGCGTTCAACGACGCGGCAACGCCCATCCTCCTGACCACCACCTGGCACGAGACCATCTTCTCGGTACCCGCCGTCATCGACTTCCACAACCGTCTGACCGGACCCAAGACCCTCCTCGTCCAGGTCGGCGACCACGGCAACGCCGAACTCCCGGGCCTGATCGGCCTGTCCGCCAAGCCCACGGACATGACCTACCGCTGGATGGACCACCACCTCGGCGGCAGCGCCGGCGACGGGCTGACTCCACGGTTCGACGTCCGCTCGGAGTACATGTTCAACCCCCTTTCCGACCTCCGCCACGCCTCCTGGGCCGACTACGCCCTGCCGAAGAAGCGGTTCCACCTCGCCGACGCGGCTTCCGGGCAGAGCGACGGCCAGCTGGTCGAGGGCGCCGCGGCGGCGGGCTGGACCCGTTCGCTGAAGGCCACCGGCACGGGCACCGACATCGTCGTCGCCCCCCAGCTCATCCAGACCGGCCTGGCCGAACGCCTGGGCCTGCCCCACGTCTACAAGACGGCCGACATCGACCGCGGCCTCGCGGCGGTCTTCGCCACCGCGCCGCTGGAACAGGCCGCGCATGTACGGGGCGATCTGGAACTGCGGGTGACCGTGAAGCCGCAGCAGCCGGACGCCACGATCGTCGCCTACCTGCTGGACCACAACCCGGCCACCGGCAGGGCGCACATCGTCACCCACGCCCCCTACACCTTCACCGCCGACCAGGCGGGCCAGGCCACCACCGCGACCTTCCCCCTCCAGCCCGCCGACTACGTCCTGGCCAAGGGCCACCAGCTCCAGCTGGTCATCGACACCCACGACCCCTTCTTCACCGCACCCAACACCACCACCCCGGTGTTCACCATCGACATCACCTCCCCCAAGGGCACCGAGTCCTACCTCGACATCCCCCTCCACCCCGTCAACTGACTCCGCCCCCAGCACACCGGTGCGGCCCGCCCGAACACGAACGGGCCAGCCGCACCGTCATCGCCGACGGCCGTCGCGCTCCAGCCGTACCCTGCCGTGGCATCCGCGAGTTCGCACCCCGCCTCCGCCACCTGATCAGCCTGCGCCTGGTGCCACGCCCTGCCCACCTGCCACATAGTCCGGACCTCCCCCTGCTGCTCCCTCTGCTGTTCTTCACGCTCGTCGATGATGGGCCGCAACCGTTCGTCATGCGGAACATGCCGCACCTGCCCGACACGACTTCCGCCGATGACGACGCACTTCTGGCCACAGCCCGCCATGCAACGCGGACATGGCCTCGCAGTCCACTACGCCCTGCCAACCTGCTGATGCAGCGGCACACGCATTCCCGACCCGAGCGACGTGGGCGTCCGCGGCGGAAACGCACATACCGGAGACCTTCACCCCACAGCTCGACCTGGGCCTGCCGATGCTCCCCGACCTTGCCGATCTCGGCGGCCCTCTGAAACAGATGCTCGACATTGGACCTCAGGACCCATGGGTCCGTGTTCGCGGGCAGGCGGCTGATGTCATCGAGGAGAGCGTCCAGACGCTCCGTCGCGGCCGACACGACCGCGGCCAGGTAATCGGCGGCCGCACGGACAGCGTGCTCCTCCTCCTCGCTCCTGCCCGCTTTGCCAGCCGCTTTGACTTCCGGCAGGAGCGCTTTGACCCTCTTGGTCCTCCGGCCGGCCACGGCCTCGTCCAGGTCGCCAAACAGCTTCCGGCGGGTCTCGGCCCCCCTCTCCAGTCAGAGGAAAGCATTGCGCAGGGCGACGTCCAGCCGGTCCTGAAGGCGCGGGCTCACACCGGCCAGCTCGGCGATCTCACGACACACCGAATTCACCAGGTCTACGGACTCGGTCCGGCGGGCGTACAGCAGCCGACGCAGCAACACCTGCGCCTCCACGTCCTGCGTCGGCGCCTCCTGCTTTATGCCCGTGAACCATCGGGCAGGAGGGGGCGCACTGCGGTCAAGCGTCAGGGTCGACTTCGGGGTGCGTGAACCGCACGGGCTTGCCCAGCGACCGGGCGTAGGCGATTTCGGCTCGGGTGCTGTCTCCGATGTAGTCGCCGACTACGAGCACCTCATCAGCGAGCCGGATCTTCGCTCGGTGTAGATCGTCGAGTCGAACCTTCAGCGCCTCGGCCTCGACAGGAGCGGACCAAAATGCGTGCGGCGACTTCATGTCACAGCCCGGTTTGACGACAATCTTTCCGGCTTTGGTCTCCCGCAGATCGGCCTCGGTCATCTCGGTCATGAAGCGGGTGGACCCGCAGATCACGACGATACGCGGGAGGCTCAACAGCTTCTTCGCGTCGGCGAGTTTCTCCTCGGGGGTGAGTAGTTGCGGGTATGACACTGGTTCCTCCTGGTGGTGTGGTCCAAGGGATGCCTGCGGAGACGAGAACGAGGGTGTCCAAGATCGGCAAGCTGTCCGGGGGCGAGTGGCTGAGCTACTACGACGGCCAGTTCGTCACCGACCCGGGCAAGTTGGACCTTGACCACCTCGTACCCCTGGCCGAGGCCTGGGACTCCAAGTAGGCGGAGATGGGCTAGACGCACCATTCCGCGCCAGCTGCTGACGGCTCTGTGCAGCCTGGGGGGCTATCACTCGTCCAGCGGATCAAGTTCGGTGCTGCGCCTGGGGAGGTGTATCTGATGCCTCAATGTTGCATCGAGTGCAACCATCGGAGATCTGAGGTCTTTGGTGAAGGTGCTGCGGCCGGATGGTTGGGCAAGTACGTTCTTCGGGCGTACATGTTGTGAGTATGTGGATACGAGTGAGCAGGGGGCGGGGATGCTGGGGGAGGCGTTGACGGCGCTGGCCGCTGCCGGGGGCACAGCAGTGGTGCAGGCGGCTGGGACGAGCGCGTGGCAGGGGCTTCAGCAGGCCCTGGCCGGGTGGTTCGGGCAAGGGGATCAGGAACGCGAGCGCGCTCTGTTGGAGCGGCTGGACGACACTTCGGTCGTCCTCGCCGCAGCCTCTGACGCTGAGCTCGAGCGGACGACGATCGGGCAGCAGGCTGTCTGGCAGGCGCGGTTCGAGACCGTGCTTGAACAGCTGCGTGAGAGCGAGCGCGAGCAGTCCGCTGAGGCGCTGCGAGTACTGCTCAACACACACACGGGCTGGGGGGCGTCGGCGGGAGACGGCGGTGCAGCTGTCAGTGGCCGCGTGGACATTCGCGCCGACCACGGCTCCGCAGCAGCCCTGCGCATGGGGGACGTCACGATCAATAACCCTCTGCAGCCGGGCCCGCACGAGGGCTGAGCGCGCCCGGCGACACTCAAGCTCGGAGTTTGGCCGAAGGTGAGGGGGCAGCACGAGTCCCCCCTCATATGGACCCGCCCTTCCGCGCTCAGACCGCGATCATCGCTTCACACGGCGCGGTCGCCGTAGGCCACGCTGACCGCATCGCCTACTACGCGGAGCCACCGGACGCCGCGCTGCTCAAACGCGCCGCACTCCTCGCCCAGAAGGTCGCTGCAGTCGAACGCACCTCGCGTGTAGGCCTGTTGGGTCCCGCTGGAAGGGCCGCCGAAGTGCCCTTCACCGTACGCGTCACCGTGTTTCGTGGGTCCGGTGACCCGGTGCCCGGCACACTCGGCGCCCTCGCCGACGCCTACCTCCGCCTCCCGCAGCGCCGCATGGTGATCACCGGGGCCGCAGGCGCGGGCAAGACAGTCCTCGCACTCGAACTCGTCCTGCTGCTCCTCGACCGCCGTCAGCCAGAGGACCCCGTCCCCGTACGGATCCCCCTCGCCGAGTGGGATCCAGAAACCTCTCTGGAACCCTGGCTCGTACGCCAAGTCGCCGACACCTACGGCCTCCGCACGGGCACTGCCCACGACCTCGTCACCCAGCGTCTGGTCCTGCCCCTGCTCGACGGGCTCGACGAGATGGACGGCGAGGCGGGTTCGTCCGAACGGGCCGCCCGCGCCCTCGACCAAATCAACCGCTACCACGGGCTGCACGGCCCGGCTCCGCTTGTTGTCACCTGCCGCAGCGACACATACGAACGCCTCTCCTACGAACGAGGTGGCCTGGAGTCCACGGCTGTCGCCGCTATCGAGGCGCTCGATTCCCGGCAGATCCGCACCTACCTGGAACACACGTTGGCCGCACGGCCCCACGCTGAGAAGAGCGCCTGGAGCGAGGTCATCGACAACCTCCACCAGCTTCCAGCAGGCGCTCTGTCCACTCCGTGGCGCCTCTACCTCGCCACCACCGTCTACTCGGGCGGCCGCGACCCACGCGACCTCCTCACCCTCACGGACCCCGCCGAAATCGACCGCATCCTCCTCGAACGGCTGATCCCCGTCGCCGTGGAAGCCTCCGCGCACCACCACTACACCGCCGAGCGCACCATGAAGTGGCTGACGACGATCGCCACGTACTCCCCGAACACCGCTGCTCCGGAGGGCGACAGCAGCCCGGCCGCCGATATCCTCCTGCACCGCCTCGCGCCCATTGTCGGACTGAAGCGCGTGATGTCCATCCAGTACGGCATCGCCATCCTCTTCGGGACACTCTCACTCCTGGCGGAGATGCTGCTCACCTTCGACCGGATCACCAGCCGGGAAGTAACTTTCATGACCTGCGCCGGCCTGGTCTGGGGCGCGCTGGTGGGCGGTATGGGGCTGCACAAGGAAGTGGAGCCGGTCCGGTTGGTACGCCCACGGCTTCCGGCAGGACTCGCCCGGGAGCTGCTGCGCATGGACACCGCGGAGACCTGGCAGCTCCTCGTGAACAAGGACGGGCTGCGGACCGGCCCGCTTCTGAAGAGGGTGGCCAAGGCGTTCGTCGTCGCGACCTTGCTGGTCACTCCCCTGGCCAGGTGGCTCCTCCCTGGCGCGACATGGGGCTTCGCTGCAATCTGCGCGGCTGGCGTGACGCTCATGGTACTGATCGTGCGGGTGATGGCTTGGCTCGTCTACGCCCTCGTCTCACCCGTCGTCCTGCTCTGGGAGCTCTCGTTCCAGGAAGCTGACACACAGCCGGTACAACGTCCTGGCGACCCCTTGCGCCATGACCTCAGGTTCAGCGCGTTCGCCCTCGTGGCCTCTGCCCCATGGGTACTGCTGTGGCACCCAGCGGTGCTGTTGGTGACGTTTGTTGCCCCGTGGACCGCCAACCGGGCCTGGATGCGGTACCGGGTATCCGCGGCGGTCGGCTGGGCGCGGGGGATGCTACCGCTGCGTCCGGCCCCGTTCCTCGCCTGGGCGCATCGGGCGGGGCTGCTGCGTGTGACAGGGCGCACCTATCAGTTCCGCCACCGGGCCCTCCAGGAGTGGCTCAGTTCAGAGGCCCGGCGCCGGGCGGATCTCGAGCGGCTTGCCGACAGCGCAAGGAAGAGATCACTAGGCTTCGATCAACGTCTCCAATCTGCGCAGAGGCTGGCCGTACTGGATCCCTCGGAGGGGAGTTTCGCCCTTGCTCTGCTCGCTGCCGACACCAGGCTTGCACTCCGCCAGCGAGTCATGGCGATGGAGGTGAGGGCCGTCCTCCACGAAGGGCGCGGCGAGCTCGAGGAGCGTGAGGAGCAACTGGCGACTCTGCGGCAGTTCGCTGAAATACCCCTTCTGGAAGCCGACTCCTACGAGTATCGGTGGGCGACGGATGCCCTCACACGACTGGACCCGCCCACCGGGAGGGACCTGCTGACCCGCCTCGTCCATAGCGCCACGGTAGGGAAGGGCAGCGGCGACATCCGGCTGTGGGCTGCTATGACCCTGACGCAGCTTGATCCCGAGGCCGGGCATGCCGCGCTCACTCACCTCGTACACGCCGCGGACCTCTCAGAGACTTGGCGAGTGCAGGCCGCCGCCGCGCTGGCCAATGCGGACAGGCAGAGGTGAGCAGGCGTTTGAGTGTCCTCGCCCGACTTGCAGCTGGATCCGCTGCAGGTCGCGGCGGTCACGGCGCCTGGGGTCTTGGCAGCGTGCGGCGCGGATTGTGACGCCCCGGGCAGGGCCCGTGTCTGGCCGCCCCCTCCCCGGAGGTGTGGAGGGGCACCGCAAGCAAGGCGCTGGCCTCCTGACGCGACTTCGAAGTAGGTGGCAATGCCCGTGTGGAGACGGCCCATGCCCAGGCCACACTGCTGAGCAGTTTGGTCCAGGTCAAGGGCCCCCAGATGCGGCTCGAATATCGCACGTTTCGAATGACGCTCCCCGCCAGCTGGCGCGAGCGCATGGACGCCCGCACGGCGCGAGGCTTACGCGAACGACCAGGACGCCGCCGCTTCGCTCGTCGCAGTCACTGCCCGCACGAACCGGTCAAAGGCCGACCAGGATCCGCGGGAGTGGATGCCGCCGCTCTCCGACGCGCACTGTCGGTACATTGCTGAGTGGGTGGCCACCAAGCTCCGCTGGGGCCTCACCGCCGACCTGGGCGAGGCCGACGCCCTGAAGATGTACGCCGAAGGTCCGTGCGAGACCACAATGGTCCATTGCCGCCCCCTGCGCCTCCGGGCGTGGGGCGCCGCTCGGTGTGTTGCCGCGATGCAGGCGGGGCCGAGCGCCGTCCTCAGGCCGCCTCGTACTGATGAGCCCACCCGCCACGCCACTCGACCCAGCTCGGGTCGTCGAGGATCCGCTCGGCGTCAGGCAGGCCTGCACGCCGCAGGAACTCAACGAGGTCGTGGTCGTCGTGCGCCAGGCCGAGGATCTCGCCGCCTGCCGTGACTCTGCGGCCGCGGGAAGCGCTGGGGCGGTGGACGACTATCGGTGCTCCCATACCTCCAGGGTGCACCTAGGGCCTGTCCGGCGGATCATGGCCGGGGCCGCGGCGCCTGGCACGGCACCTCGCCGCGTTGCCGAAACCCCCGAATAGCTCCGCTATTAGTGCGCTCCGGCGCCTTGCGATGCACCGCACCAGACGCCGCGACCTATCCGACCCTGATCCGCCGGACAGGCCCTAGGTCCAGGCGTCGGCGCTGTAGGAGCCGGCCTGCGCTGCCTGCTGGGCGGCGGCGGCCTGCTGTAGCTGGATGAGTTCGTCAGAGGGTTCGATCGGCGCGGGCGGATCCTATGCGGCCAGCTCCTGCTCGACGCCGTTCGCCTCGGCCCAGGCCGCCAGGAGTACCCGATAGATCCGCTGCTCGTCGGCGGTCAGTGACCGCCGCTCTTCGCCGGCACGCGCCCACAGGGTGCGGATGGCGTCGTTCAGGGCATCGGGGCTGGGGGTCTCTCTGTAGCGATCGGACATGCATCCAAGGCTATGCCCCGGGTCTGGCAAAGCTGGCACTCTCCGGGCGTGCGTTCCGCCACGCTCCCAGTGTGTCGCCTTCTCGCCAGGGCGTGTCTCAAGGTCGCCCGTGGATCGCCCCGTGGGTCAGTGGCGGTCGCGCCGCGAGGGTAGGGGTATGTTGGCCGCATCGAACATGTGTTCGCTTGTTCGGGTGAACCCGGTGTGCGCCTCTATCGATCCGGCAAGGTGACTGGTCCCTCACCTATAGGCGCGTCGGGGTTGTCCGACAGTGACCCGCTCCGTGGCGGCCTCGATGCGAGGTGGCCCCCCTCCATCGATCGGAGGGGGGCCGATTTCATTCGGTCGTGCACTTGGAACAGGCGCACTGCCCCTGGGGGATTCCTGGGAGATGATCATGCTTGCGGAAGCCGGAGTAACCCGGGGGAGCGCCCACGCAGAGTGGGGGAAGAGGGCTTGCTGTAGGGGTCTTCCTGGCGCTGTGAGCCTTCTGCCGGTAGGCGGAATCCGCGACGCGGCCATCTACGCGATCTTCGAGGGCACGAGCGAGATCCAGCGCATGGTGATCAGCCGCGCGCTCGCGAAGTAACGAATCGGGTCCTGGTGGCGCGGGGGACGGCCCGCCCCGCGTCACCCCGGCTCACTGACACTCGCCCGAAGGACGCCCGAAGGACGCCCGGCAGCCGCCCGGCAGCCGCCCGGCAGCCGCACGGGCCGGACCAATCGGCCGGATTCGGACGGATGTTCAACACAACCTACTTGTGGGTTACTTCCTGGGGGAGAATCGCCCCGCCGGTGACGATCAAGGGGGAACCGATCATGGCCACCACCACCCGGGCCGAAGCGCCCGACCTCGCGGGACTGCCACTGCTCGGCTCCCTGTTCGACCTCAAGAACGACTCGCTCGGCACCTTCCTGCGCGCCCAGCGCGAGCACGGCGACGTCGTCCGGATCACCGCCGGGCCGCCCGGGATCCGCGCCACCGTCTACGGCGTCTTCTCCGCCGAGGGAGCGCAGCAGGTCCTCGCCGGCGAATCGGCCAACTTCCGCAAGGACAACGCCTTCTACCAGGAGGTACGCGAGTCCTTCGGCAACGGCCTGCTCACCAGCCAGGACGAGGACTACCTCCGTCAGCGCCGGCTCGTCCAGCCCCTCTTCACCAAGCGCCGCGTCGACGGCTACGCCGAGGCCATCGCCGCCGAGGTCACCGCCCTCACGGACGAGTGGCACGAGGACGGGGCCTTCACCGTCGACGTTCTCAAGGAGATGACCCGGCTCGCGCTCCGCGCCGTCGCCCGCATCCTCTTCGGCACCGACGTCGACGCGGCCGTCGAGATCGTCGAGCGCTGCTTCCCCGAGGTCGGCGCCTATGTGCTCCGCCGCGGTTTCTCCCCGCTGAACACGCCCCGCGCCTGGCCCACCCCCGGCAACCGCCGGGCCGCCGCCGTCCACAAGGCGCTGTACGAGGTCTGCGACCGGATCATCGCCGAGCGCCGGGAGTCCGGCCGTGCCCCCGGTGACGGACAGGACCTCCTCACGCTCCTCGCCGAGACGGAGAGCACCGAGCACGGAAGTTTCAGCGCCGCCGAACTGCGTGAGCAGGTCCTCGTCTTCCTCGTCGCGGGCCACGAGACGACCGCGACGTCCCTCGGCTTCGCCCTCCACCTCCTCGCCCGTCACCCGGAGGCCCAGAAGCGGGCGCACGAGGAGGTCGACCGGGTCCTCGCCGGCCGCACCCCCGGCGCTGCCGACCTGGACTCCCTGCCGTACGTCACGCAGGTCCTCAAGGAGGCCATGCGGCTCTTCCCGGCCGCGGCCGTCATCGGCCGCCGCGCCGTCGCCGCCACCGAGATCGACGGCATCGCCATCCCGGCCGGCGCGGACGTCATCGTCGCCCCCTGGGTCACCCACCGCCACCCGGCCTACTGGGAGGACCCGGAGCGCTTCGACCCCGACCGCTTCACGCCCGAGGCGGAGGCCGCCCGTCCCCGGTACGCCTGGTTCCCCTTCGGCGGCGGACCCCGCGCCTGCATCGGCCAGCACTTCTCGATGCTGGAGTCGGTGGTCGCCCTGGCGATGCTCCTCCAGAAGTACGCGTTCGAGGCCGTCGACGCCGAGGTCCCGGTCGCGGCCGCGATCACGCTCCAGGCGGCGGGTCCGGCCCGCTGCCGGCTCCGCCCCCGTACCACCTGAGCAGCCCGCGGCCCCCGGACACCGTCACCCGACGGCGTACGGGGGCTACGGCCCACGTCGGCCCGGCCGCCTCAGACGAGCTGCGCCTCGATCGCGGAGACGACCTCCGCGGCGTCCGGCTCGGTGCGCGGACGGAAGCGGGTGACCCCGCCGTCCTTGCCGACGAGGAACTTCTCGAAGTTCCACTGGACGTCCCCGGCCTCGCCCTCGGCGTCCGCGACCTTGGTCAGCTCCGTGTAGAGCGGGTGGCGGCCGTCGCCGTTGACGTCGGTCTTCTCCAGGAGCGGGAAGGACACCCCGTACGTCGCCGAGCAGAAGGTCTGGATCTCGTCCGCGCTGCCCGGCTCCTGGCCCGCGAACTGGTTGCAGGGCACCCCGAGCACGGTGAAGCCGCGCTCCCCGTACGCCTTCTGCAGCCGCTCGAGACCCGCGTACTGCGGGGTCAGACCGCACTTCGAGGCCACGTTCACGACGAGGACCGCGTGGTCCCGGTAGTCGGCGAGGGAGACGGACTCCCCGGTCAGGGTCTTCAGGGGGATGTCGTACAGGCTCATGGACCGCTCCTGGTCGAAATGGGGTTTGATCTCTCCATGGGTGACGAACGACTGGCGATCGCGATCGATTCCGCACCGGAGGACGAGCCCCACCGAGTGTGCTGCCGCCTCTGCGGCCGCCCGCTGACCGGAGCCGACTCCCGCCGCACGGGCCTCGGCCCGACCTGCGACGCCAAACTCCACCCGCCGGGCCCCGACATCCGCTCCCGTCGCCACGAGGTCGTCCAGGACACCCTCCCGGGCATCGACGACGCACCGTAGCCCCGGGACCCCGGGACCCCGGGGGACGCTATCAGGCGCCAAATCGATCGCCCAGGGAAATTCGGTTCGGCACAGTGATCGTCGATGAGAGCGAAACCCGAGCCACCGGAGTCCTGACATGTCGACACTGCGCGTCACCGCCGAAGTCCTGACCGTCCACCCCCACCCCAACGCCGACGCCCTGGAACTCGCCCAGGTCGGCCTCTACCGGGCCGTCGTCGCCAAGGGCGCCTACCGGACCGGCGACACGGCCCTCTACATACCGGAGCAGGCGATCCTGCCCGCCGCCCTCGTCGACGAGCTCGGACTGACCGGCCGCCTGGCCGGGAAACAGTCCGACCGCGTCAAGGCCGTACGGCTGCGCGGCGAGCTGTCGCAGGGCATCGTGTGCCGCCCCGGCGCGCTCGCGGACGCCGACCTGGACCGGGCCGCGGCCGAGGGGACCGACTTCGCGGAGACGCTCGGCATCACCAAATGGGTCCCGCCGGTCCCGACCACCATGAACGGCGACGTCGAGTCCGCCCCCGACCTGTTGCCCTGGGTCGACATCGAGAACCTCCAGCGCTACCCGGACGTCTTCGAGCCCGGCGAGCCCGTCGTCCTGACGGAGAAGCTCCACGGCACGGCCTGCCTGCTGACCTGGCACGCCGAGGACGGGCGCGTCCAGGTCTCCTCCAAGGGGTACGGGGCGAAGGGCCTCGCCCTCCAGGAGGACCCGCGCAACCTGTACTGGCGCGCCGTCCACGCGCACGGGCTGCCCGCCGTCGCCGAGCGGCTCGCCGCGCGCCTCGGCGCCCGCCGCGTCGGGTTCTTCGGCGAGGTCTACGGAGCCGGGGTCCAGGACCTCGCGTACGGCGCCGACGGCCGCTCCGGGACCGTCGGCTATGCGCTGTTCGACGTCTCGGCCGAGATCGACGGCCAGGTCCACTGGCTGACCCCGGCCGAGGTCCTCGCACCCGGCGAGGTGCCCCTCGTCCCGTGCCTCTACTCCGGCCCGTACGACCTGGACACGGTCCTCGCGCACGCCAGCGGCCGGGAGACCGTCTCCGGGCGCGAGACGCACCTGCGGGAGGGCGTCGTCATCCGACCCGCCACCGAGCGGTACAGCCCGGTCGTCGGCGGCCGGGCGATCGCCAAGGCGGTCAGCCCGGCCTACCTGACCAGGAAGGGCGGCACGGAGTTCGAGTGACCGGACCTGCCCGGAGCCTCAGAGCTTCCTGAACAGGCCCTCCTGGACCACCGACACGAGGAGCCGGCCCTCGCGGTCGTAGATCCGGCCCCGCGCGAGCCCCCGGCCGCCGGTCGCGATGGGCGACTCCTGGTCGTAGAGGAACCACTCGTCGGCGCGGAACGGCCGGTGGAACCACATCGCGTGGTCCAGCGACGCCATGTCGAAGCCGCGCGGACCCCACAGGGGCTCCACGGGGATCCGCACCGCGTCCAGGAGCGTCATGTCCGAGGCGTACGTCAGCGCGCAGGTGTGGACCAGCGGGTCGTCGCCGAGCGGCCCCACGGCCCGCATCCACACCGCGCTGCGCGGATCCGCGCCCGTGACCTCGTCCTGGGTCCAGCGCAGCCGGTCCACGTACCGGATGTCGAAGGGCTGCCGGCGGGCCATCCGCTCCAGGGCCTCCGGCAGCGCGCCCAGGTGCTGGCGGATCTCGTCGGCGAGGTTCGGCAGGCTCTCGGGGTCGGTGAGGTGCCGTGGCGGCAGCTGATGCTCGAAGGCGCCGTCCTCCGGCTTGTGGAAGGAGGCCGTCAGATTGAAGATCGTCCGCCCCTCCTGGACCGCCGTGACCCGGCGGGTCGTGAACGACCGGCCGTCCCGCACCCGCTCCACCTGGTACACGATCGGCACGCCGGGCCGGCCGGGACGCAGGAAGTAGGCGTGCAGCGAGTGCACCGGCCGGTCGCCCTCGGTGGTCCGGCCGGCCGCGACGAGGGCCTGCCCGGCGACCTGCCCGCCGAAGACCCGTTGCAGCGACTCCTGCGGGCTCCGCCCACGGAAGATGTTGACCTCGATCCGCTCCAGATCGAGCAGATCGACGAGCCTCTCGGCGGGGTTGGTCACGACCGGTCTCTCCTCTACAGCTGTCCGACGGACGTCACGCGGACCACCGCGCGGCCCTCCTCGTCGGAGGCCGCGAGATCCACCTCCGCGCTGACGCCCCAGTCATGGTCGCCGTTCGGGTCGGCGAAGGTCTGCCGGACGCGCCACAGGCCGTGCGCCGCGTCCTCCTCGATGGCGAGGAGCTTCGGGCCGCGCGCGTCCGGCCCCGTACCGAGGTCGTCGTACTCGTCCCAGTACGCGTCCATCGCCTCGCCCCACGCGTCCGCGTCCCAGCCGGACGCCGCGTCGAGCTCGCCCAGCGCGTCCACGTTGTCGAGGGCCGCCAGTTCCACCCGGCGGAACATCGCGTTGCGCACGAGGACCCGGAAGGCGCGGGCGTTCGCCGTGACCGGCTTGACCTGGTCGGCCTTCTCCTGGGCCTCCTCGGCCGTCTGGACCTCCGGGTTGGCCAGCTGCTCCCACTCGTCGAGCAGCGAGGAGTCCACCTGCCTCACCATCTCGCCGAGCCAGGCGATCAGGTCCTCCAGGTCCTCGGTCTTCAGGTCGTCCGGGATGGTGTGGTCGAGCGCCTTGTACGCGCTCGCGAGGTAACGAAGGACGATGCCCTCGGTCCGCGCCAGCTCGTACCAGGACGTGAACTCGGTGAACGTCATGGCGCGTTCGTACATGTCACGGATGACCGACTTCGGCGACACCGGGTGGTCGCCGACCCACGGGTGGGACTTCCGGTAGACGTCGTACGCGTGCCAGAGGAGCTCCTCCAGCGGCTTCGGGTACGAGATCTCCTGGAGCCGCTCCATCCGCTCCTCGTACTCGACGCCGTCGCGCTTCATCTGCCCGACGGCCTCACCGCGCGCCTTGTTCTGCATCGCGGCGAGGATCTGGCGCGGGTCGTCGAGCGTCGACTCCACCACCGACACCATGTCGAGGGCGTACGACGGGGACTCCGGGTCCAGCAGGTCGAAGGCGGCGAGCGCGAACGTCGACAGCGGCTGGTTGAGCGCGAAGTCCTGCTGGAGGTCGACGGTCAGCCGGATCGTGCGGCCCTCGGCGTCCGGAGTGTCCAGCTGCTCCACCACGCCGCCGTCGAGCAGCGAGCGGTAGATCGCGATCGCCCGGCGGATGTGCCGCAGCTGTGCCTTGCGCGGCTCGTGGTTGTCCTCCAGGAGCTTGCGCATCGCGTCGAAGGCGTTGCCCGGGCGGGCGATCACCGAGAGCAGCATGATGTTGGTGACCTTGAAGCGCGAGGTCAGCGGCTCGGGCTCGGAGCCGATCAGCCTCTCGAAGGTGGTGTCGCTCCAGGCGACGAAGCCCTCCGGCGCCTTCTTGCGGACGACCTTGCGGCGCTTCTTCGGGTCGTCGCCGGCCTTCGCGAGCGCCTTCTCGTTCTCGATGACGTGCTCGGGCGCCTGCGCGACGACGTATCCGGCGGTGTCGAAGCCGGCGCGGCCGGCGCGGCCCGCGATCTGGTGGAACTCGCGGGCCCGCAGCGTGCGCACCCGGGTGCCGTCGTACTTGGTCAGCGCCGTGAACAGCACCGTACGGATCGGCACGTTGACGCCGACGCCCAGCGTGTCCGTCCCGCAGATCACCTTCAGCAGACCGGCCTGGGCCAGCTTCTCGACGAGCCGCCGGTACTTGGGCAGCATGCCGGCGTGGTGGACGCCGATGCCGTGGCGGACGTACCGCGAGAGGTTCTGGCCGAACTTGGTGGTGAAGCGGAAGTTGCCGATCAGCTCGGCGATCCTGTCCTTCTCCTCGCGCGTGCACATGTTGATGCTCATGAGCGACTGCGCCCGCTCGACGGCCTGCGCCTGCGTGAAGTGGACGATGTAGACGGGGGCCTGCCTGGTCTCCAGGAGCTCCGTCAGGGTGTCCGTGATCGGCGTGAGCTCGTACTCGTACGAGAGCGGCACCGGCCGGGTCGCCGAGCGGACCACCGAGGTCGGCTTTCCGGTCCGCCGGGTCAGGTCCTTCTCGAACATCGACACGTCGCCGAGCGTCGCCGACATGAGGATGAACTGCGCCTGCGGCAGTTCGAGGATCGGGATCTGCCAGGCCCAGCCGCGGTCCGCCTCGGCGTAGAAGTGGAACTCGTCCATGACGACCTGGCCGATGTCGGCGTACTTGCCGTCGCGCAGGGCGATCGAGGCGAGGACCTCGGCCGTGCAGCAGATGACCGGCGCGTCCGCGTTCACGGAGGCGTCGCCCGTGAGCATGCCGACGTTCTCGGTGCCGAAGAGCTTGCACAGGTCGAAGAACTTCTCCGACACCAGCGCCTTGATCGGCGCCGTGTAGAAGGTGACCTGGTCGTTCGCGAGGGCCGTGAAGTGCGCCCCGGCCGCGACCAGCGACTTCCCCGAGCCGGTCGGGGTCGACAGGATCACGTTCGCCCCGGACACCACCTCGATCAGCGCCTCCTCCTGGGCCGGGTAGAGCGTGATGCCCTGGTCCTCGGCCCATGAGGAGAAGGCCTCGAAGAGGGCGTCGGGGTCGGCGGTCGGCGGAAGGCGATCGATAAGGGTCACGCCCCCCATCTTGCCTGGATTCCGCTCGGATGAGGGAACCGGCCGGAGGCCTTCTTGATCACGGACGGTAGGCTCGTCCGTCGACCGGTCGTCAACTGAGCGCCGGCGCACGAGAAACGGGGCGGCAGCACACCATGATGGGACCGGCGCACTCACTGTCCGGAGCGGCCGCCTGGCTGGGTGTGGGAGCGGCCGCCGCCGCCTTCGACCGCCCGATGCCGTGGCCCGTTCTCCTCGTCGGGGCTCTCATCTGCGCGGGCGCCGCCCTCGCCCCCGACCTCGACCACAAGTCGGCGACGATCTCCCGCGCCTTCGGGCCGGTCTCCAAGGGCCTCTGCGAGATCGTCGACAAGCTCTCGTACGCCGTCTACAAGGCCACCCGCTCCTCCGCCGACCCCCGCAGGTCCGGCGGGCACCGGACCCTCACCCACACCTGGCTCTGGGCCGTCCTGATCGGCGCCGGCGCCTCGGTCGCGGCGGTCACCGGCGGCCGGTGGGCGGTCCTGGCCATCCTCTTCGTCCACCTGGTCCTCGCCGTGGAAGGCCTGCTGTGGCGGGCCGCCCGGATGTCCAGCGACGTCCTGGTCTGGCTGCTCGGCGCGACCAGCGCCTGGATCCTCGCGGGCGTGCTCGACAAGCCCGGCAACGGCGCGGACTGGTTCTTCACCGGCCCCGGCCAGGAGTACCTGTGGCTCGGCCTGCCGATCGTCCTCGGCGCCCTCGTCCACGACATCGGCGACGCCCTGACGGTCTCCGGCTGCCCGATCCTGTGGCCCATTCCGGTGGGCCGGAAGCGCTGGTACCCGATCGGCCCGCCGAAGGGGATGCGCTTCCGGGCCGGCAGCTGGGTCGAGCTGAAGGTCCTCATGCCCGCCTTCATGCTGCTCGGCGGGGTCGGGGGAGCGTCGGCGCTCGGCTTCTTCTAGTTCTTCTTCCCGCTCTTCTCGGAGCCGGCCGGAGGGACGCCCAGTGTCCGTACGAGCTGGGTCAGTTCCTCCCGGAAGAGCTTGTCCGGGCTCGCGGTCTGGCGGCGCAGATGCCCGTACACCTCCAGGGTCACCAGGCCGTGCAGATGCCCCCAGAGGCGCAGGGCCAGTGCGACGGCGGCGGGCGGCAGCTCGGGGAACGCCGGCCGTACCTTGTCGAGGAGCCCGGCGTCGAAGTCGGACCAGGTGAACGCGGAGTCCCGGTACTGGGGTTCGGCATACGGCCAGGCCGCCGCCGCGAGCCCGGCGAGGCCGGTGCACACCCGGCGGGCCGCGTCCGGGGCCGGTCCGCCCTCCGGGGCCCGGTAGCCGGGCACGGGGTCGCCGTAGATCAGCCGGAAGCCCTCGGGGTTGGCCAGGGCCCAGTCGCGGAAGGCCCGGGACCAGGCCAGGATCCGGGCGGCCGGGTCCCCGGCGGGGGCGGTCGCCCAGGCCGCGTCCACGGCGTCGGCCAGGGCGGAGTACACGTCGTCGACGAGCGTGGTGACCAGGTCGTCGCGGGTGGCGAAGTAGCCGTAGATCGCGTTGGCCGTCATGCCCATCTCGCGGGCGATGGCCCGCAGCGTGATCGCGTCGGGCCCGCCGGAGGTCATCAGCCGCAGGGCCGTGTCCTTGATCTCGGCCGTCGTCTCGGCCCGTAGTCGCTCACGGCGTCCCCGGCCGGCCCGTGGGGCCGCTGTCCGTGCTTCCGATGTCCCGGTCATCCGGGAACCCTACCGCTCCACTGAGGGGTGTAGGAAAACTGCACGCCGTGAACTTCACGGCGTATAGTTTTCGCACGGCGTCACGTACGTCACGCCGTGGATGTGAGCACAGGGGAGAGTCATGCGCATCGGAGTCATCGGAGCCACCGGCACCATCGGCAGCCGCGTCGTCGCGGAGGCCCTGGACCGCGGGCACCACATCAGGGCCTTCGGCCGCGACACCAGCGAGGCGGCGGCCGGTGAGACCCGCGAGAACATCACCTGGGCGAGCCTCGACGTCCTCGACCCCGAGGGCATCGCCGCCGTCCTGCCCGGGCTCGACGTCCTGATCAGCGCCTTCCAGCCCGGCAACGCCGCCCGCGACCTCACCGACACCGTGTGGCGCTCCATCGCCGACGCCGGCGTCTACGCCACCGCGGCCCGCGCCCTGCTCACGGCCCTGGAGACCCACCCCAGGACCCGGCTCATCGTCATCGGCGGCGCCGGCAGCCTGGAGATCGAGCCCGGAGTGGTGCTCGCCGACGCGGAGGAGCGGCTCCACGAGACCCTCGACTCCGTCGGGCTGCCCCGCGCCTACGCGGCGGCGGTACGCGGCCACCGGGACGCCCTGAACGTGCTGCGCACCTCGAACCGCCGGTGGACCTACTTCAGCCCCGCCGAGGACATCGCGCCCGGCGAGCGCACCGGCCGCTTCCGCATAGGCGAGGACCAGCCGGTCCGGGACGCCGAGGGACGCAGCCGCGTCTCGGCGGAGGACGCCGCCGTGGCGCTCGTCGACGAGGCGGAGCTGCCCCGCTTCGTCCAGCGCCGGTTCACCATCGGCTACTGAGCGATCGGCTGGTACGGGGGTGGGGGCGCGCCGGCCGGCGCGCCCCCACCGGGCGGGTCAGCCGTGCCAGGACCGCCACAGCGCCGCGTACGCCCCGTCGGCCGCCACCAGCTCGTCGTGGCTGCCGAGCTCGCTGATCCGGCCGGCCTCCACCACCGCGATCAGATCGGCGTCGTGCGCGGTGTGCAGCCGGTGCGCGATGGCCACGACCGTACGCCCGTCGAGCACGCGGGAGAGGGACCGCTCCAGGTGCCGGGCCGCCCTCGGGTCGAGCAGCGAGGTCGCCTCGTCCAGGACCAGCGTGTGCGGGTCCGCGAGGACGAGCCGGGCGAGCGCGACCTGCTGCGCCTGCGCCGGCGTGAGCGAACGGCCGCCCGAGCCGACCTCGGTGTCCAGGCCCTCGTCGAGGCCCCGGGCCCACCCCTCCGCGTCCACCGCGGAGAGGGCCTCCCACAGCTCGGCGTCGGCGGCGCCGGTGCGGGCGAGCAGCAGATTGTCCCGGAGCGAGCCGACGAAGACGTGGTGCTCCTGATTGACCAGGGCCACGTGCTCGCGGACCCGCTCGGCGGGCATCCGCGCCAGCTCGGCGGCGCCGAGGGTGACCGAGCCCGTCCTTGGGGCGTAGATGCCCGCGAGCAGCCGGCCGAGCGTGGACTTGCCCGCGCCCGACGGGCCCACGAGGGCGAGCCGGGTGCCCGGCGCCACCTTCAGGGACACCTCGTGCAGCACGTCGACGCCCTCGCGGTAGCCGAACCGGACCTCGTCCGCGCGGACGTCGCGCCCGTCGGGCCGTACCTCGTGGTCGCCCGCGGCCGGTTCGATGTCCCGGACGCCGACGAGCCGGCCCAGCGAGACCTGCGCGACCTGGAGCTCGTCGTACCAGCGGAGGACGATCCCGATCGGGTCCACCAGCATCTGGGCGAGCAGCGCGCCCGTCGTCAGCTGGCCCACGTCGATCCAGCCCTGGAAGACGAACACCCCGCCGAGGAGGAGGACGCCGCACAGCACCGTCGTGTGCGTGAGCGTGACGACCGGGAAGAGCACCGACCGCAGGAAAAGTGTGTACCTTTCCCACGCCACCCACTCGGTGATGCGCCGGTCGGAGAGGGCGATGCGCCGTGCGCCGAGGCGGTGCGACTCCACGGTGCGGCCCGCGTCGACCGTCTCGGCCAGCGCGGCGGCGACCGCCGCGTACCCCGCGGACTCCGAGCGGTACGCGGACGGCGCCCGCTTGAAGTACCAGCGGCAGCCCACGATGAGGACCGGCGCCGCGAGCAGGGCCGCGAGCGCGAGCGGGGGCGCGGTCACCGCGAGCCCGCCGAGCAGCAGCCCCACCCAGACGACACCGATGGCCAGCTGGGGCACGGCCTCGCGCATCGCGTTGGCGAGCCGGTCGATGTCCGTGGTGATGCGGGAGAGCAGATCGCCCGTCCCGGCCCGTTCGAGGACGCCGGGCGGCAGGCCCACGGAACGGACGAGGAAGTCCTCGCGCAGATCGGCGAGCATCTCCTCGCCGAGCATCGCCCCGCGCAGCCGGACGAGCCGCACGAAGAACGTCTGGACGAGCAGGGCGACCGCGAACAGCGCGACCGTCCGCTCCAGATGGAGGTCGCGGGCCCCTGCGCTCAGCTCGTCCACCACCGAACCGAGGAGGTACGGGCCGGTCATCGAGGCGATCACGGCGACCGCGTTCACCCCGATGAGCAGCGCGAACGCCCTGCGGTGGCGGCGCAGCAGCTCCCGTACGTAGATCCGTACGGTCGCGCCGGCCGCGACGGGCAGTGTCGTCGCCGTCGTGGGGGCCGCCGGGTCGTACTCCGGTGGCGCCAGGCCGATCATGCCGTTTCCCCTTCCAGTGCTTCGAGTTCGTCGGCGAGGCGACTCACCGCGGCGAGCTCCTCGTCCGTCTCTCGGGTGACGACCGCGCGGTAGCGGGGCTCGGCGGCGAGCAGTTCGCGGTGGGTGCCGACGGCGACCGCCTGGCCCTCGTGGATGAGGACGACCCGGTCGGCGCGGTCCAGGAGCAGCGGCGAGGAGGCGAGGACCACGGTGGTCCCGCCTTCGCGCAGCCGGGCGATCCCGTCCGCCACCCGGGACTCGGTGTGCGAGTCGACCGCCGAGGTGGGCTCGTCGAGGACGAGCACCTCCGGGTCGGTCACCAGCGAGCGGGCGAGCGCGAGCCGCTGGCGCTGGCCGCCGGAGAGCGACCGGCCCCGCTCGGTGATCCGGGTCCGCATGGGGTCTCCGTCGGTGTCGACGGAGGCCTGGGCGAGCGCGTCGAGGACGTCGCCGCACTGGGCGGCGGCGAGCGCGTCCTCGGCCCGGACCGCGCCCGACGAGGGCACGTCGAGGAGTTCCCGGAGGGTGCCCGAGAGCAGGACCGGGTCCTTGTCCTGGACGAGGACGGCCGTACGGGCGTCCGCGAGCGGCAGCTCGTCCAGCGGGACCCCGCCGAGCAGGACCGAGGTGTGGGCCCGCTCCTCGGTGTCCTCTTCGGCGGGGTGGCCGCCGAGCCGGTCCGCGAGCCGTCCGGCCAGGTCCGGGTCGCCGCAGACGACGGCCGTGAACCGGCCGGCGGGGGCGAGCAGTCCGGTCAGCGGGTCGTACAGATCACCGGTCGCCTTGCGCTCCTCGCCCGCGGCGTCGGTGGTGCTCGTGGTGCGGGTCAGCGCGAGGACCCGGGCGGCCCGCTTCGCCGACGGCCGGGAGAAGGAGAAGGCCATCGCGATCTCCTCGAAGTTCCGCATCGGATGATGCGTGAGGGCCACGGCGCCGTACACGGTGACGAGTTCGCCGACCGTGATCCGCCCGTCGAGCGCGAGTCGCGCGCCGTACGCCACCACGACGATGAGCAGGATGCCGGGCAGGAGGACCTGGATCGCGGCGATCAGCGCCCACATCCGCGCGCTGTGCACGGCGGCCTTGCGGACCTCCTGGGACGCGGCGCGGTAGCGGCCGAGGAACAGCTCCTCGCCGCCGATGCCGCGCAGGACGCGGAGCCCGGCGACGGTGTCGGAGGCCAGCTCCGTGGCCTTGCCCGCCTTCTCGCGCTGGACGTCCGCCCGGCGGGTCGCGCGGGGGAGGAGCGGCAGCACGGCGAGGGCGAGGACGGGGACGCCGATGGCGACGACGACGCCCAGGGCGGGCTGGTAGACGACGAGGGCCACGCAGACGATCAGCAGGGAGAGGGCCGCGGCGGCGAACCGGGACAGCGCCTCGACGAACCAGCCGATTTTCTCGACGTCGCCCGTGGAAACGGATACGACTTCGCCCGCGGCGACCCGCCGGGTCAGGACCGAACCCAGCTCGGCGGTCTTGCGGGAGAGGAGCTGCTGCACCCGCGCGGCGGCGGTGATCCAGTTGGTGACGGCCACGCGGTGCAGCATCGTGTCGCCGACCGCGATCGCGAGCCCGAAGGCCACGAGCAGGCCCGCGGCGAGGCCGAGCCGCCCGCCGTCACGGTCCACGACCGCCTGTACGGCGACGCCGACGCCGAGCGGCAGCCCGGCGATGCCCAACTGGAGGAGCAGTCCCCAGAGGAGGGCCTTCACCTGCCCGCCGAGCTGGTTGCGGCCGAGCCAGAAGAGGAACCGGGTGCCCGAGCGGACATCGGGGACCCCTGGGTCGGCGTAGGGAAGATCTCGAATCTGCATGGCGTCCCAGGGTCTCCGGGTCTGTCTGAAGGATCGCGCGCCGGGGGTGCGACGGCGGAGAGGAAACCGTGCAAGGTTCGCTTTTTCCCCACGGCGCGGCAATCGATTTTCCCCATGAGGGAACAGATCGCGCCATGTCCGCTCATCGTCCTCTCGACCGCGCGGTGGTGACCGCGCTTCACTTCGGCCCCATGAGATCACTCAAGATCATGAGCATGCTCAGCGGTCTGGTCCTCGCCGCCGGAGCGCTGCTCACCGCCCAGCCGGCCGCCGCCGACGGTCCGAACGGCCCGACGCCCCCGGCCGAGTTCACCAGCGACTGGCACGACCCGGTCACCGCCGCCCCGCCCGTCGAGACCCCCGGCACCCGCAGCTGCGAGGTCGTCCTCGCCGCCGCCCAGTTCCGCGACTTCACCCCGTACCAGGGCGGATACACCCCGCCGAAGGAGTGCGGCACCCGCTGGAACAAGGTCGTCCTCCGCCTCGAAGGAAGCGTCGAGGGCCGCCAGTACGACCGCCTCGGCTACGTCACCGTCGGAGGCGTCGAGATCCTCCGCACCTCGACGCCCCAGCCCTCACCCGACGGCATCACCTGGTCCGTCGAGAAGGACGTCACGCGCTACCGCGACACCCTCAGCCGCCCGCAGCCCGTCGAGATGCTCATCGGCAATGTCGTGAACGAGACGTACACCGGCGTCCTCGACGTCCGGGTCACCCTCACCTTCCACACCGCCGAGGGTCGCGTGAAGCCCGCCGCGGGCACCCCCGACCGGGTTATTCCGCTCACCGGCTCCACCCTCACCACCCCGCGCAACACCGAACGGCTGCTCGCCGAGGTGTACGCCACCGGCTCCGGCGGCGGCTGCGAGGAGTACTGGTACCTCTCCGTCCCCGACGCCGCCCCGTACTCCTGCCGGGCGACCGACGGCCCGCACCGCGAGGTCCGCGTCTCCGTGGACGGCCGGCTCGCGGGCATCGCGGCCCCCTTCCCCACGGTCTGGACCGGCGGCTGGTCCAATCCCTTCCTCTGGTACGTCACCCCCGGCCCGCGCGCCTTCGACGTCCAGCCGATCGTCTACGACCTCACCCCCTTCGCCGCCCTCCTCAACGACGGCCGCGCCCACCGCGTGGAGGTCTCGGTCGCCGGCGTCCCGGCCGGCCTGAGCGGCTGGTCCGTCCCCACCAACATGCTGCTCTGGCAGGACGAGGGCAGCCGGGTCGTCACCGGCGGGCTCGACCGGCACGAGGAGAGCGCCCCGCGCAACTCCTCCGTGTACACGGCGGCCTCCGGCAGCTCCCCGCACACCGTCGACACCGGTGCCGGGCACCGGCTCACCGTCGCCGGACACCTGAACACCTCGCACGGCAGGGTCGTCACCACCGTCGACCGGACCGTCGGCCACACCTCCGCCCACCGCTGGGGCGAGGGCGAGAACCCGGACGCGTTCACCGCGCGCTGGACGGACGACGAGACCGTCACCAGCGGCCGGACCGTCACCCGCGTCCACCGCGCGTACACCATGGACGGTGAGACGACGATCGGCGCGGGCGACCGGCTGCGGACGGTCCTCACGCTCGGGGACCGCGCCGACACCGTCGTCCTGCGCGACGGCCGGCGCCTCTCCTGGTCGCACCTGGACGACACGTACACCGGGGACGCGACCTACACCACCGGCGTCCCGCGCGACCAGCGGCACGCGGTCGGCACCACGACCGAGCGCTACCGGCTGTACGGCTCCGACGGGTGCCACGACCGGACCCTGACGACGGTTCAGGGGACGCTCACCGAGGACCGCCGACGCTGCTGAACACGGCGGTGCCCGGCCCCCGCGCGCGGGGACCGGGCACCGGACACCTCAGGAGGGCTTGACCGAGTCCACGCCCGAGCGGGCCTTGCGCCACTCGCCGCGCGTGAAGTCGGGGATCTCCTGCGGCGCGCCCTTCGCCTTGATCGAGGCGTGGCTCAGCGGCACCGGAGCCGTCCACGTGGCGGCGTCGTACACGTCGAAGTCCGGCACGAGACCCAGCTGCACGCACTGCATCAGCCGGTAGATCATGATGTAGTCCATGCCGCCGTGGCCGCCGGGCGGGTTGGCGTGCTCCTTCCACAGCCAGTGGTCGAACTCGCCGGCGTACGACGAGAAGTCGGCCCACTGGTCGTTCGTGTGGTCCGGCTCCAGGTAGATCCGGGCCGGGTAGTCCTCGAAGACGCCCCTCGTCCCGCCCAGGCTGTTGATCCGGCTGTACGGGTGCGGGGTGGAGACGTCGTGCTCCAGCCGGATCACCCGGCCCTTGGCCGTCTGGACCATGCTGATCGTCCGGTCGCTCTCGATGTACGTCTCCTTCCAGCTCGGGTCGCCGGGCGGCATGTGCTCCGCGCGGTACTCGGCCAGGCCGAGGGCGGGGGTGCCGAAGCTGCTGATGCTCACCACCCGGTCGCCCCGGTTGACGTCCATGTAGTTGGCGACGGGACCGAAACCGTGGTTGGGGTAGAGGTCGCCGCGCAGCTTCGTGTGCCACAGCCGGCGCCACGGCCCCTCGTAGTACGTCGGCGAGAACATCAGGCCGCGGAGGTCGTGGTTGTACGCCCCCGCGCCGTGCAGGAGTTCGCCGAACTTGCCGGCGTGCGCCATGCGCAGGACCCGCATCTCGTTCCGCCCGTAGCAGCAGTTCTCCAGCTGCATGCAGTGGCGACGGGTCTGCTCGGACAGGTCGACCAGCTCCCAGAGCTCGTCGAGCCGCATCGCGATCGGACACTCGACGCCGACGTGCTTGCCGTTCAGCATCGCCGCCTTGGCCATCGGGAAATGCTGGTCCCAGGGGGTGGCCACGTACACGAAGTCGAGGTCGGAGCGGGCGCAGAGGTTCTCGTAGTCGTCCTCGCCGTGGGTGTACACGGCGGGGGCGGGCTGACCGGCGGCGACGACCTTGGCGGCGGCCCGCTCGGCCTTCTCCCGCACCGGATCGCAGACGGCCACCACCCGCACCCAGGGCAGCGCGAGGAAGAGACCGATCATGCCGTTGCCCCGGTTGCCGAGGCCGATGATCCCGACTCGGACCGTGGAACGGCCCTCGAAGGGGACCCCGGCCATGGTCGCTCCGCGACGCCTCGGCGTGTCCGGCGCGGCCTTCTCCGCCGCCGCGGCCGCGGTCGTCGAGGTGGCGGCGGATCCGGTGGCGGCCTGGGCGGCCGGGGCGCCGACGGCGGCGATTCCGAGTCCCGCGCCGGCCGCGCCGGCGGTGGTCTTGAGGACCTTGCGGCGGCTCGGGGTAGGCGGTACCTGCTCTTTCATGGAACCTCCAGGAGCTGTGTGCACGGCTGTTTCATGAATCCCGCACAGGACCCTGGCCCCGGTGACCGACGGTGCGCAAGGGCGCGGATAGGACTCTTGCGACGGGTAGTTGGACTTTACTGTTCCGGATATCGCATGGAGTCGTACGCTGCACCGGCCGTCACCCGAACATACGAAGGACCCCTCACCGACCGGGGTGAGGGGTCTCTTCGGAGAGAGGGAAGCCCGCAGGCTGACGGGGGGTCAGGGCCGGGTCGCGCGCTCCAGGGAGAGCAGCACCGACCCGTAGCTCCGGCCCGTCGCCCGGTCCATCCCGATCTCGCACATCCGGTTGGCCGACAGATGCACGTCGAAGGAACGGGCCGTCACCTCGGCGGCCTCGCGGGCGGTGGCCGAGGCGGTCAGCTCGGGGTGGAGCATCCCGCGATCGCCCGCGAAGGCGCAGCAGCCCGCGTCGGCGGGGACGACGACCTCCTCGGCGCACGCCTCGGCGAGCCTGGTCAGCTGCTCCTCGTCGCCGAGGTGGCGCATGGAGCAGGTCGGATGGACGACGGCGGACGTGACCCGACGGCGCACGTCGAGCCGGGGGAGCAGCTCGTCGGCGGCCCAGACGAGGGAGTCGAGGACGGTGAGCTCGGCGTGCAGCTCGCGGTTGTCGTCGGTGAGGTACGGCACGACCTCGTGCGCGATCCCGAGCGTGCACGAGGAGGCGTCGACGACGAGGGGGAGCTTTCCGCCGGCGGTCCACCCCCAGGCCGCCTCCACGATCCGGTTGGCCATCACCTCGTTGCCCCGCTCGTACCCCTTGGAGTGCCAGATGGTGGCGCAGCACGTTCCCGCCACGTCGTCGGGGATCCACACCGGCTTCCCGGCCCGCGCCGACAGGGCGACGACGGCCTCCGGCAGGGAGGGGCCGCTGTGGCCGTCGGGCCCCGCGAAGATGCGGTTGACGCAGGCGGGGTAGTAGACGGCGACGGCCGCGGGGCGGTGGGTGCGGGGCAGCCGGCGCGCGGCGGCGCCGGGGACCTCGGGCAGCCACTCCGGTACGAGGTCGTGGCGGATCGCCTTGCGGGCCAGGCCGGTCAGCCGCTCCAGGACCCGGTCCCCGATCCGGTCCGCGGCGGCCACGGCGAGCCGCGCCGAGGCCTCCACCGCGCGGAAGTTCTTCGCGGTGAGCGCGGCGATCCTCTCCTCGCGGGGTGAGTGCCGCTGATGGCGGAAGTCCTTCATCAGCGCGCCCGTGTCGATGCCGACGGGGCAGGCCAGTTTGCAGGTGGAGTCGCCGGCGCAGGTGTCGACGGCGTCGTAGCCGTACGCCTCCAGGAGGCGGGCCTCGACGGGGGAGCCGTCGGGCTGGCGCATCATCTCCCGGCGCAACACGATCCGCTGGCGTGGTGTGGTCGTCAGGTCGTGGCTGGGACAGGTCGGTTCGCAGAAGCCGCACTCGATACAGGGGTCGGCGATCAGTTCGACCTTGGGGATCGTCTTCAGGCCGCGCAGGTGGGCCTGCGGGTCGCGGTCGAGGACGATCCTGGGGGCGAGGACGCCGTCGGGGTCGATGACCTCCTTGACCCGCCACATCAGCTCGGTCGCCTTCGTGCCCCACTCCAGCTCCAGGAACGGCGCGATGTTGCGTCCGGTGGCGTGCTCGGCCTTCAGCGAGCCGTCGAAGCGCTCCACGGTCAGTTTGCAGAACTCGTCCATGAAGGCCGCGTACCGCTCGACGTCGGCGGGGTCGCCGGCGTCGAAGGCGAGCAGGAAGTGGAGGTTGCCGTGGGCCGCGTGGCCGGCGACGGCCGCGTCGAAGCCGTGCCGGGACTGGAGGTCGAGCAGCTCGGCGCAGGCCTCCGCCAGCCGGTCCGGCGGCACCGCGAAGTCCTCGGTGATCAGCGTCGTCCCCGAGGGCCGCGAGCCGCCCACGGCCGTCACGAACGCCTTGCGGGCCTTCCAGTAGCCGTTGATCCGCTTCGGGTCGCGGGTGAACGCGTTCTCCACGGAGGCCACCGGGGCGACCAGGTCGAGACCGGCCAGGACCGTGCCGGCCGCCCGCTCGTACGCCTCGCGTCCCGCCGCGTCCGGGGCCCGGAACTCCACCAGGAGCGCCGCCGTCTCCTTCGGCAGCTCCGCCCAGTCCGCCGGCACCCCGGAGACACTGACCGAGGCCCGCAGCGTGTTGCCGTCCATCAGCTCCACCGCGAGCGCCCCGGCCTCGTTGAACAGCGGCACGGCCGCCGCGGCGGCCGGCAGCGACGGGAAGAAGAGCAGGGCCGTGGAGACCTCGCGGTCCAGCGGGAGGGTGTCGAAGACGGTCTCGGCGATGAAGCCGAAGGTGCCCTCGGAGCCGACCATCAGGCCCCGCAGGATCTGTACCGGCGTGGAGCCGTCCAGGAAGGCGTCGAGCCGGTAGCCGTTGGTGTTCTTGATCGTGTACTTGGCCCGGATCCGGGCCGTCAGCTCGGCGTCCGCCTCGATCTCCGCCTTCAGGGCCGTCAGCGCCGCGCACAGCCCCGGCTCGGCGCGCGCGAGCTCCTCGTCGGCCGCCGGGTCGGCCGTGTCGACCACCGTCCCGGACGGCAGGACGAAGGTGAGCGAGGCCAGCGTCCGGTACGAGTTCCGGGTGGTCCCCGCGGTCATCCCCGAGGCGTTGTTGGCGACGACCCCGCCGAGCGTGCAGGCGATCGCGCTGGCCGGATCGGGCCCCAGGACCCGCCCGTGCGGCGCGAGCGCCGCGTTGGCCCGGACGACGGTGGTGCCGGGGCGGATCCGGGCGCGGGCGCCGCCGTCCAGGACCTCGACGCCCGCCCAGTGGCGGCGGACGTCGACGAGGATGTCCTCGCCCTGCGCCTGGCCGTTGAGACTGGTCCCGGCGGCCCGGAAGACGACCTCGCGGCCCTTGCCGTGCGCGTACGACAGGACGGCGGAGATGTCGTCGATGTCCTCGGCGACCACGACGACCTGCGGGACGAAACGGTACGGGCTGGCGTCGGAGGCGTAACGGACCAGGTCGGAGAGGCCCGACAGGACCTTCTCCGCGCCGAGGAGCTCGGTCAGCTCCTCGCGCAGCCGCCGCGGCGTGCCCCGCGACTGGAGCTCGGGAACCCGGTCCGGGGCCGGACTCCGCTTCGTACCGGGGCGAAGGGCCTGCGGGTTCGGCTCAAGCAGCGGCATGTCACGGCTCCCCTTCGGCGCGTCCCCGTACCGGGGGATCAGCAGCCGCTCTCCGGGACGCGGTCGACCAGAGCGGACAGCAGACCTCCGAGCACCTCGCGCTGATCGACGGTCAATGGAGCAAGGATGTCCTCTGCGGCCGCCCGGCGCGCGCTGCGCAGCTCCCGCAGCGTGGCGCGCCCCGCGTCGGTGAGCTCGATCCGGACCACCCTGCGGTTGGTCGGATCCGGGACCCTGCGCACCCGGCCGCCCGTCTCCAGGCCGTCGACGAGGCTGGTCACGGCCCTCGGGACGACTTCGAGCCGGGTCGCGAGATCGGCCATCCGGGGCGGCTCCCCGAAGTGCGCGACCGTGCGCAGGAGCCGGGACTGCGCGGGGGTGATGCCGACCGGCTCCAGGTGGTGCTTCTGGATGCGGTGCAGGCGCCGGGTGAGCCGCAGCAACTGCTCGGCGAGGGCCCCGTCGGCATCGGCGTCGGTTCCGCTGAACCGGTGGTCGGAGCCGCTCGGGCGGTCGGAGGTGCTCATGCCGGGAACAATATCAGGACCTTGTTCATTGTGAGTATAGGTAACAATGGGCTAGGGTCTTCATCGCCCGTTCACATCCGTCTCCCGAAGGAGCCCATGCGCCCCCACGACCAGTCCGACTGGACGCCCCCGCCCCGCGACTCCGCCCAGCCCAAGGAGCCCGCGCAGCTGCGGCGCATCCTGCGGCTCTTCCGCCCTTACCGTGCCCGCCTCGTGCTCGTCGGCCTCCTCGTCGGCGCCGCCTCGCTGGTCTCGGTCGCCTCGCCGTTCCTCCTCAGGGAGATCCTGGACACCGCGATCCCGCAGGGCCGTACGGGGCTGCTGAGCCTCCTCGCCCTCGGCATGATCGCCACCGCCGTCCTGACCAGCGTCTTCGGCGTGCTCCAGACGCTGATCTCCACGACCGTCGGCCAGCGCGTCATGCACGACCTGCGCACCGGGGTCTACGAGCAGCTCCAGCGGATGCCGCTCGCCTTCTTCACGCGCACACGCACGGGCGAGGTCCAGTCCCGCATCGCCAACGACATCGGCGGCATGCAGGCGACCGTGACGTCCACGGCCACCTCGCTCGTCTCCAACCTCACCGCCGTCGTCGCGACCGTCGTCGCCATGCTCGCGCTCGACTGGCGGCTCACCGTCGTCTCCCTGCTCCTGCTGCCCGTCTTCGTCTGGATCAGCCGCCGCGTCGGCCGCGAGCGCAAGGCGATCACCACGCAGCGCCAGAAGCAGATGGCCGCCATGGCCGCGACCGTCACCGAGTCCCTCTCGGTGAGCGGCATTCTGCTCGGCCGCACCATGGGCCGCGCCGATTCCCTGACCAGGTCCTTCGCCGAGGAGTCCGAGCGCCTCGTCGACCTCGAAGTGCGCTCCTCCATGGCCGGACGGTGGCGCATGTCCACCATCGGCATCGTCATGGCCGCCATGCCTGCCCTGATCTACTGGGCCGCCGGTCTCGCGCTCCAGTCGGGCGGCCCCGCGATATCGCTCGGCACGCTCGTCGCCTTCGTCTCCCTCCAGCAGGGTCTCTTCCGGCCCGCCGTGAGCCTGCTCTCCACCGGCGTGCAGATGCAGACCTCGCTCGCCCTCTTCCAGCGCATCTTCGAATACCTGGACCTGCCCGTCGACATCACCGAGCCCGCCGAGCCCGTCCGGCTCGCGAAGGTCCGCGGCGAGGTGAGCTTCGAGAAGGTCGCGTTCCATTACGACCCCGAGGGCCAGGGCCGCCCGACCCTTGACGGGATCGACGTCACCGTCCCCGCCGGCGGCAGCCTGGCTGTCGTCGGGCCCACCGGCTCCGGGAAGTCCACCCTCAGCTACCTCGTGCCCCGGCTGTACGACGTCACCGGCGGCCGTGTCGCCCTCGACGGCGTCGACGTGCGGGACCTTGACTTCGACACCCTGGCCCGTGCCGTCGGCGTCGTCTCCCAGGAGACCTACCTCTTCCACGCCTCGGTCGCCGACAATCTGCGCTTCGCCAAGCCGGACGCCACCGAGGAGGAGATCGAGGCCGCCGCGCGCGCCGCGCAGATCCACGACCACATCGCCTCGCTGCCCGACGGGTACGACACCCTCGTCGGGGAGCGCGGCTACCGCTTCTCGGGCGGCGAGAAGCAGCGGCTGGCCATCGCGCGCACGATCCTGCGCGACCCGCCGGTGCTCATCCTCGACGAGGCGACCAGCGCCCTCGACACGCGCACGGAGCACGCCGTGCAGCAGGCCATCGACGCGCTCTCGGCCGGCCGCACCACCATCACCATCGCCCACCGGCTCTCCACCGTCCGCGACGCCGACCAGATCGTCGTCCTGGAGGCGGGCCGGATCGCGGAGCGCGGGACGCACGAGGAGCTGCTCGCCCGGGACGGGCGGTACGCCGCCCTGGTCCGGAGTGACGCCCGGGCTGCGGTGCAGAGCGAACAAGCGAACGTGGGATCGGTTGTTCCCCAGAACGTGTGATCGTGCCGGGAATCGTTGCCCAACTCCCGTACGGCATCGGAAGATTACGGAGTGCGAGCGACGGGCTGCAGACCGCGACCGCACCGTCCCACTGATGTACCTGTACGAGGAGAAGCACCACCATGAACGTCATCACCGATCTGCTCGCCGGCGTCTTCCACTTCCTGGGTTGGCTCGTCTGACGATCGCAGTGCCCGGCGCCGTCGGTTCCCCGTCCCAGGGGACCGGCGGCGCCGCCGCGTGCGCGGGGCTCCCCGGAATCCCGTACGAGGCGGGTTAGCGTGCGGCCATGACGTACCGGCAGTCGTCACCGTACGCACCCCCACGCCGCCCCCGCCGCCCCTCACTTCCCCGGCCTCCGCGCCGCGCCCGGCTCACCCGGCGCGGCCGTCTGGCACTCCTGCTCGGCGCCGTCGTCGCCGTGGCCGCCGCGATCACCGTCCCGCTCCTGCTGCGCCCGGGCGACGAACCGGCCGTCGAAAAGCCCCGCACCCTCCTCGTCCCGGAAGGGTGGCGGTCGGGGCAGGTCTACACGGCCGTCGACCGGGCGCTCGGGCTGCCCGAGGGAACGGCGCGGAAGGCCGCGACCTTGCCGGGCGCCGCCGTGCTCCCGCTCCCCGCCGAGGCCGGCGGAAACCCCGAGGGCTACCTCTTCCCCGCCACCTATCCGGTCGTGGTCGCCACCACCCCGGAAGGCCTCCTCCGCTACATGGTGGAGACCGCGGGCAAACGGTTCGGCACCGAGCGGATCGCCGAGGGTGCGCGGGCGTACGGGATGAGCGTGTACCAGGCGGTGACCGCGGCCAGCATCGTGCAGGCGGAGGCCGACAGCCCCGAGGACATGGCCAAGGTCGCCCGGGTCGTGCACAACCGGCTCGCCCGGGGCATGGCCCTGCAGATGGACTCGACGCTGAACTACGCGCTGGGCCGCAGCACGGTCGACACGACCCTGGCGGACACCAGGAGCGCCAGCCCGTACAACACGTATGAGCGGAAGGGGCTGCCGCCGACGCCCATCGGGAACCCGGGGGAGCAGGCGGTGGACGCGGTGATCCGTCCGGCGGACGGGGACTGGCTGTATTTCGTCACCGTGGCCCCGGGGGACACCCGCTTCACGGCCGACTACGCCCTCCACCAGGAGAACGTGGCGGAGTTCAACGCGAACCGGCGCGCGGAACGCGCCGGCTGAGGGCCCGCGAGCGGGTTCGCGGGGGCCGGTTCGCGCGGTCTCAGGCCGTCGGGGCGGCGGCGGGCTCGCGGGTCAGCAGGCGGCGGATGTCGGTGACGGCCGCGCGGCCGGCCCGGTTGGCGCCGATCGTCGAGGCCGAGGGGCCGTAGCCGACGAGGTGGACGCGCTCGTCCCGGACCGCTCGCGTGCCCTCCACCCGGATGCCGCCGCCCGGCTCCCGCAGGCGCAGCGGTGTCAGATGCTCGATGGCGGCGCGGAAGCCGGTCGCCCACAGGATCACGTCCGCGTCGACGGTCCGCCCGTCGTCCCAGGCCACTCCGGTCGGGGTGATCCGGTCGAACATCGGCAGCCGGTCCATGACGCCGCGCTCGCGTGCCGCGCGGATCGCGTCGTTGAGCGGGAGGCCGGTGACCGAGACGACGCTCTGCGGCGGCAGCCCGAGGCGTACGCGCTCCTCGACGAGCGCCACGGCGGCGCGGCCCTCCGCCTCCCCGAAGGGTCCCTCGCGGAAGACGGGCTCGCGCCGGGTCACCCAGGTCGTCTCGGCGGCGACCTCGGCGATCTCCATGAGGTGCTGGGTCCCGGAGGCCCCGCCGCCGACGACGATCACTCTCTTCCCGGCGAACTCCTCGGGGCCCGGGTAGCCGGAGGTGTGCAGCTGGCGGCCCCGGAAGGTCTCCTGCCCCTGGTACCGGGGCCAGAAGGGGCGGTCCCACGTGCCGGTCGCGTTGATCAGGGCACGTGTCGCGTACGGGCCCTCGGAGGTCTCGACGAGCAGCCGTCCGCCGTCGCCCTCCCGGACGGCGGTGACGTCGACGGGCCGGTGGACCCGCAGGTCGAAGGTCCGCTCGTACGTGTCGAAGTACGCGCCGATCACCTCCGACGAGGGGCGCGCCGGATCGGCGCCGGCCAGCTCCATGCCGGGCAGCGCGTACATGCCGTGCACCTTGCCGTACGTGAGGGACGGCCACCGGAACTGCCAGGCGCCGCCCGCGTGCGGGGAGTGGTCGAGCACGACGAAGTCCCGGTCCGGCTCCAGGCCGGCGCGCCGCAGGTGGAAGGCGGCCGAGAGGCCCGCCTGCCCGGCGCCGATGACGACGACGTCCACGGATGTGGCCTGGACCGCTGCTCCACCGAATTCGTTCACGGTTCTACTAACTCTTCGGGAGTCGGAGATCTTCCCGCGGGGCGACGAGTCCGCGCGCCACGAGCTCCGGCGTCACGCCCTCGCCGAACCAGTACGCCTCCTCCAGGTGCGGGTAGCCCGACAGCACGAAATGCTCCACGCCCAGGTCGTGGTACTCCTCGATCCGGTCCGCGACATCGGTGTGGCTGCCGACCAGCGCGGTTCCGGCCCCGCCCCGGACGAGTCCGACGCCCGCCCACAGGTTCGGCGAGATCTCCAGCTTGTCCCGGTCGAGGGAGCCGCGTCCGTGCAGGGCCAGCATCCGCTGCTGGCCGACGGACTCGGTGCGGCCGAGGAGCTCCTGCGCGGAGGCGACCGTCCCGTCGTCGAGGTCGGCGAGCAGCCGGTCGGCGGTGGCCCAGGCCTCCCGTGCCGAGTCGCGCGAGACCGTGTGCAGCCGGATCCCGAAGCGGACCGTCCGCCCGCGCTCCTCCGCGAGGCGACGGATCCAGTCGATTTTCTCCTTCACCTGCCACGGCGGCTCGCCCCACGTCAGGTAGACGTCCGCGTGCTCCGCCGCGACCGGACCCGCCGCCGGGGACGAACCGCCGAAGAAGACCTCCGGCAGCGGGTCCGGCGGCAGGGCGGTCAGCCCGCCCTCGATCCGGAAGTGTTCGCCGTCGTAGTCGAACGGCCGCCCGCTCCAGACGCCCCGCACCACCGAGAGGAACTCCGCCGTGCGCGCGTACCGCCGGTCGTGGTCGAGGCGGTCGCCGAAGCGGCGCTGCTCGGTGGAGTCGCCACCGGTCACCACGTTGAGGAGCAGGCGGCCCCGGGTGATCCGCTGGTACGTGGCCGCCATCTGCGCCGCGAGCACGGGCGAGATCACCCCCGGCCTGAACGCGACGAGGAACTTGAGGCGCTCGGTGTGCTGGGCGAGCGCGACCGTGGTCAGCCAGGCGTCCTCGCACCACGTTCCGGTCGGGGTCAGCACCGCTTCAAAGCCCAACTGCTCGGCCGCTTTGGCTATTTGGGTCAGGTAGGTGATGTCGGGGGCGCGCAGCCCCGGCACGGTCCCGTTCCGGGTGATCCCGCCGTCCGCGTAGGCGTGCCGGTCGACGAGGGTCCGGCCGTCGCCGCCGGTCGGCAGGAACCAGTGCAGGTGGACGGTCATCAGGAGGCCTTTCCGTGAACGCGATGAAGGTGCGCCACAGCGGTCGTGGGCGCGGAGCGGGCACGCGCGCACGACGGGCGGGGCGTCAGGAGGCAGAGAGGCGAGGTGGGGGTGAAAGGGCGTCAGCGGCCGCGGCGACACGCGGCGGAGGCCACCCGCAGCAGGTCGATGTGACCGCGCGTGGTGAGCACTGCTGAACGCAACATGGCGCGAACGTAGCCGCCCCCGTGGGCCGGGTCAACGGACGTCCCGACGTGTGGACCTGCACGCTTGGCCGGAATTCGCCTTGTGGTCTAATCCCGGACCCCCTTTCACCTCTCGCTAAGGTTAGGCTAACCTTCGGGACGTGCAAGCAGGCGAACAGACCTCCGCGGCCCCGGGCCCCCACGGTCATGAACTCTCGGCCATGGGTGTCACCGTGGCGTACGAAGGCGTCGACGTCGTCCACGACGCGTCCATGACGCTGCGCCCCGGCGAAGTGACCGTCCTGGTCGGCCCGAACGGTAGCGGCAAGTCGACGCTGCTGCGCACCATCGCGCGCCTCCAGCAGCCCCGGACCGCCACGCTCGTCCTCGACGGCGACACCGACGGTCTCGCGCTGAGCCCCCGTGAGTTCTCGCGCCACGTCGCCCTGCTCACCCAGGGACGCCCCACGCCCAGCGGGCTCACGGTCAGGGACGTGGTCGAGTTCGGCCGCTACCCGTACCGGGGACGCTGGGGCAAGGCCGACCCGGGCGGCAGGGAAGCGGTGGACCGCGCGCTCGCCATGACGGGCGTCACGGAACTCGCGGAGCGCGGCGCCGAGCACCTCTCCGGCGGTCAGCTCCAGCGCGTCTGGCTCGCCGGCTGCCTCGCGCAGCAGACGGGCGTGCTGCTGCTCGACGAACCCACGACCTACCTCGACCTCCGCTACCAGGTCGAACTCCTCGACCTCATGCGCGACCTGGCGGACGACCACGGCATCGCCGTCGGCGCCGTCCTCCACGACCTCGACCAGACCGCGGCCGTCGCCGACCGGATCGTCCTGCTCGACGCGGGACGGGTCGTCGCGGACGGCACCCCCGAGGACGTACTGACTCCCGAGCGGCTGACCGCCACGTACGGCATCCGCATCGAAGTAGACACCGATCCACTCACCGGCCGGCTGCGCACCCGTGCGATAGGCCGCCACCACTCGCGAAGCGAAAGGCTCAGCACCACATCATGAGACGACTTCTCCTCACCGCGGCGGCCGCCACCACCGCGGCCCTCGCCCTGTCCGCCTGCGGTACCACCGAGCCCGCCGCCGACGACGCGAAGAAGAGCACCGAGCGCATCACCCTCACCGACTCCACGGGCGAGAAGGTCGAGCTCGACGGCCCCGCCAAGAAGGTCGTCGGCACCGAGTGGAACGTCGTCGAGCACCTGATCACGCTCGGCGTCGACCCGGTCGGCGTCGCCGACGTCAAGGGCTACAAGACCTGGGACACCGCCGTCCCGCTCAAGAACGAGCCGAAGGACATCGGCACCCGCGGCGAGCCCAGCGTGGAGACCGTCGCCGCCCTCAAGCCCGACCTCATCGTCGCCACCACCGACCTGCCGCCGGCCGCCGTGAAGCAGCTGCGCAAGGTCGCCCCGGTCCTGACGCTGAAGGCCGCCGACGCCGCCGACCCGATCGGCCGGATGAACGCGGACCTCGACGCCATCGCCAAGGCGACCGGCACCACGCAGAAGTCCGACGAGCTCAAGAAGGCGTTCCAGGCGAAGCTCGACGAGGGCAAGAAGAAGCTCGCCGACGCCGGTCTCGCCGGGACGAAGTACGCCTTCGCCGACGGCTACGTGATGTCCAACCAGGTCTCGATCCGCCCCTACACCAGCGGTTCGCTGATCGGCGCGGTCAACGAGAAGCTCGGTCTGAAGAACGCCTGGACCGTCAAGGGCGACCCGGCCTACGGCCTCGGCACCACCGACGTCGAGGGCCTCACCAAGCTCGGTGACGTGCAGTTCGCCTACGTCGGCAACGACGGCGACGCCGGCAGCACGCCGTTCACCGGTGTCCTCGCCAAGGACAAGGTCTGGACGTCCCTGCCGTTCGTCAAGAAGGGCAACGTGCACCGGCTGCCCGACGGCATCTGGATGTTCGGCGGCCCCCAGTCGATGAGCACGTACGTCGACTCCGTCGTCGCCGCGCTGACGAAGTAACACCATGGCCGTCACCGCAACCACCCCCGCCACCCGTCCGCCGACGGCCACGTCCCGGACGGGCGCGGCCCCGGTGACGGCCGCCCTGGTGCTCCTCGTCGCGGTCCTCGCGCTCGTGGACATCACCCAGGGCACCGCCGCGGTCGGCGCGCCCGAGGTGTGGAAGGCGTTCACGGGCCAGGCCGATCCGGCCGACGCGTCCGTCGTCGTCGCCTCCCGCCTGCCGAGGATGACTGCCGGCCTTCTGGTCGGCGCCGTCCTCGGCATCGCGGGCGCCGCCCTCCAGGCCGTCAGCCGCAACGTCCTCGCCTCGCCCGACACCCTCGCCGTCAACGCGGGCTCCTACTTCGCGCTCGGTCTCACCGCCGCCTTCGGCCTCTCGCTGCCGCTGTTCGCCTCCTCGGCGTTCGCGTTCGCCGGCGGTCTCGCGGCCGCGGCCGTCGTCCTCTCCCTCTCGGGCCTGGGCGCCGGAACCGTCCGCCTCGTCCTCGCGGGCAGCGCCCTCACCCTCGGCCTCACCGCCGTCACCGAAGGCCTGCTCCTGCTGTTCCCCGCGGAGACCGAGGGTCTCTACGACTGGAACCAGGGCAGCATCGGCCAGAACGGCTTCGACGGCGTCCTGCAGATGGCCCCGATCGCCGTCGTCGGCCTCGTCGGGCTGCTGCTCCTCGCCCGCCGGGTCGACGCCCTCGCCCTCGGCGACGACGCCGCCCGCGGCCTCGGCGTGCCCGTCCGGGCCACCCGGGTCACCGCCGTCGTCCTCGCCGCCCTGCTCTCCACGGCCGCCGTCACCCTCGCAGGACCCGTCGGCTACGTCGGTCTGTGCGCCCCCGCGCTCGTCCGGCCCCTCGCCCGCAGGTTCCGCGGCTTCACCCGCACCCGGGGCTTCCTGCCCGCCGCCGGACTCGTCGGCGCCGCGCTCGTCCTCGGCTCCGACGTGCTGTTGCGGGCCTTGGTCCCGGCGGACGTGGCGGTCGCCGTGCCCACCGGCGTGGTCACCAGCCTCGTCGGCGCGGTCTTCCTGATCGTCATGGCCATCCGCGTCCGCGACACGGCCGGCACCACCGCCACCGAGCGTCTGCGCATCAGGAGCCGGGCCCGCTTCCTCACCACCACCGCCGTCCTGGTGGCCGCCCTGGTCGGCGTCGCCATCGCCGGCGTCCTCCTCGGCGACAGCAAACTGCTCCTCGGCGACGTCGTGAACTGGGCCCAGGGACAGGCCGGCCGGACCGTCACCTTCGTCCTCGACACCCGGGTGCCCCGCGTCCTCGCCGCCCTCTTCGCGGGCGCCGCGCTCGCCCTGGCCGGCACCCTCGTCCAGGCCGTCACCCGCAACCCGCTCGCCGAACCCAGCGTCCTGGGCGTCTCCGGAGGCGCCGCGCTCGGCGCCGTACTCCTCGTGACGACCGTGCCCGTGGCCGGTTCGTGGGGCATGGCCGGCGCCGCGTTCGCGGGCGCCGCAGCGAGCTCCGTCCTCGTCTTCGGCCTTGCCGCGCGGGGCGGGTTCCAGCAGAACCGGCTCGTCCTCGTCGGCTTCGGCGTCGCCATCGCCGCGTCCGCCCTGATCAGCCTCCTGATCATCCTCACCGACCCGTTCAACGCGACGAAGGCCCTCACCTGGCTGTCGGGCTCCACCTACGGGCGGTCCCTGCCCGACGTGGTCCCGCTCATCGGCGTCCTCGCCGTGAGTGCGGCCGTCGCGTTCGCCCGGCGCACCGAACTCGACCTCGTCTCGCTCGACGAGGACACCCCGCGCCTCCTCGGCCTCGGCCTGGGACGCGCACGGCTCGGCTTCCTCGCCCTCTCCGTCCTGCTCACCGCCACCGCCGTCGCCGCCGCCGGCGCGATCGCCTTCGTGGGACTCGTCGCACCGCACGCGGCCCGCGCCCTCGTCGGCCGGCACCACACGCGCGTGCTCCCGGTCGCGGTGCTCCTCGGCGCCGTCCTCGTCTGCACCGCGGACCTGGTGGGCCGTACCGTCATCGCCCCGGCCCAGCTCGGCGCCGGCCTCATGACGGCCGTGATCGGCACCCCGTACTTCCTCTACCTGCTGGTACGCAGCCGGGGTTAGCCACGGGCAGCAGCGCGCCGGTCGCGGGCGGGGGAACCGCGACCGGCGGGCGAAGACCCGAAAGGCTTCCGGAGCAGGGCCTAAGCTGCGATCCGGCACAGGCCCCGACCCAGGAGCGCACCTCATGTTCAGCGACCGGAAGTTCCCCTACCCCGACGCCCTGCGAGCCGACGCGGCGCCCGCCCCGCACGCGCTCCTCGCGCCGGTCACCGGTCTCCTGGGCACCTGGACCGGCCGGGGCCGCGGCTCGTACCCGACGCTCGCGGAGGAGTTCGCGTACGAGCAGGAAGTCACCTTCAGTCACGACGGGCGCCCCTTCCTCCACTACGAGGCCCGCGCCTGGATCATCGACGCCGACGGCACCCCGCAGCGGCCCGCCGCCCGGGAGAGCGGCTGGTGGCGGATGCAGCCCGACGGGCGCGTCGAGGCACTGATCACCCAGCCCACCGGGATCGCCGAGATCCTCGTCGGCAGCGCGGCCGACGGCGCGATCGACCTCACCACCCATCAGGTGGCGCTCACCCCCACGGCCAAGGACGTGACCGGCACCCGCCGCCGCTACACCCTGACGGACGAGGACACGCTCGACTTCCGCCACGACCTCGCGGCCGTCGGACAGCCGCTCCAGTACCACCTTTCGGCACACCTCCGACGCGAGAACGGGAACTGAGTCCATGCAGCAGCGTGTGAGCGACGCCGATCCGTACCTGTGGCTGGAAGAGGTGACGGGCGAGGCGGCGCTGGCCTGGGTGGCCGAGCGGAACACCGAGACCGCCGACGCCCTCGCCGCCGACCCCGCCTTCGCCCCGCTCAAGGACCGCCTGCGCGAGGTGATGGACGCCGCCGACCGCATCCCGTACACCGTCCGCCGCGGCGCGCACCTCTACAACTTCTGGCGCGACGCCGAGCACGTGCGGGGCGTGTGGCGGCGCACCACCCTGGAGCAGTACCGCAAGGACGCCCCCGAGTGGGAGGTCCTCCTCGACGTCGACGCGCTCGCCGAGGCCGAGGACGAGAAGTGGGTCTGGGACGGGGCCCGCGTCCGCCGCCCCGACCACGACCGGGCGCTGGTGCGGCTGTCGCGCGACGGCGGGGACGCCGTGGTGGTCCGGGAGTTCGACCTCGGCACCCGCCGGTTCGTCGAGGACGGCTTCCGGGTGGCGGAAGCGAAGACCCGGACCGGCTGGATCGACGACGACACCGTCTTCGTCGGCACGGACACGGGGCCCGGCTCGCTGACCGACTCCGGCTATCCGCGGCAGGTCCGCAGGTGGCGGCGGGGCACACCGGTGGAGGAGGCCGAGCTCGTCTACGAGGCCGGACAAGGCGACGTGTCGGCCTGGGGGTACCGCGACAGCACGCCCGGCTTCGAGCGGGACTTCGTCGGCCGCGCCCTCGACTTCTTCCGCAGCGAGACGTACCTCCTGCGGCCCGACTCCACGCTCGTCAGGATCGACGTCCCCGAGGACGCCGTCGCGTACGCCCACCGCCGGCATCTGATCGTCTCCCTGAAGTCCGACTGGCTCGGGCAGCCGACGGGCTCCCTCCTCGCCTTCGACTTCGACGCCTTCCTGGCGGGCGACCGCACCCCCGAGGTGCTGTTCGCCCCGGACGAGCGGACGGCCCTGGCCGGGCACGCGTGGACCCGTCGCCATCTGATCCTGGAGACGATGCACGACGTCAGCACCCGCATCGAGGTCCTCACCCCCGACCCCGACGGCGGCTGGACCCGCGAACCGCTCGTCGGCGTACCGGAACTGTCCGCCGTCAGCGTCGTCGACACCGACCCCGACGTCTCCGACGAGTACTTCCTCGACGTGTCGGGGTTCCTCCAGCCCTCCACCCTGTACCGGGGGAGCATCGGTGCCGACACGGAACTCCTCAAGCAGGCCCCGGACCGCTTCTCCGCCGCAGGACTCACGGTGGAGCAGTACTTCGCGACCTCCCGGGACGGCACGAGCGTCCCGTACTTCGTCATCGGCCCCGACCACGCCGCCACCGGCCCCGGCCCCGCGCTGCTCTACGGCTACGGCGGCTTCGAGGTCTCCCTCACGCCCTACTACGGCTCCGTGACGGGCCGGGCGTGGCTGGAGCGCGGCGGCACGTACGTGATCGCGAACATCCGGGGCGGCGGCGAGTACGGGCCCGACTGGCATCAGGCCGCGCTGGGCGCGGACCGGCCGCGGGCCTTCGAGGACTTCGCGGCCGTCGCCGAGGACCTCGTCACGCGGGGCATCACCACCCCGGCCATGCTCGGGGCCTCCGGAGGCAGCAACGGCGGCCTGCTCATGGGCGCGATGCTCACCCGCCACCCCGGACTGTTCGGCGCGATCGTCGCGCAGGTGCCGCTGCTCGACATGACCCGCTTCCACAAGCTCCTCGCGGGCGCGTCCTGGATCGCCGAGTACGGCGACCCCGACGACGAGGCGGATCTGCCGCACCTCCGCGACATCTCCCCGTACCACCGCCTCGCGGCGGACGCGGCCTACCCGCCGGTGCTCCTGATGACCTCGACCCGCGACGACCGCGTCCACCCCGGCCACGCCCGCAAGACGGCGGCGCGGCTGCGGGAACTCGGCCATGAGGTGTTGTTCCACGAGAACACCGGCGGCGGACACGCGGGCGCCGGCGACAACGAACAGGCCGCGCACAACAGCGCCCTCGTGCACACCTTCCTGTGGCAGCGGCTCGCGGGGCCGGACCAAGGCTGACCTCTACGGCCCGGTGAGCGGGCCCGGTGTCACGGACCGCCTGGTGTGACGGACCGCCCGGTGTCACGGACCGGCGTCACAGCCAGCCGGAGCGCTGGGCCTGCAAAGCCATCTGGAACCGGCTCGTGGCGCCGAGCCGGGCCATCAGGATCTGGATCCGGCGGAACAGCGTGCGGCGGCTGATGCCGAGCTCCCGGGCGATCACGTCGTCGCTCGCGCCGCCCGCGAGCAGCCACAGCAGGCGCCGGTCGGAGGGTGGCAGGCCGCCCGGGCGGGCGATGTGGCCGTGGAACGGGAGGGCGGCCTGCCAGGCCTGCTCGAACAGCGCCACGAGCGCCGAGAGCAGGCCGCAGGGCTGCACGACCAGCATCGTGTTGTGGACGTCGGCCTCCTTGATCGACAGCGACACGAGCGCGTACGCGTCGTCGATGATCACCAGCTTGACCGGCACCGACGGCAGCACCCGCGCCTGCTCGCCGGCCTCGATGCACGGCTCGATGGCCGACTCGAGATTGCCCGGCAGCTCCAGCGACTCGCGTGAGTACACGACGCGCTGCGTCACCCCGCGGGCGAGGGTGGCCAGCGCGTCCTCGGTGGCGCCGGGCAGGGGGAAGTACGGCGGGGAGTCGAGCTGGCGGATCTGGTGACGGGCACTGGCCCAGGCCTGCCGCATCCGGAGGCCGATCGCGTCGCCCGTGACGATCTCCACGAGGTGGTCGGTGTCGCCGGCGAGCCGCCGCCGCCGGAACGACTCGAACGCGCCTCCGACGGTGATGCGGGACTCGTCGAGTTCGGCCGCCCGGTGCCGGCCGAGGATCTCCAGGCCCGCGGCGGGCGGAACGGGCGCCACGACGTCCTCGCCCTCCGCGGCGGCGCTCGCGAGACCGGCGTCGACGAGTGCGCCGTACGCCGCCGAGAGCGCCGCGCCCTCCAGACCGGCCGCCGCACCGATCGCGCTCAGCGGCGCGGGCGCCAGATCGAGGAGGGCCAGGTAGACCCGCACCGCGTCGTGACCGAGCCCAAGGACCCGGAGGGCCTCACCGAGTTTCGCGTTCGCCATGGGCCGCATTATCGACGGCCCGGTGCCCCTCCCGCACCCATGGGCGAGGCGCCTGATGGCCGATCTGTGCCACTGGCGGTCCTGGGCACCCAACGGGCGTTCGGCGCAGTACTGTCCGTGAGCCGCCGATGACCGGTGGCCCAGGAACCCTCCGAGAAGAAGGTGCATCGCATGGCGAAGCGTCGCAAGAACGGGCTCTACGACGGCGTGTCCGCGGAGCTCTCCGCCCTGATGCGGACCGGCTGGGCCGACACCGAGCGCCACGGCCTGGAGGCCGACGAGCAGGCTCCGTACGCGGCGGCCCGCCGCGCGGCCCTGTCGGCCCTCTTCCCCGGCGAGCGCCTGGTGATCCCGTCCGGCAACCTCAAGACCCGCTCGAACGACGACACCTACCCGTTCCGCCCCTACACGGGCTACGTGCACATGACCGGCGACCAGGCCCGCGACGGCGCCCTCGTGCTCGAACCCCGCGCGGACGGCGGCCACGACGCGTACTGCTACCAGCTGCCCCGCGACAGCCGCGACAACGACGAGTTCTGGATCGGCTACACGGCCGAGCTGTGGATGGGCCGGCGCCGTTCCCTCGCCGAGTCCGAGATCGTCCTCGGTCTGCCCTGCCGCGACGTCCGCACCATCGCCGCCGACCTGGCCGCCGCCTCCACCGAGGTTCCCACCCGGATCGTGCGCGGGCACGACCCGGCCCTGGAGGCCGCCGTCACCACCGACGAGGACCGCGACTACGAGCTGGAGGAGGCGCTCAGCGACCTCCGCCTGGTCAAGGACGACTGGGAGATCGGCGAGATGCGCAAGGCGGTGGACTCCACCGTGCGCGGCTTCACCGACTGCGTCTCCGAGCTGTCCCGCGCCGTCGCGACGTCCGAGCGCTGGATCGAGGGCACCTTCTTCCGCCGTGCCCGCCTGGAGGGCAACGCCCTCGGCTACGGCTCCATCTGTGCCGCCGGCGAGCACGCCACGATCATGCACTGGACGGACAACGACGGACCGGTCCGCCCCGGCGAGCTGCTCCTCCTCGACGCCGGCGTGGAGACGAACTCCCTCTACACCGCCGACGTCACCCGCACCCTCCCGATCAGCGGCACCTTCAACGAGGTGCAGCGCAAGGTGTACGACGCGGTGTACGAGTCCCAGGAGGCCGGCATCGCCGCCGTCAAGCCCGGCGCGCGGTACCGCGACTTCCACGAGGCGTCGCAGCGCAGCATGACGGCGAAGCTGGTCGAGTGGGGCTTCATCGAGGGCCCCGTCGACCGGGCGTACGAGCTCGGCCTCCAGCGCCGCTTCACCATGGCGGGCACCGGTCACATGCTCGGCCTGGACGTCCACGACTGCGCGCACGCGCGGAACGAGGAGTACGTCGACGGCCTCCTGGAGCCGGGCATGGTGCTCACGGTCGAGCCCGGCCTGTACTTCCAGCCGGACGACCTGACCGTGCCCGAGGAGTGGCGCGGCATCGGCGTCCGGATCGAGGACGACCTGGTCGTCACCGAGAACGGCAACGAGAACCTCTCCGCCGGCCTGCCGCGCTCCTCGGCCGAGGTCGAGGCGTGGATGGCGGAGTTCGCGGGCTGATCCGACGGCCCGAGCCGCAACGGTCCCGGCGGCCCCCGTACCCCGCGAAGGCCTCGTAACGGCCCCCCTTACCCCGCGAAGTCCTCGTAGAGGACGAAGAGCCGGGGGAGGGGGGCGCTGCCGTCCGGGGCGGGGTGCTTCGCGAGTGCGGCCCAGGCGGTCGCCGTGAGGTGCCGGGCCCGCGTGCCCGGCCAGGGCCGGGGGAGGAGCTCGGCGGGCAGCAGCGGGTCCGGTGTCATCGCGTACGAGAAGGCCGCGGCGAGCCGGATCGCGAGGCTCAGGCGCTCGGCGGACGCGAGGGGCTCCGGGCGGTCGAGACGGTCGAGGCAGGAGCGCGCGAAGGCGGCGAGCTCGTCGTGGCGGGCCGCGATCCCGTCCAGCGGCCACAGCGCCGCGGCGAGGGCCGGCGGGTCGACCACTCCGCCGACATCGAGATCGGTGCTGGTCAGAGAGGTGACCGAAGCGGCGACACGGAGCTCGCCGGCCCGGGCCTCGACGAGCGGCTCGATCGGGTGGGCGCAGACGTACAGGCCGCCTTGGAGCGGGGCGGCCCCCAGGTGGAGCAGGGTGTCGCGGAGTGCGTCGCGGGCGGCCCGCTCGGACTCGGGGACGGCGAAGGCGAAGAGGTGCCACACGCCGTCCCACGGGGCGAGCCCGTGGTCCTGCCGGTAGGCGAGGCGGACGTGCGCGGCGTCCGGGGCGACCGTGCCGTCGGCGTCGGCGACCGCGCGGAGGACGGCCTTGCGGCCGCGGCCCTCGTGGGTGAACCGCCCCTCGGCGACGAGCCGCTTCAGGCAGAGCCGGACCTGCTGGTCGGTCATGCCGAGGAGCCCCGCCACCGTGTAGAGCTCACCGGCGTCCACGGTGCCGTCCTCGCGGACGAGGGCATGGACGAGCGTGCGCGTCGGGACGGGAGCGAGGCCGGGGACGCCGTCGGCCGGGGTCATCGCGCCTCCCGGCCGGGGGACGCGTCGGCTGCCGTGACCGGCCGGTGCATGGTGGTGACGGCGCCGAAACCCATCAACTCGCGCAGGTACGGCGTCCGCTCGGTGCGGACGGCGACGAAGCCGTGCCGCTCGTAGAGGGCGCGGGCCCGCGGGTTCACGTCGATGACGTCGAGCCGGATCCTGCGGACGCCCGCCTCGGCGGCCACGGCCGCGATCTCGCGCAACAGCATCGTGCCGATGCCCGCGCCGCGGTGTCCGGGGGCGACGGCGATGCCGTCCATCACGAGCTCGCCGGAGGCGGGGCGCCGCTCGAGGAGCGCCAGCAGGGCCACCCGGTGCAGTCCGCGCAGCACGCCGTACGCCGACAGGACGTCCCCCGCGCCGCCGCCCAGCAGACCGCGCCCGTCGAGCTGGTAACCGGCCACGCCGGCCACCTCGCCGTCGACGAGCGCGGTGACGGCCCGGTCGTGGTGGAGGTGGGCGGCCAGGAACGCGCGGGCCTTGTCGGGCGGGTTGAGCGCGGCGCCGAGCTTCCGCCCGAACGCCTCCCAGTACAGGGCGGCGACGCGCGCCGCACCGCCCTCGGGGACGCCCCGCCGCACCACCGTCGTCGTGTCCATCGGTCCACCTCGTCCGTCGCTCGGCCGGGTTCGGAGAACCCGGGGCGCCCTATCGCACTCATAACGTTCGCTCTTGAAACGAGCGTTTGTCAACCGATAGATGAGCACGCTCGTTCGTCCGAGTGTTCGGATCAAGGTGTCCTGGCGGCTCCGAGTGGCCCGCGTATTCACCGGATCAGGTGACAGGGGTCGAGGCGAAACGTCCCTCCCGGCGTGGCCGCGGCCACGCTCGACGGGACACATGGACCCACCCTGTGGAGCGTCCGATGCAGCTGATTCCCCGTCACGACCCGCACCTCGTCGTCCGCTCGACCGGCGGACTCACCGTCGCCGCGCTCCGCGGTGAGCTCGACCTCGTCCTGGTGCGGCACCTGAGGCCCGAGCTCGACGCCCTCGTCCGGGAGTCCGAGGGGCTGACCCTCGACATCCGGAGGCTCACCTTCTGCGACGCCACCGGTCTCGGCCTGCTCGCCCACTGCGCCGGGCGGGTCCAGGCGCGGGGCGCCCGCTGGCGGCTGATCTGCGACCAGCCGTGGATCCTCCGGCTCATCCGCCTGACGGCGCTCGGCGAGCTCCTCCGCCCCGAGGCCGCGGCGCCCGGGGATCACCCGGCGGTTCCGCCTCTCGCTCAGCCCGCCGCCTCTCCGCGACCGCCCTCCGAGACCTCCGCGATACCGTCGCGGCATGTCTGAAGTCCGGTTGACCACGCCCTCCTTTCTCGTGCTCGGCATCATCGACCAGCTGGGCGAGGCCAGTCCGTACGACGTGAAGGTCGAGGCCGCGCGCACCGTGGCTCCCTTCTGGTCGATGCCGCACGCGCAGGTCTACGCCCAGTGCGACCGGCTCCTGGAGGCGGGACTGCTGTCGGAGGTGCGCCAGGCCGGTGGCCGGAACCGGCGTCTGATGAAGCTGACGGAGGAGGGGGCGGCGGCCCTGCGCGGCTGGCTCGCAGACTCCTCCTTCGTCCCGGTCGAGGCCCGCGAGCGCGGCATCCTCAAGCTGTGGTTCGGCGCGAGCCCGCGCGTCCACGCCCCGGTCCAGGCGGAGGAGCACCGCCGGACCCTCGGCGAGTACGAGGAGCTGGCCGAGGGCGTGGGCGAGCTGCTGACGCGCGGGCAGCGCGAGGCGCTGGAGTTCGGCATCCGGTACGAGCGGATGATGGTCGACTTCTGGCAGTGGGTCGAGACCCGGGAACCCTGACGCGGCACCGACTTCGGCACCGACTCCGTCACCGACTTTGTTACCGACCGGTTGACCCCGGTCGTCTCCCGTCCTACCTTCCTCCATGGTCCAGAAAGGACTATCGCGCGTTCGGAGGGGGAACCGCCGTGGGGCGTCGGACAAGCACGAGGCGAGGGAGGGCCGCCGCCCTCGCGGTCACGGTGGTCTGCCTGGCGTACGCGCCGATCGCGGCGACCGAACTCTGGCCGTACGCGCGCCCCGGGGCACCCGCCATCGGCGAGTGGCTCCTCGGCCGGTCCGTCTCCCCGGAGTTCGTGGCCGAGGCCGTGCGCGACCGGATGGGCCCGTACACCCGCAGCCTGGCCCCGCTGATCGTGCACTCCGTCCTCGGCGGCCTGCTGATGCTGCTCGGCCCCGTCCAGCTGCTCTCGGCGGTACGGCGGCGGATCCGGCTGCACCGGATCACCGGGACCGTCTTCGCCGTCACCGTGTACGTGTCGATGGCCGGCGCCGCGCTCTATCTCGTCCGCACCCCGCCGGAGCAGGCGTTCAGCGGAGCCGCGTTCTGGATCGTCCTCGCCACGATCCTGGCCGGCACCGTCGGCAGCGTGACCCTCGGCGTCCTCGCCGCCGTCCGCGGCCTCCCGGACCTGCACCAGCGCTGGATGCTGCTCTGCTACGGCTTCCTGATGACCGCTCCGCTGCTCCGCCTCGAATGGGGATTCCTGCCCGCGCTCTACCCCGGGCTCTCGATCCAGGACATCAACCGCGTCGCGATCATGCACCTCGGCTCCCTCGTCTCCTTCGGCGCCCTGCTCGCCTCCCGCGCGCTCGACCGGCGCACCACCGTCCCCGGCCTGTCCGGCACCTGGTGCCCGCGGCCGGTCCTGGTCGCGGTCCACCTCGCGGGCGCCGCCGGACTGACCTGGATCACGGTCGCCTTCCTCGACCAGGGGACCGGCGGACGCCGGCTGCTCCTCGCCTACGCCGTCCCGTACGCCGTCACCTATGCCGTCATCGCGGTGCGGGCGGCACGCGCACGGGCGAGGGGAGCCGACTGGCCGCACGAGGAGTGGCGTCTGCACCTGGCGGCCCTGTGCCTGGCCCCCGCGTTCTCGGCGGTGGCCGTGCCCGTACTGGAGCGGACCATGGGCCTCGACCGGCTCACGGCCCTGATCGCGGGCGTCGGCATCGGCTGCGGGATGCTCGCCTACGCGGCCGTCACCGTGGTGAGCCTGCGCGTGCTGTACGGCCGCGAACTCCTCAAGCGGCAGCGGGCGTTCGCCGAGCAGCCGACCGGCGGCCCGGCGGCGCCCGCCCCGGACGCGGTGGTCGTCACGGCCGCCTCCGCCACGCGGGAAGGCGACCGCTGATGGGTGCATCGGAGACGTCCACGCCTCGCGGCGCCGTCACGGTCGACGGCAGGGAACTCTCGCCAGCCGTGGTGATCCTGAGCGGCGTCGTGGGCGGCATCAGCCTCGCCGTGGGCGCCCTGCTCGCCCTCGCGAGCCTGGCCGGCCACGCGGCGGGCGCCTGGGTGTCCCCGGCGCCACTCAGTCCCGGTCTCCTCGGAGCCGCCATGGCGGGGGTCGCGCCCGCGCTGTTCACCGTCGGCCGGGCCCGCGTCTGGGAGGAGACGCGGTGCCTCGTCCTGCCGCTCGCGATCGTCCTCGTCGGCCTCTTCACGGTGAGCCTGCTGAACGGCGGCACCCTCCAGGCCGTCCACGGCGGCCCCCTGTTCCTCGCCCTGTTCAGCCTCGGCTGGGTCGCCACCCTCGGGCTGCTCGCACTCGCCGCCGTCGCCTGCCTCGCCGCCCAGTACCGCAGGCCCGCCCCGCCGTCCGGGGCCGAGCGTCCGCGCGTCGTACCGCTGCCCGGCTGGTCGAAGCCGCTGCTCGCGGTCCTCGGCTCCGGGTGGCTCGGCATCGGCGCGGGCCTGCTCGCCTTCCCCGCCTTCTGGGGCCCCCTCGTGCCGTGGACGGTGAACCGCGCCGACGCGCAGGGCCTCGGCGTGTGGGCGCTGGCGCTCGGCGTCGGCGTCCTCGGCTCCCTCGTCGAGGACGACCTGGCGCGGATCCGCCCGGCCCTCACGGCCGTCCCGGCGGTGGCACTCGCGACCGCCGTCGTCCTCGCCGTCCACGCCCGCGCCGTCGACTGGACGTCGGGCCCGGGCGTCGCGCTCCTCGCCCTCGTCGCCGGCCTGTTCACGACCGGAGCCGCGGGCCGCCTGCTCCTGTCGAGGGCCGGTGCCGGTGCCGGTGCCGACAGTGGGACCGCGTAGAGCGCGTGATCCGAACCAGCCGGTGGAAGGTGGGGAATCGGCCGAAATCCTGTGGATCACCGGGGCCCGTGGGAGTGATGATGACGGGATGACCCAGCACCCGCAGCCCGTGGACGCCCTGATCGTCGTGGACGTGCAGTCGGCCTTCGTCGTCGGTGACGGGGCCGTGCCCGCGGCCGACCGGCTCGTCGAGCGGACGACGGACCTGATCGCCCGGGCGCGGAGGGACGGGGCGCTCGTCGTCCACCTGCAGAACGACGGGGAGCCGGGATCCGAGGACGAGCCCCACACGCCGGGCTGGGAACTCCACCACCCCGTCCGGCTCGGCCCCCGGGAGCTGGTGATCCGCAAGCCCCGGGACGACGGCTTCCACGAGACCCCGCTGGGGCGCGCGCTCGCCGACGCCGGGGTCCGGGCGATCGCCGTCTGCGGTGTGATGTCCGAGATGTGCGTCCAGGCGACGGCCCGTACGGCCCTGGCGCGCGGCTACCGCGTCGTCGTGCCGTACGACGCCCACGCCACCCAGGACTGCCCGGCGGTCCCGGGGGTCTGCGAGGCCGTGCCGGCCGCGACGGTCTCCCGGGTCGCCGCGTACGCCCTCGGGAGCGACGCGGAGGTCACCGTGCCGGCCGCCGACGTCACCTTCACGGCCCCCGCGGCGGGCTGACCCGACTCCGTACGGCACGGATCCCGGCCACGGCGCCGCGCGAGCGACCGGGGGCCGGAGAGGCGGCGGACCGGCCCGTCCGCGATCCCATCCGCTCCGTGAGATGGGAGATTGCACAATCCTGCAATTCGTTACATCCTGGTCCGGCCCCCACGCGCCCAGGCCCCTCCCGCCTACGCACCCGTCACCATCGCCGTACGACAGGGAAGACGACGCGCATGACCATCGAATGGCGTTACACGGTTCAGCAGGAGCTGGGCGTGCTGTCCCTGGCCGGGTTCCTCGGTGCCGACGCCCTCGGGCGTTTCACCGGCGCCGTGGGCTGGGCGGTGGCGCGCGGTACGGGCCCGGTCGTCCTCGACCTGAGCCGGCTCCGCGGCTGGTCCGCGGGCGGGCAGCTCGCCGTCTCGGAGGCCGCCCACCGGCTCCGGGCCGCGGGCCGGAGCCTCGAACTCGCCGCGATCCCCACCGACGGCGCCCTCGTCCCCGCGGGCGACGGCCCGGCGATCCCGGTCCACTGCGATCTGGACGCGGCGTTCGCCGCCCACCTCGACGCGGGCGCGGAACAGCGCGCCTGGCGCAGCGACGCGTGGCCGAGCGAGTGAACCCCGCTCGATCCTGAGCGCGCCCGACTCCGGAGATCGGTAAGTCGCGTGCCCCGGAAGGCGCGAGGATGGGGGCATGGTGCATGGTGCTGGTTCGACGCGAGGCGCGGGATGGGTGCGATGAGCGCGCCGCTCTATCAGTTGAAGGCGGAGTTCTTCAAAACGCTCGGACACCCCGTCCGGATCCGCGTCCTGGAGCTGCTGAGCGAACGCGAGCACGCGGTCGCCGAGATGCTGCGTGACACCGGCGTCGAAGCGGCGTACCTCTCCCAGCAGTTGGCCGTGCTGCGCCGGGCGAACCTCGTCGTCGCCCGGCGCGAGGGCGTGGCCGTGTACTACACGCTGACCAGCCCGCGGGTGACGGAACTCCTGTCGGTGGCGCGCTCGATCCTGTCCGGCGTCCTCGCGGGACAGGCGGAACTCCTCGCCGACCTCCGGGAGAGCTAGGGCCTGTCCGGCGGATCATGGCCGGGGCCCTGGCGTCTGGCACGGCACCTCGCCGCGTTGCCGAAACCCCCGAATAGCTCCGCTATTAGTGCGCTCCGGCGCCTTGCGATGCACCGCACCAGACGCCGCGACCTATCCGACCCTGATCCGCCGGACAGGCCCTAGGACTTGTCCGGCACCTGCTCCGGCTGGATGCCCGCGAGCAGGTTGAAGGCCCCGGTCAGCAGGTTGAGCGTGACCACCCCGACCACCTCCGCGATCACCCGGTCGCTCCAGCCGTGCGCCCGTACCTCGGCGACGTCGTCGTCGGAGAGGGAGCCCGGCTCCGCGAGGACCCGGAGCGCGAGGCCGATGAGCGCGGCCTCGCGCGGATCGGTCGACGTGCCCTGGCGGGCCAGTTCGATGTCGGTCTCGCTCAGGCCCGCCGCGCGCCCGGCCGAGCGGTGCGCCTCGCGGCACGTTCCGCAGCCGATCCACTCCTGTACGGCGAGCGACAGCTTCTCGCTGAGGGCGCGGGGGATCTTCACCCGCTTCATGGCCCGGGACAGGCTCAGATAGCCGTCGAGCAGCGCGGGCGAATGCGCCATCGTCGACACCATCTCGCCGACCGAGCCGTGCCGTTCGACGATGTCGGTGAGCACCTCGCGCGCCCGGCCGGGCGCCTGCTCGGGGGTGAGCGCGGTCAGTCTTCTCGTGGTCACAGAGCCTCCTCGTTATACCCGTGGGGGGTATAACGAGGAGAGGGGTGAGGGAGTTCCCGGGTGTCAGCGGGGCCAGGACAGCGTCAGGCGGGACGGCCCGTGGAACACCCAGTCGGGGGCGTACTCCACCTCGACGCCCGGCCGCGCGCCGGCGGCGAGCGCGGGCAGACGGTCGAGCAGGACACCGAGACCGATCTCGGCCTCCGCGCGCGCGAGCGCCGCCCCCGCGCAGTAGTGGATGCCCAGACCGAAGGCGCAGTGGCGGCCGCTGTCCCGGTGGATGTCGAGGACCTCGGGATCCGGGAAGTGGTCCGGGTCCCGGTGGGCCGACCCCAGGACCAACTGGAGGCGGTCGCCCCGCCGGACGGTCCGGCCCGCAAGCTCCGCGTCCCGGTGCGCCCACCGGGTCACCATCTGCACGGGCGGGTCGTGCCGCAGGAACTCGTCCACGGCGTTCGGCAACAGCCCCGGATCGGCGCGAAGTTCGTCCCCCACCTCCGGCCGCGCGAGCAGTGCGAGGACCGCCTTGCCGATCAGCCCCGTCGTCGTCTCGTGCCCGGCGGTCAGCAGATGCGTACAGGTCGCCGCCAGCTCCTCCCCGCTCAGGGACGGATCCTCGGCCCCGGCCCGCGCCAGCGCCGAGAGGAGGTCCCCGCGGTCCTCGGCCCGCCGCCCCGCCAGCTCCCGGTGGAAGTACCCGTCCAGCTCCGCCGCCGCTCGCTCGGCGCCGTCCAGCGCGGCCGGAGTCCGGTCGCCCCGGGTCCCGCCCGCCTGCTGGAGCGCCAGCGCCTGCTCGCGGAACCACGGCCACCGCTCGGCCTCCACCCCGAGCAGACCGCCGATGACCAGCAGCGGATACGGGGCCGCGAACCCCTCGACGAGCTCCACGACCGACCGCCGCGCGAGCGGCGCGACGAGCTCCTCCGCGATCTCCCGTACGCGCGGACGCAGCGCCGCCACCGCGGCGGCCCCGAGCGGCGGCGCCACCTGTGCGCGCAACCTTGTGTGCCGGGGCGGGTCGAGGAAGACGAGCCAGTTCTCGACGACCCGCCGCAGCGTGACGTACCCGTCCGGGACCGGCGCGGCCCGTGCCGTCAGCGGGGACGCCCGGCGGAAGTTCCGCCCCGTCAGGACCTGCGCCACCTCCGCGTGGCCGAAGAGGTACCAGGTCGTGGGCGCCTCCCCGCCGTGTTCGTCCCGCCCGCCTCGCACGGCGTGCACGGGGTCCGTCTCGCGGTAGCGCCGGTAGACGGGGTAGGGGTCGGCCAGATCGAGCCGCGCCGGGTCGAAGGGTTCCGGCGGCCCGCCCTCTCCCGTACGGGACCCGCCCGTCCGCCCAGGCGTCTGCCCGCTCATCCGCCCGCCCCGCGCACCAGATCCGCGACCCGCAGCGGATCGGCCGGCGGGACGGCCCCGCGCCACGCCACGTGCCCGTCCGGGCGCACCAGGACGAACGGCCGCTCGTACCGCCGTGCCACCCGCGGGTCGCGACAGTGCCGTACGCGGAGGGGGACCCCGCGGTCGGCGAAGGCGCGGACCAGACCGTCGGGAGTCCCGGCTCCGGCGTCGAAGCGCTCGAAGCAGAGGAGGACGAACTCCCCGCCGAACAGGTCGAGCGTCGACCGGCCGGGCCCGAGCCACGCGTGCGGAGCCCGTACCCCGGGAAGCGTCGTACGGTTCCAGACCGGCCCGTCAGGCATGCCAGAGCCCTCCCGCCCGTCCGGCATGTCCGAGCCCTCCGGCCCGTCCGAGCCGTCCGATCCCTCCGGCCCGACGGCGTCGGGCGGCGGGTCCGTCCTCCCCTTCTCGTCCGCGATCACCGCGGACGCGTACCGGTGCGCGAAGTGCAGGTCGGGCGCGTCGAACTCCCTGAGCGGATCGGAGTCCGCGATCTCCCGGCCCAGTGCGGCGCGGGCCCGCTCCCCGTCCTCCGTCCCGTCGCGCAGCGCGCCGGACAGCCGGCGGTCGACGGTCCGCCGCAGGTTGCGGTGGCTCTCCTCCAGGCTGTTGACGGCGATCGGCCGCCGTTCGCTCTCGTACGTGTCGAGCAGCCCGGCCCCGGCCCAGCCCGCCAGCTCCGCCGCCAGCTTCCAGCCGAGACCGGCCGCGTCGCCCACGCCCGTCGCGAGCCCGAGCCCGCCCGAGGGCGACAGGGTGTGCGCCGCGTCCCCGGCGAGGAAGACCCGCCCGTCGCGATACCGCGAGGCCACCCGATGGGTCAGGTGCCAGGTGGTGTCCGACAGCACCTCGACCCGCACGGCGAGCGCGATCGCCCGCCGCACGACCCGCTCGGCGTCCGCGGGCCCGGCCGGACACGTCAGCCGGTACAGCTCCCGGCCGTCCATCGCCCGCAGTGGATAGCGCAGCCCGCCGGGCTCGGTGACGAAGTGGACGAGTGCCGCGCGCGGCCCGAGCAGGGATCCGAGCCCGGGGGCCCGGAAGAGGATGTTGCGCAGGGTCCGGGTGCGGTGCCGCTCGGGCGCCTCGATCCCGCAGGCCTTGCGCACGGGCGACGAGGCCCCGTCGCAGCCCACCAGGTACCGGGCGTGCACCGTCGTCCGCACCCCCGCCCCGTCCACGAGGGCAACGCGCACCCGGTCGGGCTTCCGGGTGAGCCCGACCATGCGCGTGCCGAGCCGGACCGGTCCCGCGGGCCGGACCCCCAGGCGGGCGGTGAGCAGCGGAGCCAGCCAGTGCTGCGGGCAGATCGCCTCGGGCTCCGGCGTGTACGAGGGCAGGGGCCGTTCACCGGCCGTGCCGAGCCGCAGCCGGTGCAGCTCGTACTCGCCGACGGCGGTCACCCACGCGATGTCCAGCGTGTGGTCCGCCGGCCAGCCCGCGCCCCGGATCGCGTCCGCGACGCCCCAGCGCCGGAACTCCTCCATGGCGCGCGGGCCGACGGTGGAGACCCTCGGGTGCGTGACCCGGCCGTCCCCGGCCTCCACCAGGACGAAGTCCACGCCCCGGTGGGTGAGGTCGAGGGCGAGCGCGAGCCCCACGGGACCGCCGCCCACGATCAGTACCTCGGTCTCCTCGGTCTCCTCGGTCCTCCGACCGGTCCTCCTGCTGTCCGTCACGGCCTCAGCTCCTCCCCTCGTGTGCGAAGCGCTCCGCGTACCAGGTCATCAACTCCGGCACCCTGTCCGGCACGCCCTCGCACTCCCGGGCCATCACCGCGAGATGGCGGAAGCGCATCGCGAACCCGCGCCGGGCCACGTCGGGCCGCGCGATGTACGCGGGCGGCTCCTCCAGCTCGAAGGAGGGCCCGGCCGTCCGCCCCCGCCACCCCGACTCCATCGGCATCAACTGCTCGGCCAGCGGGCGCATCATCCCCGTCATCACGTCGATGGCGGCGTTCATCAGCTTCGAGCGGCGCAGGCTCGCGTCCGGGCTCTCCCCGAAGTGCTGCACGATCAGCTGGAGCATCATGAAGTAGCAGCGGTTGAAGAGCCGCATCACCTGCCGCGCGTGCGGATCGCTCACCGCCGCCCGCCCGGGGTGCCCGGGGTCGAGCGTCGGATTGCGCAGCGACGGGTACGCCGGGTGCCACGGCGCGCCCTCGCCGTGCGGCCCGTCGGCGCGTTCCGTCATCAGCAGCTCGGCGAGGCGGACGAACGTGTCGTGGTGGGACTCGGAGCCGGCCTTCTCGGTGTCGAGGACGCCGCCCTCGCCCTGCTCGGTCACGAAGTCGACGGCGAACAGCGCGCTCGACAGGTCGTCCACCTCCAACTGGTAGTCCGGATGCACGGCGTTGACCGTGCCGCCGATGAAGAGGTGGTGCTCGCCCCCGCCGCGCCCCCGGTCGACCGGGAACAGGTCGGGGACCCGGGTCAGGCCCTCCCGGATGCCCGCGTACAACTCGCTGGGCGAGCCGAACGGGCCGGGTCCGGGTCCGTCCTTGGCCCCGGCCCCGGCGCCACCCGCGAGCCGCTCGGGCCGCTCGATGGCGATGAACCGCTGGAGACTGCCCAGGTGCAGCGGTTCGAGCGCGAAGTCCAGCGGCAGCGGCAGCCTGCCCGGCGTCCCGAAGTCGACCTCCGGGACGTGGAACGGCTCGCCCATCGCCATCAGGATGTTGTTGACGACCAGGAAGTGCATCATCTCCTCACGGGCCACGTCGAAGAGGCTGTCCCTGACGCCCTTGGCCAGGCTCTCCCCGCCGTCCCCGCACGCCAGCCGCAGCTGGCGCGGAGTCCACACCCCGCTGCGGACGTACTCGAACCCGGTGCCGTGCGTCGGCACCGAGTACCCGGCGAAGAGGTACTGGAGCGAGGTGGCGAGCTCCACCGTGACGGCCTGCCAGAGCGCCGACCGCAGCTGGGCCCGGGTGGTGATCTGCGGATACGAGCGGACCGGTGACGGGACGGCGGCCGGGGGCACGGCCGCCGCCGTGCTCTGCGCGCGCAGGTACTTCAGGAGCAGCCGCGCCTTGGGCAGGGACAGGTCACGGGTCGGCGGCATGTAGTACGTCCGGTCCTTGTTCGCCGGATCGCACATCTGCCAGATGAGCTTCGCGTACGTCTCCACCTTGCAGCGGTCCGCCAGGCTGAACACCTCGTCGCGCATGAACGGGAACAGCTGCTCGTAGTACGCGAACACCTCGCGGTGCAGCAGCTCGAACGTCACGTCCTGCTGCAGGACGGCGTCCAGCTGCCAGTCGTCGGGCAGGACGCGGACGGCGGCGGAGCCCGCCCAGGGCCAGAAGCCGAGGGCGTCCCCGTGGTCGTAGCAGGCCTCGGCGGAGCCCGGGGCGGCCGGATCGTGGGGCGGCAGATCCTCGGGACCGGCCGCGAGCAGCAGCCGTGCCGTGCCGGCCCGCGCCCCGGAGACGGTGAACCGGCCGCGTCCGTGCGCGTCCGTGGCGAAGCCGCACCAGGAAGCTCCGTCGCGACCGGAACCCTCCCCGACGAGCGGCTTCCCGCCGGAGGTCCGGCCGGCCCGGAGCCGTACGATCTCGACGTCCCCGCAGCGGGCCGTCGGGGCCGCGGCCACCGGATCCAGCGGCAGGGCCCGGGGGTTGGGGAACTGCCGGACGACGACCTCGTCGAGAGCGGCCGGAACACCCCGCACGAAGGTCCGCACCGGGACCTCGACCGCGTGCTCCTCGCCGCGCTCCGGGTCCGGATGCTCCAGGATCAGGCAGGCCTCGTCGGTCAGGACGACGGCCTCGCGCTCCCGCAGCAGCACCGTGCGGGTGCCCTCGCCGTCCGCCGCCGGGCGCACCAGGACGAGTCCTTCCTCCGCGGCCCGCCGTGCCGCTTCCGCCGATGCGGCCGGTACGGTCACCACCTCGCCTCCCGCGGTGGCTCCGGCCGGCAGCACGGCGACCGGCAGATCCGAGCGGGCGGTCCGCAACTCCAGGGCGGCACCCCCGCCCCCGTGCGCGAAGGGCCGGTTGAACGCCACCGTGGCCGTCTCCGGGGAGACCCGTACGGTGCACGGACCGGGGGCCTCGTCCGTACGGGATTCCTTCTCGCACGGGACGAGCAACCGCCCCGCCGGATGCGTGCGCGGCTCGTCCGGCCGCCAGGGCGCGATGGTGCCCCGCAGCCGCCACACCCCCGGCGCGTCCTCCGGGTCCCGTACGCCCTCCGCGGCCGGCTGCTCCAGGGCGAACTGGACGACGATCCCGCCGCCTTCACCCTCCTCCACGGCGGCCCGCAGGGCGCGGACGGCGGGGGAGTCCGCCGCCGAGGCAGGCCAGTCGAGCCCCTCCCAGGCGCCGATCGCGAACTGGTGGAGTGTCCGGCGCACCGGCGTGAAGCCGTGCCACCGGGGCGGCATGAAGCCGCCCACGTCCCCCACGCACAGGTATCCCGCGTCGTGCGAGCGGCCCTCCCGCCCGAACGCGAACTGGCCGCCCATCAGGGTCGTCGTCCACGTGGAGGCGGGATCGACGTCGAAGACCCGGGCCCGGTTCACCGTCGTGCCCAGATACGGGTTGTAGTGGCCCCACATGTCGACGGCCCGCCCGACGACCGGATCGTCCGTCTCGACGGCCCCGGCCACCCGCTCCGCCCCGGTCACCCGGGCGTCCAGGACGAGATGGCCGTTCCCGGAGAAGTGCCCACCGCGGGCGCCGTGCTCCGCGAGGTGCTCGTGGTACGCCTCGGCGGGCCCGTCCTCCCCGAACGGGCCCACGGCCGCGGGGCGTTCGGCCCCGGCCTCCGCACCTCGCAGGGCGGTGTTGCGCGCCAGGTCCACGAGTCCGCCGCGCGGGCCCGTGGGCAGCCGTGTCACGGCGGTCCCGCCGAAGTACAGACGGGGAAGGTCGAACACGCTCATGCCGCCTCCAGTCCGGCCCGCGGCGCCACGCCCCGGCCCGGCGCGTGCCGGGCGATCAGGTCCACGGCCTCGAGGGCCGACTCGACCGCCCCCTCGATCCACGCGGGCTCGGTCGCGCAGTGCTCCCCGGCGAAGAACATCCGGCGCTGCGGCCGCACGGCCCGCCCGCGCTGCTCCTCGCAGGCGGCGGCGTCCTGCCCCCAGCGGATGGTGCAGCCCCCCTCCGTCCACGGATGCTCGCCCCACGCGAGGCTGGCGACGCCCCGCACCATCCCGCGCCGCAGCAGCTGCGGATGCATCCGGCCCAGCTCCTCGACGACCGTCCGGTGCCGGAGCGGCGGAGGCATCCGGCCGAGGTGGTCGGCGTCCTCGCCGATCGTGTAGCTGGCGAGGAGGGCCGCGCCCTGCGCCGGATCCGTGGCCCCGTCGGCCACGGCCCCGTCGTCCGCCGAGGGCGGGTAGTACGTCTGCCGGATGCGGCCTCCGCTGAAGGAGGCGCCGCCCCGGATCCCCTCGCGCTCCCAGAACGGCTCGCGGCAGTGCACCGCCACCTTCGTCGCCGGGCAGTAGTCCACCTCCCGCACGACCGCGAGCTTGTCCTCGTCGAAGCCGGTCAGCGTGAGGCCCCGCAGCACGGAGAACGGCACGGTGCACAGCACGTAGTCGCAGCGCCGCACGGTCGCTCCCGGCCCGCCCCCGATCCGTACGAGGACGTGGTCGGCGGCCACCTCGAAGCCCGACACCCGCTGCCCGAACCAGATGGGGCCGCGCACGCGGGCTGCGAGCCGTTGCACGAGCTGGTCCATGCCGCAGGCGAGCCGCACCAGTTCGGGACTGGTCTCGGTGAGGATGTCGTCGAGGAAGCTGTTGAGGCGGGTGCCGCAGCCGGACCGGATCCCCGGGTGGGCGGCGAACAGACCGTGCACGTCGATCCGGTCCTTCGCGTGGCCGAGAAGGTGCGGGGACACGTCGACCTCCTCGACCAGATCGAGGAGGTTGCGCGCGAGATCGGCGCGGAGCCCCGCCCGCAGCGCCGGCGGCGCCACCGCGTCGACCACGGCCGCGAGCCACGCGCCGAACACCACGGTCTCCTCGCGGTAGTCGGCACCCGGCAGCGAGGCGCGGACGTCGGCGATCAGCGCGCGGGGGGCGTCCCGCAGCCGGACGTGGCCGGTGCTGGTCGCCAGAAAGGCGTTCTCCTCGGACAGCAGGGTGGTGAACGGGCGGACCTGGTCGGCGAGGCCGAGGTGCTCGACGTAGCGCATCGTGCGGTGGTGCGCGGTCGGGATGCGCATCGCGCCGAGCTCCACGAACGGCGCGCCCTCGGATGCGCCGAACCGGTGCGTGTGGACGCGGCCTCCGAGCCTGCGGCTGCCCTCGATGACCTCGACGCGGAACCCGAGCCGCTCCAGCTCGTACGCGGCGACCAGACCGGCCATCCCCGCGCCCACGACGCTGACCGTGCTGTTGGCGCGGGTGCGGCGGCGGGCGCGCGGCAGGAGCTGCTGAACGTGGCCGGGCCGTGTGACGGCGGCGGGCTGCGGCGTGGTGGTGGCCTGCGGCACTGCGCCGGCCTGCGGCACTGCGCCGGCCTGTGGCCCGGTGGCGGGCTGCGTCACTGCGGTGGTCTGCGTGACGGGTGCGGTCTGCATGACGGTCCGACTCCCCCTCGAATCAGTGCGGACGGTGCGGGTGGTGCTCCTGGGGCTGCCGGACGGGTATCCGGCCCTCGACGGTGAGCGCCGCGAGGTAGGAGCGGATCAGGGCGGTACGGGCCAGCGGGGCGACCAGACCGACGTATCCGTCGGGCCGGACGAGCCGCAGGTCGTCGGGGTGACCGAGCCGCCGCGCCTCGGCGGCGTCCCAGGGCGTCACCGGGAGGACGCGGACCGGGGCCGGGAACCCGTCGCAGGCCTCCCGCAGGGCGTCGAGCACGCAGGCGTCGGCGCGGGCGGCGTGCAGGACCAGCGTCCACCGTTCGTACCCGAGCAGCGTGTGCAGCCGGACGGCCGCGCCGCCGCCCCCGGCAGAGCCGGTGGTGAGGGCGACGTCCGGCATCCGGTCGCCCGCGCGCGGACCGGCGCGGTGACCGCGGCCGGGACGGTGCCGGGACAGCGAGCTGTCCCTGTGGTTCCGGCCCAGGTCGCTCAGCCGCAGGTCCAGCCGGCGCTGAACACCGCGCCGGGCGAGGGCCGCGGGCACGGTGGCGGTGAACGCCCGGTAGCCGAGCGGCGGGAGCGGCAGCTCCATGAAGTTGAACCGCATCTCGCGGATGTACCGGACCGCGAGGAGCCGTTGCTCGTCGCTGTACGTGTCGAGGAGCTCCTCGCCCGCCTGCCCGCGGTGCACGGCGGCCAGCTTCCAGGCGAGGTTGTGGGCGCCGAGGATGCCGACGTTCATGCCGTGGCCGCCGACCGGCGCCCAGGCGTGCGCCGCGTCCCCGGCGAGCAGCCCGCGCCCCGAGCGGAGCCGGGCGGCGACCCGGTCGCTGAAGCGGGCCCGGTTGAGCCAGAGGTGCTCGGTGGGCTCCAGGCGCAGACCGGGCATCAAGGCGGTCTCCGCGACCAGGTCCCGGAGTTCGCCGATCGTGGGGGCGGCGGTCAGCGTGGGGTCGGGGTCGTCGCGGAAGCAGAAGAAGCGGAAGCCCCCGCCGGGCAGCGGGAAGACGAGCAGAGAGCGGTGCGGAGCCAGGAAGATGTGGCCCCTGCCGGGCTCCTCGCCGAGCTGCCAGGTCGGGTGGGCGTTGCCCTGGACGACCTGGAGGCCCGTGCGGCGGCGCCCCTCGAAGGGGATGCCCAGCCGGTCCCTGACCACGCTGGCGGTTCCCTCGCAGCCGACGATCCACGGGGCGGCCGCGGACTCCACCGTGCCGTCCCCGTGCCGCAGGGTGAACTCGGCCCGGTCGTCGTGCACCTTGACGTCCGTCAGCTCCGTGTTCCACTCGACCCGGGTGCCGAGCCGGGCAAGATCCTCGGAGAGGAGGCGCTCGATGTCGTGCTGCTCGATGTTGAGGGGCCGGGCGCGGGCCGACCGCGTCCAGCCGGTGACGAGTTCGCCGAGGGCCCGGTCACGGGCGTGGACGGTCACCGCGTCCAGCTCCACCCCGTGGCGCCCGAGCGTCTCGCCGACCCCCAGGGCGTCGAGCGCCTCCCGGGCCCGCGCCCACAGCACCAGGGCCCGCGCCTCACGCTTGGTGGCGGGCGCCTTGTCGACGATCCGGACGCGGAGCCCGAGCCGGCGCAGACCGATGGCCAGGGTGAGGCCGACCGGGCCCGCCCCGACCACGCACACGTCCACGTCGCCGACGCCTTCATCGGCCGTCTCCCCGCCGACGTTTCCGTCCTTGCCCGTGTCCAATCGGGTCACCCCCCGCTCTCCGCTCACCGTTCCCGGTGTTCAGCGTGCTTGCGGAAGATCACCTTCAACAGGGCGTGTACGGGGGCGCGGGGATCACTGCGACCTGGGGAGATGACGACCTGTGCATCATCTGGACCGTTTGAGTGACGAATGGTGGGATTCGGCCGTGAGCACCGCTTCGGCGCCCTGGCCCGCCCGTGGAGGGCCGCCGCGACCTGGCCTGATCGAGACCTTGGGGCGCGGGGTCGTCCTCCCCGAGTTGACAGAGGGACGCCTCCCGGGCCGGGGTACGTGGCCAGTTCTGGACAGGAGTCACCCAGCAGGCGAGCGCTCCGCGCACTCCAGAAGCGTGGGAAGGGCCGCCTCCAGGGCCGCCGTGCCGTGGGCGTACGGCAGCCGGAGCCGGTCCCGGAAGCCGTCCACCGGGGAGAAGGCCGACCCCGGGACGACCGAGACGCCACGGCGACGCGCCAGTTGGGCGAGGGTCTCGGTGTCGGCGCCCGGGACACGCACCCAGAGGGCGGCGCCGCCCGCCGGCCGGGTCCACTCCCAGTGCGGAGCTCCGGCACGCAACAGCGCCTCGGCCGTGTCCCGTTGGGCCCGCAACTCGGCCCTGCGCCGGGCCCGGGCCTCGGGCAGCCGGTCGAGCAGCCGGACGGCCACCAGCTGGTCCATGACCGAGCACGACAGGTCGACCGACGTCTTGATCTTCGCGAGCCGGGCGACCACCTGGGGGGAGGAGCGGACCCACCCCACCCGCAGACCGCCCCAGAAGAGCTTCGAGAGTGTGCCGACGGTCACGGTCGACGCCATGGGAAGCCCGGCGACAAGGGGCTCCGGAGCGCCGGCGCCCCCGCCCCTGCCTTCGTACCCGTCTCCGCCCCCGCCTTCGTACCCGTCTCCGCTTCCGTCCCCGTACCCGTCTCCGTCTCCGCCTCCGTCCCCGAGGGCGAGTTCCGCGCAGGCCGTGTCCTCGACGGTGAACAGCTCCAGGTCCTCCAGGACCCGCCGCCACTCCCTGCGCGCCGCGCCGTCCAGCGTCCGCCCCGTCGGGTTGTGCACCGTCGGCTGGAGGTACACCAGCCGGGGTCGGCCGTGCGCGCTCAGCCGCCGGACCGCCGCCGCGCCGGAGCCGTCGCCCGCGTCGCTGCCGTCCGCGCCGACCGGTACCAGCCGGGCGCCCCGCGCCCGCAGCGCCTCCAAGGCGCCCCGATACGTGGGGTCCTCCACGACGACCGTGTCGCCCGGCTCCACGAGCGCCTGCGCCACGAGCCACACCGCCTGCTGCGACCCCGCGGTCACCAGGATCTGCCCGGCCTCCGTCGGCACGCCCGCCGCCCGGTAGTACGCGGCGATGCCCTCCCGCAACGCCGGGATGCCGTACGGGTGGTAGCCGTCGGCCACCAGGAGCCCGCCGAGGTCGCCCGAGGTCAGCGCCCCCACCGCCTCGCCGACCGCGCCGAGCCCCGGCAGCGCCCCGCTCGACAGATCGGCGACGCCCGCCGACCCCGTACCCGTACGGGCGTCGAAGCTCACGAGCCGGCCTTCGGCGACGTACCGGTCGAGCGCCCCCGAGCCCCGCAGCCGCGAGCCGCTGCCGCGCACGCTCTCCAGCCACCCCTCGGCCTCCAGGAGGCCGTACGCGGAGGTGACCGTGGACCGGCTGACGCCCAGGACGAGCGCCAGTTCGCGCTGCGAGGGCAGCACGGTCCCCGCCGGTACGTCCCCGCGCTCGGCCAGCTCCCGCAGCGCGTCCGCAAGGCGGCGGGGAAGTGGCCCCGGCCCCTCCGAGGACCAGCCGGTGAGCAGTCGGGACAAACGGGGCGAAGCAATCCTGGCCATGGCTCCCATAGTGCGCCACGACGCAGGCCAATACGCCCGGAGTGGTCGTTGTCGCCACAGGTCGCGCGACGGAGGATCGACGAGAACGGGACCGGACCGCGGTACCGGACGCGGGACCGGGAGAGAGGTGGGGGCATGGCGACCGTCGTGCTGGTCGGGACGCTGGACACCAAGGGGGAGGAGTACGCCTGGCTGCGGGAGCGGCTCAGGGAGTACGGCAGTGACGTCCTCCTCGTCGACACCGGTGTCCTGCCGCCACCCGCGCACGCGCCCGTGCCCGATGTCTCCGCCGACGTCGTCGCGCGCGCCGCCGGCCACGACCTGGCCAGGCTGCTGGCCGCCGGAGACCGGGGCGCCGCCGTCGCCGCGATGGCGCACGGCCTCACCCGCGTCGTCCTCGACCTCTACCGCAAGGGGAAGCTGCACGCCGTGCTCGCCGCGGCCGGCAGCGGCGGCTCCACGATCGCCGCCCAGGCGATGCGGGCCCTGCCCATCGGCGTACCGAAGGTGCTGGTCAGCACCATGGCCGGCGGGGACGTCTCCCCGTACGTCGACAGCAGCGACCTCACCATGATGTACAGCGTCGTCGACATCTCCGGTCTCAACGCCGTCTCCTGCCAGGTCCTCGGCAACGCCGCCGCGGCCGCCGCGGGGATGGCCCGCCGTCACGAGCGGAATCACGACGAGCCGGCGGGCCGGGGGCGCCCGGTCGTCGCCGCCACCATGTTCGGCGTGACGACCCCCGCCGTCGACGCGGCCCGCGCCCGGCTCGCCGAACTGGGCTACGAGGTCCTCGTCTTCCACGCCACCGGCGCGGGCGGCCGGGCGGTCGAGAAGCTCGCGAGGGACGGCATGCTCGACGGGGTACTGGACCTGACGACGACCGAGCTCGCCGACGAGCTGGTCGGCGGCGTGCTCAGCGCCGGCCCCGCCCGCCTCACCGCCGCCGGGGCCATGGGCATCCCGCAGGTCGTCGCCCCCGGAGCCCTCGACATGGTCAACTTCGGCCCGGCCGCCACCGTGCCGGAACGGTTCAGCGAGCGCCGGCTGCTCATCCACAACGCGACGGTGACCCTCATGCGCACCACCGCCGCCGAAATGGCCGAGCTCGGCACCACGATGGGCCGCAAGCTCCGTACCGCGCGCGGCCCCGCCGAGGTCTTCTGGCCGCTGCGCGGCATCTCCGCCGTGGACACGCTCGACGGCCCCTTCGCCGACCCCGAGGCGGACCGGGCCGGGCTCGACGCCCTGCGTGCGGCCGTCCGGGGCGGCGAGGTCCGCGTCCACGAGCTCGACGCGCACGTCAACGACACCTCCTTCGCGGTCGCCATGGCCGACCGCCTGCATCAGCTGATCGCCGAGAGCAGCCGCGGCGGGCAGGACCACGGAACGGCCTGAGGACACCGGGCACCGAACGACACCCACACACCGAGGAGCCACCACCGTGAACACCGGATCCACCGTCAGCCGCCAGGCCGTCGTCGCCCGGCTGCGCGCCCAGGTCGCCGCCCGCCGGCCGATCGTCGGCGCCGGGGCGGGCACCGGGCTCTCCGCCAAGTGCGCAGAGGCCGGCGGGGTCGACCTGCTGATCATCTACAACTCGGGCCGCTACCGGATGGCCGGCCGCGGTTCGCTCGCCGGTCTCCTGCCGTACGGGGACGCCAACGCGATCGTCCAGGACATGGCCCGCGAGGTGCTGCCCGTGGTCCGCGACACCCCCGTCCTCGCCGGGGTCTGCGGCACCGACCCGTTCCGCCGCATGGACCTCTTCCTGGACGAGCTGAAGGCCATGGGCTTCGCGGGCGTGCAGAACTTCCCCACGGTCGGCCTGTACGACGGCACCTTCCGCGTCAACCTGGAGGAGACCGGCATGGGGTACGGCCTGGAGGTCGACATGGTCCGGGCCGCCCACGAGCGGGACCTGCTCACCGCCCCGTACGTCTTCGATCCGCAGCAGGCGGCCGACATGGCCGCGGCGGGCGCCGACGTCCTCGTGCCCCACGTGGGGCTCACGACCAAGGGGGCCATCGGCGCGGGCACGGCGATGACGCTCGACCAGGCGGCCGCGGCGGTCCAGGAGATGCACGACGCGGCCAAGCGCGTGAACCCCGACGTCCTGGTCCTCTGCCACGGAGGGCCCATCGCGGAGCCGGAGGACGCACGCTACGTCCTGGAACACACCACCGGGGTCGTCGGCTTCTTCGGGGCCTCGTCGATCGAGCGGCTGCCCACGGAGCGGGCCGTCACGGAGCAGACCCGCGCCTTCAAGGCCCTCGCTCTCGGCTGACCGCCACCGGCCACCGGCCACCGCCCACCGGCCGACGGACCTGTCGGTGGTGTGCCGTACAACTGAGAGCGGGGAGAACAGCACGTCCGCACGACCGCGCGACCGACGTGCGACCGCACGAGGGGGACTGTACGTGGACACTTTCGCGGACCGGGGGTGCGCCGACCGCGCACCCCTCGTCGGGCGAGCCAGGGAACTGGACCGGCTGGAGGGGCTGCTGGGCTGCCGCAGGGAGGGTGCGGGCCCGGTGGCCGTGGACGTCACGGGCGAGCCCGGCATCGGCAAGACCCGGCTCCTGACCGAGTTCGGGGTACGCGCCAGGGGCCGCGGAGTGACCGTCCTGTGCGGCCGGGCCGGAACCGCCGAAGGGGACGGCGGCACTCCCTTCCAGGCCGTCCTTGACGCCTTCGCCGACCTCGACCACCAGGAGCGCGCGGCCGCCCCGGCCCTGGCCGAACTCGCCCGGCTCGTCGAGCACGGTGACTGCCGTGCGGGGAGACGGGGGAGTGCAAGCACGGGCACGGGCACGGGAACGGGTTCGCCGGCAGCGGCGGACGCGTCGGACAGGGCGACAACCACGGGCGCCCCCGAGGCGGCGGCACGCGGTGGTGCGATGGTGAGTGGGCCGGGCGGGCAGGGACACGGCGAACGCGTGCGGCGGATCGGCGCCGCGCTGGGCCGTGTTCCGGCGCCCGGCCTCGTCCTCCTCCTCGACGACCTCCACCGGGCGGACCCGGCCACCGTCGCCCTCGTCGACCATCTCCTCCGGCACCCGCTGCGCGCTCCCGTCCTGGTCGTCGTGGCCCGACGCGAGCGTCAGACCCCGCCGGCCCTCGCCTCCTGCCTCGCCCGGGCCGCCGACACCGGCACCCTCGCCCGGCTGGACATCGGACCGCTGGCACCGGACGACTGCGCCGGGGGCCTTGCCTCCGGGGTGCCGTCGGACACGGTCCGGGAGCTCCACACGGCCAGCGGCGGCAACCCGCTCTACTTCCGCGCCCTCGCCCACGCCCGCGGCCGGCACGGCGGGGCGCCCGGCACCGGACCGGTGGCGGTCCTCCTCGACGAACTGACGCCGCTCGGCCCGGTGGAGCGGGCGGCCGTCGAGGCGATCGCCGTGCTCGACGGCCGTGCCACGGCCGAACTGGTCGCGGCCGTGGCGACGTCCTCCGACGCCATCGATCAGCCGGGCGGGGACGGCCGGACAGGGATCGACGCCGCCCTGCGTGCCCTGGCCCGCCGTGACCTCGTCCGGCCCGACCAGGACGGCCGTATTCTCGGCCCCCGCCACCCGGCCCTCCCGGAGCTGGTCCGGGGGGCCCTCGACCCGTGGCGCCGCCGCGAGCTGCACCGGCGGGCGGCGGCCGCACTCGCCGTGTCCGGCGCGCCCGCGACGGCCCGGGCCCCGCACCTCGTGGGCGCCGCGGCCGGCCCGGACGCCGAGACCGCGGCCGTACTCGTCGAGGCCGCCGAGCGGACCGGGACCGTCGACCCCGCGCGCGCCGCCCACTGGCTGGCGGCCGCCCTCGACCACCTCCCCGACGTTCCCGAACACCGCGCCGACCGGCACGAACTGATGCTCCGCCGAGCCCAGGCCCTCGGCTCGGCGGGCCGTGTCGCGGAGAGCCGGGACCTCCTGCACCGACTGATCGACATGTGCCGCCCGGACCCGGGTCGTACCGAGGACGCAGAGGAAACCGAAGGCGCAGAGGACACAGAGGACACAGAGGACACAGAGGACACAGAGGGCACAGAGGGCACAGAGGGTACAGAGGGCACAGAGGGGACCGACGACAGGGCCGGGATCCGGACGTCCGCCGTCCTCCTCTGCGCGTTCATGGAGCGCCACCTCGGCCGCTACCCCGAGGCCGACGCGCTCCTCCGCCGCGAACTGGAGCGCAGCCCCGGCCCCCGGGCCGGCCTGCGGACGGGGCTCGTCGTCGAGTGGGGCGCCCGGGCCCTCTTCGCCACCCGCTACCCCGAGGTCCGCGGGGAGGTCGCCCGGACGCTCGACGACGCGCGGCGCCGCCGTGACGAGGCCGACACGGCGGAGGCCCTGACGCTCTCCGCGCTCGGCGAGGCGTACGAGGGCGAGACCGCCACCGCCCGCACCCGCGCGACGGAGGCCGCGGCGCTCACCGACGCCTTCACGGACGGCGAACTGGCCGACCACGTCGAGTCGCTGGTGCGCCTGAGCTGGACCGAGGCCTTCCTGGAGGAGTACGGAGCGGCCGAGCGCCACACCACGCGGGGCATCGCCGTGGCCCGCCGCGCCGGACGGCCCTTCGCGCTCTCGCAGCTCCTCCTCTGCTCGGCGTACGTCCACTTCCTCACCGGCAGGGTCGGTGCCGCGCTCGACCTCGCCGAGGAGTCCCTCACCGTCGCCCACCCCCTGGGCGGTGCCGAACTCCTCGGCTTCAGCCGGGCGATCCACGCCATCGTCCTCCTCCACGCCCGGCCACTCGGCGACCCCGAAGGGCTGGCCGCCGCGGAGGAGGCCGCGGCCACGGTGGGCACCGCCCAGGGCTGGTGGGCCACGCAGGCCCGCTGCATGCTCGCCCACAGCGTCCCGCTCGGCCAGGACCCGCACCGGGTGCGGGGCGCGCTTCTGCGGGCGGGCGGCGACCGGGACCTGTCCCGGCTCCAGCCCTCCCTGCGCCCGGGTTATCTCGAACTCCTCGCCGGAGCGGCCCTCGTGGCCGGAGACCTCCCGGAGGCCGAGCGCGTGGCCCGGCGCGCGATCGCGGAGGCGGCACGGCTCGGCCTGCCCGTCCAGCGGGGGGCCGCCCAGCGCGCGTGGGGGCGGGTGCTGGCCCACCGGGGCGAATCGGCGGCCGCCGCGGAGGCCTTCACCGAGGCCGCGAGGGAGAGCGCCCGCTCCGGGGCCGGGCTCCGCGAGGCCCACAGCCTGCTCCTCGCCGCCCCGCACGTACAGGCCGCGGGCGACGGGGCACGGGCCGCCGCACTCTGGCGCAGGGGCCGTCGTGTGGCGGCCGACGGAGGCGCCCGCATGCTGGTCGACCTGGCCGACCGGACCAGACCGGCGCCTCCGGACGGCGGCGCGCCCGGCGGACGGCTCGCCGTGCTCACCCCGCGCGAGCGCGAGATATCGGTCCTCGTCGCCGAAGGGCTGACGAACCAGGCGGTGGCCGACCGGCTCTGCCTGAGTCCCCGCACGGTCGAGAGCCATGTGGCCCGGGTCTACCGGAAGACGGGTGTGGAGACCCGGGCGGGCCTCGCCTCCCTGGTCGTCAGGACCGGGGTGGGCGAAGGTCAGTTCTCGCGGGGATGAGTGGCGGTCACCCGGCCCTTCGTGTCGGCGTTGAGGTAGGCCACGCCGTACGTGTCGGACAGGTAGACGCTCAGGCCGGCGCCGCTCCCGAGCAGCGTCGAGCCCGGGGTGACGACGAGGTACCGGCTGGTGGGCCGGTCGATGCCCAGGTCCTTGTCGGCGCGCTTCAAGAGGGCGGGCAGGGCGTCCCAGTCGAAGGCGTCCAGGTCGGTGGGGACCGATCCGGGGAAGGCCGTGCCGCCGGGGCCCTGGCGGACGGCCACGTCCTCGCCCCGGTAGATGTACCGGTCGTAACGCTTCGTACTGCCCTTGACCAGTGACTGGGCCACGGCGTAGTCCGGGTACACGACGAAACCGGTGACCTTCGCACTGTCCGTGGCGGCGTGCACCGCGGCGACGGCGGCCCTGATCCCGGCGGGCGTGAGCAGGTCGCGCTCCTTCGGGGCCGAGGTCTTCACCGGCGCCGTCGACGAGCCGGGACGCTGCGCGGCCGGACTCTGCTGCGAGGGCGGAGCGCTGCTCGGGCCGCCGCCCGCCTCGCCGGGCCGCCAGTCCCAGGCCATCGCGCCGACGGGGATCCCGACGGCGAGGACCACGACGAGGGCGCTGACGAAGAACCGGGCGGCACGGCCTCGCCGACGCCCGCCGGCGGTGAGCGCCGCCGAGGCCGGCTCCGCCGTACCCTCCGCGGCGGGTCCGGATTCGGCTCCGTGTTCGGGTCCGGGTCCGGGTCCGGGTCCGGAAGGTGCCGTCTCGGGATGCGCGGACGGCGCGGATGACGCGGATGACGGAGACGAGGGAGGCGCGAGCCGGAACGAGGTCACCGTCGCCTCGCCGGCCACCCCGTCGCCACCCGTCTGCTCCTCGACGGCCTCGACACCCGCCGTGTCCCGGCCTGCCGGTTTCGCGTCCGCCGGTTCCGGGCCGGTCGCGGCAGCCGCCAGGGCGCGGTCGAGTTCCGCCGTGTCCGGGCGGGCGGCCGGATCCCGTACGAGCAGCCGGGTCAGGACGTCGGTGAGTCCGCCGGCCCGCAGCGGCGGAGGCACGTCGTCGGAGAGCACGGCCGCCAGAGTCGCCAGGGTGTTCTCCCGGCGCAGCGGGTGGTGGCCCTCCACCGCGACGTACAGCAGCATGCCCAGGGACCACAGGTCGGCGGCGGGGCCGCTCGAACGACCGCGGATCCGCTCGGGCGCCATGTAGTCGGGCGAGCCGATGATCGAACCCGAGGCCGTGAGGACGGTGGACTCGCGGATCGCGGCGATGCCGAAGTCGGTGAGGACCGGCCGTCCGTCCGGACGCAGCAGGACGTTGGCGGGCTTCACGTCACGGTGCTCGATGTCCCGCTCGTGGGCGGCCGTCAGGGCGGCGAGCAGGCGGTGCCCGAGCACGGCGGCCTCGGCGGGCGTCATCGGGCCCCGGTCGAGGCGGTCCTGGAGGGAGCCGCCGGTGACCAGTTCCATCACGAGCCACGGGTACGTGCCCTCGCCCGCGTCGACGATGTGATGGATCGTCACCACGCCGGGATGGTCGATCCGGGCCAGCGCGCGGGCCTCGCGGAGCACCCGCGCCCGCAGGGTCCGGGCGCCCTCGACGTCGTACTCGGCCAGCGCGGGATCCGGCGGGCGTACCTCCTTGAGGGCCACGTCACGGTGGAGGGCCAGGTCGCGGGCGCGCCAGACCGTTCCCATGCCTCCGCCGCCCAGTCGCTCCACCAGCTCGAAGCGGCCGTCGATCACTCTGCTCACACGCACCCCTGTACTCGGGTCCTCGGTGCGGCGGCGGCCTGCGGGCCGCCACCGCCCACATCGCCGTACACGTTCACCTGGTAGCGCCCCGACGCTTCGTACGGATCCGGATCCGGCGGCGACCACGGGCCGGGACCGGAGTCGCCGTCCGCGTCGAGGGCGCCGGCAGCGACCCCGGTACCCGGGTCGACGGTGGCCCCGGGGTCATGAAGATCCGTCAGTTCTTCGCGGATCGACACGAGTTCGGCGCGCAGCCGGTCGCGTTCCGCAGGCCCCGGGGCTCCGGGCAGGCCGCGCTGGGCCTCCCGGAGGGCCTCCTCCAGGACCACTTCGGCCCTGGCGGTGCCCCAGGCCGTCCGCACCTGCCGGGCCCGCGCGCGCAGGGAGCGGGCCGCTGCGCCGTGGTCGCCGGCGGAACGCCACAGGTCGGCCGCGCGTTCGTAGGCCCGGGCCGCCTTCTCCGGCGCCCCGGCCGTACCGAGGGCGTGCGCGGCACGGTGGCTGAGGGCCGCGCCGTGGCGGTGATCGGCCCGGAGCCGGGCCTCGGCCGCCGCGAGCGCGTACTGCCGTGCGGCCCGTTCGGGTTCGCCGAGACACAGCGCGCAGAAGGCGAGCCACGCCCTGGCCCGTACGCGAGCCGCCTCGTCCCCGTCCCGCGCCGGCCCGGCCAGGACCGCCTCCAGGACGGTGACGGCCTCCTGCCAGCGGCCGCGTGCCGCGTGGGCGGAGCCGAGACGCAGCCGGGCGAGCAGGCCCAGGCGGGGGTCCTCGCCGGAGCGGTCGGACAGGCGGACGGCCTCGGTGAGGAGCGACACCACCTCCTCGCCGCCCGCACGACCGGGCGGTCCACCGCCCTCGTGGTCCAGCGTCCGCGCGAGGGCGAGGCGGAGGCGGGCCCGGTCGGCGGCCCGGAGCAGGGCGTTCTCCTCGCCGGAGCCGACGGCGGTACGCAGCACGGTGGCTGCCTCCGCGTGCGCCCCGGTGGCCCGGAGCACCCCGGCGAGCAGCAGCTCGGTCTCCGTCGGGGGCCAGGGCCGCCCCGAGGCGCCGTGGTCCGCGAGCGCCGCCCGCAGGTGGGTGAGGGCCACTGCCGGGTCGTCGGGCGCGGTGACCCGCCCGAGGAGGGCGCGGGAGTCGGCGAGGGGGCCGAGGACGGCGGGGTCCGCCCGGTGCGGCGCGGCGAAGGCGACGAGCCGGACGAGGTCCTCGCGCAGCGCGGCGGCCTCGGCCGCCGGGTCGGGCGCGGTGTCGAGGAGATCGGCGCGGGCCCGGCAGCGCAGCAGGAGGACCGTCGCGGTCTGGGCGACGGTGGCCCGGCCGGCCTCGTGCAGGACGGCGGCCCTCTCGCAGAGGTCCGCGAGTCCCGCGCAGGCCGTCGCTCCCGGTCCGGGGCCGGTGGCGAGCGCGCGAGCCCGTGAGATGAGCGCCTTGCCGGGCTGCCCGGACCGTTCGTGCAGTTCGGCGGCGCGCGAGAAGAGGGTTGCGGCCGCGGGCCGCGCCCGGCCCCGGCAGTCGAGGGCGGTGGCGTCCAGCGCGTCGGCGTGGTCCCCGGGCGTGATGGCCCCGCCGGCGCGCCGCAGGGCCGTCGCGGCCCGCTCCCAGGCCCCGCCGGCCGCGGGGTGCCCGCCGGCCGCGGAGAGCCGCCGGGCCCGGTCGAGCAGGGTGTGGGGATCCTCCGGCCGACCGCCGCCGGGCCCCCGGTCGTACGGACGCGCGTCGGACGGGCGGCTGGTCATGCGGGGTACTCCGGGGACGGGAGGCGGAACGGCGGCGCACGTGGATGCGCATACATGGAGGTCGCGACGACTCTTGCAGACGCCGGCCGCCCGCACATCCGTAGAACTACGGAAGAATCGCGGGAGCGGTAGGTACTGCTCCTTCCCGACTCCCATCCGAATCCGTCCCGAATCGGTCCCGGATCCCTCCCGATTCCCTCCCGGCCCCTCCCGATTCCCTCCCACGGCGGCGGCCCGGAATCGGACGGCCGCACTACGCAGGGCCCGCCGTCAACGACTCGGCTAGGGTGAATCGGTAGGGATTGCGCCCTCTGGGGCCAGGCCGATGCGTAGGTCGATGCGTTGGAGACTCACCAGTCGTCGAGCAGGGTTCCGCAGCCGCCCCGCGCGGCCGTCGGGGACGCGGGCGTGCTCCGCGAGCTGCTGCCCATCGCCCTCTGGCGGGAGGACGCCGAGGGTCGCATCGTCGAATGGTCCCTCGCGGCCCAGGACCTGCTCGGCCATCGGCCCGAGCACGTGCTCGGGCGCCTCGCCACACCGCTCCTCGTGCCGGACGCCAACCGCGACCTGGCCGAAAAACTGACCCTGCGCGTCCAGTCCGGCGAGACCATGGTCGGCACGCTCCCCGTCCGCCACCGCGACGGCCACACCGTCGCCATGGAGATGTGGATCGTGCCCGCCGCCGACCCGCAGGGGCGTCCCGGCGCCATGCTCATCGCGGTGGAGACCTCCGAGGTCCTGCGCATGCGGGAGAACCTCGCGGCGATGGAGAGCCTCTTCACCCAGTCACCCATCGGCCTCGCCCTCCTCGGCCCCGACCTGCGCTTCCTCCGCGTCAACGACGCCCTCGCCCGGATGAACGGCGTACCCTCCGCCGCCCATGTCGGCCGCCGTCTCACGGAGGTCGTGCCCGGCGTCAACGCCACCGCGCTCGAATCCCTCATGCGCCAGGTCCTCGACAGCGGAACCGCCGTCGTCGACGCCCGCAGGGTCGGCCGCACGCCCGCCGACCCCGGCCGCGACCACATCTGGTCCTGCTCGTACGCACCCCTCAGCGACCGCGCCGAGGAACCCCTCGGCCTCATCGCCTCCCTCGTCGACATCACCGAGAGCCAGGAAGCGCACATCGAGGTCGAGCGGGCCCGGCACCGCTTCGCCCTGCTCGCCGAGGCCGGAGCCCGGATCGGCACGACCCTCGACCTGGAGCAGACGGCCGGCGAGGTGGTGAGCTTCCTCGTACCCCAGCTCGCCGACTCCGCCGACGTACAGATGCTGGAATCGGTCCTCGAACCGGACGACCCGGCCGGCTCCACGCGCGGAGTGCTGCGCCGCCTCGCGGCCGGCTTCCCCGACCCGACGGCCCCCACGGCCCTGCTCACCGCGGGCCAGACCTTCCAGCTCCCGCTGGACTCCGTCTACGAACAGGTCGTCTCCGGCGGGAGACCCACGAACCTCTACACCTCCGACATCCCGGCGCTCTTCACCGACCCGCGCACCGAGGCGCTCCGCACCTACTTCGCGACCCGCATCGGCTCGGCGCGCCTGGTCCCGCTGGTGGCCCGGGGCCGGGTACTCGGCGCGGTCACCGTGACGCGGCTGCGGACCCGTGAGCCGTTCGACGTGCAGGACTGCGTCCTCATCGACGAGGTCGTGGCCCGCGCCGCCCTCAACATCGACAACGCCCGCCTCTACACCACGCAGCGGGAAGCGGCCCTCACGCTCCAGCGCAGCCTCACCAACAGTGCGCTGCCCGTCGTCACCGGACTGGAACTCACCGGCCGCTATCTGCCGGCGAGCTCCCATGACGTCGGCGGCGACTGGTTCGACGTGATCGCCCTCCCCGGCGGCAGGACGGGTCTGGTCATCGGCGACGTCATGGGCCACGGCATCCACGCGGCGGCCGTCATGGGCCAACTGCGCACTGCCGTACGCACTCTGGCCCGCCACGACATCGCCCCGGCCCGGATGCTCAGCTCGCTCGACGCCGTCGTGGCCGACCTCGGCGAGGACGAGATGGCCACCTGCGTGTACGCGGTCCACGACCCGGCGACCGGAAGCTGGGTCATCGCCCGCGCAGGGCACCCGCCACCGGCACTCGCCACCCCGGACGGCGCCATCACCTTCCTCGAAGGCCCGCCCGGCACGCCGCTGGGCACCGGAGCCCACGACTTCGGTACGGAGGAGGTCGCCCTGCCCGAGGGCGGCCTGCTCGTCCTCTACACGGACGGCCTCATCGAGGCCCGCGACCGGGACCTCGACCAGGGGATGAGCCAGCTGGCCCGGGCGCTCCGGGACCTGGACCGGCCGCTGGACACCCTGTGCGACGAGGTCCTCGCTCGGCTCCTCGGGGGACCGGCTCAGGACGACGTGGCGGTCCTCATGGCCCGTACACGGACGACCCGCTGAGGGAGCGGGGGCGTCGAGGGCCGTGACGCGAGCGGCCCGGGCATCACGACGGGCAAGCGGCGGTCAGAGCGTCACGACGGTCACCTCGGTCGCCTTGACGCCCGTCCAGACCGGCACCCCGTCCGCGAGCCCCAACTCGGCCGCCGCCTGCGGGGTGATCTCGGCGACGAGGTCCGGTGCCAGGTCGGAGGTCACCAGGACCCGCAGCCGGCTGCCGCTCGCGGTGATCTCCCGTACGGTTCCGGGCCAGACGTTACGGGGACTGCCGCCCGGCTTCTCGCGGTGCACGGCCACCGCCTCCGGCGCGATGATCGCGAGCGCCCGCGTGCCGGGCGGCGGCGGCTCGGCGGCGACCAGGGCGCCGCCCCCGTCGAGCGTGAGCCCTTCGGCGGTCGCGGCCCCCGGCCACGCGTTGCTGCCGAGCATCCGGGCGACCCACGGTGACCGGGGGTGGCGCGAGACCTCGCCGGGGGAGGCGTCCTGGAGGGTGCGTCCTTCCTCGAGGACGAGGACCCGGTCGGCGAGGGAGACGGCCTCCACGGGGTCGTGGGTGACGATCAGACAGACACCGCCGAAGCCGGCGAGATGGCTGCGCAGGGTGTGCCGCACATGGGCGCGGGTGGTCTGGTCGAGCGCGGCGAGCGGCTCGTCGAGGAGCAGCAGCCGGGGTCGGGCGGCCAGCGCGCGGGCGAGGGCGACCCGCTGGGCCTGGCCGCCGGAGAGCTGCGCGGGACGGCGGTGCGCCAGCTGCCCCACACCGAGCCGGTCGAGCCAGGCCTGGGCGGCGCGCCGCGCCTCGGCGCGGGGAACGCCGTGAGCCCGCAGGCCGTACGCGGTGTTCGAGAGCGCCGACAGATGCGGGAACAGCGCGCCGTCCTGAGGCACCCAGGCCACCTGCCGCCGGTGCGGGGGCAGATCGGTGACGTCCGTGTCGCCGAGCCGCAGCGTGGCGTGGGCGCGGGGGGTGAGCCCGAGGAGGGCCCGGAGCAGGGTCGTCTTTCCGGCGCCGTTGGGGCCGACGACGGCGATCGTGGTGCCGGGTTCGGCGTCCAGGGCCAGTTCGGTGAAGCCGCCGACCTCGGCCCGCAGCGCCCAGCGCCCGCCGTCCGGCTGAGGACCGGATGCGGCGCCGGACTCGGCGGCGGGCTCGGACACGGGGGCGGGACCGGACGCGGGGGCGGGACCGGGTTCAACAGCGGGTCCGGGCTCCGGGGCGGGTACGGCCCGCCGGGGCGACGCCGGCGTGCCCGTCCAGCGGCCGCGCAGGGCGACGAGTACGGCCATGGCGATGACGAGCAGCAGCAGCGAGACGGAGGTCGCCGCCTCGGGCTCCTCCTGGAGCAGCAGGTACACCTGGAGGGGCAGGGTCTGGGTGGTGCCGGGGAGGTTTCCGGCGAAGGTGATGGTGGCGCCGAACTCGCCCAGCGCCCGTGCCCAGGTCAGCGCGGCGCCCGCGAGGAGCCCCGGGGCGACCATCGGCAGGGTGACGGTGAAGAACACCCGCACCGGTGAGGCGCCGAGGGACGCCGCCGTCTCCTCGTAACGGGGGCGCAGTCCGCCGAGCGCGCCCTCCAGGCTGATGACGAGGAACGGCATCGCCACGAACGTCGCGGCGAGAACCGCGCCCGAGGTGTGGAAGGGGAGCGTGACGCCGAACGTGGACTCCAGCCAGGGCCCCAGGAGCCCGCGCCGCCCGAACGCGAGCAGCAGCGCCACACCGCCGACAGTCGGCGGCAGCACCATGGGCAGCAGGACGAGGGAACGGACGATCGCCTTGCCGCGGAACGGCACCCGCGCGAGCAGCCAGGCCAGCGGGACCCCGAGCAGCAGCGACAGACCGAGCGCCCAGAAGGAGACGAGCAGCGAAAGCTTCAGGGCCTGCACGGTGCCGGGGGCCGTCAGGTGCGCGCCGAAGGCGCCCCACTCGGTACGGGCCAGGACACCGACGAGGGGCATGACCAGGAACGCCACGGCGAGCAGCGCGGGGACGATGAGGACGACAGGCGGGCGCGGGCCGTGACCGGAGGAGCGGACGCGGAGGCGTTTCATCGGTGTTCCCTGGCAGCAGATGGAGGTGGGGGCTGTCCGTCCCCCCGGACGCGGACAGCCCCCACGGAGGGTTCCGGGGCTCCGGCCGGTGCGGGAGACCGGGCGCGGCGTCCTGGAAGGCCGTGGATCAGGTGCGGTCGATGTGGACGCTGGTCGACTTCACCCGGGCCGTCGCCTGCATGCCGACCTCAAGTCCCAGCTCCTCGACCGCCTCGCGGGTGAGGAGGGACACGAGCCGGTGCGGGCCCGCCTGGATCTCGACCTGTGCGGCGATGTCGCCGAGTTTGACGGCGGTCACGATCCCGGGGAACGCGTTCCGCGCGGACGTGTAGGAATCGTCCTCGTCGCCCGTGCCGCTCTGGGCGATCTCGATCGAGAAGGCGGCGAGGTCGCGGCCGTCGATGAGCCGTCGGCCGCCCTCGTCGCGCTGGGTCGCGACCCGGCCCGCGTCGGCCCAGCGTCGTGCGGTGTCGGGGCTGACGCCCAGGAGACGTGCCGCCTGCCCGATGGTGTAGGACTGCATATGCGCCACGGTAGGTCGTGCGGCTTCCTGTCTACAACGAACCGAGGCGTATCTCGGCGCATTCGCCAGCCTTGTTGGAGGAAACGACAAGATGCCGGCGGGGCGCGCTCACGCGCTGCCGGACCGGCGCCCGATCGCCTCGACCAGGGGCAGCAGCCGGTGCGGCACCCGCTCGCGCAGCGCGATCTCGGTCCGGGTGCGGACCACTCCCGGCAGCTGGATCAGCCGCTGGATGACATCCTCCAGGTGCCCGGCGTCCCGGGCGACCACCCGGGTCAGCAGATCCCCGCCGCCGGTGATCGAGAAGGCCTCCACGATCTCCGGGACGCCCGCGAGGGCGTCACCGACCTCGTCGAGATGGCCCTGCGTCACCTCGACGTGGACGAAGGCGAGTACGGGGTGCCCCAGGGCTGCGGGGGAGAGGACGGGGCCGGTCGCCGTGATCACGCCGTCCCGCTCCAGACGGTCGATCCGCGCCTGCACGGTGCCCCGCGCCACGCCGAGGATCCGCGCGTACTCGCGCACGCTCGTACGCGGCTGCTCGATGAGGAGCCGCAGGATGCGGGTGTCGAGTTCGTCCACCGCCATGGCCGGTCGGCCTCCTTCACTCCCACGGTCCGGACACCGGGATCCCGACTCTACCCAGGCCGTGGCCTGCGGCAACGCGCCGAAGGGCCCACCCCGCCCGCACGACGTCCCGCCCCCGGCGAGTCGGCGGTCAGAGCCAGCCGTTGCGGCGGAAACCCCGGTGGATCACGAAGCAGGCCGTGGCGATGACACCGAGGACCAGCGGGTAGCCGTAGGTCCAGCGCAGCTCGGGCATGTGATCGAAGTTCATGCCGTAGACGCCGCAGACCATGGTGGGGACGGCGACGATCGCCGCCCAGGCGGTGATCTTGCGCATGTCCTCGTTCTGGGCGACCGTCACCTGCGCGAGGTGGGCCTGGAGGATCGAGTCGAGGAGCGCGTCGAACGACGTGACCTGCTCCGCGACCCGGGCGAGATGGTCGGTCACGTCGCGGAAGTACGCCCTGATGTCCGGGTCGATCAGCGGCATCGGGTGGGTGGCGAGGTGCTGGAGCGGCCGGGCCAGCGGCGTCACGGCCCGCTTGAGTTCGAGAAGCTCGCGCTTGAGCTGGTAGATCCGCCCCGCGTCCCGCCGGTCCGCCTGCTCGGAGAAGACCGCGCTCTCGATCGCGTCGAGGTCGTCCTGCACGGCGTCCGCGACGGCGAGGTAGTCGTCCACCACGTGGTCCGCCATCGCGTGCAGCACGGCGGAGGGCCCCTTGGCCAACTGCTCGGGCAGGTCCTCCAGGGCCTCGCGCAGCGGGCCGAGGGAGCCGTGCCCGCCGTGCCGGATGGTGATGACGAAGTCGGGCCCGACGAAGGCCATCAGCTCGCCCGAGTCCACGACCTCGCTGGTGGCGGTGAGTTCCTCGTGCTCGACGTAGCGGACGGTCTTGAAGACGGCGAAGAGCACGCCGTCGTACTCCTCGACCTTGGGCCGCTGGTGGGCGTTGACCGCGTCCTCCACCGCCAGCGGGTGCAGCCCGAAGAGCTCGGCGAGCCCCGTGAACTCCTTCTCGTCCGGCTCGTGCAGACCGATCCAGACGAACCCGTCGCCGGCCTTGCGGACCTGCCGCAGGGCCTCCTCGGCCGACCCGCGCCCGCTGCGCCGTACGCCGTCGATGTAGACCACGCAGTTGACGACCGCGCTGCCGAGCGGCGAGCGGGCCGGGTGGCTGAGGTCGACGGCACGCCGGTACGTCAGGCGGACGGCTCTGCGCAGGCGCTGGATCATGGACACGACGTGCTCCTTCGGCGGATCGACGCGCCAGTCTGCCACCGGCGGCGACGCCTCCGCGAGTGCCCACCGATCGAGGGAACCCTCTAGGGGGCCACGAGGTCCGTGGGGTCGGTGTTGGCACCGCAGAGGATCACGCAGACCGTCTCGTCGGGCGCCGGGCGGTACCCGGCGTCGAGGGCGTCCGCATCGGGGTGGGCCACGGCGGCGAGGGCGGTGGCGGCGGCGTGCTCGACGGCGAGCCTGCGGTCGTCCCACAGGGCCTGCCGGGCGCGGATGATCGCGGCGTCGGGGACGAGGACGGAGCGGACGCCGTCCCGCTGGGCCGCCCGCACGGCGGTGGCGGAGGCGCGCCGGGCGCCGAGGGAGTCGGCGGCGACGGAGTCGACGGTGACGTCGACCGGGCGCCCGGCCTGGACGGCGGCGTCGAGGGCGCGGCAGTTCTCGGGTTCGACGGCGACGGTACGGATGCCGTGGTGCCCGGCCGCGGTGGCGACCCCGGCGAAGAGACCGCCGCCGCCGACCGCGACGACGACGGTGTCGAGACCGGGGACCTGCCGGCGGATCTCGTCGAGCAGGGTGCCCGCGCCGGCGGCGATCAGCGGATGGTCGTACGCGTGCGAGGCGAGCGCCCCGGTCGTCCGGGCGAACTCCTCGCAGGCGGCGAGGGCCTCGGCGTACTCCGTACCGACCAGGCGGACGTCCGCGCCGTACTGGCGGAGGCGGGCCACCTTCACCCGGGGCGCGGTGGTCGGCAGGAAGACGGTGGCGGGGACGCCCTGCCGGGCGGCGGCCCAGGCGCAGGCCAGACCGGCGTTCCCGCCGGAGGCGATCGTGACACCGGCGTCGGGGAGGGTGCCGGCCTCGCGGTGGGCGAGCAGGAAGTTCTGCGCGCCGCGCGCCTTGAACGAGCCGGTGTGCTGCATCAGCTCCAGCGCGAGATGCACCCCACCGCGCTCCGTCGGCCCGGCGAGGGCGACGGGCCTGACATGGCCGACGACACGGTCGGCGGCGGTCGTGATGTCGTCGTAGACGAGGGTGTGCACCTGGGGCTCCCGGGGGTGATCGGCCGGGGCGCTCGGCGACCCCGCTGCACGTCCCCCGAACCTACCGCGACGCCCCACCGCCCGGCGCACGCCGGGCTCCGGCCAAGGCGGCGGGGCCGGGTCCCGCCGGCCGGGCGGGGCCGGGGTTGTCCCTACGCCCGGACGCGGTCCGCTGTCACACCCGTGCCACTGGCTTCCAGCCCGTACCGTCACTCCTGTCGCCCCTCGTCACTCGTCACGGTGGATCCGGTCCGTACGGCGAGCGGGTCCCGGCCCGGCTCGGGCAGCGTGAGCCCCATGAACACCCGCCGAGCGATGGTCGCTCTCCTCGCCGCGCTCCTCACCAGCGGATGCGTGGCCGTCCCCGAGGCCCCGGCCCCGAGCGCACCTGCCCGGCCCGCCGAGCTCGCCCCCGCCGCCGAACGCCCGCCCGCCGCCCTCCCGGCATGGCCGGAACCCACCCAGGCCCCGCCCCGGGAGAACCTCGCCGTCACCGAGCCGCGCCCCGGCCGCCCGCCCGCGAAGGCCGCCCCCGCGGAGCGTGCGCCGACCACGGACCGCACGGCCCCGGCGCCTCCGGCAAGCCCCGTTCGCCGTGCGGCACCGAGGAAGACGCCGGGCGCGACGACGGAGCGGCGCACGCCGAAGCCGGTCGAGAAGCCCGCACGAAGGACCGGCCCCGGCCCGAAGCCCCGTCCCTCCGCGGAACAGCCTGCCGCGCGTCCACGTCCACGGCAGCCGGTGACCGGTCAGGCCCCCGAGATGCGCCGGCTCTGCCGGCAGGCCCAGGAGATCGGCGCCCCGATGGGCGCCGCGGACCTGTGCCGCGGCATGTACGGACGCTGACCGTGACCTCGCAAGGCGCCGTCCGACAGCGGCGTGGCCCCGCCGGCGAACCAGCTGTTGCTCCTCGCCGCCCGCGACGGCGACCTCGCGGTCGTCGCGCTGACGGGGCGACCGTCCACGGGTGCACGCATGAGGCCCGGATCCACAGGATCCGGGCCTCATGTCACTTCAGTAGCGGGGACAGGATTTGAACCTGCGACCTCTGGGTTATGAGCCCAGCGAGCTACCGAGCTGCTCCACCCCGCGTCGGTAGGTACAACACTACGCCACTCACGGCGCCCTCATGACCACGCCGCTTCAGCGCCGACAGGTCGCCTAGACGTACGAGTCGATGCCGATCGAGTAACCGGCTCCGGTGGTGAGGTCGGGGCGGCTTCCGTGACCGTCCTCCGCAAGGTGCTCGGCAGTGAGGAATTCGACCCGCAGGACCATGTCCTCTCTGACGAAGCTCAGGTCGTCGACGGGCCAGGCCTCGGGGTCCTGCTTCCATCCGTCCCGTACCGCCGCCTCCCGGTAGTGTGCGGCCACTTCGGCCTGCGTACCGGGGAAGGCGTACGTCCGGTTGGCGTACACCACGACATCGCCGCTGTCCGCCCAGCAGCCGGCGTCGACCTCCTCGAAACCCCGGGCGACGGTGGCCCCTGCGGGCCGGGAGTCGAGGACGCCGAGCGCCGCCAGCTCCTTCACCCTGGCGTCGGTCCCCTCGCAGTCCCTGGCGAGCTCCATCAACGTGCAGCCGGTGAGCGTTCCGGCGGCGAGCACGGTCGACAGGAGCAGGGATATCGGGCGGGTGATGCCTGTCCGCAAAGGCAAGAGAGCTCCAACGTGAAGGCCGGGGTGGAGGGAGGAGAGGTCCGCCGCACAAGATAGTCGCCGTGCGCGCCGCCACCGCCGGGTGCTCCTCGATCGCATGCGGAGCCGGACTCGGCCGCCACACGGCCCCGGCCCGGGTGACAGGCGGTGGCAGGATGGCGCGGTGTCCGATTCTCTCCATGCGCTGTGGCTGCGTGGCATCGCCTTCAACCCGGCGGCGCCCTCCGACGTACTGATACGTCTGATGGATCGAGTGACAGGTGAGACCGGCCCGCTGATGTGCGAGGGTCGTGACCTGCCCGACGCCGTCATCGACGCGGCCCTGCGCCATCCGGCCAGAGTGATCCGCCGCGCGCTCGCCCGTAACCGGTACGTCGACCCGGTGCGGCTCGCCCCCTTGGCCTCGGACCCGTCGGGGATCGTCCGCTGGTGGCTCGCCGGCGGCCCCCGTCCTCGTCCTCGATGGGTCCGGCCGCTTCCGGACGACATCCTCGTCACCCTCCTGACCGCCCAGGACGGGGGCGAGGACGGCATGCTCACCGCGAACGAGATCATCGAGGGGCTCGACTGGTCCCGGCAGATCCCGCTGTCCTTCCACCGCTCCATGGCCGGCCACGAGCACCCCGAACTCCGGATACGGGCCACCTGGAGGTGGCAGTCGCTCACTCCGGCGCAGCGGGCGGGGCTGCTGGACGATCCAGACTCCGCGGTCCGTGAGGCGGCGGAGAACAAGAGCTGGGAGCTGGACCCGGAACGGGTGGAGGCCGAGCTGCCGTCCATCGGTTCGCTCAGCAGGGGATTCGTGTTCGGCACGTGCGCCTTGTCCCCCACGCTCGTCGAGCAGTGCTTCGCGGACGGCACGGTGCACCCCCTGACCTGGAACCCCCACACCCCGGCCTACGCCGTCGCGCGGCTCGCCCGCCACCCCGATGCGGAGGTCCGCGCGTGGGTCGCCGCCCGGCCCGGCCTGGGACCGGACCTGGTCGCCGAGCTCAGCGAAGACCCGGACGAGAAGGTGCGGATACGGGCACGACTCCACCCCTTCCCCCGTACCTGGGCCGAGTACGGGACGATCCGCAAAGCCATCGGGCACGGTCCGGACTGCACCTGCCCGATCACCGAGCTCGACACCGAGCCCGGCACCGAGCCGTCACCCCATTGGTTCGCCGCCTGCGCGGCGTCCGGGGAACCGGTACTCCGCCGGGTTGCGGCGAGCTGGCCCGGCCTGCCCGCAGAACTCGTCGCGACACTCGCGCAGGACGACGACGAGGAGGTACGGATCCGGCTGGCCTGCCACCACCCCCTGGCTCCGCCACGCCTCCTCCTGGACGTCTTCGTCACCCGCCCGGCCCACCGTCCGCACCTGCTGACCCTGCCCGCGTTCCCCCGCACCGGCACGACCCACCTCATCGGCCACCCGGATGCGCAGGTGCGCGCCCTGGCCGCAGCCGATCCCACCCTGCCCGACCCTCCGGTGGACGACCCCGACACGTCGGTGTGCCGGGCAGCCGCCGCCAACCCGAGCCTGACACCGGAAGTCCTGGAGGCCCTCCTCGCCGACCCCCGCACCGCAGAGGGCGCCGCGGCCAACCCGTCCCTCCCCGTCCCCCGCATGCGCGCACTCCTCGACCGCTGCCTGAACGGCGCCGCCACCCCGCCGCCGGCGGCCCGACCCTGAGAGGGCAGGTTCGTGGACCGTGTAGGCCAATGGCCGCCTCTGGTCACTTGACCGTCCGTGGGGGTGGGCCATTGGCCCACACGTTCGTGCGCCTGTTGAGCCGATGTACCCCTTGGGGTCTATTCTTGTAGGCATCACACACCTTCGGCGCCGCGCAGCGCCGTCCGGCGACGAGGCCGGACCGGCCCGCGGTGCCTTCGTCGTGTCCGAGCCCCCACCACCCCCGGGGAGCCTCGCGTGCGGCGAGGATCAGGAACAAGGGGGGCGGGATTGGCCGCCGTGCAGAAGTACTTCATGGCCCCGGATCCGGGGCTCGTCCGGCTCAGGGTCTCTCTCCGTGCCGTTCTCGGCATCGCGCTCGCGGTCGCCCTGGCCGAACTCCTCGGCTTCTCGCTCACCGCCTCCATCACGGCCGGTCTCGCCGCGCTCCTCGCGCTCTTCACCGTGGGTGACCCCACTGTGCGGCGCCAGGCCGTCACCACCGCCCTGCTGCCGGCCGTCGGCTTCCCCGTCCTCGCGCTCGCGACCCTTCTCCACGACGCGCCGCTCCTCCGGGACGCGGCCTGGCTGCTCGTGGTGTTCGCCGGCGTCTACGCCCGCCGCTGGGGGCCCCGCGGGCACGCGCTCGGCATTTTCGCCTTCATGCAGTTCTTCGTGACGCAGTTCCTGCACGCGCTCCCCGCCCAGCTCCCCGAGCTGTACGCGGCCACCGGCGTCGCGTTGGGTGCGGCGGCAGTCGTCCGCTTCCTGGTCTGGCCCATCGAGCGGCGCGTCCCGCCGCCGGCCGTGCCCGCCGCGCTTCCGGGCAGGGGGCTCGCCCGCGCGACCACGCGGCAGGCGGTCCAGGTCGCCGTGGCCTCCGGCGTGGCCCTAGTCGTGGGCCAGTTCCTCTCGGAGGAGCGCTGGTACTGGGCTGTCGGCACCGTCTGGTGGATCTTCGTCAACACCGCCTCGCGCGGCGAGACACTCGTCCGCGGCTTCCGCCGCGTCCTCGGCACCGTCACCGGCATCGCGGGCGGATTCCTCGTGGCCATCCCGCTGGGCGGTGCGCCCGCGGCCACGGCCGTCCTGGTCGCCGGGTGCGTCTTCGGGATCTTCTACACCGCCGCGGTCTCGTACAGCTGGATGATCCTCGCCGTCACCGTGATGGCGAGCCTCCTGTACGGGCTGCTGGGGGTGCTGGACGGCTCGCTGCTCCTCCTGCGTGTGGCGGAGACGGGTGTCGGGGCGGTGTGCGCCGGTCTCGCCGTGACCCTGGTCCTTCCGGTGCGGACCCACACGACGAACGACGCGTGGATCCAGCGAGCGCTGCTGTGCGTGCGGTCGGCCACGTCCGCGTCGGTCCGTCGCCTCGCCGGCGAGGAGACCGCGGACCCCACGCCGCACGCCGCCGAGCTGGAGTCCCTGCTCGGCCGTGTGCGGCTGTCCCTGGCCCCCCTCGTGCATCCCCTGAATCCGCTCCTGGCCAGGAAGCAGCGAGCGCGTCGGGTCCTCGCGCTGCTCGACGAAGCCGCAGGGGAGGTCCGAGGGCTGGTCGACGTGGCCGCCGACCCGGATGCCAGTCACGACGCCCGCCTGGCCGCGGCCTGCTGGCGGGTCGAGGCCGCCGTGGAGGCCCTCACCTCTCGCAGCGGGGCCGTGGTGGCGACGGATCCGCACCTCCGGGCCGAAGGCGAGGTTCACGTGGGTGTGCCTGCCCTGGTGCACGCGCGCGGGCTCGCTCGCGTCCTCACGGAGCTGGATGCTCCGTTGCGGACCCAGCCGAGCGCCTGGATGGCCCGTTCCTGAAACCACCCCGGGGAGGTTGGTCTAGACCGCCTGCTACCGTCGGCCGGACGACGGCCGGTCGTCCGTGACCGGCCCCGCGACAGGGGAGGCGCCATGGGCGACACAGAGGCGGTACGGGGCCGGAGCGCGCCGCGGGCGTACATCGGGTCCTTCACCTCGGCGGGCGGCCTCGGCGTCCTCGTCGCCGACGTCGACGCGGTGACGGGCGCGCTGACCGTCACCGGCGCCAGCGACGCCGTCGCCGACCCCACCTTCCTCGCCCTCGCCGGCCCCGTGCTCCACGCGGTCTCCGAGACCGAGCCGGGCGCCGTCGCCGCCTTCGACGTCACCGGCCCCGTACCCCGGCCGCTCGGCGAACCCGTCCCCGTCGACGGCGCGAGCCCCACCCATCTCGCCCACGCCGCCGGCCACCTCCTCACGGCCAACTACACCTCCGGCAGCGTCACCGTCCTGCCGCTGGCCCCGGACGGCACTCCCCGCCCCGCCAGGGACGTCCTGCGGCACGAGGGCCGTGGCAGCGTCCCCGGCCGTCAGAGCGGCCCCCACGCCCACCAGGTGCTCCCCGACCCCTCCGGCCGCTGGGTCGTCAGCGTGGACCTCGGCACCGACTCCGTACGGATCTGTGCCCTCGACCCCGCGACCGGCGCGCTCACCCTCCACCACGAGACCGCGCTGCGCCCCGGCACCGGACCGCGCCACCTCGCGTTCCACCCGGCGGGCACCCACGCCTATGTCCTGAACGAGCTGGAGCCCACCCTCACCGTCTGCCGCTGGGACGCCGCGGCGGGCGTCCTCGAACCGCTCGGCGAGACCCCCGTCGTCCCCGAGGGCACCACGGGCCCCAGCTACCCGTCCGAGGTCGTCGCGTCCCCCGACGGCCGCTTCCTGTGGGCCGCCGTCCGCGGCGACGACACCCTCGCCGTCCTCGCTCTCGACCCCGACGGCGCGAAGGCCGCCCTGGTCGCCACCGTGCCCTGCGGAGGCGCCTGGCCCCGTGATCTGACCCTCGACCCCTCCGGGCGGCGGCTGTACGCGGCCAACGAGCGCTCCGGTGACGTCACCTGGTTCGACGTCGACCCGGAGACCGGCGTACCGGTCCGAGCGGGCGCCATCGAGGCCCCGGCGGCCTCCTGCGTCGTCTTCGGCTGAGCCGTACGCGAGCCTGCGGCCAGGCCGCTCGCGAGCCCGCAGTACGTGAAAAAGGGCCCGTACCGGATGTTTCACGGTGCGGGCCCTTTCTCCTCGTGCTGCGCCTCAGAGCGACGGCGGGCCCTGCGGCTGCTGCGGCGGGATCCCCAGCGCCGAGGCGTACTGCGAGAGCACCAGCTTGCCGATCGCCGGGTAGGCCCCCAGCGGCTCGGCGGCGGCGCACCCGGCCTCCTTCGAGGCCTCGTCGAGCAGACCCTCGGCCAGCTCCGGGCCGATCAGGTACGGCGCGAGGGCCAGCTGGGCCGAACCCGAGCCGCGCAGCTGCTCGGCGATGGAGGCGATCGAACCCTCCTGGTCGAGCGCGGCGGCCATCACCGGCACCGCGAGGCGCGCGGCGAGCAGCATTCCGGTGATCCCGGCGGCCTGCACGGCCTCCTCGCCGCCGACCGTGGCCAGGATGATGCCGTCGGCGGCCGTCGCCACCGTGAACAGCCGGGCGCGGTCGGCACGGGCGAGCCCCGCCTCGGACAGCCGCACGTGCAGCGCCTCGGCGAGCAGCGGGTGCGGACCGAGGACCTCGGTCAGCTCGGCGGTGTTGCCGCTGTCCATGACGGCCTGGCGCACCTGGCGCATCAGGGCGCTGTCCGGGCCCGCGAGCAGCGGGACCACGACCGCGGCGGGACCGGCCGGGGCGGCGACCTCACGGCCGGCGGCCACGGCCAGCTGGTACCGCTGGGTGCGGAGCGCGTCCACGGCCGTGAGCACGGTCGCGAGCGCGGGGTACTCGGTGTCGTCGCCGTCCAGGAAACCGATCACGGCCTCCAGGCCGGGCAGCTCCGAGCGGGCGATGCTCACGACCTCTTCGGCCAGCGAGCGTATGGCGGCCGACGGCGCACCGGGAACGGCGAGAACCAGCGCGGGAGCGCCCTCGGGCGCCGCCGCGGGTTCGGGGCGGCGGTGACGCCCGGACTGGCGGGGTCGAGGCATTCGTACAGGCAGGCCGGAAGCAGGCCCAGTGGGGGAGCTCATGGCGCCGCATGCTACTGGTTTCGTCGGCCACGCTGTTCGGTGAGGTGCGATCGCGCGCCGTCTGTCCCCCTATGTCCGGTCTCTGTGTCCGCTCCCGGCCGGATCTACGCCTCCGTACCACCCCCGACCTGGGCGGATGCCGTCGTCTCCGCCGTCTCGCCGTCGAAGAGGCGCAGCAGCGACGCGTCCTCCGGAAGCCGGAGCGTGCCGGTGGCGAGTGCCGAGGCGAGGGCGACCGCCCCGGCCAGCGGATCACCCGCGGGCGCCACCGCGCGGGCGTGCGGGATCCGCTCCGCGAGCGCGGCCCGCAGAGGTGCGAGGAGGGGGTCGCCCATCTTGAAGAGGCCACCCGTCAGGGCGACCAGGGCCCCGGAGTCCGCCGGGCACACGGCCTCGGCGGCGTCCGCGACGTGCCCCGCCGCCCGGACCAGGACGTCCGCCGCGACGGGGTCGCCGGAGGTGGCGCAGGCCGCCACCTCCGGGGCGAAGGAGGCGAGCACGGCAGGCCGGTCGGTACGGGGGTACAGGGCGCCCGGCAGGCCCGCCGCCGGCCCGAACAGCTTCTCGGCCCGGGCCAGGAGCGCCGCCGAACCGCCGCGCCGCCCGTCGTGGGTGCGCATCGCCGCCTCCAGGCCCGCCCGGCCGATCCAGGCGCCGCTGCCGCAGTCGCCCAGGAGATGCCCCCAGCCGTCGGCCCGGCGCCAGGCCACCAGATCCGTACCGAGCGCGATCATGCCCGTGCCGCCCGCGACGACCGCGCCGGGCTTCTGCCCGAGCGCCCCGGCGTACGCGGTGACGGCGTCGGCCGCGAGCGCGAGCCGTCGCACGCCCCACGCCGCGGCGAAGGCGCCGGGCAGCTCCGCCCGCAGCTCGTCCCCGAGCGTCGCCATCCCGGCGGCGCCCACGGCCACGGCGAGGACCGGCCGGCCGGCGGCGGCCCCCGTCGCGGCGCGCTCCCGCAGTGCCCGGACGGCAGGAACGACCTGCTCCAGGAAGTGGGCCGCCGAGATTCCGCCCGGTCCGGTCCGGACCGGTTCCCGTGAGGCGAGGGTGTCGAGGACGGTGCCGTCCGCCGCCTCGGCCAGGGCGATCCGCAGCCCCGAGCCGCCGGAGTCGACGCCGACGACCAGCCCTTCGGAGGGATCGTCCACGGGGGGTTCGGTCACGGAAGCCACGGTGCACCGTCCTGGCGTGAGGGGGACAAGGGGCGGGCGAGTGGCGGGAGTCTAGGGGGTGTCCTGCGGATCGGGCCGGACCGGGGTGTCACTGTAGGCCGGTAGAGTGACGGACCGTGACAGCGCGACCCTTGAACGAACTGGTGGAGCCCGGCTGGGCGGAGGCCTTGAGCCCCGTCGCGGGCCGTGTGGCGGAGATGGGCGACTTCCTGCGCGCGGAGATCGCCGCGGGCCGGACGTACCTGCCGTCCGGGGCGAACGTCCTGCGGGCTTTTCAACAGCCCTTCGACGAGGTGCGGGTACTGATCGTGGGTCAGGATCCCTACCCGACACCGGGGATGGCGATCGGGCTCAGCTTCGCGGTCGCACCCGAGATCCGCTCGCTGCCGGGCAGCCTGGAGAACATCTACCGCGAGCTGAACACCGACCTCGGTCTGCCCCGGCCGTCGAACGGCGATCTGACCCCGTGGACCCGTCAGGGCGTCCTGCTCCTGAACAGGGCACTGACCACGGCCCCGCGGAAGCCGGCCGCCCACCGCGGCAAGGGCTGGGAAGAGGTGACGGAGCAGGCCATCCGCGCCCTGGCCGCCCGGGGCAAGCCCCTGGTGTCCATCCTGTGGGGCAGGGACGCCCGTAACGCCCGGCCGCTCCTCGGGAACCTCCCGGCGATCGAGTCGGCGCACCCGTCCCCGATGTCCGCGGACCGCGGCTTCTTCGGTTCCCGCCCCTTCAGCCGCGCCAACGAACTCCTCCTGGACCAGGGCGCCCAGCCCGTGGACTGGCGTCTGCCCTGATCCCTGATCGCTGATCCCTGATCCGTACGCGGCGAGCGGGCCCAGGCGGTCAGATCACCGCGGCCCGCACGCACAGGACGTCCGGAAGGTGCTCCGCGAGGAGTCGCCAGCTCTCCCCGTCGTCGGCGCTCGCGTACAGCTCGCCGTTGCGGTTGCCGAAGTAGACGCCCGCCGGGTCCGCGTCGTCCGTGCAGAGCGCGTCCCGCAGCACCGTGCCGTAGTGGTCGCCCTCGGGCAGCCCGCGGGACAGCGGCTCCCAGGTGGCCCCTGCGTCGCTCGTCCGGTAGACCCGGCAGCGGCGGCCCGCCGGGACGCGGTCCGAGTCCGCCGTGATGGGGAAGACGTAGGCGGTGTCCGGGCGGTGCGGGTGGGCGGCGACCGCGAAGCCGAAGTCGGAGGGGAGCCCGGCGCCGATGTCGGACCAGCTGCCGCCCGCGTCGTCGCTGCGGAACACGCCCCAGTGGTTCTGCAGGTACAGCCGGTCCTTGTCGCCCGCGTCCTGGGCGATCTTGTGCACGCACTGCCCGAACTCCGGGTCCGGGTCGGGCAGGAAGACCGCGGACACCCCGTGGTTGGACGGCTCCCACGCGGCCCCGCCGTCACGGGAGCGGAACACCCCCGCGGTCGACACCGCGACGGTCAGCGCGTCCGGGTCGCGAGGGTCGGTGACGACGGTGTGCACGGCTTCGCCGCCTCCGCCGGGCACCCAGCGCGAGCGGGTCGGATGCTCCCAGAGCGGACGGACGAGGTCGAAGGACTCCCCGCCGTCCGCGGAGCGGAACAGCGCCGCCGGTTCCGTCCCCGCGTACACGACGTCGGGGGAGTGCTCGGGCGCCGGGTGCAGCTGCCAGACGCGCTCCAGCGAGGCCCCGGTGTCCTCGGGGAACTTCACCGCCGGCCGTGCCGGCTCGGTCCAGCTCTTGCCGAGGTCGTCGGAGTGGAAGACGGACGGTCCCCAGTGGGCGCTGTCGCCGCCCACGAGCAGGCGCGGGGCGGGCCGCCGGGTGTCGATCGCGACCGAGTAGACGGCCTGCGCCGGGAACGCCGGATCGTCGAACTCCCATCGGCCGTCGTGCCGGTGGCCGATGAAGAGCCCCTTGCGGGTGCCTACGGTGAGGAGTACGTCAGGCATGACTGCTACCTCCAGGACGCCGTTGTCGCGGATACGGGCCAGTCTGCACCCGGCCACTGACAACGGCCCCCGGACACACCCGCGCCCCCCCGGGAGACCCTCTCCGCAGGTCGCCCGAGGTCGGCTCGGATCTGCTCAGATCGCCCAGGCGTACGGCGCCGGGGCCTGGATCTCCGCGCCGAGTTCGCGGGCCGCGCGGCGGGCCCAGGAGGCGTCGCGGAGCAGCTCGCGGCCGAGGAGGATCGCGTCGGCCTCGCCGTTGGCGAGGATCTTCTCGGCCTGGTCGCTCTCGGTGATCAGACCGACGGCGGCCACCGGAAGTCCGGTCTCCGCCTTGACGCGGGCGGCGAACGGCACCTGGTAGCCCGGCCCCACGGGGATCCGCGCAGGACCGCCGTTGCCGCCGCTGGAGACGTCGAGGAGGTCGACGCCGTGCTCGCGCAGCAGCGCGGCGAACCGTACGGTCTCGTCGACCGTCCAGCCCTGCTCCTCCAGCCAGTCGGTGGCGGAGATCCGGAAGAAGACGGGCAGTTCCTCGGGCCACACGGCCCGCACCGCGTCGACGACCTCCAGGGCGAGCCGGGTCCGGTTCTCGAAGGAACCGCCGTACTCGTCCGTGCGGTGGTTGCTGTGCGGGGAGAGGAACTCGCCGATGAGGTAGCCGTGGGCGCCGTGCACCTCGACGACCTCGAAGCCGGCGTCCAGCGCGCGGCGGGCCGCGTCCGCGAACTGCCCGGTGATCTCCCGGATGCGCTCCACGGTCAGCTCGGTCGGCACCGGGTAGCCCTCGGCGTACTCGACCGGGCTGGGGCCGACGGGCTGCCAGCCCGGATCGCCCGGCTCGACGGGGCCGCGGCCCTCCCACGGGGGCTTGGTCGAGGCCTTGCGCCCGGCGTGACCGATCTGGATGCCGGGCACGGTGCCGTGCTCCTTGAGGAAGCCCGCGATCCGGCGCAGACCCTCCGTCTGGGTGTCGTTCCACAGACCGAGGTCGGCCGGGCTGATCCGGCCCTCGGGGGCGACGGCGGTCGCCTCGACGAGGATGAGCCCGGCGCCGCCGGTGGCCCGGGAGGCGTAGTGGGCGAAGTGCCAGTCGCCGGCCACACCCGCGTTCGGCCCGGTCATCTCGGCCGAGTACTGGCACATGGGCGCCATCCAGACCCGGTTGGGCACGGTCAGCGAACGCAGGGTGTAGGGCTGGAACAGGGCGACGCTCATGACGGACTCCGTTTCGGGGGCCTCGAAGGACGCTCGTACGATACTCATCGTAGTACGGCACCTGTCAAACTACGAGAGGTCTCGTACAATGAGGTCACCCGGATGAAGTGGAGCCGCCGTCATGACGATCGCCACCAGCCCCCGCGCGCTCGAGCACCCCACGCGGGACCAGATCGGCCTCGAAGGGGTGCTCCACGCGCTCTCGGACGCCGTGCGGCTGCGCATCGTCCGGGATCTGGCGCGCGAGGGCGATGCCCTGAGCTGCTCGTACTTCGACCTCCCGGTCACCAAGTCCACGACGACGCACCACTTCCGCGTCCTGCGTGAGAGCGGCGTCATCCAGCAGATGTACCGGGGCACGGCCAAGCTCAACGCCCTGCGCAAGGACGACCTGGACGCCCTCTTCCCCGGCCTCCTGGACACCGTCCTGACGGCGGCCGAGGCGCAGGCCGGCCGCCAGGGCGGTGCCGAAGGGGCGTGACCGGCGTGACCCGGTGACCGCCTGCGGGGTCCCTACAGCGACCGCATGCGGTTGATCTCCGAGGTCTGCTGGGCGATCACGTCGTTGGCCATCTCCTCCACCAGGACGTTGTTGCCCTCGCTCAGCACCTCGGCCGCCATCGTCACGGCCCCGTCGTGGTGCGTGATCATGAGCTTCAGGAACAGCTCGTCGAAGGCCTCGCCCTTCGCTGCCTTCAGCTCCTTCAGCTGGGCCTCGGTCGCCATGCCCGGCATCGAGTGATGGTCGTGGCCGCTCTGTTCGCGCGGCCCGCCGTTGTTCTTCAGCCAGCCCTCCATCGCGGCGATCTCCGGGAGCTGTGCGGCCGCGATCCGCTCGGCCACCTTCTTGACCTGCGCGGATCCCGCCCGCTGCGGGGCGAGTTCCGTCATGGTCAGTGCCTGGCGGTGGTGGACGATCATCATCTGCGCGTACCGGAAGTCGGCGCCGTTCGGGCGCTCGTCGGGGAGGAGGCGGGCGGCCTCCTCGGGCGATATCCGTTTGGCCGGCTCGCCGGGCTTCCCCGGCGCCACCACCGAGCCTCCGGCCGAGGCCTCGGCCCGCGGCGCGTCCGTGCCGGCCCCCGACTCGCAGGCTCCCAGGGAGAGTACGGCGACGGCGGACAGGGCCACGGCGACGACGGCACGCTGACGGCGGATCAACAACGCGACCTCCAGATGTTCTTGCGGGGACAGTGACCGTTCCTAGCACTTTTCTCGGGGGGATCGATCAAAATCCTTCATTACGTCTGTGTTGCCATCTGTTGAGATGCGCACGCCAAGGACCATACTGCCGGGGTCCAGCATCCGTTCAAAGCTGAACGGATACCAGTGAGGACGGAGTGACTGCGTTGCGAATACCGCGTACACCGCGTAGCCCGCGTGCACGGATCAGACGCCTGGGCGTGGCGACCGCCGCGGCCGGCCTGCTGGCCACGATGCTGGCGGCCGGACCCTCGGTCGCCACTCCCGACCCCGGAGACGCCCTGACCCAGGGCACGGTCTCCGCGGCGCAGGCGGCCGAAGCACGTTCCGCCATCCAGAGCGGTGAGATCCCCGGCGTGGACGAGATCGTCCACAGCAAGAACATCGAGCACCTCGTCAACATCCCCAAGGACGCGCTCCCGGGGACCAACTCGGACCTCGCCTTCCAGGGCAAGTACGCCTTCGCGGGCAACTACGACGGCTTCCGGATCTTCGACATCAGCAACCCGAAGGCCCCGAAGACCGTCGCCCAGGTCCTCTGCCCCGGCTCCCAGAACGACATCTCCGTCTCCGGGAACCTCGTCTTCCTCTCCACCGACTCCTCCCGAAGCGACAACTCGTGCACCAGCACGTCGCAGCCCGCCTCGGTGAAGGAATCCTGGGAGGGCATGAAGATCTTCGACATCAGCGACATCAGGAACCCGAAGTACGTCGCCGCCGTCGAGACCGCCTGTGGCTCGCACACCCACACGCTCCTGCCCAAGGGCAAGAACGTGTACGTGTACGTCTCCTCCTACTCGCCCAACGCCGCCTTCCCGGACTGCCAGCCTCCGCACGACGGCATCTCGGTCATCAAGGTGCCCCGCAAGGCGCCCGAGAAGGCCGCGATCGTCAGCTTCCCCGTCCTCTTCCCGGGCGAGGGCCCGGACGGCGGCGGCAACCCGGGCGGTCCCACCAACCCGGGCGTCTCCAAGACCACCGGCTGCCACGACATCACCGTGCTGCCGGAGAAGGACCTCGCCGCCGGCGCCTGCATGGGTGACGGCATCCTCTTCGACATCGAGGACCCCGAGCACCCGAGGGTGATCGACCAGGTCCAGGACAACGTCAACTTCGCCTTCTGGCACTCGGCGACCTTCAACCAGAAGGCCAACAAGGTCGTCTTCACCGACGAGCTCGGCGGTGGCGGCGGCGCCACCTGCAACGCCGTGGTGGGCCCGAACCGGGGCGCCGACGGCATCTACGACATCGTCGGCAAGGGCGACAAGCGCAAGCTCGTCTTCCGCAGCTACTTCAAGATCCCGCGCCACCAGGCCGACACCGAGAACTGCGTCGCCCACAACGGCTCGCTCATCCCGGTCAAGGGCAAGGACCTGATGGTCCAGGCCTGGTACCAGGGCGGCGTCTCCGTCTGGGACTTCACCGACTCCGCCCACCCGAAGGAGATCGGCTACTTCGAGCGCGGCCCGCTGTCCGCCACCACGATCTCCACGGGCGGTTCGTGGTCCGCGTACTACTACAACGGCTACATCTACTCGAACGACATGGCCAAGGGCTTCGACGTCCTGAAGCTCTCCGACCGCCGCACCGACCCCGCGAAGCGGATCCGGATGGACGAGCTCAACGTCCAGACGCAGCCGGACTACTTCGACTTCGACGACTGAGTCGAGGCCTGATCGAGGTGCACCACCGGCGCGCCGTCGGGCGGACCCCCGCCCGGCGGCGCGCCCTGCTCCCAGCCGAGCCCGTACCGCTGGAAGAGCTCCCACCGCAGCCGCGCCATGGGCATCGGGGCGCCCGGCAGCAGGACCGCCACCACCGCGCCCATCAACAGGGCGCGCAGCAGCGGATAGTCGGTGTCCACATCCTGCGAGCCGTACCGGGTGACCGTGTCCCGCAGCAGGAACGCGAGGCGCTGCTGCTCCTCGCACTGCACGAAGCCCTCGGCCTGGAGGATGCCCGCCATGTGGGTCCGCATCAGGGTGGGCCGGTCCACCGCGAGGCCCAGGACCGCGTCGATCGCCCGGGCCATCCGCTCCCGGCCGTCCTCCGTGCGCGGCTCGCGCTCCAGCGCCTCCTCCAGCGTCAGGTGCATCAGCCGGTGCACCGCCGCCTGCAGAAGCTGCCGCTTCCCCGGGAAGTAGTACGAGATGAGTCCGCGCGCCGTACCGGCCCGCTCCGCGATGTCGCCGAGCGTGGTCGCCTCGTAGCCACGCGTCGACACCAGTTCCACGGTGGCCCGCAGAATCCGCTCACGTGAGCGGCGCCTGAGCTCTTCATTGACCGATGGGCTACGCGGGGACATGCTTGGCTCCTGCGTTGACTGGCTGCCGGCCAATATACTCAGCGCATCCCGTCGCCGCGCCCCCGTGGCAGGCCGACGGGGAGGCCGTCTGTTCTGGGCGACACGGGGGATCGTCCAGAACAGGCGGCTTCATCGCGTTTCTCCCATTGTCCTCCTGCGGTACGTGAGGACGGCCACGGCCACGCAGCACCAGCCGAGCAGCCAGCCGCCGAGCACGTCCGAGGTCCAGTGGACGCCCAGGTAGATCCGCGTCCAGCCGACCCCGAGCACCGACACGACCGCGACGCTCGCGAGGACGCTCCAGCCGCGCCACTCCGTCCGCCAGTGCAGCGCGAGCACCCACAGGAGCACGCCGCAGGTCACCATCGCCGTCATCGCGTGCCCGGACGGGAAGGCCGCGTACCGCGCCGAGTCGACCGGGTCGGGCCACGCGGGCCGGTCCCGCCCCACCAGGTACTTCAGGCCCTGCTGAAGGCCCACCGCGACGAGGCTCGTGCCGGCCACCCACAGGGCGAGGATCCGCTCCCGCCGCCACCACAGCATCACCACCGCGATCGCGGCCAGGGCGCGCATCGTCCAGGGGTCCCATACCCAGTCGCTGAGGAAGCGGTTGAGGCCGGTGACGCCTGGGCGGGCGACGGCGTCGCGGTGCAACTCCTCGGCGACCGACCGGTCGAAGGAGAGCAGGGGGGACCACCCGGCGGCGACGAGCACGAGCAGGAGGACGAACAGGACTCCGGAGACCACGGCGGAGGAGCGCATGCGCCGATCCTGCCCGACGCCCCGCCCCGGGCATCGAACCGCCCCGCCCTGGGCGGTGTTCCGCCCCGCCGCAGGCGGTGATCTTCCCCACCCTCCGTGTGCGATCCGCCCCCGCTACCCCAGAGCGGTGAGCGCCGGGACGAAGGCCACGAGGACCGGAACCACGGGGACCAGGGACGCGACGGCGGTCAGCCGCAGACGGTGCCCCGCCGTGAGCCGCGGGGCCGCGGTGAGAAGCCGGTGCACCCGCTGCGGCAGATCCGCGTCCGGTGCCGGTCCGGGGCCGAACACCCCCCGGTCCTCGTTCAGTTCGACGAGGGCCAGCGCGATCGTCAGCCGCCCGAACCGGCGGGAGGCCACGTCGTCGGCGGCCAGCTCCACCAGCCGGTGCATCTCCTCGCGGAAGGCCGTGAAGACGGGGACCCCGGGGAAACCGCCGGCGAGCGCGGCCGAGCAGTGCAGCAGCCAGTCGTGCCGGGCCCGGGCGTGGCCCTGCTCGTGTGCCAGGACCGCGTCCAGCTGCCGGCCCTTCAGGCGCCGCAGTGCGGCCGTGGTGATGACCAGTTGGGGCGTGGTCCCCGCCATCCACCACGCGTCCGCCCGCTCGCCCTCCAGGACGACGAGCCGCTCGCTGCCGGGCTGCTCCCCGGGCAGCAGGGGAGCGCGGACGAGGAGATCGCAGCGGCGCTGTCTGCGCCGGGCGCGCGCCTGGCCGATCTCCCGGCCGAGCATCGCCCCGGACCAGACGCCGCCGCAGGCCAGGGCGACCGCGAGGACCCCCGACCACGGGCCGGTCGTGCCGAGTTCGTACGCGTCGACCACCGCGCGCGGCGCGGGCGCGAAGAGCTGCCCCCGTACCGCCTGCCAGGCCGCCGACGCGCTGAGCGTCATCGACAGCGCGAAGCTCAGCAGCACCGCCGCCACCACGCACTGCCACACCCAGAGGGCGACCACGGGTTCTCGCTCCACCCAGTCGGCCCGCGCCAGCAGCCGGGGGGCCGCGACGGCGGTCAGGAAGCCGAGCAGGAGGAGTGCGAGGGAGACCCACATGTACGCCACCCTATGAGCGCGGTACGGGTCGGGGGTATGGCCCCGGGCTTCAAGTGACGTACGACACGGTTTCGTTGTGAGGGAAGTCCGGATCACCCGTCCTCACAGCGTCACCAGCATCGCCACCATCGCCAGGGCCATCGAGAGCCGGCACGTGAGGGTGAGCTCCGGCCGGGTCGCCCAGGCCGGGCCGGGGCCGCCCGCGGCCGCCACCGCCGCCGGTGCGAGCCGCGCCCCCGCACGCAGGACGTACACGGTGTAGTAGAGGAGCAGTCCGCCCGTCAGTACGGGTATGCCGCCCGCCGTCCCCATGGCGTGCCCCGTGTGCGCCCCCTGTGCGACGGGGGCGGCCATCGCCACCGCCATGTAGAGCATCGCGAGCGAGCCGACGAGGTGGTGCAGATGGTGCCCGCCGCGCCGGGCCGCACCGGCCATGGCGAGCAGCGCCGCCCCGCCGAACACCGCCGCGTACACCGCCCAGCTCCAGCCGGGCTGTGCCACCACCGTCGTCGGCAGCGCCATGAGGGCCATCCCGAACCCCATCAGCGCCTCGCCGCCCGCCGCCCGCCGCTCCTCCCCGTCGGACACACGCATCCGCAGCAGGCAGTACGTACCCGTGGCCGCGCACAGCGCGACCAGCAGCCACCCGGACAGGGCCCCTCCGTGCACGGCACACACCCCCCCTCACCGAGAGAAATGCCCGCCGCCCTGACGCCCCACGCGGGCGCACGATCGCGCACAGGTGTACGAGGGGGAGTGAAAGGCGCGCGCGTTAGGCTCGGGACGATCGCGCACGCCGATCGTCAGCGCCCGAGGGGAGCCCGTACGCATGGACATCGCCACGTCCCAGGAGACCGGCCGGATCACGAGCCGGATCGAGTACCGCGAGGCGGTCCTGGACGACGTCCCCGTGCTCGTCCCGCTCGTCGAGTCGGCCTACCGGGGCGACGCCAGCCGGGGCGGCTGGACGACGGAGGCGGACATCCTCCAGGGGCAGCGCACCGACCCCGAGGGGGTGGCCGCCGTCATCACCACCCCGGGCAGCCGTCTCCTGGTCGTCGAGCAGGACGGGGAACTCGTCGCCTGCTGCCAGCTGGAGCACCGGGGCGAGGCCGCCTACTTCGGGATGTTCGCGGTCCGTCCCGAGCTCCAGGGCGCGGGTCTCGGCAGGCGCATCATCGAGGAGGCCGAGCGGCGGGTGCGCGAACTGTGGGACGTCCGTGAGATGCACATGACGGTGATCTCCGTGCGCGAGGAGCTCATCGCATGGTACGAGCGGCGCGGCTACCGGCGTACGGGGCGGATGACCCCCTTCCCGTACGGCGACGAGCGCTTCGGTCTGCCCCAGCGGGACGACCTCCAGTTCGAGCTGCTCGTCAAGCCGCTGGGCTGAGCCGGTACAGCCGCCCCGTACGGCGGAAGGGCGGCTTCAACCCCGACTCACAGGAAAAACTTCGGCGACCATGGGGGTCGCGCAGGATAATTTCTCTTGCTCCCCTTGTGTCAGGGAACCGTAAATGGTTACGGTGTCTTGACGCGAGGTTCTCCTGTGGAGGAAGAGGCATGACGGAAATTCTTGTGCAGGACGTGACCGGTGGGGGGATATCCACCGACGCCCGGGTGATCGACCACCCGGCTTGGGCCGAGCTCAAGAATGCCGTGGAGGAGATCCGCACCTGGCAGAGCGCGGACGGCTCCATCGACTTCGAGCCCGAGGGCGCGCCCGCCCGCGCCCTCGTCGAGCTGACCCTCGACCGGGTCACCGCCGCGGTCGAGCAGCTCTCCCCGCTCGTCCCGCACGACGGCGCCTACCACCGCGCGCTCGTCTCCGACCTGCGCAAGTGGGCCGAGAGCGGCTTCACGGTCCCGGACTTCCTGGACTCACTGCTGGCCTTCCAGCCGGCCGCCGACCGCGTGGACGGGCTCCAGCACCTCGTGCTCTTCCCGATGTACACGCAGAACGGCAACCCGGACCGCAACCTGGAAGCCGTCGTGCTCCGCATGGTCTGGCCGGAGTGGCTCGCCGAGCTGGAAGCCACCCGCTACGACAACCCGCTCTTCTGCGGCATCACCTTCGAGGACTTCACCGCCGGGTACGACACCAACTCGGCCGTCCTCTTCCCGGAGACCATCGCCGTCCGCGAGGCTCCCGAGCGCTTCAGCTGGGGCGGTATCTTCTGCGACCGCGAGGCCGCCCGCTTCCGCAAGGTCACCGAGGCGGCCGTCGACACCCTGGGCATCCAGCTGCCCGCGGACATCGCCGCCATGATCGACGACCAGACCCGCTGCGAGCAGGCCTTCGTGCTCTGGGACATGGTCCACGACCGCACCCACAGCCACGGCGACCTGCCCTTCGACCCCTTCATGATCAAGCAGCGCCAGCCCTTCTGGATGTACGGCCTGGAGGAGCTCCGCTGCGACCTCACCGCCTTCAAGGAGGCCGTGAAGCTGGAGGCCGAGGGCAACACGCACGGCCGTGACGTGCAGTACGCGGTGCTCTTCGACCGGATGTTCCGCTTCCCGCTCTCCGGCGACCGCAACCGCAACTACGACGGTCTCGGCGGCCAGCTCCTCTTCGCGTACCTCCACAAGAACGACGTGGTGCGCTGGACGGACAACACCCTCAAGATCGACTGGCAGCGGGCCCCCGAGGTCACGAACCAGCTCTGCGCCGAGATCGAGAAGCTCTACCGCGACGGCATCGACCGCCCCAAGCTGGTCCACTGGTTCAAGGCGTACGAGCTCGTCTCCACCTACCTCTCCCCGCACCCGGGATCGAAGTGGGCCAAGGGTCCGGACGCCCTGGACCTGTCCCTCCCGCCGCGCAAGCTCGTCGACGACGTGCTTCCGGACGAGTTTCCGCTCAGCATGTTCTTTGAGGCCCTTTCCAAGAAGCTGAAGGGCGTGATCGCCGGCACCAAGGGGATCACCGCCGCCGACGTCCCGCGCCACGAGCGGGCCGCCGCGTGAGCGACCCGACCGACAGCACGGAGACCACGGAGGAGGCGTCGCCCATGAACGCCAACGGAAACGGCGGGCCGCTGGACGGCGCCGTCATCGCGGTCGCCGGCGCGGCCGGCCCCGCGGGCCGCGCGACCCTGCTGCGCCTCGCCGAGGCGGGCGCCACCGTCGTCGGCTCCGACGCCGACCCGGCGCGTCTCGCGGAGGCCGTCGACGCCGCCCGCTACGCCCACGGCGGCGCCCGGGTCATCGGCGACACCGTCGACCTGCTCGACCTGGACGCCACGCGCGACTGGGCCGAGAAGACGGAGAAGGAGTTCGGCCGCATCGACGGCCTGGTCCACCTCGTCGGCGGCTGGCGCGGCAGCGCCTCCTTCACGGAGACCGACCTCAAGGACTGGGACTTCCTGGAGAAGCTCCTCATCCGTACCGTCCAGCACACGTCGCTCGCCTTCCACGACGGGCTGCTGCGCGCCGGTGGACGCGGCCGGTACGCCCTGATCAGCCAGGTCGGCGCGCACAAGCCGCTCGCCAACAACGCCGCGTACAACGCCGGCAAGGCGGCCGCCGAGGCCTGGACCCTCGCCATGGCGGACTCGTTCCGCAAGCTGGGGGGCGACGACGGCCCGCAGGCGGCGGCTGCGATCCTGGTGATCAAGGCGTTGGTGCACGACGCGATGCGCGCCGAGCGCCCCAACGCGAAGTTCGCGGGCTTCACCGACGTCAAGGATCTGGCCGACGAGATCGCCGGACTGTGGAACACGCCCGCCCAGGAAGTGAATGGACAGCGTCTGTGGCTGACCCCCAAGCCGTGACAGCGGGCCCCGGCCCGAGGACCGACGCGCGTCGTCACCACGACCCGTCGGTCCGGGGCTTCGCCAGCGACAACTACGCCGGCGCCCACCCCGAGGTCCTCGCGGCCCTCGCCCTCGCCAACGAAGGCCACCAGGTCGCCTACGGCGAGGACCAGTACACCGAGCACCTCCAGCGCATCATGCACAGCCACTTCGGCTCCAGTGCCGAGGCCTTCCCGGTCTTCAACGGCACCGGCGCCAACGTGACCGCGCTCCAGGCCCTGACCGACCGCTGGGGCGCCGTCGTCTGCGCCGAGTCCGCGCACATCAACGTGGACGAGGGCGGGGCGCCCGAGCGGATGGGCGGCCTCAAGCTGCTCACCGTGCCCACTCCGGACGGCAAGCTCACCCCCGAGCTGATCGACCGGCAGGCCTGGGGCTGGGAGGACGAGCACCGGGCGATGCCGCAGGTCGTCTCGATCACCCAGAACACCGAGCTGGGCACCGTCTACACGGTCGAGGAGATCCGCGCGATCGTCGAGCACTCCCATGCCAAGGGCATGAAGGTGCACCTCGACGGCGCCCGGATCGCCAACGCCGCCGCCTCGCTGGACGTGCCGATGCGCGCGTTCACCAACGCGGTCGGCGTGGACGTGATCTCGTACGGCGGTACGAAGAACGGCATGCTCTTCGGCGAGGCCGTCGTCGTCCTCAACCCGGACGCCGTCAGCCACATGAAGCACCTGCGCAAGATGTCCATGCAGCTCGCCTCGAAGATGCGCTTCGTGTCGGTGCAGCTGGAGGCGCTCCTCGCCAAGGACCTGTGGCTGCGCAACGCCCGCCACGGCAACGCGATGGCCCAGCGGCTCGCCGTCGGCGTGCGCGAGGTCGACGGGGTGGAGATCCTCTACCCGGTGCAGGCCAACGCGGTCTTCGCGCGGCTGCCGCACGACGTGACCAGGCGCCTGCAGGAACGGTTCCGCTTCTACTTCTGGGACGAGGCCGCCGGCGATGTGCGCTGGATGTGCGCCTTCGACACCACGGAGGACGACGTGGACGACTTCCTCCAGGCGCTGAAGGAAGAGATGGCGCGCCAGTAGACATCGCTCCAGCGCTGCATAAAGATACGGCCGGACGGAAAGTCATTGACTTCCGTCCGGCCGTTTCCTTACGCTCTCACCGCATGGAACTCGTGCAGCAACACCCCGACATCGCGGCCTACCTGGCAGTCGGCGAGGCCGTCGACCATGACCACCCCCAGGTCGCGGAGGTGGCGGCCCGGCTCTCTGATGATCATCCCGACGCATACTCATACGCCGAGGCGGCCTACGTCCACGTACGCGACACCATCCCGCACTCCCAGGACTCGGGCGATCTCCGCGTCACCTGGCGCGCCTCCGACGTCCTGGAGCAGCGCACCGGCATCTGTTACGCCAAGTCCCTCGCGTACGCCGCGCTCCTGCGGGCCCGTGGCATCCCGGCCGCCCTCTGCTACCAGCGGCTCGCGGACGACGACGGGGCGAACCCGGTGATCCACGGCCTCGTCGCCCTCCTGCTGCCCGGCGAGCGGCACTGGGCCCGCCAGGACGTGCGGGGCAACAAGCCGGGCGTCGACGCCCGGTTCTCGCTGGGGGAGGAGCGCCTCGCCTGGACCGTACGGCCGGAGCTCGGCGAGGTCGACTACCCGCGGCTGTACGCCGAACCGCACCCGGCCGTCCTGGGCGCGCTGAAGGCGGCCCCGGACCGGCCGTACCTCTGGCGGACGCTCCCTACGGAGCTCTGACCCCGCCTACGGGCAGGGTCAGCCCGCTTCCTTGACCTGAGCCGGCGTAGGAGCCGTACCGCCGAGGTGCGCGGGCACCCACCACGTGTCGTTCGCGTCCTTCGGGCGGACCGGGTAGGCGCGCTGCGCGGCCTCCAGGAGCTCCTGGACGCGCTCGCGCAGCCGCCGCGTGATAGCGCCCGCGTACTGGTCGGAGGGGGCCTCGAGGGGCTCGCCGACGCGGATCGTCACCGGGATGTGGCTCCGCTTGAAGTTCCGGGGACGGCCCTTCGTCCAGACCCGCTGGGTGCCCCAGAGCGCCATCGGGATCAGCGGGACGCCCGCCTCCTGCGCCAGCCGCGCCGCACCCGTCTTGAAGCTCTTGAGGGTGAAGGACTGGGAGATGGTCGCCTCGGGGAAGACACCGATGATCTCGCCGGCCCGCAGCGACTCGAGCGCGTGCTGGTAGGCGTGCTCGCCCTGCGAGCGGTCGACGGGGATGTGCTTCATGCCGCGCATGAGCGGCCCCGAGACCTTGTGCTTGAAGACGGAGTCCTTCGCCATGAAGCGGACGAGACGCTTCTGGGGGAGGGCCGCGAGACCCGTGAAGATGAAGTCCAGATAGCTGATGTGGTTGCTCACGAGCACCGCCCCGCCCGTGCGCGGGATGTTCTCGGAACCCTGCGTGTCGATCTTCAGGTCGAGCGCCTTGAACAGCGTGAGCGCGGCACCGACGACCGGTCGATAGACGAGTTCTGCCATCGGAGAGGAACCTCTTCTTCGTGTGCCCGGAGCGGGTTCTCCCGGCGAAGTTACGCGGCCGTAGGTTTTCGGCTTTGGGCAGATCGTGCCCCATGTGGGGCGCCGTGACCAGTCCAGGCGGCTTCGTACAGGGAGATTCTCGTCACCCCCGGTGGCCGTGGCGGGAATCGTACGGTCGCGTGCGACGCTGCTGGTGGGGGAAGAGAGACGCATGGGAAAGGGGAGAAGGATGTCGGAGGCCCTGGGGGCCGAGGTCCTGCGGCCGGAGGTGCTCGGCGCCGAACTGGGCGAGCGGGCCACCCTCGTGCAGTTCTCGACCGCCTTCTGCCAGCCCTGCCGCGCCACCCGCCGCACCCTCGCCGAGGTGGCCGCCATGGTGCCGGGCGTCGCGCACGTGGAGATCGACGCCGAGGAACGCCTCGACCTCGTACGGGAGCTGGGCATCGCCCGGACGCCCACCGTCCTCGTCCTCGACCGCACGGGCCGGGTCGTCCGCCGGGCGGCCGGACAGCCCCGCAGGGCGGACGTCATCGCGGCGCTGGGGCGGGCGGTCTGACGCGGTGACACTTCTCCCATATCCCGGTACGCACTTGACTGCACCCGCCACCGATCGTCACCCTGACGGAGTGCCCCCAGAACTCCTTCTCTACGGCCGGGTCCATGTGGACCTGGCCCGCAACGCGAGCGCGCGCTGTCCGGGTGTCTGACCACCCCAGGACTCCCCTCATGACGCCCTCGCAGAAGGACAACTCCATGACGGTTACGCCGGACCTCCAGCTCAGTACCGCTCCCACGATCGGCGCACCCCGGCAGGCCTCTCCCGATCTGCTCCGTTCCGTCTTCCGCCGGCACGCCGCCGGTGTCGCGGTGATCACCGCGCACGGCGAGCGCCCCGTCGGCTTCACCGCGACCTCGCTGAACTCCGTCGCCGCCGAGCCCCCGCTGATCTCCTTCGGGGTGGGCACCTCCTCCTCCAGCTGGCCCGTGGTGGCCGAGGCGGAACACATCGGCGTGCACATACTCGGCGAGCACCAGCAGGAACTGGCCGCCACCTTCGCGCGCAGCGGCGCCGACCGCTTCGGCGGGTCGACCCGCTGGAGCGTGGGGCCGGAGGGGGTGCCCGTCCTGGACGGCGTCCTCGCCTGGCTGGTCTGCCGCGTGGTGGCCCGGGTGCCCGCGGGCGACCACCGGATCGTGATCGCGCAGGCCGTCGCCGGAGACCCGGAAGGGGTGGGCCGGCCCCTCCTGTACCACCACGGGCGCTTCAACGCGCTGCGCGACTGAGAGTTCCCCTGCGCGCCCCTCTCTGCGCGTTGTCAAGGTCACATCTCTGAGCGCTTGCTTACCTGTAACGAACTGGGTGTACTGACGAGTAATATTTCGGTCGGGGCGTCCGGCGCCCCGACCGGAAACCCGCCCTTCAGGCGCCTATGCTGCGAGCAACAAGGCAGCCAAGTTATGACGATGCAGTAGGAGAGCCGGCGTGAGCTTGAGGATCGTTGTCTGTGTGAAGTACGTGCCCGACGCGACCGGAGACCGTAAGTTCGCGGACGACCTGACGGTCGACCGCGACGACGTCGACGGCCTGCTGTCGGAGCTCGACGAGTACGCGGTCGAGCAGGCCCTGCAGATCGCCGAAGAGGCGGACGACGCGGAGGTCACCGTGCTGACGGTCGGCCCCGAGGACGCCAAGGACGCGCTGCGCAAGGCGCTGTCCATGGGCGCCGACAAGGCCGTCCACGTCGAGGACGACGACCTGCACGGCAGTGACGTCATGGCGACGTCGCTCGTGCTCGCCAAGGCGATCGAGAAGACCGGCTACGACGTCGTCATCGCCGGTATGGCCTCCACCGACGGCACCATGGGTGTCCTGCCGGCGATCCTCGCCGAGCGCCTGGGCGTCCCGCAGGTCACGCTGCTCTCCGAGGTCAAGATCGAAGACGGCAAGGTCACCGGCCGTCGCGACGGCGACAGCGCCTCCGAGCAGCTGGAGGCCTCGCTTCCGGCCGTCGTGTCCGTGACGGACCAGTCGGGCGAGGCGCGCTACCCGTCCTTCAAGGGCATCATGGCCGCCAAGAAGAAGCCGGTGGAGTCCCTGGAGCTCGACGACCTCGACATCGACGCCGACGAGGTCGGCCTCGAGGGTTCCTGGACCGCCGTGGACTCGGCCGCCGAGCGTCCGGCGCGCACCGCGGGCACGATCGTGAAGGACGAGGGCGAGGGCGGCAAGCAGCTCGCCGAGTACCTCGCGAGCCAGAAGTTCATCTAAGGCTCCCGCGAGCCGACCGTCCCGCCCCTTTTCGTTCGCAGGAGACTGAAGTCCCATGGCTGAGATTCTCGTCTACGTCGACCACGTCGACGGTGCCGTCCGCAAGCCCACCCTGGAGCTGCTGACCCTCGCCCGCCGCCTCGGCGACCCGGTCGCCGTCGCCCTCGGCAACGGCGCCGCCGACACCGCCGCCGCGCTCGCCGAGCACGGTGCCGTGAAGGTCCTCACCGCCGACGCCCCCGAGTTCGCCGAGTACCTTGTCGTCCCGAAGGTCGACGCGCTCCAGGCCGCGTACGAGGCCGTTTCCCCGGCCGCCGTGCTCGTCCCGTCCTCCGCCGAGGGCAAGGAGATCGCGGCCCGCCTCGCGGTCCGCATCGGCTCCGGCATCATCACCGACGCCGTGGACCTGGAGGCCGGTGACGAGGGCCCGGTCGCGACGCAGGCCGCGTTCGCCGCCTCGTTCACCACCAAGTCCCGTGTCTCCAAGGGCACCCCGGTCATCACGGTCAAGCCGAACTCGGCCCCGGTCGAGGCCGCCCCGGCCGCCGGCGCCGTCGAGGCCCTCGCGGTCTCCTTCGGCCCGCTGGCCACCGGCACCAAGGTGACCGCGCGCACCCCGCGCGAGTCGACCGGCCGTCCGGAGCTGACCGAGGCCGCGATCGTGGTCTCCGGTGGCCGTGGCGTCAACGGCGCCGAGAACTTCGCGATCATCGAGGCGCTCGCCGACTCGCTCGGTGCCGCCGTGGGCGCCTCGCGCGCCGCGGTCGACGCCGGCTGGTACCCGCACGCCAACCAGGTCGGCCAGACCGGCAAGTCGGTCTCGCCGCAGCTGTACATCGCGTCCGGCATCTCCGGCGCGATCCAGCACCGCGCGGGCATGCAGACCTCGAAGACCATCGTCGCCATCAACAAGGACGCCGAGGCCCCGATCTTCGACCTCGTCGACTACGGCGTGGTCGGCGACCTCTTCGACGTCGTCCCGCAGCTGACCGCCGAGGTTCAGGCCCGCAAGGGCTGACCTGCTGTTCTTTACGGTCCGGGGGCCGCGTGGCGATTCGTCGCCGCGCGGCCCCCGGCCGTTTCGGACACCCATTGACGTGGGTCCCGACCGACTATTAACTTCGCTATACGGATTGTTGATTCCGTGAAGCGGAAAACAGGAGGATGTGGGATGGGTCAGCAGGAGAAGGTGTCGACGAGCCTCGCGGGCGCGGTCAGCGAGGGCATCAGCGCCTCCCTGGCAGCGGTGGACGCAGAGCTCGACCGCCGCTACCCGGGAGACCCCGGCACCCGCCAGCCCGTCCACACGGTCTACGTCCCCGGCAACGTCTTCGACGCCGACACCGTCCGCTCCTGGGGCGACCAGGCCCTCGCGGCCCTCGACGAGCACGCCCCCGACGCTGCCTCCTTCGCGGCCGTCCTCGGCCTCGCCGACGACCTCGCCGAGGACGTCTACGGCCGCGTCCGCGCCAAGCTGGAGCGCGAACCGATCGAGGACCTGCGCGTCGACTTCGAGGACGGCTACGCGGGCCAGGACGAGGACCAGGACGCGGCCCGCGCCGCCCGGCTGATCTCGGAGGCGTACGCGAACGGCACGGCCGCCCCGTACATGGGCATCCGGATGAAGTGCATGGAGTCCGCCGTACGCGACCGGGGCATCCGCACCACCGACGTCTTCCTCACCGGGCTCCTGGAGAACGGCGGCCTCCCCGACGGCCTCGTCCTCACCCTCCCCAAGGTGACCTACCCCGAGCAGGTCTCCGCCTTCGTGCGCCTCCTGGAGGCCTTCGAGAAGGCCCACGGCCTGGACGCCGGCCGCCTCGGCTTCGAGATCCAGATCGAGACCAGCCAGTCCATCCTGGCCACGGACGGCACCGCCGCCGTCGCCCGCATGATCGGCGCCGCCGAGGGCCGCGCCACCGGCCTGCACTACGGCACCTTCGACTACAGCGCCTGCCTCGGCGTCTCCGCCGCCTACCAGGCCAGCGACCATCCCGCCGCCGACCACGCCAAGGCGATCATGCAGGTCGCCGCCGCCGGCACCGGCGTCCGCGTCTCCGACGGCTCCACCAACGTCCTCCCGGTCGGCTCCAAGGAGCACGTCCACGAGGCCTGGCGCCTGCACTACGGCCTGACCCGCCGCGCCCTCGCCCGCGCCTACTACCAGGGCTGGGACATGCACCCCGGGCACATCCCCACTCGCTACGCCGCCGTCTTCGCCTTCTACCGCGAGGGCTTCGAGGCCGCCGCCAAGCGCCTCTCCGCCTACGCCAACCACGCGGGCGGCGACGTCATGGACGAGCCCGCCACCGCCAAGGCGCTCTCCTCGTACCTGCTGCGCGGCATCGACTGCGGCGCCCTCGACACGGCCGAGGTCGACGCCCTCACCGGCATGAGCCGCGCGGCCCTCGACCGGTTCGCCGCCCCGCGCCGCGGCGACCTCACCGCCTCGGCCGAGTAGCCTCCCGCTCCGGCGGACTGCCCCGTACCCCGTACGCGTTCCCGCGCTCCTCGCGCGGTCGACAGGGGGGGGCGGGGCAGTGCTGTCGTCGGGACAGCCGTACTCAGCCGGCCGGCGGCGCGATCTCGCCCGAACCGCGGGCGATGAGCGTCGTGCCGAGCACCACCCGCTCCGGCGCCCCGCCCGCCCCGTCGAGGCGGCGGAAGAGCCGCTCCGCGGCGGTCCGGCCGAGAGCGGCGGCGTCCTGCGCGATGACCGTGATGCCGAGCAGGTCGGCCAGTTCGATGTCGTCGAAACCGACGAGGGCGATCGGGGACGCGTGCCCGGCGAGGGTCCGCACCGCCGTCACGGTGACCCGGTTGTTCCCCGCGAACAGCGCCGTCACCGGCTCCGGCGCGGTCAGCATCTCCCGTACGGCCGCGCCCACCCGCTCCGGGTGCGTCGACCCGAGCGAGACCCACTCCTCCCGGACCGGCAGGCCCGCGTCCTCCATCGCCGCGCGGTAGCCGCGGAGCCGTTCCGCGCCGGTGTGGATGCGCGGCCGGTCGCCGACGAAACCGATCCGGCGGTGTCCGTGGGCGATCAGATGGGCCACGCCGTCGCGCGCCCCGCCGAAGCTGTCGGAGAGGACGGCGTCGGCGTCGATCCGGCCCGCAGGCCGGTCGACGAAGACCGTGGCGACGCCCGCCCTGATCTCCGGTTCCAGATAGCGGTGGTCGTCACCGGCGGGGATGACGATGAGGCCGTCGACCCGGCGCGCGCACAGCGCGAGCGCCAACTCCTGCTCCCGGGCCGGGTCCTCGGCGCTGGAGCCGTTGATGAGGAGCGCGCCGTGCGCCCGGGCGACCTCCTCGACCGCGCGGCTGAGCGGCCCGTAGAACGGGTCGGCGAGATCTTCGAGGACCAGGCCGACGGTGGCCGTCCTGCCCTTGCGCAGGACCCGCGCGCTGTCGTTGCGGCGGAACCCGAGGGCCTCGATGGCCTCCTGGACGCGGCGCTCGGTGTCCGTGGTGACGCCCGGCTCGCCGTTCACGACCCGGGAGACCGTCTTGAGGCCGACGCCCGCGCGGGCGGCGACGTCCTTCATCGTGGGCCGGATGCCGTAGCGGTGATCGGTGCGGCGGGCGATGTCGGCCACGGTGCGGGGTTCCTCCGTCGTGTCGGTTGCGAATCCGGTATCCAGGTCTCAGGTCGAGCATAGAACCTGGACAACGTTGTCAGCGGCCGCAGGACTGGGCAGACTGTACAGATCACACCCGGCCGCTCCCGGCCGCCGACTGGAGGATCCGTGCCCATGCACACCGCCCCCGCCACCCGCCCCGCGCCGGGTCCTGTCGTCGCGCTCGACGTCGGCGGCACCAAGATCGCCGGGGCGCTGGTCGACGGTGAGGGACGCGTCCGGGTGCGGGCCCAGCGGCCCACCCCCGCGCGGGAGGACGGCGAGACCGTGATGCGGGCCGTCGAGGCCGTGCTCGGGGAGCTCGCCGCCACGCCGCTGTGGGAGGCCGCGGGGGCCGTCGGCATCGGCAGCGCCGGCCCGGTGGACGCCTCGCGGGGGACCGTGAGCCCGGTGAACGTGCCCGGCTGGCGCGACTTCCCGCTCGTCGAACGGGTCCGCCGGGCGACGGAAGGGCGCCCGGTCACCCTGGTCGGCGACGGGGTCGCCATGACCGCCGCCGAACACTGGCTCGGCGCCGCCCGCGGCCACGACAACGCCCTCTGCCTCGTGGTCTCCACCGGCGTCGGCGGCGGTCTCGTCCTCGACGGCCGGCTCCACCCAGGACCCACCGGCAACGCCGGTCACCTCGGCCACATCTCCGTGGACCTGGACGGTGATCCCTGCGCTTGTGGCGGGCGAGGCTGTGTCGAACGGCTCGCCAGCGGCCCGCACATCGCGCGCCGCGCCCTGGAGAACGGCTGGCGGCCGGGGCCCGACGGCGACGCCTCAGCGGCGGCGGTGGCCGCCGCCGCGCGCGCCGGCGACCCGGTCGCCGTGGCCTCGTTCGAGCGGGCCGCGCAGGCGCTCGCGGCGGGCATCGCCGCCACGGCGACGCTCGTCGAGATCGACATCGCGGTCGTCGGCGGCGGGGTGGCGGGCGCGGGCGAGGTCCTCTTCGGTCCGCTGCGGCGCAGCCTCGGGAGCTACGCGACGCTCTCCTTCGTACGGAACCTCACGGTCGTCCCGGCGGTCACCGGTACCGACGCCGGACTCCTCGGCGCCGCGGCGGCGGCCGGGTGCGGCAGGGGCGGGGGAGTCTGGTCCGGCTCCGGCTCCTGACGGCGTCGGCCTGCCCGGACATGTGCCGGACATCTGTTCGTGGTTTTCGTGGCAGGGTGTTGCGGGCAATCCACTGGGGGCTACCCAAGAGGGGGAATCGTGATCGTCTGGATCAACGGTACGTTCGGTGCGGGGAAGTCCAGTACCGCGCGCGAACTGGTCGATCTGATCCCGCACAGCACGCTGTTCGACCCCGAGCTCGTCGGCGGGGCCATGACCTGGCTGCTCCCGGCCAAGCGGCTCGCCGAGGTCGAGGACTTCCAGGACCTGGCGATCTGGCGGCGCATGGTCGTCGACACCGCCGCCGCCCTGCTGGCCGAGGTCGGCGGGGTGCTGATCGTCCCCATGACCCTGCTCCGGCAGGAGTACCGGGACGAGATCTTCGGCGCGCTCGCCGCCCGCAGGATCGAGGTGCGGCATGTCCTGCTCGCTCCGGAGGAAACGATCCTGCGGCAGCGGATCGACGGCCGGACCGAGCACGGCGAACCCGAGGCCGACGCCCGCGTCCGGCAGTGGTGCCACGGCCACATACCGCCGTACCTGGCCGCGCTCGACTGGCTCGTGGGGGACGCGTTCGTCGTCGACACCTCGGAGCTCACCGTGGCCGAGGCCGCCCGGACCGTCGCCGACGCGGTCCTGGCCGACCGGGCCGCGCCGTGCGGAATCGTCCAGACGCCCGAACCGACGGGCGAGACCCTCGCCGCGGGCGTCCTGCTCTTCGACGAGGAGGACCGCTTCCTGCTCGTCGACCCCACGTACAAGCCCGGCTGGGAGTTCCCCGGCGGTGTCGTCGAACCGGGCGAACCACCGGCCCGCGCCGGAGTGCGCGAGGTGGCGGAGGAGCTCGGGCTCGAACTCGACGCCGTACCCCGCCTGTTGCTCGTCGACTGGGAGAGGCCCAAGCCCCCGGGATACGGCGGCCTCCGCCTCCTCTTCGACGGAGGCACGCTCCGCGCCGACGACACCGCGCGCCTCCGCCTCCCCGGCGCCGAGCTCCGCGAGTGGCGCTTCGTCACCGAGGAGGAGGCAGCGGGCCTGCTGCCGCCCGTCCGCTACGACCGCCTCCACTGGGCGCTGCGCGCCCGCGAACGCGGCACCGTGCTCAACCTGGAGGCAGGGGTCCCGGTGGGGCAGGACGCACCCACAGGGGTCCCCGTGGGCCAGGACGGACCCTAGGGGCCTGTCCGGCGGATCAGGGTCGGACAGGCCCTAAGCGGCCCCGTCCCCCTCGACGTTGGCGACCATCCGGCGCAGGACCTTCAGGGCGGCCACGTACTCCTCGTCGCTGATGCCCTCGTGGACCTCGGCGCGTACCTCGGTCACCAGCTCACGGAGTCGTACGCGGGCGGCCTCGCCCGCGTCGGTGAGGTGCAGGCGCCGCGCGTCGTCCGCCCGGAGCCAGCCGCGGTGCAGCAACTGCTCGACGACGCGCGCGATCTCGTGCGGCCCGTCCGCGAGGGGCGTCAGCTGGCCGACGACCTCCTCGCGGCTCGGCGCCCCGGGACCGCCGTTCACCCGGTTCAGCACCCAGTACTGCGGCTGTGTCACGTCGATCCGGGCCATGGCGTCCCGCAGGTGCCGGGTGACGGCCGCATGCGCGAGGCCGCTCCAGTAGCCGATGGGCTGGGTGGCGAGGGCGCCGTCGGCGGCCGCGGGGTCGGCGGGCGCCTGGTCGGTCCTGGGGCGAGGCGAAGATTCCATGATCGCCATCATGCTTCCAGACCGGCCGCGGAGGCGAGCCGGGCCGCCGTGTCCGAGGTCACCGGAGCCCCGTGGCCACAGCACAGCACCGAGGGCGCCAGCTTCGCCAAGCGGCGCATCGACTCCATGGCGAGGGCGCGGTCGACATGGAAGACGCCGAACATCACGTCCGGCACCGACGCCACCGTGTCACCCGTGAACAGCACGCCGTGCCGGGGGAGATGGACCGCGAGGGAGCCGGGCGTGTGTCCCGGGGTGTGCACGACCACCGCGCCGTCGCCGAAGCCGAGCTCCTCGCCGTCCTCCACCTCCCGGTCCACCCGGGTGGGCGGCGCCACCGGCACGGTCAGCCCGTGCTCGTACAGCGGGAGTTCCCAGTCCAGCAGGTCCGGCTCGGGGACCGGGGCCTCGCCCCGGACCACCGGGGCGTCCAGGCGGTGGGCGAGGATCTCGGCGCCGTGCCGGTCCGCCAACTCCTGGGCCGCGCCCACGTGATCACGGTGACAGTGGGTGAGCACGATCCGCCGGAGCCGGTCCGGGTCGAGGCCCGCCGCCCGGATGGCCTCCGTCGTCGCGTCCGCCGAACCCGCCCATCCGGCGTCGACGAGGGTCAGTTCCTCCTCGTCCCGCCAGAGATAGGCCTGGCCGATGGAGTAGTCGAGGAGATGCAGCCGCGGAGTGATCGGGATGAGTTCCATACGGCGAACCTACGCATCACCGCAGGTCCGCCGTACGTTTGTCCGCTCTCGGCGAGCTTCGCCTAGCGCTGAATCCGAACCGTCCGGCTGAATCCGAACCGTCCGTCCGAGTCGTCCGACCGTCAGACCTGCTTCGAGCGGGCGTAGTTGACGAGGAAGTGCGCCTCGGCCACCGACAGCCGCTCCAGCTCCTCCGGCGAGACCGACTCGTTGGGCGCGTGGATCTGCGCCTCCGGCTCGCTCAGACCGATCAGCAGGATCTCCGCCTCCGGGTACAGCGAGGCCAGCGTGTTGCACAGCGGGATCGAGCCGCCCATGCCCGCCGTCTGCATCTCCTGACCGGGGTACGCGATCTTCATCGCCTCGGCCATCGACGCGTACGCCGGGCTCGACGTGTCCGCCTGGAAGGCCTGGCCCTGGCCGACCTGCTCCAGGGACACCCGGGCGTTCCACGGCGTGTGCTTCTCGATGTGTGCGAAGAGCAGCTTCGTCGCCTCGACCGCGTCCTGGCCGGGCGGCACCCGCAGGCTGATCTGGGCGCGGGCCGACGCGGGGATCGACGGGGTCGCCCCGGCCACCGGGTGGCAGTCGATGCCGATGACGGTCACGGCCGGGCGCGCCCAGATCCGGTCCGCGACGGTGCCGGCGCCCGGCAGGGCCACGCCCGAGAGGACCTTGGCGTCCTTGCGGAAGTCCTCCTCCGGGTACTGGAGGCCCTCCCACGCCTTGTCACCCGGCAGGCCGTCGATGACGGTGGAGCCGTCGGGGCCCCGCAGCGAGTCGAGGACGCGGATCAGCGCGGCCAGCGCGTCCGGCGCGGCGCCGCCGAACTGACCGGAGTGCAGATTGCCCTCCAGGGTGTCGATCTGCACCCGGATCATCGTCATGCCGCGCAGCGTCGCGGTCACCGTCGGCAGGCCCACGCGGAAGTTGCCCGCGTCGCCGATGACGATCGTGTCGGCGGTCAGCACCTCGGGGTGCTGCTCCGCGTACCGCTCCAGACCACCGGTTCCCTGCTCCTCCGACCCCTCCACGATCACCTTGACCGTCACCGGGACGCCGCCGTTCGCCTTGAGGGCGCGCAGCGCGAGCAGGTGCAGGACGAAGCCGCCCTTGCAGTCGGCCGTGCCGCGTCCGTACCAGCGGCCGTTGCGCTCGGTGAGCTCGAACGGCGGGGTGAGCCAGGCGGACTCGTCCAGCTTCGGCTGCACGTCGTAGTGCGCGTAGAGGAGGACGGTCGGCGCGCCCGCCGGGCCCGGCAGGATGCCGTACACGGCCTGCGAACCGTCGGGCGTGTCGAGCAGCGCCACGTCCTGGAAGTCCTCGGCGCGCAGTGCGTCCGCGACCCAGTTCGCCGCCGCCTCGCACTCGCTGCGCGGCGCCACGGCCTCGTCCGCCACCGACTCGAAGGCCACGAGCTCCGTGAGTTCGGCCTTTGCCCGGGGCATCAGGGACCGGACGGTCTCGGCGATCGGATTCGCGGTCATGGGCACGCTCCTGGTGGGTGCGACGTTACGACGTAGGGAGGGCGTTCGTCGTATGTCGTGGTACGGCGAACGCACCGTAGATCCTACGGCGCGGGGCTCCGGCTACCGAGCCGTAGGATGCGTCGAGAGCAGACCACCGGTCGGATCAGGAGCAGAAGCACATCGTGAGCAGCGAGCACGCAGAGAACGCCGGTCCCGAGAACGCCGCCAACGCTGACGACGCCGCCGAGTTCGTCGACGCCGCCGCCGACGACATCGCCACCGCCGCCGATACCGCCACCCCCCTCGTCACCCCCGCGCCCGACGTCACGGCCACCGCGCCCGTCACGGCCGCCGGCACCGGCGCGCACGAGGAGGCGGAGGTCTGGGACGTGGTCGTGGTCGGCGCGGGCCCGGCCGGCGCCTCCGCGGCCTACGCGGCGGCGGTCGCGGGCCGCCGGGTCCTGCTCCTGGAGAAGTCGGAGCTGCCCCGGTACAAGACCTGCGGCGGCGGCATCATCGGCCCCTCCCGGGACTCCCTCCCGCCCGGCTTCGAACTGCCTCTCCAGGACCGGGTGCACGCCGTCACCTTCTCCCTCGACGGCCGCTTCGCCCGCACCCGCCGCTCGCGCCGGATGCTCTTCGGGCTCATCAACCGCCCGGAGTTCGACGCGCAGCTCGTCGAGCACGCGCAGAAGGCGGGCGCGGAGCTGCGCACCGGCGCCACGGTGAGCCGGGTGGAGCAGCACGGCCCCTCCGTGCCGGACCGGCGGACCGTCGCCGTCGTCCTGGCCGACGGCGAGACCGTCCTCGCGCGCGCGGTCGTCGGTGCCGACGGCAGTGCCAGCCGCATAGGAGCGCATGTCGGGGTGAAGCTCGGTCAGGTCGACCTGGGCCTGGAGGCGGAGATCCCGGTGCCGCCGTCCGTGGCCGAGGACTGGAAGGGCCGCGTCCTCATCGACTGGGGTCCGATGCCGGGCAGTTACGGGTGGGTCTTCCCCAAGGGCGACACGCTGACGGTCGGCGTCATCTCGGCGCGCGGCGAGGGCGCCGCCACCAAGCGGTACATGGAGGACTTCGTCGCCCGTCTTGGCCTCGCCGGCTTCGAGCCCACGATCTCCTCCGGGCACCTGACGCGCTGCCGCGCCGACGACTCGCCGCTCTCCCGCGGCCGGGTCCTCGTCTGTGGCGACGCGGCCGGGCTCCTGGAGCCGTGGACGCGCGAGGGCATCTCGTACGCGCTCCGCTCGGGGCGGCTCGCGGGGGAGTGGGCGGTACGGGTCGCGGAGGCGAACGACGCGGTCGACGCCCGGCGGCAGGCCCTGAACTACGCGTTCGCCATCAAGGCCGGTCTCGGTGTGGAGATGGCGGTCGGGCGGCGGATGCTCGCGCTCTTCGAGCGGCGCCCGGGGCTGCTGCACGCCACGATCACGGGGTTCCGCCCCGCGTGGAACGCCTTCGCCGACATCACCCGGGGCTCCGCCACCCTCGGCGGCATGGTCCGCTCGAACGGCCTGGCCCGACGGGCGCTGGACGTCCTCGACAAGCGGATGGACACCTCCTCCGGCGTCGGTCCCGCCGGCCGGGGCGTCAGCGCGCGCGAGCGCGCGGAGTCCGATTCCGAGGCGGAGTCGGAGACGGAGGCAGGCATCGAGTCGGAGACAGGTATCGAGTCCGGCGCGGAGTCGGTGTCGGGTGCGGTGCCGGAGCCGACAGCGGACGGACAGGAGACTTCGGCGGGTTCGGAGACCGCGGAGCAGATCTGACGGATCGCCACCGGCACGACCATCGGCGTCATCGGCCTCACCGCCCTCATGGACGCCATCGACGCGTACGGGCTCCGCTGCCCCGGCCGGTTCACACGGCCGAGGCGGCGGGGCCCGTCGTCGTGATGCGGAAGACGGGGTGCTTCGGAGCGATGGCACGGAGTTCCTCGTCGGAGGAGTCGGGGCCGACCCCGCCGAAGAAGACGCCGACCTCGGCCTTCCAGCGCTTGAGGTAGGCGCGCAGGAGCGCGGGCTTGTCGTCGTCGGCCAGCTCCACGGCGGTGAACCCCTCCGCGTGCTTGCCGAGGTGCAGCTGTCCGCCGCCGGCGGCCCGCATGTTGTACGTCCACTGGACGTGGCCGCGCGGGGCCACCAGGTACTGGGCGCCGTCCACCGTCAGGAGGTTGACGGGGGTGCGGCGCCATTCGCCGCTCTTGCGGCCGCGGACCGCGAGGACACGGGAGCCCCAGACGCTGATGCCCCGACGGGTCATCCACGAGACGGCGGGGTTGACGACGTTGACCGTGAACCAGCCGGGCTTCATGACGTGGGCGGCGGGCTGAGCGGACATGGGTTCCTCCTGCGGAGCGGTGGATGTGAAGCGTGAGCAGTGCTCTCGCTTGCCTCCAGTCTGCGCGGAGCGGCGCTCTCGCGCAAGAGCAGTGCTCTCGTTTCGGATCGGTGCTCTGCGAATGGCACACTGCTCACCATGACAACCGTTAGAGGAGCCCGCGCCCGCGCACGTGTCGAGATCACCGCGGCCATCAAGGCCGAGGCCCGTACCCAGCTCGCCGCCGAGGGCGCCGCCAAACTGTCGTTGCGCGCCGTCGCCCGTGAGCTGGGCATGGTGTCCTCCGCGCTCTACCGGTACTTCCCCAGCCGCGACGATCTGCTGACCGCCCTCATCGTCGACGCCTACGACGCCGTCGGAGCCGCCGCCGAGGGCGCCGCCGGAGAGACCGCCGGGCAGCGTCCGCTCGTCCGCTGGACCGCCGTCTGCCGGGCCGTCCGCGCCTGGGCCGTCGCGCACCCGCACGAGTACGCCCTGATCTATGGTTCACCCGTCCCCGGCTACACCGCACCCCAGGACACCAACGCCCCCGCCGCCCGCGTCGGTCTCGTCCTCGTCGGCATCGCCCGCGAGGCCCACGAGGACGAGGGCGTCGCGCTCCCCCCGCTCCCGGACACCGTCCGCCCCGAAGCCGTCCGCATCGCCGCCGACATGGCCCCGGACCTGCCCCCGGCGCTCGTCGTCGCCCTGGTGGCGGCCTGGTCGCAGCTCTTCGGCCTGGTCTCCTTCGAGGTCTTCGGCCAGTTCCACCGCCTCGTCGAGGACCGCGACGCCTTCTTCACGACGGCCGCCCGCCGCCTGGGCCAGGACGTGGGCCTCCTTCCCCGCGGCTGAGCGCGCGCCGCCCCCGACCCGCCGCCCGGACCCGCTCCGTACACCCCTCCGTACGCCGCTCCCGTACTCCTCCTCCGTACGCTGCCGCCCGTACTCCGCCTCCGTGCCCCACCCGCGTACTCCAGTGGGAGTACGGGCGGCCAATCCGCCCGGCCGACGTCCTCGTGCGGCGGGCGCGGATAGCGTGGCGGGTATGGACGAGGAGCGGACCGCCTGGCGCGGTGTCGGAGGCCCTGGCCGGGCGCCGTGGGGATGGTGGGCCGGCGAGCGGGGCCCGGCCGGGCTGCCGTGGCGGTCCACGCTGGTGATCGCCGTGTTCGTCATGGCGGGAACCGGCTTCGCCGCGCGGAACCAGCCCGACCGGGAGACGCTCGACGCCCTCGGGCGGGCCCTGCTGCTCCTCGGGACGGCGCCGCTGGTGCTCCGTCACCGGTGGCCCGTTCCCGTGGTGTTCGGCGTCACGGCCGTCACCCTCGCCTATCTGGCGGCCGGTTACCCGTACGGCCCGGTCTTCGTCCTGATCGCCGTGGCCTGCTTCGCCGCCGTCGTCCACGGCCACCGGATCGCCGCCGGGTGCGCCCTGGGTCTGCTGTGGGCGGGCCATCTGCTGCTCTCGCACTGGCTGTACCGGTGGCTGCCCCCGGCCGGCGACGGCCCCGCGCCCTGGGGGCAGGAGCTGCCCGCGGGTGCCTTCGCCGTCGCCGTGCTCGCCGCCTCCGAGCTCGTACGGGTGCGGCGCGAGCAATGGGCGCAGCAGCGGGCCGAGCGTGCCGCGGCCGAGCGGCGCCGCGCCGACGAGGAGCGGCTCCGTATCGCCCGCGAACTCCACGACGTGCTCGCCCACTCGATCTCCGTGATCAACGTGCAGGCGGGAGTCGGCCTGGCCCTGCTCGACGCCGACCCCGAGCAGGCCCGCACCGCGCTGACCACCATCAAGGCCGCCAGCAAGGAGGCACTCGGCGAGGTGCGGCAGGTCCTCGACACGCTCCGTACCCCCGGCGACGCCCCGCGCGCCCCGGCCCCCGGTCTCGGCCGCCTCCCCGAACTCGTCGAGCAGGCCGCCGCCGCCGGTCTCACCGTCACCGTCACGGCGAGCGGCCCGCCCGCCGCGGCCCTGCCTCCCGGCGCCGACCTCGCCGCCTTCCGGATCGTGCAGGAGGCGCTCACCAACGTGGTCCGGCACTCCGGTTCCCGCACCGCCCGGGTGGAGATCGCACACGGCCCCGCCCGTCTCGACCTGCGCGTCGACGACGACGGCCCGGCCACCGGTACCGAGGCGGGCGGCAGTGGCAACGGACTTGCCGGAATGCGGGAGCGGGCCGCCGCGCTCGGTGGCACGATCGAGGCGGCCGTCCGGCCGGACGGCGGCTTCCGCGTGCACGCCGTTCTCCCGATCGGTCCAGCCAGTCCGCTCAGTTCCGAGGAGACCCCGTGATCCGTGTGTTGCTCGCCGACGACCAGGCGCTGGTCCGCGCGGGGTTCCGGGCCCTGCTCGACGCCCAGACGGACATCGAGGTGGCGGGGGAGGCCGCGGACGGTGGCGAGGCCGTGGAGCAGGTGCGGTCGCTGCGCCCCGACGTCGTCCTCATGGACATCCGGATGCCGGGGATCGACGGGCTCGACGCCACCCGGCGCATCACGGACGACCCGGACCTCGCCGAGGTCCGGGTCGTGATGCTGACCACCTTCGAACTCGACGAGTACGTCTTCGAGGCGCTCCGCGCGGGTGCCTCCGGCTTCCTGGTGAAGGACACCGAACCGGAGGAGCTGCTGCGGGCGGTGCGGGCGGTCGTCCACGGGGACGCGCTGCTCTCCCCGGGGGTGACGCGGCGGCTGATCGAGGAGTTCGCGGCCCGCTCCAAGGCCCCGGCGGGCACGACCGCGCTCGGCGCGCTGACCGAACGGGAGCGGGAGGTGATGGCGCTCGTGGGGATCGGCCTCTCGAACGAGGAGATCGCCCGCCGACTGGTGGTCAGCCCGCTCACCGCGAAGACCCATGTGAGCCGCGCGATGGTGAAACTGGGCGCCCGGGACCGGGCCCAACTCGTGGTCCTCGCCTACGAGTCGGGCCTCGTGCGCCCAGGCTGGCTGGGCTGAGCGGAGGGCCGGAGGCCGTCACTCGCGTCAGTGACAGCCTCCGGCCGGCCGGCTCAGTCGCGTACCGCGACCTTCTCCGGGGAGTCCGTGGACGTCGAGCGGGCGACGACGACCGATTCGGTGGTGGTCCGTCGCTTCTTCCGGAGACCCGGCAGGGTGATCAGGAGTCCGGCCAGGGCGATGACCGTGACCACGGCGAGGCCCGGGCGGAAGCTGTCCAGCGCCGCCTGGGGAGACGGCGACGCCTCCCCGTCCGCGGTGATGACGGCGGTGATGACGGCGAGGAAGAGCGCTCCGCCGACCTGGATCGAGGTGTTGAGCAGTCCGGAGACCATGCCCTGCTCGCGGTCGTCCACGCCGTTGGTGGCCTGGATGTTGAGCGAGGGGAAGACCAGCGCGCAGGCGGCGCCGAGGAGCAGCATCGAGGGGAGGATCACCGCCGCGTACTGCGGGGTCAGCGAGATCCGCAGGAACAGCGCGTACGCGACGACGAGCAGCGTGAAGCCGACGGCGATCACCCGGGGCGTGCCGAAGCGGTCCACGATTCCGCCGATCTTCGTGGAGGAGAGCGCCACGAGCACGCCGGCCGGGAGGAAGGCCAGGGCCGTCTGGAGCGCGGACCAGCCGAGCAGGGACTGCATGTACTGGGTCACGATGAACTGGAAGGCCACGTACGAGCCGAAGAAGGCCGCCGCGCCGAGCTGGGCGCGGACCTGGGAGCCCGAGCGCAGGACCCCGAGCCGTACGAGCGGGCTCGCGCTCCGCCGTTCCACGAGGACGAAGGTGACGAGGAGTGCGGCGGCCACGAGGAAGGACAGCAGGGTCCGGGCGGAGGTCCAGCCGACCTCGGGGGCCTGGACGACGGTGAAGACGAGGAGCAGCATCGCGGCCGTGCCGGTGACGGCGCCCGGCAGGTCGTAGCCGCCGGAGGAGTCCTCGCGGGGGCTGTGCGGGATGAGGCGGAGCGCGAAGACGAGGGCGATCAGGGCGACGGGGGCGGGCAGGAGCATGGTCCAGCGCCAGCTGAGCTCGGTGAGCAGGCCGGACAGGACGAGGCCCATGGAGAAGCCGGTGGCGGCGCAGGTGGTGTAGATCGACAGTGCGCGGTTGCGCTCCGGGCCCTCCTTGAAGGTGGTCGTGATGATCGACAGGCCGGCGGGGGCGGTGAAGGCCGCGCTGAGGCCCTTGATGAACCGGCTGGCGATCAGGAGCGGGCCGGAGTCGACGAGTCCGCCGAGGAGCGAGGCGAGCGCGAAGACGGCGAGGGCGATGAGGAAGACGCGCCGGCGGCCGAGGAGGTCGGCCGCGCGACCGCCGAGGAGCAGCAGGCCGCCGTATCCGAGGATGTAGCCGCTGACGATCCACTGGAGCGTGGCCGTGGAGAGGCCGAGATCGGTGGCGATCGAGGGCAGGGCGACGCCGACCATGGAGACGTCGAGGGCGTCGAGGAACATCGCGGCACAGAGCACGAGAAGGGTGCCCCAGAGCCGCGGACTCCAGCGTTCCTGCGGGGCGGCCTTGGGTGCGGCGGTGAGCGGAGAGGTCATGCGCAGCACGGTACATGCGCGTGCATTGAATGCAAACGCATTTAATTCCCGTGCAACAATATGGGTCGTTTCTGCTACCGTGCGGTCATGGCAGCGAACCAGTCCGAACGCGCGCTCGTGGACGAGTGGCGTGACGTCCTCGCCCTGCACGCCCGTACGACCTGTGAGCTCGACCGGGCCCTCCATCCGTACGGGCTCGGCGCCAGCGACTTCGAGGTCCTCGACGTCCTCGCCGAGGGCGCGGCCGACGACGGCCCGGGCTCCTGGCGCGTCCAGGAGCTCGCCGGGCGGGTCCACCTCAGCCAGAGCGCGCTGTCCCGTACGGTCGCGCGCCTGGAGAAGGACGGCCTGGTCCTGCGGGGGATGTGCGCCGAGGACCGGCGTGGTGTCCAGGTGAAGCTCACGGAGAAGGGCCTCGCGCGCCATGCCGAAGTGCGGCCGCTCCAGCGCGAGGTGCTGATCAGGATGCTGGACCGCAGCTCCTGAGCCGAGAGCGGTGCTCTCGGCCGCATCTCAGGATCAGGTGACCGCCGAGTTCTCGCGCCACAGCCGCGCGAGCTCGTCGTCTCCGGTCAGAGTCACGGCGTCGGTCGCCAGCCGGTTCCACAGGGTCAGGTACAGCCGCCCGGCCGTCCCGCTGAACTCCACGTCCGCCGCCGCCGTGGCCTGGGTGCCCCGTTCCGCCCGGGGTGATTCCGTGGCCGACAGGCGTACGGTCCAGACGTCGCCGGTGTCCGTGGCCCGCACCCGCAGGATCCGCGGCCCGGGTGTACGTACCCGGCTGCTCTCGCGGCCGTGGAAGCCGCACAGCAGCTCGTCGATCCCGTCGGCGGCCGACATCGGTTCGACCGCTCCCGGCCCGGTCGCGAGCGCCGACTCGGCGTCCGCGCGGTGCACGATCGTCTCGTGTGCCTGCCGCCGCGCCCAGAAGGCGAGCGGCGAGGGTGCGGGGAGGAAGGTCCAGCACTCCAGCGTCTCCGGCGCCGCGCGCAGGGCGGCGACCAGGCCCGCGTGGCCCTCCCGGTAGTACGCGAGCAACTCGTCGCCGTCGAGGGCCGGTTCGCCGCCGTCCGGGTGGTACGTGGTGTGGCCCTCGACCACGAAGGCCGTGGCCCAGCGGTGCACCGTCGTCGTGTGCCGCAGGAGGTCCCGGACCCGCCACCCCGGACAGGTCGGGACCTCCGCGTCCGGCCCGGCCTCGGCCGCCGCCTCCGCGAGCGCCCGCCCGGCCGTCTCCAGCGCCGTGATGTGCTCTGCGATCTTCATCGTGCCCCCGTTGATCGTTTCCATGGGGCGGATTCTCGCAGCCTGCGTGCGTGCGCGTGCTCAACTCGCCGGTCTGGCGCCCGCGTTCCGTGCCCAGTAGCCCATTGCCGCGGCACCGGCGGCGAGGAGCGCGACGGTGGTGAGCGCCACCGGCAGGGAGAACCAGTCGGCGAGGAACCCGATGGACGGCGGGCCGAGCAGCATGCCCCCGTAACCGAGGGTGGAGGCCGTCGCCACCCCGCTGGGGCCCGCGACCGCGCCCGCGCGGGCGACGGCGACGGGGAAGATGTTGGCGAGGCCGAGGCCGGTCACCGCGAAGCCGAGGAGCGTGGCCCAGACGGTCGGGGCGAGCGCGCCGAGGAGCATTCCGGCGGCGGCCGTGGCCCCTCCCGCGACGAGGGTACGGGTCTGGCCGAGCCGTTCCAGGAGGAGCGTGCCGGAGAGCCGGCCGGCGGTCATGGTCAGGGCGAAGACGGAGTAGCCGGCGGCGGCCACGCCCGGGTGGGCGCCCAGGTCCTGTTCGAGGTGGAGCGCGCCCCAGTCGGCCAGTGCCCCTTCGCCGTACGCCGTGCAGAGCGCGATCACGCCGAAGACGAGGACCGTACGGCGCGCCGCCCGCGAGGGCTTCCCGGCGTTCGGCGACTTCTCCGTCTCTCCCTGGAGGGATTCCGGTCGGCCGGGAGCGGTGTGGCGCAGGAGTACGGGACCGGCGGCGGCCGTCAGGGCCAGGCCGACGACCGTCAGGCCGAGGAGGTGGACGGCGGGGGACAGGCTTCCGGCGAGGAGTCCGCCGATGCCGGCGCCGAGCATGCCGCCGAGACTGAACGCGGCGTGGAAGCTCGGCATCACCGGGCGGCGCAGGGCGGTCACCAGGTCGACGGCCGCGCTGTTCATGGCGACGTTGATCCCGCCGTACGCGGCGCCGAAGACCAGCAGGACGAGACCGAGGGCCAACGGGGACCGGGTGAGCGCCGGAAGGGCGACCGAGAGGGAGAGCAGGACGGCGGTGGCGACGGTGACGGCGTGGCTGCCGAAGCGGCGGCAGAGGCGCCCGGTCAGCGTCATGGTCACGACGGCGCCCGCCGAGACGCCGAGGAGGGCGAGGCCGAGGTCACCGGCCGAGGCGCCGGTCTGCTGCTTGACGGCGGGGATGCGGACCACCCAGCCGGCGAAGAGGAATCCGTCGAGGGCGAAGAAGAGGGTCAGGGCGATGCGGAGGCGGGACAGGGAGTGGGTGGCGGTGTTTTCGCCGAAGCCCCCCGATGCGGCCGTCCGTACTTTGTTTAGTAGCGGCACAAACTCAGGATAGGGGGATGCCCCGGCCTCGATCAAGCGGGCGGGGCGAAGCCGAAGGTGGCTCTTGATCATCGGCGGCCGCCGACCGACGGCCGGCGCTGCGAGATCGCCGACGGCCTCGTGGCCGCCCGTCCCCCGAACGGGACCGCCCGTCCCCTGAAGGCGGCGCCGATGAAGCCGCACCCTCCGCGCCGCGCGGTGATGCCCACGGCCGTGCACGCTGTTCGGGTGACAAAGGCCAGGTCATCGCGGTGAGGGTGCTCCCCAACGGGGCACTGGAGAGCATCGTTTCTGCGCCGGTGTGACCCCGGAATCCGACTGCCGGGCATTGGAGTGAGACGCCGTGTCTCGCCATTTCGAGAGGCGTTTGACCGGCAGACGAGCACCTTCTGGCACGTCATCCCGAGATCTTGAGGAGTAGTCATGCGTTCTCTCGCCGCGTCTGTCCTGGCCGTGGGCATTCTGCTGGGCGGCGCCGGTGCCGCGCTTGCCAACGACGGAGTCGGGGCGGGTTACTTCTCCGCCGGTAGCGGGGGCTTCGCCTCGCACTGCGCGGTGGCGGGCGTCCCGTCCGTGTACGGGACGATCTTCACCGGCTCGTGTTCGGAGAAGGGCTGGGAGAAGGGCCCGGAGGGCGCCTTCCTCGGCGCCCACTGACCTGACACCACCCCTGGCTCGGGCGAGGACGCAGCCCTCGCCCGAGCCGGCCTCGGGCCCCGCCACCCCCGCCCGCTCCGGAGGTGGGGCCGTTCGGCGACGCACGGGACCGGGGCAGGCCCCGGCCGGCGGGTACCCCGCACCCCGTCCAGGGAACACCCCACCTCCCGATCATGGGAGACTCCACCCCATGAACGGCAAGGCGACGACGACCCGGACACGGCTGGACAGGGGGCGCAACGCGCTCGGCCCCGCGCTGGAGCTGGTGCACACCGGAAGGGCGCCGACACGGGCCGTCCTCACCGCCGAGCTCGGCGTCACGCGGGCCACCGCCGGTGCGGTCGCCGCCGAGCTGGAGGCCCTCGGCCTCATCCGCGTCGACTCCAACCCCGGTGCCGCCGCCGGCTCCCAGGGGCGTCCCTCCCATCGGCTCGCCGTCGACGAGAAGGGCCCCGTCGCCCTCGCCGCACAGGTCCACGCGGACGGCTTCCGCGCCGCGCTCGTCGGCCTCGGCGGCACCATCGTCGCCACGGCCCCCGGCTGCGTCACCGTCTCCGCCGACCCGGCCCAGGTCCTCGGCGCCGTCGTCGACGCGGGAGCCGCACTGCTCCGGGAGAGCGGCCGCCGCTGCGTCGGCGCCGGACTCGCCGCGCCCTCCGCCGTGGCCGAGCCCGAAGGCACGGCGCTCAACCCGCTCCACCTCGCCTGGCCCGCCGGTGCGCCGGTCCGGGAGATCTTCGCCGAGCGGGTACGGGCCGCCGGGATCGACGGCCCTGCCTTCACCGGCAACGACGTCAACCTCGCCGCCCTCGCCGAGCACCGCCACGGCGCCGGACGCGGTGCCCGCGACCTCCTCTGCGTCGCCACCGGCCACCGGGGTGTCGGCGGCGCGCTCGTCCTCGACGGGCGCCTGCACACGGGCAGTGCGGGCCTCGCGCTGGAGGTCGGTCACCTGACGGTCAATCCGGAGGGGCGCCCCTGCCACTGCGGCAGCCGCGGCTGCCTCGACGTCGAGACCGACCCGCTCGCCTTCCTCACGGTCGCCGGCCGGGACCCCGGGCCCGAGGTCTCCCTGCTCCAGCAGGCCCGTGACCTGCTGCGGAACAGTCGGGACGACCCGGGTGTCCGGGTGGCGGTCGGGGAGCTGATCGACCGCCTCGGTCTCGGCCTCGCGGGTCTGGTGAACATCCTCAACCCGGACCGGATCATCCTCGGCGGACTCCACCGCGAACTCCTCGACGCCGACCCCGAGCGCCTCCGCGCGGTCGTCGCCGACCGCAGCCTCTGGGGCCGCAGCGGTGGTGTCCCGATCCTGCCCTGCACCCTGGACCACAACAGCCTGGTGGGGGCAGCCGAGCTGGCCTGGCAGCCGGTGCTCGACGACCCACTGGCCGCCCTCGGCCGGGAGCCCGCCTGAGGGACCCCCGGACCGGCCCGAGTCATGACGGGGAGGACCGGAGTGGCGGGGTGGTGAACGGGACGGGGCGGTGTGCGGCGCGGACGGTGTCGCGCACCACGTCGTCGCGCCGGAGTGTGACGTTTCCAGTGCCCTGTCGGCCAAAAAACCGATGGGCGGAGGGGATCGAACGACGTAGCGTTCCGCCTCATGATCACTTCTGGTTCCGGTCTTCCCCCACGCCTCGGCAGCCTCACCTTCCACGGGCCCCTCTCCGAGGCCCGCGCCACCCGCATGATCGAACGGCTCGCCGCCGAACAGCCCGCGGATGTCCTCGACATCGGTTGCGGCTGGGGCGAGCTGCTCCTCCGCGCCCTGGAGAACACCCCGGGCGCCAAGGGGATCGGGATCGACATCAACGCCGAGGACCTGGCCCGCGGCCGGGCGCTCGCCGAGGAGCGCGGTCTCGCCGACCGCGTGCTCTTCGTCGAGGAGTCGGCGCTCGGCACCGACCGGGGCCCCGTCGACGCGATCCTCTGCCTCGGGGCGAGTCAGGCGCTCTGCGACCCCGAAGGGCCGCACGAACCCGCCGTCGCCCTCCGCGAACTGCGCCGACTGGTCCGCCCCGGCGGCCGGGTCGTGCTCGGCGAGGGCTTCTGGGAGCACACGCCGACGGAGGAGGAGCTGGCCGGGATGTGGCCCGGCGCGCACACCGGCGACCACCTCTCCCTCGGCGCCCTCGTGGACCTCGCGATCGAGGCGGGCTTCCGGCCGGCGTGGATCGAGACGGCGAGCCCCGACGAATGGGAGGAGTTCGAGTCCGGCTACCGGTACGACACCGAGGTCTGGCTCGCCGCCCACCCGGATCACCCGCTCGCCGCCGAGAACCGCGAGCGCGTCGACCGCCAGCGGTCGAGCTGGCTCGACGGCTACCGCCGGGCCCTCGGCATCGTGTACCTCACCCTCGTCGCCGTGGCCTGAGGCCGCGTCACCACCGGCGCCGTCCGGCCCCCAGCGCTCCGCGACCGGGGGCCGAGAGACGCAGGACCCGGAAGCGCTCGCCCTCGCCGGCGGGCGCTTCTCCGTCGGCCCACAGAGTGAACGTGAGTAGCTCCCAGTGGCGCGGATCCACGGCCAGGGCCGAGGCGACCACACCGTCCCGGCGCGCCTCCCGCGCGTGCCGGGCCACCGCCTCCGCCACGGCCTCGCCCGGCGGCACCGCCTCGCCGAGCGGGGTCCTGCGGCGCGTCGCCGTACCGGGAGCCGACGCGGCCGCCGGCCCCTCCTCGTACGACAGGCCCGTCCAGTGCTGCACCACCGGCCGGCCGAAGTCGTTCACGATGCCCTGGAAGCCCGGCCCCCAGAGGAAGGAGTTCATGCCCTCGGGGGTGGCCCAGAGATAGAACGGCGCGTACTGGTCGACCGGCGATCCGGCCTCCCGCTCCCGGATCAGATAGGCCTTCAGCCCGAGTCCCGGGAAGGCGTCCAGCAGATGGCCCCGCGTCGCGACCCGCTCGCGGATGATCCCCATGTCGTAGTCGGCGGGCAGAGTGATCTCGTACTGCATGGCGTGCACGGAACGGCCTCCGGTTCCTTGGCAGGGGGATCAGCGGGCGGCGAGCAGCGTCAGCAGCCCGCGTACGGCGCTGTCGAACGGCGCCCGTGAGCCCGTGGCGCGGGCCAGTACGTAGCCGCCCTGCACGGTCGCCACGACCGTCGCCGCGATCTCCTCGGGATCGAGCGAACTCCTCAACTCGCCGCTTTCCAGGCCCTCCTGGACCACCTCGGCGAGTCTGCCGCGCAGCCGGCCGAGCACCTCCTCGACGGGGGCGCGCAGCTCCGGATGGGTGATCACCTCCGGGTCCATGGTCAGCCGCCCCACCGGGCAGCCGCGCAGGACCTCGCGCTCGCGCAGCAGGTACGCCTCGATCCGCGCGTACGCCGATCCCTCGCCGCCCAGCACGGCCTCGGCCGCCGCGCCCATCTCGTCGGCCGTGCGCCGGATCGCCGCGAGCGCCAGGTCCGGCTTCCCGGCGAAGTGGTGGTACATGCTGCCCTGGCCCGCGCCCGCCGCCTGCTGGACGGCCTTGGGGCTGGTGCCCACGTAGCCGCGCTCCCACAGCAGCTCGCGGGTGGCTTCGACGAGCCGCTCTGCGGTGGTCTTCGGAGTGCTCATGATCGCACTGTACATACCAGTAGGTACAGAACGGAAGGCCTCAGCGGAAGGGCCCCGGCGGAGGCCGAGCGAAGGCTCGGCAGAGGCCCAGCGAAGGGCCGGCGAGGGTCGGCGGAAGGCCCCGCACCCGCCCGCCGTACTCCCGCTGTCGTATGCGGGAAGCCGCTGCCCGTACGACGCCCCGGACCCCCTCCCGGGGCGAGTCTCGAACCACGGACACATCACCTCAGCGCACCGAGGAGCTGAACCTCATGAACACCCTCGCCACCACACTCGCCCACGCGGGCCCCGGCCCGTGGATCCTCCTCTTCCCCCTGGTCTGGGCCGTCGTCATCGCCGGGATCGTCACCGTCGCCCGCCGCGCCGGCCGGCGCCCGGGACGCGCCGGCCGCCCGAACCGCGACGGCGCGCCGGACGAGCGCTCGCCGATCACCCTGCTCGGCCACCGCTTCGCCGCCGGCGAGATCGACGAGGACGAGTACTGGCGGCGGCTCACCGTCCTGGAGGAGCAGTTCGGCCGCGCCGCGACCAAGGGGCGTCGGGCATGACCACCGCCACCCGCACCCCCGCCGTGTCCACCGACGCCGCCCGGGTCCTGGACGCCGTCAAGGTCTACGGGCGCGACGACACCGAGGTCAGGGCCCTCGACGGGGTGAGCGTCGACTTCCCGGCCGGCCGCTTCACCGCCGTCATGGGCCCCTCGGGCTCGGGCAAGTCCACCCTCCTGCACTGCGCCGCCGGGCTCGACACCCTCACCTCCGGCGCCGCCTTCGTCGGCGGCACCGACCTCTCCACGCTCGACGACCGCCGTCTGACGCTCCTGCGCCGCGACCGCGTCGGCTTCGTCTTCCAGGCCTTCAACCTGCTGCCGACCCCGACCGTCGCGGAGAACATCACCCTCCCGCTCGACCTCGCCGGAAGAGCCCCCGACCGGGCCCGGCTCGACCGGCTCGTCGACACCGTCGGCCTGCGCGACCGCCTGCACCACCGGCCGGGCGAACTCTCCGGCGGACAGCAGCTGGGGGTCCCCCCACGCCCGCAGGGCGTAGGGGGAGGGCGGCTGTCGCCCGCGCCTTCGTCGGCGACCCGGACGTCGTCTTCGCCGACGAGCCCACCGGGAACCTCGACTCGCGCTCCGGCGAGGAAGTCCTGCGGCTGCTCGGCCGGACCGTGCGGGAGACCGGCCGTACGGTCGTCATGGTCACCCACGACCCGGTCGCCGCCGCCCACGCCGACGAGGTGGTCTTCCTCGCGGACGGGCGGCTCGTCGACCGGATGGCCGCGCCGACGGCCGACCGCGTCCTCGACCGCATGAAGGCCTTCGAGACCACGGCCGTGGCGCCCGACACCGCCCGGCCGGCCGTCACGACTTCCGTCACGACCTCGGTCACGACCTCCGTCGCGGCATCGGCCACGACCCGAGGAGCGGCGACATGAGAACCCCCGCCACCCTCCGGCTCACGCTCGCCTCCCTCCGCGCCCACCGGCGCCGCTTCCTCGGCACCTTCGCCGCGGTCCTCCTCGGGGTCGCCTTCCTCACCGGCACCCTCGTCATGGGCGACACCCTGCGCACGAGCTTCGACGCGATGTTCACCGGTGCCACCCGGAGCACGGACGCCGTCGTCCGCAGCGCCACCACCGTCACCGCCGCCGGCGAAGCGCAGGGCACCCGCGGCCCCGTCGGCGCCGCCCTCGCCGACCGGCTCGCCGACGTCCCCGGAGTCGCCGCCGCCGCGCCCCTGATCGAGGGTGCCGGCCAGCTCCTCGCCGCCGACGGGACCCCCGTCGGCGGCGCAGGCCCGCCCACCCTCGCCGGCAACTGGATCGAGGACCCGGCCCTCAACCCGTACCGGCTCGCGGAGGGGCGCACTCCGCAAGCGCCCGGCGAGGCCGTCGTCAACCGGGGCGCGGCGAAGGCCGCGGGCCTCGGCATCGGCGACACGACCGTCCTGCGCACCCCCGACCCCGTCCGGGTCACCGTCGTCGGCCTCGCCACCTTCGGCGGCGCCGACGGCATGGGCCAGGTCACCTGGACCGGTCTGACCCGCGCCGACGCCGAGCGGTACCTGACCGCCCGCCCGGGTGAGGCGACGAGCATCGCCGTACGCGCCGGGCCCGGCGTCAGCCAGGACGAGCTGGTCGCCGCACTCGCCCCCGCCCTGCCCGAGGGCGTCGAGGCCATCACCGGGCAGCGCGCGGCCGAGGAGAACACCGAGGCGGTCTCCGGTCGCTTCCTCGACCTCTTCACCACCTTCCTGCTGGTCTTCAGCGGGGTCGCGGTGCTCGTCTCCGTCTTCACCATCCACAACACCTTCGCCGTCCTCGTCGCCCAGCGGACCCGCGAGAACGCCCTGCTCCGTGCCGTCGGCGCCGCCCGCCGCCAGGTCGTCACCGGCACCCTCGCCGAGGCGCTCGCCGTCGGACTGCTCGCCTCCGCCGCCGGACTCCTCGCCGGGATCGGCGTGGCCGCCGGTCTCCAGGCCCTCTTCCCGGCGATCGGCTTCCCCTTCCCCGAAGGCGACCTCGTCGTCACGGCCGGCTCCCTCGCCCTCCCGCTCGGTGTCGGACTCGCCGTCTGCGCCGGTTCGGCGCTCCTCCCCGCCGTACGGGCCGGACGCACGGCCCCGCTCGCCGCGCTCCGCGAGACGGACACCGACGGCTCGGGCACCTCCCGCGCCCGCGCGCTCACCGGCGGCGCCCTCCTGCTCGCCGCCGTCGCCACGGTCCTCGCCGGAGTGCTCGGCGAGCCCTCGCTGTGGCTCGCCGCGACCGGTGCGGGGCTCGCCGTCGCCGCCTTCGTGGTGCTCGGCCCGGTGGCCGCCTCGGTCGCCGTACGGGCGCTCGGCCGGCCCCTGCGCGGCGCCAACCGCGGCCTTGCCCGCCGCAACGCCCTGCGCAGCCCCGGACGTACGGCCGCGACCGCCACCGCCCTGATGATCGGCGTCGCCGTCGTCACCCTCTTCACGGTCTTCGGCGCCTCCCTCAAGGCGACCATGGACCGCACCGTCGACCGCTCCTTCGCGGGCGACGTGGCCATCGGCGCACCCTCGTTCGGCGCGGGCGGCAGCGGGCTCAGCCCCCGGCTCGCCCCGGCGGTCGCGGCGCTGCCCGAGGTCGACACGGCCGTCGGCCTGGGACGCGGAGTGGCGGAGGTCGACGGACGGGGCCGCGCCCTGACCGTCACCGACCCGGCCGCGCTCGCCCGCACCCTCGACCTCGGGGAGGTGCGGGGCTCCCTCGCCGGGCTCGGTACGGACGGGCTCGCCGTCGCCGCCGACGAGGCCGCCGCCTCCGGTCTGGCGCCCGGGCGCACGGCCGAGCTGACGTTCATGGACGGCACCCGGCAGTCCTTCACCGTCCAAGCCGTCTACGATCGCGCCGACCTCGCCGGCGACTACCTCGTCACCCGGGAGGCCTGGGCCCCGCACCGCACCCAGGACGCCGACCGGCTCGTCGCCGTCGCCTTCGCGGACGGCGTGTCCGTCGCGGACGGCAAGACGGCCGTGACCGCGGTCGCGGACCGGTACGGCCAACCGGAGGTGCAGACCCGGGAGGAGTACGCCGAGGCCTCGGCGGGCGGCATCGACATGATGCTCACCCTCGTGTACGCGCTCCTCGCGCTCGCGGTCCTGATCGCGCTGCTCGGCATCGCGAACACGCTGACCCTCGCCGTCCACGAACGGACCCGCGAGCTGGGCCTGTTGCGGGCCGTCGGACAGACCCGCGCCCAGCTGCGGGCCATGGTCCGCTGGGAGTCCGTCCTCGTCGCCGCCTTCGGCACGCTCGGCGGCCTCACGCTCGGTGCCTTCCTCGGCTGGGTCCTCGTCCGCTCCTCGGCGGGATCGGGCGACAGCGCGCTCGCCTTCGCGGTGCCGCTCGTACCACTCGCGACCGTGGTCCTGGTCGGCCTCGTCGCCGGGGTCGCGGCAGCCTGGCGGCCGGCCCGCAGGGCGGGCCGCCTGGAGATCCTCCGGGCCATCGCCACGGAGTGAGCACACCGGAGGGCAGGGCCTCGTTCATGACCGCGTCGAACCGGTCCGCGGGTGGCCGAGTGTCCTACTCGGTCGGCTGCGGATGCGAGCGGGCGCGGAACGGGCCCCCGTCGGCGAAGGCGTGGGCGGCGAAGCGTTCGCCCATCCGGCGGTACGCGGCGGCGGAGGGGTGCAGGCCGTCGGGAAGGTCGTCCACCTCGGCCGGGCCGAGCAGTTCGCGTCCGTCGAGGTGGTGCAGGTGAGGATCGCGTGGTTGCCGGACCGCCACGATTCTCGCCAGCTCGTCACGGACCACCTGCAGCGACAACGCCCCGCGGGCCAGATCGGCCGGGTCGCCCAGCGCTGTGATCCTCCCGTCCCGGCCCACCGCGGTCGGGCCGGGACGCGCGTCGAGTGCCGGGCAGCTCACCGGGGAGACCACCAGCAGCGGGGTGTCCGGGTGGCCGTCCCGGATCGTGTCGAGGAATCCGTGCACCGCCGGGCCGAACGTCCGCAGTCGGAAGGTGGCCAGGCCCACGATGTTGACGCCTGTCTTGAGGCTGATCAGGTCGGCGGGCATGTCGCGGATCGTCCGGGCGACATAGGGGTCCAGCATGTCGTTGCCCGGCTGGCTGAGGTTGGTCACCTCCACGCCCCCGAGTGACGCCGCCACCACGGGCCAGGTGCCGGTGGGGCCGTCGGCTTCGAGACAGTGGCTGATGGAGCTTCCGTGGTGCACCCAGCGGGGCCGGCCGTCGGGCAGGGGCGCCAGGACCTCACCGTCGGCACGGAGCGCCACCAGTTCCGTGGGGGTCTGCTGCGGCAGCCACAGCTCGACGTTCTTCATACCGGTCGGCAGCCCGGCGAATCGTGCCGTTCCCGGCTTTCCCGGTATCAGTCGCTGCGCGGCCCCGGGGCCCGCCATCCGCACCACATGACCCAACGGCGCTCGTCGGCGCCCGGCAAGAGCACCGTCCACCGTCAGTTCCAGCATCCCGGTCGGCCGAGGCCGGGGGTCACTGTCGAGCTGCCCCGTGGAGGTGAGGACCTCGAACTCGAGCACCCGCGCATCGGTGCGGAACACCAGCCGCACGCCCGAGGGCATCACCGTTCCCCCGTAGACCGACGGGTCCTGGTACTGCTCCTTGGTCCACGCCGGCAATCGGCGCGGCATCACCCCCGCCGGCGTCCTCTCCAGGTCCAGCGCACCCCGTACCTCCACCGGCCCGCCCACCAGCGGATACTCCCGCATCGCCACTGCCACCGCTCCTCAGCTCCGGCCCGTCCGGCCGGGTAGGTGTTCAGCCGGAGCCATCGGGCCTCTCCCAGAACCTACGGCCTGTGCGCGGTCTGGCGCAGGGCACCCGCTAAAGGGCAACCGCGGGCGCGCGCGTCGGATCGGCGGCGGGGACGGTGAGCGGATCGCCGGAGCGAGGATCGGCGGGGATGCTGAGGGGGACGCCGGGGAACCGGTCGTACCGCGGGAAGGAACTCGCCGGCAGGACGTCCCGCACGGCGACCCGGCACACCTCCACCGGGACCGGGGGCGCCGGGGCCGCGAGCGTGAACCACACGACCTTCCCGTCGGCGCCGCACGGGCGGACGCCCCAACTCTCGCTGACCGCGCCGATGATGGCGAGGCCCCGGCCGGACGTGGCGAGCGCCTCCAGCGCCTCCAGCGCGTCGAGTCCGTCACCGGCGCCGTCGCCGGCGCCGCCGACGTCACCGTCGATGTCGCCGTCGTCCAGGGTTCCGGCCTTCGGTATTCGGGGGTCGTGGTCCCTGACCGAGACCGTGAGGCGGTCGAGCAGCAGCTCGATCTCGACCGTGCAGCGCTTGTCCGGCTGCGCGTGTCGGTGGACGTTGGTCAGAAGCTCGGTGACACCGAGCGCGGCATGGTCGACCAAAGCGTCGAGATGCCAGTGGCGCAGATGCGCGGAGACGATTCTGCGGACCTGTCCGATCCGCGACGGCAGGGCGTGGAGCTCCACCGCGTAATACCTGCTCGGCTCGCTGATCACGGCTGCGACTCCCCGAAGTAGTCCGGAAGAAGACGAAGATTCGGATCTCTCATGCGGTACAGCGGTACGGCGGGGTGGCGACCCAAGCACAACGTCACCACCTGTGAACCCTCGGTGAGGTGGTACCAGCGTGAACCAGTGGTGACCGGGCCGCAACTCGCCGCGAACCGTGGCAGGTCAGCGCCCGGCAGCCCGCCTCAGCGCCGCGAGAAAGCTTCCCGACTCCTTGGTCCCGTCGCCGTCCCCGTGGTGCAGGGTCAGCCGGTACCGGGTCCCGTTCACCGTCGCCACCGCCTCGTCGGCCTTGGCGAACCACGGCCGCCCGGCGCGTACGGCGGTCACCGGCGCGCTGTCGATCTCGCTGCCGTAGCTCGTGAGCAGCGCGAGCCGGCCGTCCTCGATCCGTACCTCTCCCGCGCGCGTCAGGGCGCGCGGCCAGCGTGCGATCCGTACGCCCCGCGCGCTGAACTCGGGTTCCGCCATGCCGGTCCACCCCTTTCACCCGGTTGCCCCACCAGTGTGCCGGGCGGCCCGCGACCGCACCAGTAGCCCCGCCACAAGGGATGCCTATGGGACATCAAAGGGAACGTTTGCCCAGGTGGGAGGGGTATCGTCGGCATCGGGAAGCAGTGTTGGCAAGCGAGGAGTGGGACGGATGAGCACCACGGAGAACAGCGCGACCGCGGCGCCGGCAACCACGGGGCCGGCGGCCACGGGGCCGGCGGCCACGGCACCGTCGACCACGGCACCGGCGACCCTCGACGTCGACCACAGCGATCCGGCGTACCGAGCCTGGCTGAAGGAGGCCGTCCGCAAGGTCCAGGCCGACGCCAACCGCTCCGCCGACACCCACCTCCTGCGCTTCCCGCTCCCCGAGAAGTGGGGCATCGACCTCTACCTCAAGGACGAGTCGACCCACCCCACCGGCAGCCTCAAGCACCGCCTCGCCCGCTCCCTCTTCCTCTACGGGCTCTGCAACGGCTGGATCCGGCCGGGCAAGCCCGTCATCGAGGCCTCCAGCGGCTCGACCGCCGTCTCCGAGGCGTACTTCGCGAAGCTCGTCGGCGTGCCCTTCATCGCCGTCATGCCCCGCACGACCAGCCCCGAGAAGTGCCGGCTCATCGAGTTCCACGGCGGGGAGTGTCACTTCGTCGACGACTCGCGGACGATCTACGAGGAGTCCGCGGCCCTCGCCGCGCGCACCGGCGGCCACTACATGGACCAGTTCACCTACGCCGAGCGGGCCACCGACTGGCGCGGAAACAACAACATCGCCGAATCGATCTACCAGCAGCTGACGTTGGAGCGCTACCCGGAGCCCGCCTGGATCGTGGCCACCGCGGGCACCGGCGGCACCTCGGCGACGATCGCCCGCTACGTCCACTACATGCAGCACGACACCCGGATCTGTGTCGCCGACCCCGAGAACTCCTGCTTCTTCGACGGGTGGACGCACAACGACCCCGGCGCGACCGCCGACTGCGGTTCGCGCATCGAGGGCATCGGCCGCCCCCGCATGGAGCCGAGCTTCGTCCCCGGCGCGATCGACCGCATGATGAAGGTCCCCGACGCCGCGAGCGTCGCCGCCGTCCGCGCCCTGGAGACGGCCATAGGGCGCAAGGCGGGCGGCTCCACCGGCACCGGCCTCTGGAGCGCCTTCAAGATCGTGGCCGAGATGGTCGAGCAGGAGCGCACCGGCAGCATCGTCACGCTGATCTGCGACCCGGGCGAGCGCTACCTCGACAAGTACTACTCCGACGACTGGCTGGCCGCCCAGGGCCTGGACATCGCCCCGTACAGCGCCGCTATCGAGCGGTTCCTGGCGACGGGGGCCTGGCCGGAGTGAGCCGCCGGTCCAGGCGGCGCGCCGCGTCCCGGAAGGACAGCCCCACGCCGGGGCGGGCGAGGAGCAGCGCGAGCCGGACCGGAGCCGCGCCGTCGACGGCCATCGTCCACCGCAGGCGCGTGCCCTTCCCGGCGGGGGAGAGGGCCCACTCCTCCGCGAGCGCCGTCACGCCGGGGGCGTTCGTCAGGTCCACCCGGTAGCCGTACCGGATGTCGGGCTCGGCGGCGAGGATCGTCTCCTCGAAGACGATCCCGCCCCGCAGTCGTATGGTCCGGCCCGCCCCGTCCCCCGTCGGGACGGCGGAGGTGACGGCCGTGAACCAGGCCGGCAGGCTGCCCACCTCCACGGCCACGGACCGGTAGACGGCCGACGGCGGAGCCGCCAGCGTCGCCGTGTGGACGAGACGGACGGGCGCGGTCGTGGTGAAGTCGAGCTCCACCGGCCTCAGTCGGCGTGCCATGGACCGAACCTCCCCAGGACGGATGTGGAAGTGAACCCTAGCTGACGGCATGTCAATGGCACAGGGTGGCGGCGGCCTCCGCGCATGATGGCCTGCGCAGGGATCTCGCCGGACCGGAAGGGGAACCACCTTGTCCACCACAGCACCGCACCCGTCCCGCCGCACCGCACTCGCACTCGGCGCCGGCACCGCGCTCGCCTCCGTCCTCCCGGTCGGGGGGACGGCCCGTGCTTCGACGGCCCGAGGTGGCCGCGACCGTCTCACCACCCGGCTGCGGGAACTGGAAGGTGAGCACTCCGCCCGCCTGGGCGTGTTCGCGCACGACGTCCGCACCGGCCGGACGGTGGCGTACCGCGCCGACGAGCGCTTCCCGATGTGCTCGGTGTTCAAGACCCTCGCCGCCGCTGCCGTGCTGCGCGACCTCGACCACGACGGCACGTTCCTGGCGAAGCGCGTCCGCTACACGGAGGCGCTGGTCGAGCGGTCGGGCTTCTCGCCGAGGACCGGGCTGCCGGAGAACCTCGCCGACGGGATGACCGTCGCCGGGCTCTGCGACGCGACCCTCCGCTACAGCGACAACGCCGCCGCGAATCTGCTTCTGCGCGCACTGGGCGGGCCGACGGCCGTCACCCGGTTCGCCCGGTCGATCGGGGACGGCGTCACCCGACTGGACCGCTGGGAACCCGAGTTGAACTCCGCCGAGCCCTGGCGCGACACCGACGTCACCACCCCGCGCGCCATCGGCCGGACCTACGGGCGCCTCGTCCTCGGCGACGCGCTGACGCCCCGGGACCGCGACCGGCTGACCCGCTGGATGCTCGCCAACACCACCAGCGGCGAGCGGTTCCGCAAGGGGCTGCCCGCCGACTGGATCCTCGCCGACAAGACCGGCGGCGGGCGGTACGGCGGCAACAACGACGTAGGCATCGCCTGGCCGCCGGCCGGCGGCCCGGTCCTGCTGGCCGTCCTGACGGCCAAGCCCGAGGAGGACGCGACGGCCGACAACCTGCTCGTGGCCAGGGCCGCGGCCCTGGTGGCGGCGGAACTCCGCCCGTAGGGCTACGCCCGGATCGGCAAGGAACACCTAAGGGCGGAGCAAGCCGTCCACGGCCCGGCCGAACAGGACCCGCCCCGCACGCGCCAGGACCGGGTCGAAGGCGCGGGGGAGTCCTCGTACCGCGAGCTCCTCCGTCCACTCGACCCGGCAGCCGCCGTCCGGGGCTCCCGTCACCGCGACCTCCGCCCAACCCCGCACGACCCGGCCGGACTTCGCCAGGCGGCACACGCCCTGCCGCCCGGCCTCCGGCGGCTCCCAGCGCACGACCTCCATCGGGTCGTCGAAGGCCAGCCGGCCGATCCCGGTCCGCGCCGTGAACCGCGTCCCGGCCCCGCTCGGCCCCGGCGTGAGGACCCTCGTCCGGGTCAGCGGCACCTGCCGGCCGTGCGCCGGCCAGTCCGTTAGCCGCCGCCACACCTCGTCCGGTGCCAGCGGTACGGTCCGCTCGACCCGGAACAGGGTCACGCCGGTTCCTCGCCCGCCACCACGACCCCCGGCAGGTGCTCCGCCACCTCGCCGCGTACGTCCTCGCCCAGGCCGCGGTCCGTCACCCAGGTGTCGACCTCGCCCAGGTCGGCGAAGGAACTCAGGCCCACCGTCCCCCACTTGGTGTGGTCCGCGACCACCACCACCCGGCGCGCCGACCGCATCAGGCAGCGGTTCGTCTCCGCCTCCGCGAGGTTCGGCGTCGACAGTCCGGCCTCGACCGAGATGCCGTGCACCCCGAGGAAGAGCAGGTCGAAGTGGAGTGAGCGGATCGCCCGGTCCGCCACCGCCCCGACCAGCGCGTCGGACGGCGTGCGTACCCCGCCCGTGAGGACGACGGTCGCCGCCCCGCGGCGCACCTCGCCCCCGCCGCCGGCCAGTTGCGCCTCGTGGAACACGTCCGCGACCCGCACCGAGTTGGTCACCACCGTCAGATCCGGTACGTCGAGCAGATGCCGGGCCAGTGCGTACGTCGTCGTCCCGCCGGACAGGGCGATCGCCGTGCCCGGCGCGACCAGGGCCGCCGCGGCCCGCGCGATCTCGTCCTTGGCGCTCGGTTCGAGCACCGACTTGGCTTCGAAGCCCGGCTCATGGGTGCTCGCCTCGACCACCGGCACGGCCCCGCCGTGCACCTTCGCCAGCATGCCCTGCCGGGCCAGCGCGTCCAGGTCGCGGCGGATCGTCATGTCCGAGACGTTCAGCCGCCGGGTCAGTTCGTTGACCCGTACACCGCCGCGCCGCCGGACCTCGTCGAGGATCAGGGCGCGCCGCTGCTCCGCGAGGAGGTTCTGGTTGTCAGTCACCGCCGGGGCCGGTCCTTCCGCAGGGGACGAGGGATCAGTGTCGGATTCGGTGAGAGACCGTGCGCTGCCGTATGGCCGTCCGCGATCCTGTTTCCGACGTCGCATCCTCCCACCCAGAGAGGAAGTCCCCTAAGTGTCCCCTGCCACACCCGCCCCGGAGACCGGGGGCGCGGCGCTCGAACTCCTCGTCCACGGAGTCGGCGGAGCCACCCCGCAGTCCATGCTCGACGACCCCAGGACCGTACGCGTCACCGGCGACGGGACCGCCGCCGTGTACCGGCGGACCGAGGACCTCGACGCCGAGGAGCACCCCGAGCGGTACGCCGCACGGCCGGTGCCGGAGGCGTACTGCTGGTCCAACCTCACCTCCGGCGACGGCACGCGCGCCCTGTGGCTGCTGCTTCTGCCCTTCATGGTCGCCAACCTCGCCCACTGGATGCGCCCGCCCGCCCAGGGCCGGCCCGGACTCGTCCGGCTGTACGGGGTCCTCGTCCGGCTCGTCGCCCTCACCCTCACCGTGCTCCTCACCGCCGCGGCCTGCGAGGTCGCGCTCGATCTGACGGCCTGGCAGTGCGCCGGCACCGCGGCCTGCTCCGACGCGTACTCCTGGCTCGGCTTCCTCGCCGCCGACCGCGGCGGCTGGTGGTCCGCGCCGGGGCGCCGCCTCGCCCTCGCCGCGCTCGTGCCGACGGCGCTCGTCGGTCTGCTCTGGTACCTGTCCAACCGGACCTGGAGCGCGTACGAGGCCCAGCGCCCGCCCACCGGCTACGACGCCCCCATGCCGGAGCCGAAAGCCGACACCCAGGCCGACGCGCAAACCGACACCCAGGCCGCCCCTCAAGCCGACGCCCAGGCCGCCCCTCAAGCCGACGCCCAGGCCGCCCCTCAAGCCGACGCCCAGGCCGCCCCTCAAGCCGACGCCCAGGCCGCCCCTCAAGCCGACGCCCAGGCCGACACGGAGACCGCAGACCTGGAGGAACCCGTCCCCGAGGGCCCCGCCCCGGCCGAAGCCGGGCCCACCCCCGCCGAGCTCCGCCCCGCCCTCGGCCGTCCCGGTTTCTGGTACGGGCGCCGCCTCGTCGCCCGGCTCCGTGGCGCGCACACCGCCGCCGGGTTCCTCACCGTCGCCGCGGCCCTCGCCACCGTCACTGCCCGCCATGACACGGGGGCGCTCGCGGCCTGCGGCCTCGCGCTCCAGGCCGCCCTCGTCGCCCTCGGCGCCGTCGTCCTGTGGGTCGTCTGCCGGCGGGGCCGCAGCGAGCGCCGTCTCGACCTGCGCGTCGAGCGCGCCCTCGTCTCCTGGCTGCCCGGGTCCGCCCTCGCCCTGCTCGCCCTCGCCGCCGTGCACGCCGGCTGGTCCCGTCCCGGCTGGGTCTCCCACGGCACCCTCCCCGGGGACGCCGCCTTCGGCACCCTCACCCTCGCCCAGGGCGGCCTCGTCGTCGCCCTCGGCGTGGTCGCCCTGCTCCTCCAGCGCCCCCGCAGGGACCCGCGCACCGCGCTGCGCGGACTCGGCGGCCCCGCCGTCGCCATGCTCGCCTGCGCCCTTGCCGGCGTCATGTCCGGCGGCGTCGCCCAGCGCGTCGCCGACTGGCTCGACGGCCCCGGCGCGGGGGAGGGCCCCCGGATCGGGCCGCCCGTGCTGCTCAGCTGGCAGGCGTCCGTGATCCCCGTGCTGCTCCTGCTGCTGCTCGCACCCGCCGCCCTCCTCGCCGTACGGACCGTGCTCGACGCGCGGCGGCTGCGGCCCGCCGTCGAGGCCGACTACGGCGCCGCGGGCGAGCCGGACCCGGTCCGCACCGGACAGATCGCGGCGGGCCGGGCCCGTGCGGGGCTCACCGACTCCGCGCCCGTCCTCGTCGGAGTCGTCTCCGGCGCGACCCTGCTCCTCGGGGCCGCGTCCGTCGCCGGAGCCTGGGCCAGCGGAAACGTCCCCGGCCGTGCCTTCGACGGGGCCCACCCCGCGATCGCCTCCGCCGCTTCCGCCGCCCAGGCCCTCGGCTCCTGGATGATCGGCCTAGGCTTCCTGCTCTTCGTCACCTGGGGCCGCCGCGCCTACAAGGACGCCTCGGCCCGCCGTACCATCGGCATCCTCTGGGACGTCGGCACTTTCTGGCCGCGGGCCGCCCACCCCTTCGCCCCGCCGTGTTACGCCGAACGGGCCGTCCCCGACCTCACCTGGCGCATGAGCTCCTGGACCCGCGGCACCGGTGGCCGGCTCGTCATCTCCGGCCACTCGCAGGGCAGCGTCCTTGCCGCGGCCGCCGTCTGGCAGCTGCCGCCCGCCACTCGCGGCCGGGTCGCGCTCCTCACCTACGGCTCACCCCTGGAGCGGCTCTACGGGCGCTGGTTCCCCGCCTACTTCGGACCCGAGGCGCTCCGCTCCCTCCACCGCACGGTCCACTGCTGGAGCAACCTCCACCGCGCCACCGACCCCATCGGCGGCCCCGTCCGTGTCCCCGCGGAGGCGGACCGGCCGGCCGTCGACGGGGACGTGCTGCTCGACCCCGTCGCGTACGGCCGCACCCGTGAACACCCGCTGCCGGAACCGATCCTGGGCCACTCCGACTACCAGGCCGACCCGGCGTTCGCCCGGCACCGCTCCGCACTTCTCGACCGGCTGCCACCCGCCCTGCCCCGTCAGCGCGAGCCGAACGACGGTGACCGTCAGGGGAGTTCCGGCCGTCAGGGGAGTTCGGGAAGGTCCTCCGGATAGAGCAGGGTCAGGTCGTCCGTGCTCGGCTCGGCGAGCGCGGCGACCCGGCCCGCGTGCCGCTCCACCATCGACTCGAACGTCTGCCGCGCCGTACGGCCGTTGCCGAAGGCCGGGCCCTTGGGCAGCTTCGTGAAGTAGGTGAGCAGTGCGTCGTCCGTGCCCGGTACGAGGCGGTACTCGTGCTCGTCTGCCTGCTGCCCCACGATCCGCAGGAGCTCGTCCGGCGCGTAGTCGCCGAAGCTGATGGTCCGTGAGAAGCGGGATGCCACACCGGGGTTGACGGTGAGGAAGCGCTCCATCTCCGCAGTGTACCCGGCGACGATGACGACCACCGCGTCGCGGTGGTCCTCCATCAGCTTCACCAGCGTGTCGATCGCCTCGCGGCCGAAGTCCCGCCCCGAGTCCTCCGGCGACAGCGCGTAGGCCTCGTCGACGAACAGCACGCCGCCGCGCGCCCGGTCGAAGGCCTCCTGCGTACGGATCGCGGTCGAGCCGATGTGCTCGCCGACCAGGTCCACCCGGGAGACCTCCACCAGGTGGCCCCGCTCCAGGACGCCGAGCGAGGCGAGGATCTCGCCGTAGAGCCGGGCCACGGTCGTCTTGCCGGTGCCGGGGTTGCCGGTGAAGACCAGATGGCGGCGGACCGAGGCCGCCTTGAGGCCCGCCTCCTGACGCCGGCGCCCCACCTCGATCATGTTGGTGAGCGTCCGCACCTCGTGCTTCACGCTCTCCAGGCCCACCAGAGCGTCCAGTTCGCCGAGGACGTCCTGCGAGGAACGGGCCTCGGGCACCGGAACCACCGGCGCCGGGGCGGCGGCCGGCTGGGTACGGGGCACGGGAACCGACCCGAGGACCCCCGACGGCTGCGTGGCCGTCAGGACGGTGCCGCCGTCGGGCACGGAGGAACGGACCGCGCTCTCGTCGCTGGTGCAGTCCTCCGCGACCGCGCCCTCCTCCGGGAACTCGTACCCGCCGCGCGCGCACCGCTCCGTACGGCACTTGCGCAGGCTCGTCCGGCAGCCGTCCGTCACATGGAACCCGTATCCGCCGCTGCCCGTGACCCGGCAGCCGTGGAAGGAGCCGCGGCCCTCGGCCGACACGTAGAAACCGGCCTCGGCGGGCGAGGTGACCGTGCACCGGTCGATCGTGGGGTCGGCGCCCTTCGTGACGATGACCCCGGTCTGCACGGCGTCGATCGTGCACCCCGCGAGGGTGCCGCCGCTGCCGTGGTCCCGGAACCAGGCGCCCGTGGAGGCCTCCCGGATCCGGCAGTCGTCGAGCTGCGCCGTCGCCCCGTCGCTCACCGACACCGCCGTGTTCCGCACCTGCGACAGGTCGCTGTCGACCACGTCCACGCGCGAACCCCGGTCGAGGACGAACAGCGCGTCCGGCACGTCGTGCACCCGGCAGGCGTCGAGGACGACGGTCGCGCCGTCGCTCACCCACACCGCCGGGTAGTCGCCCGTACTGTCGTGGATCTCGCACTGGTTGGCGTCCACGCGCGTGCCCGGATCCCACACCGACAGGCCGTTGCGGCCGAAACGGCGGACCGTCGACCGGGTCAGTGTCAGCACCGAGCGCGAGCGCAGGTCGACCGCGTTCTCCGGGACGTCGTGGATGTCGCAGTCCGAGAGCGTCAGGACGGCGTCCGTGTCGAGAGTGATGCCGTCCGCCGACGTGCGGTGCACCGACGAGTCGGTGAGGTGCGCGGTGGCACGCGCCGCGATCTGGATGCCGGCGCCCTTGATCTCGTACACCTCGCAGCCGACGCCCTCCAGGCCGCTGCCCTCGCCGGTGACGGCGATCCCGGCACCGGAGGCATGGTGCACGCGGCAGCGCTCCAGGCGCGGATGCGCCCCGCCGCGCACCGAGACGCCCGCCTGGCCGGCGGAGACCACCTCGCACTCCTCGAACACCCCACCCGCGCCGTCGACCACCGCGATGCCGACCCCGGCCGGGTTGTCGATCGTGCACCGGCGGACGGTCGGGCGGGCGGCACCCCGCACCTCGATCCCGGCGGCCGAGCGCGTCATGATCCGCAGGTCGAGCAGCTCGGGCGTGCCGTCCTCGACGAGCAGCGCGGGCGCGGCGACGTCCTGCCCCTCGATGTGCAGGTCCTGGACGGTGACGGAGGCGCGGACGGTCAGCGCCACCCCGTCCGGCGGCGCGATCCGCACCGAGCCGACCGACCCCTCGGGGCCGCGCAGGGTGACGGCCCGCCGCACGACCAGGTTCTCCCGGTAGGTGCCGGGCGCGACGGTGAGGACGTCCCCGTCGCTCGCGGCCTCCAGGGCGGCGGCGAGAGAGGCGTACTCACCCGTGCGGCGCCGCCACCGCGATGTGCCGGTGTGCGTCACCTGGACCGTGCCCTGTGCCATGGGTGTGCCCTGCCCCCGCCTGATGCCTCGCCGCTGTTCCGATGCCCCACCGTAGCGCGCGCGGTCGGTGGGGGTTGACGGGTCGTGAGGGCTTACTCGTACGGGTAGGCCGGCGGCGTCGGTACGGGTCAGCTGCCGGTGTCCGCACGGCCCCAGTCGGGGCCCGCCGAGGCCCACGCGCGGTCGAGGCGCGCGTACCGCCGCAGGACGAGGCGGCGTACAACGAAACGGCGGACGGTCTCCACCAGGAGGCCGGTGAGGAGCGCGGCCATCACACCGGCGATGGCCGCGTGCGCGCGGGCCGTGCCCGCAGGCATCGGCGGCGACACCGGGCGCCCGTCCCGGTCGGTCCAGAGGGCGAAGGCGTCGCCCGGCGTGGAGTGCCGCCTCGCCGTGGGCACCGTTCCCGTCCGGGCCGTGCCGTCCGGGGCGGTCCAGCGCGCCACCACGGACCGGCGCAGCCGCTCCTCCCCGGCGGTCTCGGTGGTACGGGGGCCGCTCGCGGGTCCGTCGGCGAGGCGCACGACCCGGGCCGTCGTCGGCAGTCGCTGCTCCGCTTGCGTGCGGACCGCGCGCTGGAGCGAGCCGTGCGCGGACGAGCCCGCGGCCCAGCCGACCAGGGGCACGAGGAGGCAGAGGAGCGTGGCGGCCGTGAAGGCGACCCACGCCTCGACCAGATCCGTGGTCCGGCACAGCGGATTGCGCCGCCAGCGCCAGACTCCGGTGGCTGCCCGCACGTCAGGACCCCCTCGTTGTTCGCCGCTCTTCCAACGAGTGTGCCCCGGGCGAGCGTTCCCCGCCTGTCGGGCCGACGGGAACGCGCGCGTGTCAGTCGAGGATCTTCACGAGGTCGCCGACCCGGACCGTGCCGCGGTGCTCGGGGACGAGGTTCTGGCCGAAGAAGACACGGCCGTCGCGCTTGCGGTGCAGGGCGAGGGAGCGCAGCGGCTCTTTGCCCCGCTCGGCGGTGAACTGGTTTGTCGTGGTGACGACACAGCGCCCGCAGGGCCGGGCGACGCGGAAGGTGACCTCGCCGACGGCGAGCCGGGTCCAGCCGTCCTCCGCCCAGGGGTCGGTGCCCTCGATCACGAGGTTCGGGCGGAACCGGTTCATCGGCAAGGGGCCCTCGTGGGCGTGGTCGCCGTCCTCGATGAAGGAGTTCAGCGAGTCGAGCGAGGCCGTCGTGGCGGCGAGGAGCGGATAGCCGTCCGCGAAGCTCACCGTCTCGCCGGGCAGCGCGTACGCGGGGTCGACCGGCCGCCGGTGCTCCGGGGCGTCCATGTGGACGAGCCGGGCGTCCGTCCCCAGGTACGAGGAGAGCCAGGCGGCCGCCTCGTCACCGGCCGGGATCGCCTCCACGTACTTGTCGAAGATCTCCATCGTGACCGTGGCCGCGGGGGACGGCACCGCGACCTCCAGTGTCCGGTGTCCGGGCGCGGACAGTGCGACGCCGCCGTTCGCCAGGAGCTCCGCCGTGGCCAACGCCATCCGGGGGTGACGGCGTTGGGTCACGACCTTGCTCGCGGCGTCGACGACGGCCCAGCGACGGTCCCCGGCGAGCCCCCAGGGCTCCACCTCGGCCTCCGAGGGGGCCAGTGCGCGCATGGCCTTCACCGGATGGACGTGGACGGAGCGGAGTACAGGTGTGGACATACCGCCATCCTGCCAGCCGCTCCGGACCGCGTCGGACCTCGGTGGAGGGCGCCTCCGGCCGGTGCCCTCGGCCGGTGCCTCCGGCCCGGTCAGTAACCTCCGCCCTGGTAGGGGCGGTTGTACGGGTCCTGATACATCGCCGGTGCCGGGGCCGGGACGGGCGCCGGAGCCGGTACGGGCCGCGGGGCGGCCGGGCGCATCGCCTCGTACCCCTGGGCGGCCGGGCGGGGCTGCTGCGGGTACCCGCCGCCCTGGTAGCCGCGCGGGGCGACCGGCTGCTGCGGGATGTACGGGGTGGGGGCGTGCTGGAGCGGTACGGGGGCCATCTGCTGGGAGGGCTGCGGATAGCCGTACCCGCCGCCGTAGGCGGGGGCGGGGTGCGGGGTGGGCGCCGCCGGAAGGGCGGGCAGGGCCGCGGGGAGCGCCGGCAGGTAAGAACCGCTTCCGGGGAAGCTGCCGGTGTCGTAGGCGGCGGGCACTCGGATCGGGGCGATCTGAGGCGTGCCCCGCTCCGCGACCAGGGAGTCGTAGATCGGGGTGTCCGGGAAGGACGGCGCGGTGTGGTAACCGCCTCCATAGGAGGAGCGGGGGGAGGTCATGGCACATAAGTTAAGCCCACGATGTGCTGGATGGGGAGACTGATTAGAGGGTTGTTTGACGGGCTTCGTGAACAGATGGATCCCCAATCCGAGCGAACGTGACAAAAACGGGCGTCGCGCGGCACCAAGATCGCGTAAAAGCCGAGTTCGGAGGGGGTTACCGGCGGGTTGCGGCCCTCTGAGGCGCCCGGCGTACCCCGGCGTGAAGAACACATAAAGAAAAGGTGCCGGGAAGGCGTGTAAGAAGTGATCATGGGCATGCTTAGGCGTCAATCCGAGGGAACGGGGGGCGACGCGCACGCGCCGAATTGACGGCGCTACTCCCCGTGTCGGGAAACGTAATTTCCGGCGTACGTGCGTCCCTTCCACGCCGACCCCCGGCCGCGGTAGTGCTGCACGGCGGAGTCCACGGTCATCAGGAGATAGAGGAGCGCGGTGAAGGGGAGCAGGGGCGCGAGCCACAGCGGCTGCCGGTAGTAGCGGAGCATCGGCACGTACGTCCCCGCCATCACCGCCCAGGCAACACCCCCGGCCCACGCCGCCACCGCGTCCCGCGTCACCGCGCCCGCCGTCAGGGCCACCGGCGGCACCAGATAGACCACCACCAGACCCGCCACCGTCCCCGCGAGCACCGGCGGGCTGTACCGCAACTGCGCGTACGCGCTCCGCGACACCATCCGCCACAGCTCGGCGAGGCCCGGGTAGGGGCGGATGCTGTCGACCCGCTCCGCGAGCCCCAGCCAGATCCGCCCGCCCACGCGCCGTACCGCCCGCGCGAGCGACACGTCGTCGATCACCGCCCGCCGGATCGCCTCCGGCACACCGGCCGCCGCCGCCGTCTCCGTCCGCAGCAGGACGCAGCCGCCCGCCGCGGCCGTCGCGCGGGGCCGCGCGCTGTTGATCCAGCGGAAGGGGTAGAGCTGCGCGAAGAAGTAGACGAACGCGGGCACGACCAGCCGCTCCCACGGGCTCGCGACGCGCAGCCGGGCCATCTGTGAGACCAGGTCCAGGTCGTTCGCCCGCGCCGCCGCGACGAGCAGCCGCAGACTGTCCGGCTCATGGGCGATGTCCGCGTCCGTCAGGAGCAGGAACTCCGGCTCACGCGCGCGTGCCAGGGCGATCCCGTGCCGCAGCGCCCACAGCTTTCCCGTCCAGCCGGGCTCCGGCTCGCCGGGCGACACGATGGTCAACGGCAGCCCACCGAGCCGGTCGACCGGCTCGACCGGCGCGGCCCGCTCGACCGGCGCGGCGCGCTCGGCCCGCGCGGCGCGCTCCGCTCGCTCCGCCAGTTCGGCGGCGAGCGGGCCGGTGCCGTCCGTGCTCCCGTCGTCGACGAGGATCACCTCGGCCTCGCCGGGATAGTCCTGCGCCAGCAGCGACGGCAGGCTCAGGGGCAGCACCTCGGCCTCGTCCCGCGCCGGTACGACGACGACCACCCGCGGCCAGCCGCCCTCGGCGGGCACGCCCCGGCCCGCGTCGACCGGCGGCAGACGCTGGTCCGTCCGCCAGAAGAAGCCCTGGCCGAGCAGCAGCCAGAACCAGGCGGCCAGGGAAGCGATCGCGAACCAGGCGAGGGTGCTCATTCGCCGCAGTCTGCCCCAGATCGCCGGGTGTGCGAGGCCCATCGGCTAGGGTGACCGGGTGAAGATCGCGCTCATGGATTCCGGAATCGGCCTGCTCCCGGCGGCAGCCGCGGTGCGCCGGCTGCGGCCGGACGCCGATCTGCTCCTCTCCAACGACCCCGACGGCATGCCGTGGGGTCCGCGTACCGCCGAGGACCTCACCGAGCGCGCCCTCGCGGTCGCCCTCGCCGCCGCCGAGCACGGCCCCGAAGCGCTCATCGTGGCCTGCAACACCGCCACCGTGCACGCCCTGCCCTCCCTGCGCGCCGCCCTCGAACCGCACATCCCCGTCATCGGCACCGTCCCCGCCATCAAGCCCGCCGCCACCGGCGGCGGCAAGGTCGCGATCTGGGCCACCCCGGCGACCACCGGCAGCGCCTACCAGCGCGGACTCATCCGCGAGTTCGCGGACGGCGCCGAGGTGACCGAGGTGCCCTGTCCGGGGCTCGCCGACGCCGTGGAGTACGGCGACCGGGACGCCGTGGACCGGGCCGTCGCCGCGGCCGCCGCCCTCACCCCGGCGGACGTCCGCGCCGTCGTCCTCGGCTGCACCCACTACGAGCTGGTCGAGGAGCGCATCCTCGCCGCCCTGGAGGCGCGCGGCCGGGCCGCGCTGCCGCCGATCGTCTTCCACGGCTCCGCCGACGCCGTCGCCGCGCAGGCGCTGCGCCGGATCGGCGCCGAGCCCGCGCCCGACGCGGACCCCACCGGCGGCCTCACCGTCCTGCTCAGCGGCCGGCCGGGACAGCTCCCCGCCACCGCCCTCGGCTACGCCGAAGGCCGCCTCCTCGGGGCCACCGCGCCGGCTCACTGACCGTGAGGGCGTGACCGCTCTCCGGCGCGCTGTTTCGCACGATGCTGGGTACGCTTCCTGACATGAGGCAGTACCCCCGGGACCAGCGCGCCGACAAGCGGAAGCCCGCCGTCTGGACGGGCCGCGCCACCAACCGCCTTCAGTGGCTGGCGGCCGCCGCCGGTGCCGCCTGCATGGCCCTGGGCATCACGATCGCCGTCGAGTCGGCCTGGACCTCCGGCATCGCGGCTCTCCTCATGGCGGTGATCGGCTGCGTCGCGGCCGGACTCCTCGTCCTCTTCGGCACGCTCGCCTTCGTCCACGTGGCCGTCAGGGTCGACGACCGCGCCATGGAGGTCCGCTGCGGCCACATCGGCCTGCCCCGTCGGCGCATCCCCCTCTCCCATGTCGTCGGCGCCGACTTCGCCCCGAGCGTGACACCGCGCCAGTGGGGCGGCTGGGGCTACCGCTGGCGTCCCGAGAAAGGCACGGCGGTGATCGTCCGGCGGGGCGAGGCCCTGGTCCTGCGCCTCGGTGACGGCCGTACGTTCACGGTCACGGTCGACGACGCCGAGTCCGCGGTCCGGGTCATCCGCGACCGCCTCCGCCACCCGGCCCCACCGGGTCCGCCCGCCGCGACGGGCATCTGAGCCCCGGTGCTCCCCGGCCGCCGGACGGCGAGGCGACGACCCGGTCACCGGCCTCGCACCTGCCTCGGTGCCGACAGGGACGCCCCGTAGACTCCGCAAGGTGAGCGCCACCATCACCAACACCCCCGCACCCACCCCCGCGTCCGGAGCCGACGGCTCGCCCGCGCCGGGTTCCCCGCTGCGACGGTTCGTGCGGCCCGCGACGGCCCTGCTGTCCGGGCTCCTGCTCTTCCTGAGCTTCCCGCCGCGCCCCCTGTGGTGGCTCGCCCTGCCCGCCTTCGCGCTGCTCGGCTGGACCCTGCGGGGCCGCCGCCTCCGCGCCGGGTTCGGTCTCGGCTATCTGGCCGGGCTCGGCTTCATGCTCCCGCTGCTCGTCTGGACCGGCGCGGAGGTCGGCCCGGTGCCGTGGGTCGCCCTCGCCGCGATCGAGGCGCTGTTCGTCGCCGCCGCCGGTCTCGGCATCGCGGCCGTCTCCCGGCTTCCCTGGTGGCCCTTCTTCGCGGCCGGGGTGTGGATCCTCGCGGAGGCGGCACGCGCGCGTGTGCCCTTCGGCGGCTTCCCCTGGGGCAAGATCGCCTTCGGGCAGGCGGACGGCGTCTTCCTGCCACTCGCCGCCGTCGGCGGCACCCCCGTGCTCGGCTTCGCGGTCGCCCTGTGCGGCTTCGGTCTGTACGAGGCGTACCGGCAGCTCCGCGCCGCTCGCGCCGCCGGCACCGTCCCGCGCGGCCCGCTCGCCGTCGCCGCGCTCTCCGTGCTCCTTCCGGTGACCGGCGCGGTCGCCGCGCTGCCGCTCGTCGACGACACGGCCGAGGACGGCACCGCCACCGTCGCGGCCGTCCAGGGCAACGTGCCCCGCCTCGGCCTCGACTTCAACTCCCAGCGCCGCGCCGTCCTCGACAACCACGCCGCCCGCACACGCGAGCTCGCCGAGGCCGTCAAGGAGGGCCGCGAGCCGCAGCCCGACTTCGTCCTGTGGCCCGAGAACTCCTCGGACATCGACCCGTACGCGAACCCCGACGCCGCCGACGTCATCGACGGCGCCGTCCAGGCCATCGGGGTGCCCACGGTGATCGGCGCGGTCATCTCCCCGCCGACCGGCAAGCTCCGCAACACCCTCATCGAATGGGACCCGGAGCGCGGCCCCGTGGCCACGTACGACAAGCGGCACGTCCAGCCCTTCGGCGAGTACATCCCGATGCGGTCCGTCGTCCGGCTCTTCAACAGCAACGTCGACCGGGTCAGCCGCGACTTCGGCCCCGGTTCGAAGATCGGCGTCTTCGACCTCGCCGGGACCAAGGTCGGCCTCGCCACCTGCTACGAGGCGGCCTTCGACTGGGCCGTGCGCGACACCGTCACCCACGGCGCCCAGCTCATCACCGTCCCCAGCAACAACGCCACCTTCGGCCGCAGCGAGATGACCTACCAGCAGCTCGCCATGTCCCGGGTGCGGGCCGTCGAGCACAGCCGGTCGGTCGTCGTGCCCGTCACCAGCGGCGTCAGCGCGGTGATCCGCCCCGACGGCGAGATCGTCTCGCAGACGAAGATGTTCACCCCCGACGTCCTGGTCGAGGAGGTGCCGCTACGCTCCTCGCTCACCCCGGCGACCCGCATGGGCACCCTGCCCGAGGCCCTGCTCGTGGCACTCGCCGCCGCCGGCCTCGGCTGGTCGGCGCTCCGCTCCGTACGGGCCCGGCGCCGGTCCCGGACCGCGGATGATCCGATGATCTAGGGTCGGAGTCATGGCTACCCCTGACTTCATCCGTACGCTGCGCGAGACGGCCGGACACCAGCTCCTCTTCCTGCCGGGCGTGAGCGCCGTCGTCTTCGACGACCGGGGCCGGGTCCTGCTCGGGCGGCGGTCGGACAACGGGATCTGGGCGGTCATCGGCGGCATCGTCGAGCCCGGCGAGCAGCCCGCCGACTGCGCGGTGCGCGAGGTGTACGAGGAGACCGCCGTGCACTGTGTGCCGGAGCGGATCCTGCTCGTGGAGACCCTGCGCAAGCCGGTCGTCTACCCCAACGGCGACACCTGCCAATACATGGACGTCGCCTTCCGCTGCCGTGCGGTGGGCGGCGAGGCCCGGGTCAACGACGACGAGTCGACCGAGGTCGGCTGGTTCGAGGTGGACGACCTGCCGGAGATGAAGCGCTTCTCGTACCTCCGGATCGAGAAGGCACTCGCCGACGACCCCACATGGTTCCGCACCACAGAGACCGGCTGAACTGTGGGTGGAGACCACATCGGTGGGGGAGTGGCCCGTTCATAGGGTGCGGAGCATGAGCGCCCCCATCACCGCCCCCGTATCCGACACGGCCTCTCCCTCCCCCCTGCCCGGGGTCGTCGCCCTCGACCTCACCGGCCGCACCGCGCTCGTCACCGGCGCGGCCAGCGGCATCGGGCGGGCCTGCGCGCTGCGGCTCGCCGCCGCCGGGGCCCGGGTCAGAGCCGTCGACCGGGCGGCCGAGGGCCTGGAGACCCTGGCGGGCGAGGCCGCCCGCCTCCCCGGGAGCGTCGAACCCCGGCTCCTCGATCTCACCGACCTGGACGCGGCCGAGGGCGCCGCCGCAGGGGCCGACATCCTCGTGAACAACGCCGGACTCCAGCTCGTCCGCCCCATCGAGGACTTTCCGCCGGACGTCTTCCACACCGTGCTCACCGTCATGCTGGAGGCCCCCTTCCGCCTCATCCGGGGCGCGCTGCCGCACATGTACGCCCAGGGCTGGGGGCGGATCGTCAACCTGTCCTCCGTGCACGGGCTGCGCGCCTCCGCCTTCAAATCCGCCTATGTGGCCGCCAAACACGGCCTGGAAGGCCTTTCGAAGACCGCCGCCCTCGAAGGCGCCCCGCGCGGCGTCACCTCCAACTGCGTCAACCCCGGCTACGTCCGCACCCCGCTCGTCGAGCGGCAGGTCGCCGACCAGGCCGCCGCCCACGGCATCCCCGAGGAGCGGGTCCTCGCCGAGATCCTGCTCAAGGACTCGGCGCTCAAGCGGCTCATCGAACCGGCGGAGGTCGCGGAGGCGGTCCTCTACCTCTGCACCCCGCAGGCCTCGTTCATCACCGGCACCTCGCTCACCCTCGACGGCGGCTGGACCGCCCACTGAGGGACGCCCCTGCGGATGCCGCGGTGAAGGTTGTCCACAGGGGTGGTGCGACCACACGTTCGGCAGGTATCCCTGTGTCCATGTCCCACGAACACGTCTCCTACCTGGAACTCCTCGCCCGAGGAGCCGCGACGGAGGCCTACGACCGGCCCGTGCTGCTCGCCCGTGCGAGCGGCGCGGGCCCCGAGGCGCTGGCCGAGCTGGAAGAGGCCAAGCTGCTGGCCCTGCGCGTCCGGGCCGAGCTTGAGGGGCGCCGGCGGCGCGAGGCGGAGCTCTCCGCGCTCTTCGAGACCGCCCACGACCTCGCGGGACTCCGCGACCTCGACGCCGTGCTGCGCGCGATCGTCCAGCGCGCCCGCTCGCTCCTCGGCACCGAGGTCGCCTACCTGAGCCTCAACGACCAGTCCGCCGGCGACACCTACATGCGGGTCACCGAGGGCTCCATCTCCGCGCGCTTCCAGCAGGTGAGGCTCGGCATGGGCGAGGGGCTCGGCGGGCTCGTCGCCCAGACCGCCCGCCCGTACGTCACGGACGACTACTTCGACGACGCGCGTTTCCAGCACACCCGGACGATCGACACGGCCGTACGGGACGAGGGCCTCGTCGCCATCCTCGGCGTGCCGCTCAGCCTCGGCAGCCAGGTCATCGGCGTCCTCTTCGCCGCCGACCGCAGGGCCAGGGTCTTCGAACGCGAGCAGGTCGCACTGCTCTGCTCCTTCGCCGCGCACGCGGCCGTCGCCATCGACACCGCCAACCTCCTCGCCGAGACCCGCTCGGCCCTGGCGGAGCTGGAGCGGGCCAACGACATCATCCGCGAGCACAGCGGGGTCATCGAGCGGGCCTCCGAGGTCCACGACCGGCTCTCCGAGCTCGTCCTGCACGGCGGCGGCGTCCACGACGTCGCCGACGCGGTCTCCGAAGTCCTGGGCGGCACGGTCGAGTTCAGCGAGGCGGACGCCGGGTCGGCCCGCCGAGCGGAGGGCCACGCCGTCCGCGAGGGCGACGACTGGGTGGCCGCCGTATCCGCCGGAGGCGAGACCCTCGGCGCGCTCGTGCTCCGCGGCCGGCCCGCCCTCGACCCCGTCGACCAGCGGACCCTGGAGCGGGCCGCGCTCGTCACGTCCCTGCTGCTCCTCGCCCGCCGCTCGGCGGGCGAGGCAGAACAGCGCGTACGGGGCGAACTCCTCGACGACCTCCTCGACGCCCCCGACCGCGACCGCCGTCTGCTGCGCGAGCGCGCTGCCCGGCTCCGTACCGACAGCGACGCACCTCATGTCGTGCTCGCCGCCCGCATCGACCGGGTGGGCGGCGCGGCCGACACCGACGCCGGCCGCCGGGAGAGCGCCGACCGGCGGCGCCTCGGGGCGGCCGCCTCGCACCTCGCCGCCACCCGGCACGGACTCGCCTCCGCCCGCGACGGCGGCACGGTCCTGCTGCTGCCGCTCGGCCCCGGCGAGAGCGCCGCCGAGCTGGCCCGCCAGACCGCCCGCCACCTCGGCGGTACCCTGCGCGAGCCGGTCACCGTCGGCGCCTCCGCCCCCGTACGAGCGCCCCTCGACCACCCGGACCAGGTCGCCGTCGCGTACGAAGAGGCCCGCCGCTGCCTCGACGCGCTCCGGCTCCTGCACCGCTCCGGCCAGGGCGCGGCCGCCGAGGACCTCGGCTTCCTCGGGCTGCTGCTCGCGGACAGCCGGGACATCGACGGCTTCGTCGACCGGACCGTGGGCCAGGTCGTCGCCTACGACCGCCGCCGCGGCACCGACCTCGTACGCACCCTGGACGCGTACTTCGCGAGCGGCATGAGTCCCGCCCGCACCAAGGACGAACTCCACGTCCACGTCAACACGGTGGCGCAGCGCCTGGAACGGGTCGGCCGGCTCCTCGGCCCCGACTGGCAGTCCCCGGCCCGCGCCCTGGAAATCCAGCTGGCCCTGCGCCTGCACGCGCTCGCGGCGGCGGTCACGGAAAAGTGACAGGCGAAGAGCCTCGTGCCCCGCCGGCGAGCAGCGGGGCACGAGGCTCTTCGATATCCGATACCCGTCAGACGTCGGCACCGACGCGGGACTCCCGGGGGGTCCGCTCCTCGATCTCGCCGAGGTCGCGGTCGCGGGTCTCCTTGGCACAGGCGATGGCGACGACGGTGAGCAGCGCGGCGGCGATCACGTACAGGGCGATCGGGGTCGAGTTGCCGTAGTCGGCGAGCAGCGCGGTCGCGATGAGCGGCGCCGGGGCGCCGGCGGCCACGGAGGAGAACTGGGCGCCGATGGAGGCGCCGGAGTAGCGCATCCGGGTCGCGAACATCTCGGAGAAGAAGGCGGCCTGCGGCGCGTACATCGCCCCGTGGAGGACCAGGCCGACGGTCACGGCGAGCAGCAGGGAGCCGAAGGTGCCCCGGTCGATGAGCGTGAAGAACGGGAACATCCAGGCACCGACACCGATCGCGCCGATCAGGTACACGGGGCGGCGGCCGAGCCGGTCGGAGAGCGCGCCCCAGAGCGGGATCACCGCGAAGTGGACGGCGGAGCCGATGAGGACGGCGTTCAGGGCGGTCTGCTTGCTCAGACCGACCTGGGTGGTCGCGTAGACGAGGATGAACGCGGTGATGACGTAGTACGAGATGTTCTCGGCCATGCGGGCGCCCATGGCGATGAGCACGTCCCGCCAGTGGTGGCGCAGGACCGCGACCAGCGGCATCTTCTCGACCTGCCCGCCGACCGCCTTGCGCTCCTCGGCGGCGGCGAGGGCGGCCTTGAAGACGGGCGACTCGTCGACGGAGAGCCGGATCCAGAGGCCGACGATCACGAGGACGCCGGAGAGCAGGAAGGGAATGCGCCAGCCCCAGGAGACGAAGGCGGCGTCCGAGAGCAGCGCGGTGAGCGCGGACAGCACACCGGTCGCGAGCAACTGCCCGGCCGGCGCACCGGTCTGCGGCCACGAGGCCCAGAACCCGCGCCGCTTCGCGTCCCCGTGCTCGGACACGAGGAGCACGGCCCCGCCCCACTCACCACCGAGCGCGAACCCCTGCACGAGGCGCAGGACGGTCAGCAGCACCGGAGCAGCGGAGCCGACGGTCGCGTGGGTCGGCAGAAGCCCGATGGCGAACGTCGCCCCACCCATCAGAAGCAGGCTCAGCACGAGCAGCTTCTTCCGCCCGAGCCGGTCCCCGTAGTGCCCGAACACCAGCGCCCCGAGCGGCCGGGCGGCGAACCCGACGGCGTACGTCAGGAAGGACAGCAGGGTCCCGACCAGCGGATCGGACTCGGGGAAGAACAACTTGTTGAACACGAGCGCCGCGGCGGACCCGTACAGGAAGAAGTCGTACCACTCGATGGTGGTGCCGATGAGACTCGCGGCGACGATTCTCTTCAGGGAACCGGGCGGGGTCGGGGAGGGTGTTGCGGCGGCCATGTGCACCACTTCCAGGCAAGTGCGGGGACGATTCGGTGTCGCCATACCGTAGGAAGGCGCAGGTCAGGGGCGTATGTGGTGGGACACCATAGTTCGGGTGTGCCGTGTGCCCCCGGCCTCCATGGCCTGCTGTCGTGGCGCTGCCGAAGGCCTTCGTGCGGCCGGGGGAGGGGCTGTCCGGGTTGCACCGATCGGGCACGTTCTGGTGGTGCGGTGCTGACTCCCGTGCTGGTTTGGTGCTGACTGAAATCCCATGTCAGCACCCCTTCCCGCCCCTCCCGTGCTGACTTGGTGCTGACTACGCAGCGTTGAACTCCGACATCTGCGACAGACCGGGTTCCGATCCGGACTCAGGTGTGCGCGCGGAGCCGTCGCAGGGCGTGCCCTGTGCGGGCAACGGCCCGGGAACAGCCAGGGCGTTACCTTCACGAACTGCCCTCGTTTTGGATCACGCCGTCCGGCCGACACCTCGAGCGAAGGCGCAGCCAGCCCATGCCCACACCGTCAGAGACCGACTGCACGGCCCACTGGGCCTCGGCCCGGCCGGAGAGCGGTGGCGGCGCCGGTCCGTTGGCCGTGCACCCGAAGGTCTTCCGGGACGAACTGGCAGCTGCCGCCGAGTGGGTTGCCAGCTATCTCGACGGGATCCGGCAGCGTCCGGTGACCCGGCCGATGCCCCCGGGGCACCGCCAGGCCATGGCCACCGGGTCGTTGCCGCAGGACGGGCAGGAACTCGGTTCCCTGCTGGAGTTCGTCGACCGAGCCATTGCCCCGTACCCGACCGGCAACGGCCATCCCGCCTTCTTCGCCTGGATCAACTCGCCGCCGTCCCCGGCCGGGGTGATCGCCGAACTGCTGGCCACCGCGGTCAATGCGACCTGCGGCATGGGCGAGCACGCCCTGATGGACCTCGAACGCGGAGTGCTGCGCGACCTGGCCTCACTGGCCGGCCTGGCGCCGACCGCGGGCGGAGTGCTGACCAGCGGCGGCTCGATGGCCAACCTGCTCTGCCTGGGCGCCGCCCGGACCTGGTTCCTGCGACAGCACGGCGCCACCGACGGCCCCGCCTACGACCAGGCTCACGCGCGTCTCGTCGCGTACCACAGCGACCAAGCCCACATGTCGGTCGCGAAGGCCGCAGCCGTGATCGGTCTGCCGCCCTGGCGGCTTCGCGCCGTGCCCACCACTGCGGACCGATCCATGGATGTCGATGCCCTGCGGGCGATGGTCGACACCGACCGTACGGCCGGCCTGCTGCCCTTCTGCGTCGTCTCCAATCTCGGCTCCACCGCGACCGGAGCCATCGACCCGATCGAAGCGATCACGCGGGTCTGCCGCAGGGCGGGTCTGTGGCACCACGGCGACGGTGCCTGGGGCGGACTCGGCTCTCTGGTCCCCGACCTGGCCCCCTCCTACCGAGGCGTCGCCGGACTCGATTCCCTCACCGTCGACCCGCACAAGGCCCTGTCCGTGCCCGTCGGCTGCGGCGCTGCGCTGGTGACCGACCCCTCCCGGCTACGTGACGCGTTCACCTTCCGCGCGTCCTATCTCGAGGGAGACCAGGACTGGCCCTGGATGTCCGACTACACCATCGAGCTCACCCGCCCCGGCACCCGCGCCCTCACCCTCTGGGCCACCCTGCGCCACCTCGGCCGCTCCGGCGTGGCCGCTCTCCTCCAGCACCACCAGGACCTCGCCCGCTACCTGCGCCATCGTGTCCAGGAGCACCCCCTGCTGGAGCTGTGCACCAGCGGCCCGCTGCCGGTGGTCTGCTTCCGCCTGGCCGCCCGCCCACAAGCGGGCCGACAGGGGCAAGAGGACCTGCACACGGCGGTGGCCGCGCGCGTCCAGGCCCGTGGCCACGCCTATCTGGCCACCGTCAGCCACGACGGGCAAACGGTCCTGCGCGCCTGCGTCTGCAACCACCTCACCACCACCGACGACGTGGATACCCTTCTCCGTGAGGTCCTGGCCGCTGCCGACCGGCAGCATTGAGCGACGCGACCCGCGGGTGCCGAGCTCGTCGAGTCAGGTCGAGTGGGTCGAGTCGTACCTGGCCGCCCTCAACGTTCGCGCGGTGCCGATCGCCGTGAAGCAGCGCTACCGCCGTGAACGGCTGACGTGGTTGATCGATTCCAGGGACATCATGTGGCTGCTCGTCGAGCACCACCTCGTCGAGCGACCGCGACGGGCACCTGAGTGAACCTCATCAGGTCACGCCCGCCGCAGCCGCCCGCTATTCGTGGGAGAGGATGGGAGACGAGTGGGAGATGATCATGCAAGCCGCTCCCGAACTACGCCATCCACATCTGGCTCCCGCGCACAGTCACAACGAGAAGGCCCTGATCAGGGCCGCAACGCCTACACGCGGGGCTGCTGCTGCGTGATGCAGTGGATGCCGCCGCCGTTCGCGAAGATCTCGCGGGCGTCGACGAGTTCGATTTCGCGCCCGGGGTAGAGCTTCGCGAAGGTCGCGGCGTTCTCCTCGTCGCGAGGGTCGTCGAAGCCGCACAGCACGACCGCGCCGTTGGCGACGTAGTGGTTGATGTAGCTGTAGTCGACCCAGCCGTGGCCGTCGTCCTCCAGCACGGTCGGCGCCGGGATCTCGACGACCTCGAGAGCGCGCCCCCGCGCGTCGGTGGCGGAGCGCAGCAGCTTGAGGTTCTCCTTGCCGACCTCGTGGTCCGGGTGCGCCGGGTCGGGCTGGGTGTGGCACAGGACCACGCCGGGGCGGGCGAAGGAGGCGATGATGTCGACGTGTCCGCGGGTCCCGTTGACGTCGTAATCGCGGGTGAGGCCACGTGGCAGCCAGATGACCTTCTCGATTCCGAGGTACGCGCGCAGTTCGGCCTCTACGTCATCCTTGGTCCAGCCGGGGTTGCGTCCCTTGTCGAGCTGCACGGTCTCGGTGATCATGACAGTGCCCTCGCCGTCGACGTGGATGCCGCCGCCCTCGTTGACCATGCGCGACGCGTAGCGCTTGGCGCCGGACAGTTCGATGACCTGCTCGGCGGTGTGCTGGTCACGCTCCCAGGTGGCCCAGTCCTGGGCGCCCCAGCCGTTGAAGATCCAGTCCGCGGCGGCCAGGTTGCCCGCGCCGTCGGTGAGGAAGGTCGGGCCGCTGTCGCGGATCCAGGCATCGTCGAGCGGGCGTTCGACGACGGTGAGCGGCGTGTCGACGTATGGCGCGATGGTGTCGGCCTCGCCGACGTTGACGACCATGGTGACCGGTTCGTAGTGGGCTATGGTCTCGGCGACCTTGCCCCAGGCGACGCGGGCGTGGTGCAGGTCGTGGTTGGCGCCCTCGAACGTCGCGTTGGACGTGGGCCACGCCATCCAGGTCCGTTCGTGCTCGACCCACTCGGCGGGCATCGAGAAGCCTTCTGCGGCCGGGGTGTTCGTCATGTCGGGAGTTCCTTGTCCGGTGCTCGGGGAGGGCGGGGGTCGTGGGTCAGAGGAAGTACAGGCGGTTGAGGGAGACCGAGTCGGCCGGCTCCGACATGACCGGGTCGCCGTCGAGGGTGACCATCCCGGTGTCGGCGGCGACCCGGACCTCGGCGGTGCGGTTGTTGAAGTGCATCGCCGCGGGCCCGATCCCGCGCGTGCCGCGCACTCCGACGCGGCGCCGCTTGGTGGGCATCAGGTCGCCGCCGGTCTCGGCGGCTGCCTGGCTGGTGAACGCGACCGACAGTTCCGCCGGGGCTCCGCCGTGTGCGCCGAACTGCGGTCCGAGTAGCAGGGGTTCACATGTGTCGGTGGAGGCGTTGGGGTCGCCGACGACGCCGTACGCGGGGAACCCGGCCTTGAGTACGAGCTCCGGCTTGGCTCCGAAGTGGTCCGGCCGCCACAGCACGAGGTCGGCCATCTTGCCGGGCTCGATCGACCCGACCTCGTGCGAGAGTCCGTGCGCGATCGCCGGGTTGATGGTGAGCTTGGCGATGTAGCGCAGTACCCGGGCGTTGTCGTGCCGTCCGTCGGCGGGGTCGCCCGCCAGGGGCCCGAGTTCGGCCTTCATCTTGCCTGCCATGGCGAACGTACGGCGGACGGTCTCGCCCGCGCGGCCCATGCCCTGGGCGTCGGACGACGTGATGGGGATGACGCCGAGGTCGTGCAGTACATCCTCTGCACCCATCGTCCCGGCCCGGATGCGGTCACGCGCCATCGCGGCGTCGCCGGGCAGGTCCGGCTTGAGGTCGTGCGCGGACACGATCATGCCGAAGTGCTCGGCGAGCGCGTCGCGTCCGAACGGCAGCGTCGGGTTCGTCGACGAGCCGATGACGTTCGCGACCCCGGCCATGCGCATGACGTTGGGTACGTGCCCGCCACCGCAGCCCTCGATGTGGTACGCGTGGATGGTGCGGCCTTCGAGCACCGCGAGGGTGTCCTCTACCGACAGGCACTCGTTCAACCCGTCGGTGTGCAGGGCGACTTGCACGTCGTGGTCCTCGGCGACCCGTAGCGCGGTGTCCAGCGCCCTCGCGTGTGCGCCCATGTCCTCGTGGACCTTGAAGCCGGACGCGCCGCCCTCGACGAGCGCCTCGTCGAGCGGACCGCGGCCGGAGGACGAACCGCGGGCCAGGAAGGCGATGTTGACCGGCCACGCGTCGAACGCCGAGAAGGCGTGCCGCAGTGCCCACGGCGAGTTGACGCCGACACCCCACACAGGCCCGAACTCCTGCCCGACGATCGTCGTCACGCCCGCGGCGAGCGACGCCTCCATGATCCGCGGGCTCATCAGGTGGACATGCGTGTCGATGGCGCCCGCGGTGGCGATCAGGCCCTCGCCGGAGACGATCGTCGTGCCGGTGCCGACCACCACGTCCACGCCGTCGAGCGTGTCGGGGTTTCCGGCCCGGCCGATCGAGGCGATGCGGCCTTCGCGGATGCCGATGGACACCTTGCGGATGCCCTGCACGGCGTCGATGACGACGACGTTGCTGATCACGACGTCGCACGTCTCGCGGACGGTCTCCGCCTTCAAGTGCAGCCCGTCGCGTGCGGTCTTGCCGAACCCGGCCAGGAACTCCTCGCCGTGCTGTTGCGCGTCCGACTCGATCTCGATGATCAGCCCGGAGTCGCCGAGCCGGATCCGGTCGCCGGCGCGCGGGCCGTACGTCGAGGCGTAGTCGCGGGGATCGAGGAATCCCCCGGTCGCGGCAGTCATCAGACCGCACCTTCCTTGTAGATCCGGGGCTCTGCCGTCACGTCGGTGCCGGTGTCGAGGTAGCCGCAGGCGTGCGCGCGGCGCAGTGCCTCGCTCTTCGCGCCGGGCGCGTCCAACGGCCCGTCGACCAGTCCGGCGAAACCGATCGCGATGCGCGTCCCGCCGATCGGGACCAGGCCGACCGAGACCGTCGCGCCCGCGTCGAAGCGCACCGTGGCGCCGGCCGGGATCGCGGCGCGACGCCCGTAGGCGGCCGAACGGTCGAACAGCAGCCGGGGGTTGGCTTCGAAGAAGTGGAAGTGCGACGTGACGCTGACCGGCACCTCCGCGGTGTTGCGCACGTCGACGGTCACCACGTCGGCGTCGGCGAACGGATCGTTCGGGGCGTCCCCGAACAGCACCGCACCGGGAGCCTCGTCACCCAGCGAGCCGAATCCGGCCTCGTCGGGCTGTGGTGCGGCGAAGCCGCCGGTACGCGAACCGCCGGCGTGGCAGCCGCGGTCGATCGGGGCGGGCGGCGCACCCGCACCTTCGGCGGACCGGAACGGGTCGGTGACCACGGCGAGCCGGGTGGCGTCGTCGAAGACCGCCTCGACCTGGATGTCGCCGACGATGTCGACGACCCCGGGCAGCACGTCGTCGGGGCCGAGCACGCTGCGTGCGAGGTCGATGGCCTCGACGAGACGCTTGCCGTCGCGGGCCGCCTCGCAGACGGTGTCGGCGATCAGCGCGTGGGCTTCGGGGACGTTGAGCCGCAGGCCGCGGGCGCGGCGGGCACGCGCGAGCTCGGCCGCCGTGAAGATCAGCAGCCGGTCGCGCTCCGTCGGGGTGAGTCGCATGGAACCTCCGATTGGTGCGCCGGTCAGGGCAAGAGCGAACGGCGTTCCGAAAAAACGTCAACACCGTTTGGGTAGAAGGAAGTACGCCGCGTGTTCGTGGGGTCGGGTCTTCCCGGCGGCGACATCGCGCGTCCCGGCACGTCACCGCGGTCGAGGCCGCCGGCGATCACAGGGCGCCGGATGGACTCCGGCGCATGCCTCGTCGGCTACGCGGCCGAGGGCGGGTTCGGCAGGGTACGCCTGCCGGCGCCCCGGTGCGGCCGGTCTCTTCGCGGATCGAACCGATGCCGTCGGCGCTCGGGCCGGGGCGGGCGCCGGGTTCGGCGCCCTTCAGGAGCGGGGCGAACGCCGGGTGTCCGGCGTCGTTCAGGGGCGGGCCGGGGCGCGTGGGGCCCGGCGGCGGCGGGGGGTGGCGCGTTGGGGCGTCAGGTCGACGGATGGGGTGCCGGGGTCGGGCAGGGGAAGGAAGGGCAGGTCGTCGTCGTAGTGGACGGCGAGGGTGATCTGGCCGGCGGCGAGGCGGCGGGCGTCGGCCAGGCCGAGCGTGGACGTGGACGTCTCGGTGATCAGCCGGGTGGTGAGGCCGTCGAGCAGTGCGAGGGCAACGGTGGCCACGTCGGCGGGGTCGCAGTCGCGGAAGTCTCCCGAGCGCAGCCCGTCTTCGACCACCGCGGTGAGCGGGCGCAGCATGCGTGCGCGGAACTCGGTGAGCGTGGCGGCGAGTTCGGGTGATCCGGAGGAGCGGATCTCCAGTTCGGCCCACAGGCGGCATTCGAGGACGTCGTCGTGGGTGAGTGGGAGTCCGAAGTCGATGAGGTCGGCCAGCCGCTGCGGCGGGGTGTCGCGGTCGGCGTGTCGGGTGCGGCCAGGGAGGCGGGCTTCGGCTCGGGTGAGGGAGTGCGAGAGCGCGCCGGTCAGCAGCCGGTCGCGGCCGGTGAAGTGGTAGTGCACCAGCGCACTGGAAACACCGGCGCGGGCGGCGATGTCGGCGATGCGGACGCCGTCGAAGCCGTCCCTCGCGATCAGCTCGACGGCGGCCTGCAGGATGCTCTCCCGCGCGCTGCCGACGGCATCCGCTGCCACGCCGTCGGTCCTGATCTCCTGCTCGGTCACGGCATCGATCCTGTCACAGCTCTTGTCCTCGGTCTCTAGCTGACCTTAAAGTCAGCCACCTGTCGCTGACTTTAACATCAGGAAGCGCAAGGAGGGCAACACTCATGAATCGCCGAGGCGCGACGCTCACCCCGACGGCGTGTACGGGGCGCGGGTGACGTGGAGATGTCCACGGGCGATTTCGAGTTGATCGAGGCCGTCGCGGCGGCCACGGGCATCACACCGCGGCAGCGACCGCCCTCCAGCTCCCGCATCCACATCCACGCCGGCCCCCGGGGTGCGGCCCGACCGCACCACCAGCACCGCAATGCCCACCTGGACCGCGACGCTTCTCGGCCCGTTCGACCCGTATGAACCGGAGAACCCCGTGACCCCCGCTGAACCCACCAGAACCGCGACCGACCAGGCGCCGCCCCCTACCTCTCCCGACGCGGTGCACATCGAGACCCGCGGCATCGACCACATCCCCGACGGCGAGCGCCACGGCCGCCCCCGCGACCTGCTCTTCGTCTGGGCCGCAGCCAACGTGAACTACCTGTCCGTCGTCCTGGGCGGCACCCTGGTCCTCCTCGGGCTCAACACTTGGCAAGCACTGCTCGTCGTCGTCCTGGGCAACCTGTTCTGGGTGTTCAACGGCATCCTCGCCGTCAGCGGCCCGGTCGCCGGCACCCCCTCCAGCGTTCAGACCCGCGCCATCTTCGGCATCCGCGGAAACCGCGTATCGACGGTGCTCACGAACTGGTCGGTGTGCGTGGCGTACGGGGCCATCAACCTCGCCATGGGCGCACTCGCCAGCTTCGCGCTTCTCGACCAGCTAGGCGTCACCGTCACCACCGCGACCCGCTGGGCCGTCGTCCTGGTCCTGGCGATCCTCACCATCGTCGTCAGCGTCTTCGGTCACGCCCTCATCCTGCGCCTGAGCCCGGCATTCACCTGGATGCTGACCATCACCCTGACCGTGCTCGCCGGATTCGTCGTCGCCGACGCCGAGCCCGGAAAGCAGCCCGTCGATGCCCCGCAGGGCGACGACCTGCTCGCGATGGCGCTGCTCGGCTTCACCATCATCGCCTCCAGCCCGCTGTCCTGGGGCACCGGATCCGACTACTCCCGCTACCTGCCCGCCGACTCCTCACCTCGCGCGGTGGCCGGATGGACGGCACTCGGCGGCTTCATCCCCTCGGTCCTGCTCGGCTCGGTCGGCGTCCTCGCCGGCACCGCCGTCGACATGACCGACCCCCAGGTCTCCCTGAGCGAGATCGTGCCGGGCTGGTTCTACCCGCTCTTCCTGATGGCCATCGTCATCGGCTCGATCGCCGGCAACATCCTCACCATGTACAGCTCCGGCCTGGCCCTGCAGGCCGTCGGCCTGCCGATCAAGCAGTGGGCCGCCGTCCTGCTCGACGGCGTCGCCAGCGTCGCCATCGCCGCGTACGCCCTGTTCGTCACCGACTTCATCGACGCCCTCGGCCAGATCCTCGAGATCACCGTCGCCATCCTCGGCCCCGGCCTGGCCATCAGCGTCACGGACCTCATCCTGCGCCGCAACCGCTACAGAGGCCCCGGACTGCACAACGAGACCCCCACCAGTGCCTACTGGTACCACGGGGGCGTCAACGTGGCCGGCATCACCGCGCAGATCCTCGGCACCACCACCGCGCTGTTGTTCATCAACTCCACGGACTTCCAGGGACCCCTCGCCGTCGCACTCGGGGGAGCGGACCTGTCCGCACTGGTCGGTCCCGTCATCGGCGCGGGTCTGTACGCGGTGTTGTTCAAGCGGCTGTACGCGACTCAACTCGCCACCGCGCGAGCCGACTTGTAAGGGCCACGGAGCACGCGCCGCGTCATGTCCACACTTCGGAAGAGGATCGATCAGATGCCCACACCATCGATGTCCAGGCGTGGCTTCGGCGCCGCCGCCCTGATGGCCGCATCGGCCGTCGCGCTCGGCGGCCGCGCGGCCGCCGCGACCGACACGGCGCCCGCCGCGCAACGCTACGCGGTACCCGGCGAGTTCGAACCGCACGCCGGCACCCTCATGGCCTGGCCGCACGAGACCGGCGGCGCCGGTTGGAGCGGGCACATGCTCGAGGCCCAGGCCGAGATAGCCGGACTCGCCAGGGCTGTCGCCAGGTTCGAACGCGTCATCATGGTCGCCCACCCCGGTACGGCCGCCGACGCCCGAGCACAGTGCGGGCCGACCGTCGAGGTCACCGAGTACGACGTCTGGGACTGCTGGACCCGGGACAACGGCCCGGTCTTCACCGTCAACACCTCACGCACCGCGATGATCGGGCTCGACTTCGTCTTCAACGGGTGGGGCAACAAGTACGCCTACGGCAACGACGACAACCTGCCCACGGGTGCCTGCGACTACCTGGGAGTCCCCCGCAAGCCGATCGACATGGTTCTGGAAGGCGGCTCGGTCATCCAGGACGGGCAGGGCACCCTCATCGTCACCGAGGAATGCCTGCTCAACCCCAACCGCAACCCCACCATGAGCAAGGCCCAGATCGAGAGCGCCCTGCTCGACACGTACGGAGGACAGAAGGTGATCTGGCTCCCCTACGGCCTCGACGGGGACTACGACACTGACGGACACGTCGACCTGTGCGCCTCGTACGTCGGACCGGCCAAACTGCTGATCCTCACCCAGCCCGGCACCGGCAGCCCGAACGAGCAACGCATGGCAGCCAACAAGGCGGTGCTCCAGGCAAGCACGGACGCCCGGGGCCGCAGATTCGAACTCACCGAGATCCATGCCCAGCCCCGATGGTTCGAGTCGGGCCGGGACGTCGTCATCTTCAGCTACACCAACCACTACCCCGTCAACGGCGGAGTGATCGTCCCGCTCGCCGGGGTGCCCGAGGACAGCACGGCGCTGAGCCTTATCGGCAGTCTGTACCCCGACCGCGAGGTGGTGGGCGTATCGGCCCGCACCCTCGCCTGGAACGGCGGCCAACTGCACTGCGTCACCCAGCAGATCCCGCGCATCGGCTGACAGAAGCCTCGACGCCCCCACCCGATCAGCGCCGGCGGCGCATGCTGGTCGGGTGGGGGGCTTCAGCTTCGCGACGCGTCGAGGCCACCCGGTGGGGTGCTGCGTCACTCCGCAAGGCGCTTGGGCGTGTTGGCGCGGATCAAGGTGTCGTCGGTCGCGGGGTGGGCCAGGGGTTCGGTGGCCGGGCGGAAGCCGGCGAGGACGATGGCGAGGTGGCGGCGCCAGACGTCGGGGGTGCGGCCTTCGGTGTCGTCGATCAGGACGCGCAGCGCGAGAAGGCTGGCGTACACATCGCTGAGGGTGATCTCTTCGCGGACCTCGCCGGCGTCCTGGGCGCGGATGAGGAGTCCGTCGAGGAGGGAGAGGAGTTCGGCGCGGCGTTCGTCGGCCTCGGGCGGGATGGCCGCCCACAGGCGGGTGAGCCAGCCGTGGTGGGCGGCCAGCACCGTGCCGGTGTCCCACAGGGCCCGTTCCAGGCCGCGGGCGGCGGGCGGCTCTGCGGCGGCGCGGCGGACCACGGCGAGGATCGAGTCGAGGATCTCGTCGCTGAGTGCGGCGAGCAGGTCTTCCTTGGTGGGGAAGCGGCGGTAGAGGGTGCCCATGCCGACGCCGGCGCGGGCAGCGATCACCTCGACGCCCGCGTCGGGGCCGAGTTCGGCGAAGACCTCCCACGCGGCCCGCAGCAGCCGCTCCCGGTTCTGTGCCGCGTCGCGGCGCATGGTCCTGGGCTGGTTCGTTGCGGGCCGGTGGGGTGTGGTCATGCGAGGGTCGGGTCCTTGCGCTCGGTCACCGGCTGGCCATGGCGATCCCACGCTCTGGTCACTCCGGCCGCGCTTGACCGCCGGGATGGCGAAGGCCGCGGCGGCGGCGAGCACGGCGCTGCCGGTCAGGAACCAGAAAGTGTCGGTGTAACCGGAGTCCTGGGGGAACGGGTGGGCGGCCGTGACCCCGGTGGACAGGATACTGGCCGCCATCGCGCTGCCGATGGCGCCGCCGATGGTACGGATGTTGGCGTTCATGCCGCTGGCGGCCCCGGTCTGGGCCGGTGGGACGGCCTCGACGACGATGGCGGACATGGCGGAGAAGGCGAGGCCGAGGCCGATCAGGGCAGATGCGGTGTAGATCTGCCAGGCCTGGTCGTGGCCGGCGACCAGCATCGCGAACGGGGCGATGGTGATCAGGCTGCCGGTGATCAGTACGCGCTTGGAGCCGAAGCGGGCGGCCAGAGGGCCTGCCAGCACGCCGAGGACGAACATGCCGGCCGTCATCGGCAGCATGTAGATACCGGACTGGGTCACGCTCGCGCTGAAGCCGTAGCCGGCGAGGTGTTCGGGCGCCTGGACCAGCTGCGGCAGTCGCCGCGATCGAGGCCAGCCTCGCCGCCGCCGAACACAAGCTCGCCGCCATGCACGACCTCGCCGCCCGGCACACCACCGTCCACCTCGGCATGCCCGACTTCGGCACGAGCGCCGGTCGGCTCACGACGAGCCCTGACGGCGACTGACCACCTTCCCACCGATGGTCCCTTGCACCTGGCTGTCCAGCTGCCTCAGACGCGAGGCGGCAGCACCTTGTGGACGGTCACGCAATTCCCCAGGTGTCCGGTGGGGACATTGACCGATGGGCGCCCTGGTCGTCCGGCGCGCTCGGATCGGAGCGGCTTCATGCCGTCCGGCAGCGTCTGATCCGCGACCCAGCAACCGTAAGCGGATAGGTCATCCGATTGTGTGCTCTTCTTCGAGGCCTTCGGGGGACTCAGGGGCCCAGTCGAGCGTGGTGGGCGTCTCGCCCTTGGCCTCGGCGGTGCGCAGGGCGCCGGCCTGGTCGAGCATGGCCTGGAGGACCTCGGGGCCCTGGGTGCGGCCGAGGCCGTCGACCAGGAGGTTGCGACGGCGGCGTCCGCGTGAGCCGTCGAGGAGATCGACATTAGGTAAGCCCAGCCTTCCGACCTTGGGTGCCCTTGCGGTGATCCTCCAACGAGCCTTCAAGGGGGTCGTGGAGGTCGACTTCACGCCCAAGTCGTTTGCGAGTAATGCCGAGTCGGCGGATGTGCGGAATTCCGTCGGAGCCGCGCAGCGCCGAGATCCTCTGGATGAGCCAAGCCACGCCTGCGGCGTACACCACACCGAAGATCAAGGAGATCACGAACGCCAGGTGCTTCGACAGTCCGTCGAAGAGCGGGTAGATCTGCCAGTGCGTCAGGTAGATCGCGAGCGAGCTGCCGGCCAGCAGGCCGGCGAGCTGATTGATCCGGCCGCTGCTCGGCAGGGCGGGGCACCACACCAACAGGCAGAAGCCCACCATGACGAACAGCTCCCGACGCGGCTCACCGGGGAAGAAGCCGGGGACGCTGGCCAGCGCGGCCATCGTGACGAGGAGTCGTTGTGGCACGGTGCCGGCCCGGGCCGCCGCCCAACCGAGCGCGAACAGCCAGAAGACGGTGACCGCGTCGGTGATGTGGGCACGGTCCGGCAGGCCCACGAGCTCGTAGCGGGTGAGCAGGCCGATGCCGACGAGAGTGACGGGCAGCCCGTATGGGAAGCGTCGTTCCCATCGGTGGACGAGGGGGATGGACAGCAGGGCCGTCATGACCAGCAGGATGTAGACGAGGGCCTCGACGAACCAGAGGTGTATCCCGCGTCCTCCAGCTTCGGGCCACAGCGCGTTGTGCACGAGCAGGACGTTGGACAGGTCGTAGTCGTCGCTGATCAGGAGCGCGAAGGCGGTCCACGCCATGGTGGGCACGGCGATCCGCGCGATGCTGCGGGCCGTACGGTGTGTCCGCTCCCGGCGTTCGGGCGAGGAGAGCAGGAAGCGGGCGAAGTTGAACCCGGCGACCGCCAGTAGCAGATGTGCCCCGCCCCGGAGCGCGAAGATCCCGATGTGTGAGCCGACGACGCACATGATGGCGACGGCGCGCAGGGCGACGCTGGTCTCCACGGTCCGGCGGTGCCGTGGCTTGCCCTGCCCGATGGTGCCCTGTCGTAGCTCGCGTATCGGTGTGGTGTGCCAGCTGTGAGGGAGATTGCCCAGGCGCTGTTCGAGGCGGATGGACATCTCGACGTATGACAGTGAGTCTCCGCCGAGCGAGACGAAAGAGCTGTCCGGTGTCACGTCCGGGCGGTCGAGGAGCCGTGCGTAGAGCGCGCACAGGTCGTCCGTATCGGTGCGGCCGGCGCCGTACAGGGGCTGTTCGGCCGGGCGGTTCAGGGTGCGGACGGCCTGGTAGTCGGGCTTGCCCGTGGGCAGCCGGGGGAGATCGGACAGCACGTGGACGTGGACCGTGCGAGCGGGCAGGCCGCACTCGTCCACCACGCGTCTTCGGACTCGTCGCTCGTCCCACCCGGGTATGCGGGCGACGGCGATGGCGAGTCCTTCGTCGTCGCCCGTGCAGAGCGCGGCGAGGCCGTGTCGTTCCAGCATGGCTTCGATCTGCCGGGGGTCGATGCGCAGGCCGAGGATCTTCACGAAGCGGCTGCGTCGGCCGACTATCTCGTACAGGCCGTCGTCGGTGCGGCGGGCGAGGTCACCGGTGCGCAGGACGTCGACCGTGCGACCGCGGGCGAGGTCCTCGGGGGATTGGGCGTACCCCAGCATGACGTTCGGTCCGGTGTAGACGAGTTCGCCCGTCCCGTTGTTACCGGGAGTCTCCTCGACCGGCTCCAGGTGGAAGGAGCCGCCGGGGACCGGAACGCCGATGGCACCGGGGTGTTCGATGGCCAGCGACGGCGGCAGGTAGGCCATGCGGGCGGTCGCCTCTGTCTGGCCGTACATGACGAAGAGGTCCCAGCCGCGTCGTGCGCCCAGTTCGGCGTAGTGCCTGACCCGTTCGGGAGCGAGGCGGCCGCCTGCCTGGGTGACGTATCGCAGGTGGGGCAGGTCCATGTCGGCGAAGCCGACCCGGTCGAGCAGGTCGAAGGTGTACGGGACGCCGGCGAGGGCCGTGCCTCCGGCGGTGCGGAAGAGGTCCCAGAAGCAGGTGTCGGCCACCGAGAGGCCGGTGAGGACGAGCCCGGCGCCGCGCAGGAGATGGCTGTGGATCACGGACAGGCCGTAGCAGTAGTGCATGGGCAGGGTCGTGGCGGCCCGGTCGGTGTCGCGGATGCCGAGATACGTGGCGATCGACTCGGCGTTGGCCTGGAGGTTCTCGTACGAGAGGCGGACGAGCTTGGGGGAGCCGGTGGAGCCGGAGGTGCTGAGCAACAGCGCGAGGTCGGGGTGGAAGATGTGGGCGGAGACGGCCCTGCGCTCCTCGATGCGCGACCTGTCGCCGTCTGCCGGGTGGACCACGACATCGGGTTCGTAGGCGGAGATCAAGGACTCCACCGCCTCGGGGTGGTCGCCGGGGACGAGCAGCACCGGGTGACCGGCCGAGAGCGCGGCCAGGTGGACGACGAGTGCGTCGACCGTGTTGGCGCCGGGCAGCAGGATCAGTCGGCGTTCCGGTCCGAGCCGCCGTGCCATGTCTTCGACCCGTCCGGCCAGGTCACGGTAGGAGACCATGCCGTCGGCCGTCATGAGGGCGGTGCGGTCGCCGTGGAGCGCGAGGTCGCGGGCGAGAGGGAGGACGTGGCCACCGACGGGCGGGGCAGGGAGCAGGGTCACGGCCGCATCGTAGGTAAGGCTTTCCTAATCGAGAAGAGGGGGAGGGGGGACCGTGTGTCCATTCGCGGCCAGGTCGTTATCAATTCCTGACTTGACCCTTAGGTTAGCTTTACCTTATCAATGCCCTATTCGCAGGTTCTCCCAGTAGTTCACAGCAGGAAGGCCCCACCCGTATGCGCCGCCCCATGGCCCGCACCCTGACCGCGCTTGCCGCGGCCGCCCTGCTCACCCCCATGCTCGCCGCGTGCGGTAGCGACGAGCCCGCCGGCCTCGTCATCTACTCCGGCCGCAACGAGAACCTCGTGAAGCCGCTCATCGAGAAGCTGGAGAAGCACCTCGGCACCAACGTCGAGGTCCGCTACGGCGACAGCGCCGAGCTCTCCGCACAGCTCCTGGAGGAGGGCGACAAGACCGAGGCCGGCCTCTTCCTCTCCCAGGACGCCGGTGCCCTCGGGGCGCTCTCCAAGGAGCAGCGCCTCGCGCCGCTCCCCAAGGCCACCCTCGACAAGGTCGACACCGCCTACCGCGGTTCCGCCGGTGACTGGACCGGCGTCAGTGGCCGCGTGCGCGTCCTCGGGTACAACCCCGACCAGGTCCCCACGCCTCCGAACAGCGTCCACGAACTCGTGAAGCCCGAGTGGAAGGGCAAGATCGGCTTCGTGCCGACCAACGCCTCCTTCCAGGCGTTCGTCACCGGCATGCGCGTCCTGGAGGGCGACGAGGCCGCCCGTACCTGGCTCAAGGGCCTCAAGGCCAACGAGCCCAAGGTGTACGAGGGCAACCTCAAGGTCCTCGAAGCCGTCGACAAGGGCGAGGTCTCCCTCGGCCTGCTCAACCACTACTACTGGTACGAGCAGGCGGCGGAGAAGGGCGCCGACAAGATGAAGGCCAAGATCCACTACATGCCCAAGGGCGACCCCGGCGGCCTCGTCAACGTCGCCGGCGCCGGCATCCTCAAGGGCGCCGACGAGAAGCAGGCCGCGTACGCGCAGAAGGCCGTCGACTTCCTCCTCTCCGCCGAGTCCCAGACGTACTTCGCGGAGGAGACGAAGGAGTACCCGCTGGCCGCCGGAGTGAAGACCGCCGCGGGTGTTCCGCCGCTGGAGACCCTCCAGCCGCCGAAGATCGACCTCGGCAAGCTCGACTCGCTGAAGGAAACCCTGGCGATGCTCCAGGAAGCCGGACTGGTCTGACGTGACGTCACCGGAGCTTTCCGCCCCGGCCCGTCGCGACCGCCGCCCGGTGGGTGCCCCCGCACCCGCCGGGCGGCGGCGCGCCGGTTCCCGGCCCTCCTGGGTGCTGATCGTGCCCGCCGTGCTCGCTGCCGCACTCGCCGTGCTGCCCCTCGGCTATCTCGCCGTCCGCGCACTCGAACAAGGCCCCGCCTACGCCTGGGACGTCATCGCCGACGAGCGCACCGGCGAACTCCTGCTGCACAGCCTCGGTCTCACCGCCGCGGTCGTCGCGGCCAGCCTGCTGATCGGCGTATCGCTCGCCTGGCTCACCGTCCGCACGGCCCTGCCGGGCGCCCGCGCCTGGTCCGTCCTCGTCACCCTGCCGCTGGCCGTACCGAGCTACGTCGCCGCCTTCGCCTGGCTGTCCGCCGCTCCCTCGCTCGCCGGCTTCACCGGATCGGCGCTGGCGCTCACCCTGGTGAGCTTCCCGTACGTGTACCTGCCGGTCGCCGCCGCCCTGCGCGGCACCGACCCCGGGCACGAGGAGGTCGCCCGCTCCCTCGGCCACGGCCCCTTCCGCACCTTCCTCCGCGTCACCCTGCCGCAGCTGCGGCCCGCAGCGGCCGGCGGCGGACTCCTCGTCGCGCTGTACGTGCTCTCCGACTTCGGCGCCGTCTCGCTCATGCGGTACGACACCTTCACCCGGGGCATCTACACCTCCTACCGGGCCAGCTTCGACCGCACACCCGCCGCCGCGCTCAGCGCCGTCCTGGTCGTCATGACCGTGCTGCTCGTCGCCGCCGAGACCCGCACCCGCGGCCGCGCCGACTACGCCCGTACCGGAACGGGCACCGCCCGGCGGGCCGTCCCCACCGCCCTCGGACGAATCAAGCCCCTCGCCCTCGCCTGGTGCGGAGCGGTGGTCGCCGCGGCCGTCGGCTTCCCGTTCGCCACGCTCGGCTACTGGCTCGCCGTCGGCTCCTCCGCGACCTGGGACCCGGCCACGCTCACCAGTACCGCGCTCACCACCCTCGGCGTCGCCGCCGCAGGCGCCGCCCTCACGACCCTGCTCGCCCTGCCGGTCGGCGTCATCGCCGCCCGCCATCGGGGTCGCCTCGCCCACCTGCTCGAACAGGCCGCGTACGCGGGCCACGCCGTCCCCGGCATCACCGTCGCGCTCGCCCTGGTCTTCTTCGCCGTGCGCTACGCCCGGCCGCTGTACCAGGAGACCCCGCTCCTGATCTGCGCGTACGCGGTGCTCTTCCTGCCGGTCGCGGTCGCCGCCACGCGCGCCGCCGTCCTCCAGTCGCCGCCGGTCCTGGACGACGTGGCCCGCTCCCTGGGCCGCACCCCCTTCGGCGTCCTGAGGGAAGTCACCCTGCCCCTCGCAGCCCCCGGCGTCGCGGCCGGGGCGGCCCTCACCTTCGTGGTCTGCATGAAGGAGCTCCCCGCGACTTTGCTCCTGCGCCCGACGGGCATGGACACGCTCGCCACCCGGCTGTGGACGGAGACCGGCACCGGCTCGTTCGCGGCGGCGGCCCCGTACGCCGCAGCGTTGATCCTGCTCGCCGCCATCCCCTCGTACCTCCTCGGAAGGCACCGCACATGAGCGACCCGGCCAAGAGCGCCCCGGCCCAGACTGACGCAGGCATGACCGACCCGGGCATGAACGACCTCCAGGTCAGCGGAGTTTCGAAGACATACGGCTCCGGCGCACCGGTCCTCGACGGCCTCGACCTCGCCGTCCCCGGTGGCTCGCTCGCAGCCGTCCTGGGGCCTTCCGGCTGTGGGAAGACCACGCTCCTCCGCGTGATCGCCGGTTTCCTGAAGGCCGACGCCGGCAGCGTGACCGTCGCGGGCCGCGTCCTCGGAGGCCCTGGTGTCCACCTGCCGCCCGAGCGACGCCGTATCGGCATCGTTCCCCAGGAGGGAGCGCTCTTCCCTCACCTGAGCGTGTCCCGCAACATCGCCTTCGGCCTGAGGGACCTCGACCGGCCCGCCAAGCGAACCCGTGTGGGCGAGATGCTGGACCTGGTCGGTCTCGCCGGATACGGCGACCGCATGCCGAACGAGCTCTCCGGCGGCCAGCAGCAGCGCATCGCCCTGGCCCGCGCCCTCGCCCCGCAGCCCCATCTCGTGCTGCTGGACGAACCCTTCAGTGCACTCGACAGCGGTCTGCGCGGGGCGGTGCGGGCCGAGGTACGCGCGGTGCTCCGGGAGAGCGGCGCGACCGCCCTCCTCGTCACCCACGACCAGCAGGAAGCCCTCTCCACCGCGGACCTCGTCGCCGTCGTCCGCGAGGGACGCGTTGCCCAGTGCGCCACACCGGAGGATCTCTACCACCGGCCCGTGGACCCCTGGCTCGCCTCCTTCGTCGGTGACGCCGTCCTCGTCCCCGGTACTGCCGAGAAGGGCATCGCCACCACGGCGCTGGGGAGAATCCCCCTTGCCACCGCACCGGAGGGCATGCGCGACGGAGTCGTACTCCTTCGCCCCGAACAACTCCAGCTCGCCGATCCGGACTCCGCAGACGCCGACGGCGTCGTGACCGACGTCTGCTTCTTCGGTCACGACGCGATGGTCACAGTGACCGTCGAGGGCCTGGAAAGCCCGGTCGACATCCGTACCCCCAGCCCGCTCGAGGTGACCCCGGGCCGAAGGGTCGGCATCCGCCTGACCGGCACCGCCACCCTCCACCGGCACACCACCTGACAGGCGGGCATGACCGCCACTTCGACGAGAGCCTCAGGAGTGGCTGTTGAAAGGGTCGATCTGAGTCATCGGCAGTCGTCCAGGGTCGGGTGTCCGGTCCGGAGGCCGGTGTCGGTCACGGACATGGCCGAATGGCTCGGGCACCGGGATCCGAGGATTACACACCAGACCTATGCGCATGTGATGCCGGACACTCCTGAACGGTTGCGCTTGCTGATGGATGCCGTTTCACCATGGAGACCGAGTTGCACTTGCCGCTGGCGCTCGAGTCGGTGCTCGAGGCCACCACCTGACGTGATGGCGAGTGCGTGGTGTCTCGGTCGGCCGGCTTGGCCTGTTGCGGGCACGCCGTGCGAGTTTGGCTGCGGTGATGCCGATGGCCAGCCAACGGACACGACGTGGCCGGCCGGTCCTGACAGCGATCCGAACTCTCCGCAGCTGTCACGCCGCTCCCGCGGTCACGACACGCTCCCGTCCCATGGCGCCGAGCCACGCGGCGGAAGGCTTGGGCGTTCGGGCGAAGGTTTCACGGTCGACAGCGATGATCCCGAAAGTAGGGGTGTAGCGACCCCACTCGTAGTTGTCCAGGGCGCTCCAGTGGAAGTATCCGCGGACGTCGATGCCGTCGTCCATGGCGCTGGTGAGGGATTCCAGAGCCTCTGAGGTGTACTGGATGCGGCGGGTGTCGTCGGCGGTGGCGATGCCGTTCTCTGTGACGATCAGCGGGACGCCGGGGGTCAGCGCGGCACTGTCACGCACGGCTTGCCCCAGAGCCTGGGGGTAGAACTCCCAACCCGAGAGGGTGCGTTCGGCTTCCTCGGGGACGGGCAGTGGGCCGTCCGGGCCGATGCGGGTGCGGGTGTAGGACTGCACGCCGAGCCAGTCGTCGCCGCGGGCCGCCTCCAGGAGGACGTCCTCCCACTGGCGCTGGATGGGCGCGGCGGCCGCCTCCGCCCCGGGGAGCGGCTGATACGCCTGATTGGCCACGGACCATCCGTACGCACGTGTGGGGCGCAGGACTTGACTGCTTCGACCGCGCGCGTGGGCCCGTATCAACGCATCGGACGTGGCTCCGTCCAGCAGCGGCATCCCGGCCGTGGGCAGTTGCTGCCCGGTGAGGTGGGCACGGTGGACGGCGGCCATCATGGCGACCATGTTCGGTTCGTTGATGGTGCAGGCGTGTTCCACACCGGTGGCATAGACGGGCGCCGCTGCGGTGAGATAGCGAGCGAAGAGGTCGTCCGAACCGGTGGCGGCCCAGCCGCCGCGTTCCATGAACCACCGAGGCGTGGTGAAGTGGTGCAGCGTCACCAGGGGCCTCAGTCCGCGTTCGTGTGCACCTTCGACCATGCGGCGGTAGTGGGCGATCGCTGCCTGGGAGAATTCGTCGGGTTCGGGTTCGATGCGTGCCCACTCGATGCTGAACCGGTAGTCGGTGAAGCCCAGTTCGGACAGCAGGTCCATGTCTTCGCGCCAGCGGTGGTAGCTGTCGCAGGCGTCGCCGCTGGGCTCCTTGATGAGCGGCGTCTGCATGTGCTCGAACTGCCACCAGTCGCTGTTGGTGTTTCCGCCCTCGGTCTGGTGCGCGGAGGTGGAGGCACCCCAGAGGAAGCCGTCGGGCAGGTGGCGTGTGTGTGCCATGGGTCGATTCTCCATTCGTCGAGGGGGACGCGAGGGAGGTCGTACGCGTACGGGTGCGATGAAGGCCGCAGACGGGTCAGCGAGGGTCGGTGAGGGCGCTTTCGCGACGGGTGTCCAGTTCCTGCTTGGCGCGTGCCGTGTCCGCCGCATACGGCCGGTAGAGCAGCGTGAGGAACAGGCCGTTCACCAGCATCAGTACGACGAGGACCCACAGGAACACCACGCGCAGGCCGACTGCGTCGGCGAGGAAACCCGCGCCGAGGCTGTAGCCCGCCCAGGCGATCGCTTCGGCGATGGAGACGTACAACGCGAACGCCGCGCCACGGAGTTCGGGTGGGGTGATGGCCATGACCATGGGCCGGTTGATGCTGGGGTTCATCCCCTGGGCCGCGCCCATCAGGGCGAAGAAGGTGCCGAACACGAGAATGCTGCTGTAGTGGAACTGTGTGCCGAAGAAGGCGAAGACCGCGAAGGCGAACTGGGCGGCCTGGAGGACCGCGACCGGTCCGGAGCGGGGGTTGCGGCGGGACACCCGGTCGACGGCGACGCCGCCCAGAAGGGTGCCGAGGAAGTAGCCGACGCCGAACGGGAGGATGACGACCGAGGCCAGTTGAGTACTGAAGCCGTGTACGTCGACCAGGAAGACCACGCCGAACGTGGCCACCAGCAGGTGTCCGGAGAGCAGGCGCGAGACGAGCAGGATGACCAGGCTGCGGATCTTCAGGAGTGAAAAGACCTTGGCCCAGGTGAGCTTTGAGACGGCTTCCCTGGCCGTCCGGTCGAGGTCGGCGAGCTGTTGCTCGGCCGCTCCCCTGCCCGGGTCGCGGAACCAGATCAGCAGGGCGATGCCGAGCAGGACGTTGAATCCGCCGACGCCCCACAGTCCCCAGCGCCAGCCCTCGTCCACCCCGGCGAGCTGCCCCTTGAGCGGTCCGATCACCGCGCCGACCAGGGAGATCGTCCCGTACACCAGCCCGATCGCGCGGCCACGGGACGAGCTGCCGAACAGGTCACCGGTGATCTCGGTGATGATCGGATTCGCGGCGGCGTAGCCGGCCGCCAATATGGTGTAAAGGATCAGGAGTTGGGTGAAGTTCTGCGAAAAGCCGGCAGCCACGCCCCAGACGCCCCATAGGCCGGTGGCCACGACCAGTACGCTCTTGCGGGACCAGCGCTGGGCGGCCCACACCCAGAAGGGCGCGGTGAACGCACCCGCGATCTTGCCGGCCGCGGTGAGGATGCCCAGGGCTCCGAGCGAGACGCCGAGAGACTGCCTGATGAGCGGGAACAGGCTGCTGACGAGGCTGGCCTCGGTGCTGTCGACCAGCATGGTGCCGCCGAGGAGGGAGAGCTGTCGCCAGCGTCCCTTGACCTGAACGGGTGTTGCGGTGGCGTCCGCGCCCGTTTGCGCAGAGTCCTTGCTGAGCTCGGGCATCGTGCTTTCTCGATTCTTTGCGGTCGAGCAGAGAGCAGATGGAGGCCGCGAACCAGCCGGAGAGGCGCCGCGACCGTGGCGGGCTGGTGAGGCGGGGGTGCGCGACGACAGTCGCAGGCGGTCCGAGAGGGGAGCCGCGTGAGTGGAAGGGCAGGCCGGCGCCGGGACCGGGAGGCCGGGTAGCGCCACTCGACCGGGAGGCTGCCGTCGAACTGCTCAGGACAGAACTCGCCTATCGCCGGGCCCAGGGCCGGTTCCTAGCATGTGCACATGGTTGCCAGAGAAACTCAGCAGTCCGATTCGGGACGGGAAGCAGTGTCCCGAGACGGCGCCGAAGCCTGTCCTGCTTTCGTGCCGACGGGAGAAGGACGAGAGTCCACCAGCCCTTCCTCCGGATCGCACCGAGACAAGACCGCCGAGGGTTCCCACCCGGTCGCCGATCTTGTCGAGCGGGCGGCCGATCTGGTGCAACCGATCAAGCTGAAACTGCGTGGCTGGCTCCACGCCGGCATGGTCCCCGCGTCGTTTGCCGCAGGCATCGTCCTCATCTGTCTGGCAGGGACACATCAGGCCGTGTTGGCCTGCACGGTGTACTCCGTCACGGCCTGGCTGCTGTTCGGGACCAGCGCCGTCTACCACCTCGGCACCTGGGGACCACTCGGCGAGGCCGTTCTGCGTCGCCTCGACCACGCCAACATCTTCCTGATCATCGCCGGCACGTGCACCCCCCTTGCCGTGCTCCTGCTCTCCCGCGACCAGTGGTCTGTCCTGCTGTGGATCGTGTGGGCAGGTGCTCTGGTCGGCATCGTCTTTCGTGTCCTGTGGGTCGGAGCTCCCCGCTGGCTGTACACCCCCTGCTACCTGGCTCTGGGCTGGGCGCCCGTGCGATACCTGCCCGAGTTCCTGCACAGGGGTGGGGTGGCGGTGGTCTCCCTGATCGTGGCCGGTGGGCTTCTCTACAGTGCGGGTGCGGTCGTCTACGCCCTCCAGCGCCCCAACCCCTCGCCCCGCTGGTTCGGCTTCCACGAGGTCTTCCACGCGCTGACCGTCGCAGCCTTCACCGCGCACTACATCGCGATCTTCCTCGCCGCCTACTGACCACGATGATGTTCTGACGCCGGCCTGCCCCGCCGTAGGCCCTGAACCCAGGGCGCTACGTGGGTGGGTGAGCGATTTTCCGGCCGGGGCACTCCGGATCTGGGGATCGGCCTCGGGTCTCGCGGGCAAGGGCGAGCGGGGCGTCATGGTCGAGTGATCCGAGGTCCTCCCGGCATGAACACCACCGTCTGCCGCCGGTCAGAAAACCGGTGGCAGGCCCGGCCCGCCCGTGGTGAAGATCGCGGCATGCCCAACTTCCTGGAGACCGACCGGCTTTTCCTGCGCGCGTTCACGGCGACCGACGTCGACCACCTGCTCGCCCTGGACAACGACCCCGAGGTCATGCGTTTCATCAATGGTGGCCGCCCCGCAAGTCGGGAGGTGATCGAGACAAGGACCCTCCCGCGGCTCCTGCACGACTACCCGTGCTGGAGGACCCGCGGCTACTGGGCCGCGCAGGAGAAGCACACCGGCACCTTCCTGGGCTGGTTCGAGTTCCGGCCGTTGGAGGAGCACAGCCCCGCCGTGGTCGACCTGGTCCACAAGGGGTTCGCGGAACTGGAGGTCGAGCGGGTCACCGCAAACACCATGGCCGTCAACACCCGCTCCCGTCGCGTCATGGAGAAATCGGGCCTGTCCTTCGTCCGGAACTTCACCGGGGACTGGCCGGAGGCGATCGAGGGCTCCGAGCACGGTGAAGTCGAGTACGAACTCACCCGGACCGAGTGGGAGCAGCACCGATAGGCGTCGACGGCCTGATGTGCGACTCCCGACATGAACTCTCCGGCCGGCGCCAACAGCGCTGACTGACGCTCAACGTGCTGGGAGGAAGTTGTCAGTGCTCCGCGTAGGCCGGGCGTACGGCGCCTACCAGGCCGTGCCTACATGGGGGCGGACCTCGCGCGGGCATCTGCTCGTGAGCAATCCTCCGCCAAGCCCTCGGGTCGCACCCGTCGGTCGATGCCGACGGCGGGCGGACTCACCTCAAGCCGAGTCTGGTGGCGCGTCGGATGTGGCGGCGCGGCGGTATTCGGCGTTGATGCGCTGGGCCTCTTCGAGCTGGTCTTCGAGGACGACGATGCGGCAGGCGGCCTCGATCGGTGTGCCCTGATCGACGAGTTCCCGGGCGCGGGCGGCGATGCGCAGCTGGTAGCGGGAGTAGCGGCGGTGGCCGCCCTCCGAGCGCAGCGGGGTGATGAGGCGGGCTTCGCCGATGGCGCGGAGGAATCCTTGTGTGGTGCCGAGCATTTCGGCGGCCCTGCCCATCGTGTAGGCGGGGTAGTCGTCGTCGTCAAGACGGCCGTACGAGTCATCTGCTGTCATTTGCACCTCTCTGGGAAACGCGTTGAGGGGCCCTGGTGCCGTACTGGCACCAGGGCCCCGAAGGAACTTCTACACCACCTGCCGGCCCTGATACTGCGCCGGCGTTCTGTGTCCGCAGACCCGACCTGGCTGCTGTCGGGGGTGCGGGGATCGCGGTTGCTTGACCGGAGACCACCTCACTATCGATGTCCTGCGGTACCCGGGCTCTGGCTTCCGCCCGGGCGATCCTGATGGCGCGGGTTCCTCCGTTCTTCCTCGGTGATCAACTACTTACTACGGGGTACTGCGTATTGCGGGTACTGCTGGTGATGCGAACTGCTCAGTGGCCTGTGACAGCGCCACTCTTCGGCAGCCAGCCCCGTTGCCCGTCCTGCGTCTGCTCTGGCTTAGAACCCCACTGCCGAACTTCCCGGTGCGCGCGTCCGCAGCCGACGCCTTCACCAGGGGTACCGCCTCACTGACTTCACTGCTGGGTACTGCGTACTGCACTCACGGGTACCGCACCTGCCATGACAGCGGTCCCGCTCACGGCGGCCCCTGATCACTGCGGGCCACCCGGTCCGGCCGTCAGTCCCGTCGCCGTCCTGCGAAAGCCCTGGCTTCGAAACTCCACCGCCGCACCGTCCTGCTCACTGCAACTACCTGTACTGCTGGTACTGCTTGCCGGCAGTTCGTCTCTGCCAGGCCCTGCTGTCTCTCTGGGCTACGAGAGAAACCATAACCACGCCGCCACCCAATGTCTACTCCGGCCGACATAGATTTCCGCGTGTCTGGTGGATAGGTAATCGACGTCGAACAGTGACGCGAAGGGGCGCGGAGCGGCCACCGCCAGGCTGACCACCGCATATCCGGGAACGCGCCACGGACAGGTAGAGACCGATTCTGACGAGCACAGACCAGGGGACCTGTGCAGGTGCCGCCGCCGTGGCCGCCTTGGCGCGCGACAGCGCCCGGCACTTCCTCGAAGGGCTTGTACCGGCGCCCGCGTCCGAGGCCGCCGACACCGTGATCCTCGTCGTCTCGGAACTCGTCACCAACGCCCTGCAAGGTTCGCGGGGCTTGCGATGGACGAGGAGGACCGCTGCGAGCATGGGGATGCAGGTCAGGAGTATGAAGGTCATGACGTGGCCGCTGACATCGGTGCGCAGGCCCGGGGCGGCTGCTGCCGCGCCGCGGCGGCGTTCAGTAGACGCTGCACGGGCCGGGAGTGGTTGACGAGCCGGAGCCCACGTCTGTGGCGTGGCCACCAGTCGAGGACGGGGAGGCAGCCGGAGTCGCAGAAGACGACCCGGGCGGTGTCCAGGACGAGGCCGGTGCAGCCGATGTCGGCGGCCGAGGCCAGCAGTGCCCGCAGCGGGGCGGCACTGTAGTGGTCGATCTCGCCTGCGAGGTGGACGACCAGGGTGGTGCAGGAGGAGATGACTATGGCGCCGGGCGCGGCGTCCGCGCCCGAGTCGTGCACGACAGCAGAGGCAGAGGCGGCAAGGGGAGTGGGCACTATCGGGGCGGTGCTCGTGGTGTTCACATCAGCGCCAACGTCTCCCACCCCGGGTCCGGAAACGAGCCACGCGGCCCCTTCACCCCATGTGACCAGCTCCGATCCCTGTTCAGAGGGAAAGATTCCATCCGGAGAAGGCAGGATGCGTCCGGGATGCGACCACTGCTCCCGAGGTCGTATGGCTTTCTCTCTGCGAAACAGCGGGTCGTGCTCGTCGCCGGCGTCAGGGCGGCGCTCGTCCGGCTTCCCTGGGAGGATGTCGCTATGGAGCCGCTGCCGATCCCTTGCCCGCGGAACGGATCCCGGACGCTAGCGGCCTGAACGGGTTCGACGCCGCGTACCGGGCGGCCAGGCAGCAGCGGGCCGTGTTCATAGCCCTGGAGAGCGAGGGCCCCAGGTGGAGGATCGAGGCCGACACGCTCATTGCTCCGGAGCACACCATCGGCACCGGCGTGTACGACGCGGTACGCGAGGCCGTCATCCGTCTGGTCAGCACCGGACAGATCCGCTCCGACTCCTACGCCGGCCCGGTCTACTTCGTGCTGCACGACGTGGAAGGTGAGCTACGGGCGCGCGAACTGGCCGCAGCGCTTCATGCCGCCCTCTACGGCGACCTCGCCCCGCTGGCCTGCGCAGCTCGTCCACCGGCTTGAGGACACATCGTCGCCGGCCTCGGCCGGCTGGGCCGGCTGGGCCGGGGGCTGGGCCCGTCCGTCCCGCCCGCAGGCTACGACCCCGGCCTGTCACTTGCGGTGGCCGCCCCGGGAGGCAGCGCGAGGGGAGGCGGGGGCCCGGAAGGATTCGTGTCGCTGTGCATCCCCAGGATGCGGAATCCGGCGTCCTCCAGCAGAAGCCTCAGGGCGTGGCGAGCCAGCTCTCCGCAGTAAGCGTTTTCGCCCACGAGACTCGGCGCGCTGAGGCTTTTCTCGTCGCTGCGTCGTCCACCGTGTACTCCCACACAAGGGACAACGACAGCATCAAAGTCGCGGCTCCCGCCGAACGGGGGGGCCTGCGCGTCGGCCGCTGTTGGTAGGCCAGATACACGTGCCTGGCACCGGCGGCTCTTTGCCCTGGGGTCGCTGGGTCCACCACGGACGCCGCTGTCACTCCAGGCCCTCCTCCAGGGCGATGTGGAACAGGCTCCGCACTCCGGCCGCGTCCAGGGCCAGGCAGACCGCCCTAGGGAGCGGTCCGACGAGGATCAGGTGGCAGCGGTGACAGACCGAGAGCGGTTCGTTGACGAACGCGGAGACCGCGGTCAGATCCAGCAGCACCCGCTCGGTCTGCGCGGTGCAGACGCAGGTGATTGCTTCGTGGAGGCAGTCCACGGAGTCCGTGTCGAGCTCGCCGCTCGCGGACAGTGTCACCGTCGCGGGGGATGCGGACGGCTCGTAGCGGACCAGCGCCGCCCCGTTCACCGGCCGCCATGTCCGCGCCCGGGAACTCGTCGACCAGGGCACCCCCATCGAGGCCGCGTGCCGCATCATCATCCTCGAAGACCAGCTCGTGGAAGCCCAGCGCATCAACGCCGAGTACCGCCGCGCCGCCGGATCATCCGGGCCGGCGCCCGGACTGAGACGGTGCGCGCCCGCCGGACACCGGCGGGTCCCGCGCACACATACAGGCGTTTCCTCTGGTGACGGGGTGTACTGACGTGTAGCGTCCCGGTTAGCTGTCGTGGTTCGGAAGTTCCCCTTGCCCATGCCTTCGGCGTGGGTTTTTTGCTGTGCAGTGCCGCAGGGACCAGGGCGATCACCTCCGCCTTCCGCATGGAGTGGGAGGCGTTCATCGACTGGAAGGCATGAGATATGGCTACGGGAACTGTGAAGTGGTTCAACGCGGAGAAGGGCTTCGGCTTCATCGCCCAGGACGGTGGAGGCCCGGACGTCTTCGCCCATTATTCGGCGATCAACTCCTCGGGCTTCCGTGAGCTCCAGGAGGGCCAGACCGTGACGTTCGACGTCACGCAGGGCCAGAAGGGCCCCCAGGCCGAGAACATCAACCCGGCCTGACCTTCCCCACCCCGCCCGCGGAACCGCGGGCACTGCGCTCGGAGTGCACGGCTGCCTCGCGCGGCCGCGACCCGAGCAGCGGGCACCGGGCTTTGCGCGGGCGGTGGTGGGATCTGCGGCATGTGGTGATCGGGGCCGCGCGGCCACAGCTGCGCGGCCCCGATCTGCGTCAAGAGCGGCGCTAGGGACGATGGGCGATGCCGGGCAGCATGCCCTACCCGGCGCCAGCGGTGGCCTCCCGCGACGTCTCCCGGTGCGTGAAGGCTGCCAGCCGGTCGCGGGGGCGTGGAAGTCCCGTCGACGCGGACCCCGGCCCTCCTCCTGTGCTCAGTCACCTGAGCTGTCGGATACGGCAGGCACGGGTTGGTGAACGGAATGGAACGCACCGCGTCTCCCTCTGGGGGAGAGGGCGGTCGCGCGTCGAGCATGTGTACGTCGACGGCAAGGACGACCGCAGCGGCTGTCACATAGGTGTCGCTTCGGCTCAGGTCAGGGGGCAGCTACCGCGGCAGTGGGCCGGGCCGCGGCCTTGACCTCCGCTAGCGGCAGAGCGAGGGCGCTGGCCAGTTCGGCCAGCTCCTCCTCGGTCGGCCGGATGGGCCCCTCCGCGCCGTCCTCGGCGAAGGCCCGGATGCGCGGGGTGCGGATGCCGGTCTTGTCCGCGATCGCCTGCGGCGTCAGGCGGCGGCAGCGCATCGTCTGTTTCAGCAGCTGAGATAGGTCGGTCATTGGCTTCTTGTGCCCCGCCCGAGCACGCTCATGCCAAAGGCGGTCCGCCTTGGGTCAACTGGCCCCTCGGTGGGGCACGCTGCCGCGAAGCGCACCGCATGGTCATCCACCGGCCCGGAGGTGCGGGCCACGGCTATCGCGGCAGCACCGCGCGGATGGTCTTACCTCTGGGCCCCGTGGTGACGGTGACGGATGTGGCTAGGTGCTGAACCATGGGCCAGCCGAATCCGCCGGTGCCGCCGGTGAGGTCGGGCGCCCGCTCTCGCGGTGGTCGCGGGTCTGCGTCGACGACAACGACTGCGATTCCTTGCGGCTGGGCCTGCAACTGCAAGGAGCACGATGCCCCTCGCGCGTGCCTCACGGCATTGGTGACGAGCTCGGACACAACGAGTGTGACGCTCGCGGCATCCTGGGGATCTGCAGCCGGGCGGAGCCTGTCCAGGAAGGCGCGGGCAAAGTCTCGTGCGTGCGCGACCGATTCCGGCCGCTTGTCGATGACAGCTCGGTCCGACGTCCCAGTGTCCGGTCCCGTGGGGTGGGTCCGCATAAGCCCCTCCTTGTATGGGGTGGCCTCTGTCCGAGATGGACACTTGCCCCTAAAACGGATCCTGTAACGCCGAGCCGAACGTGAGTTGACGCCTGGCATGCGCGAACGCTCCTTCACGACGCGTATATCGCAGTCAGCCGGGTGGGGGCATCACCCGGCGTGACGCAAGACGGGCGCATGAGGCATCAGCTCGGGGGTATGTGCGGTTCACCGGCCTGTCGGGGGACGACAGAGGGCCGGCGGACAAAGGGAGGGAAAGCATGACGACGGCTACCGGGACATTCACGGACACCGGCATCGCGGAACTGCCGGCAGTCGCCTCCCCGCAGGCAGTCGCGCCGAAGGACGCCCGCGAGCTGTCGAGGCAGTTCTTCCCAAGGCTGGCCGTGCTGGAGGAGGGCACGCCCGAGTACCAGTACGCACGCAACACCCTCGTCGAGATGAACATGTCGCTGGTCCGCTACGCCGCCGGACGTTTCCGCCACCGCGGCGACGACATGGAAGACATCGTCCAGGTCGGCACGATCGGCCTGATCAAGGCAATCGACCGCTTCGAACTCTCCCGCGAGGTTCAGTTCGCCACGTTCGCCGTGCCTTACATCGTCGGCGAGATCAAACGGTTCTTCCGTGACACTTCCTGGGCCGTTCACGTTCCTCGCCGCCTCCAGGAGGCCCGCGTCGACCTCGCGAAGGCCACCGAGGAACTCAGCACCCGCCTTGGCCGTGCCCCCAAGGTCAGCGAACTGGCCGCGCTCATGGACCTCACCGAGGAAGAGGTCATCGAAGCCCGCATGGCCTCGAACGGCTACAACTCCACCTCCCTCGACGCCGCTGTCCACCGCGACGCCGACGACGATGAAGCACCCCTGGCCAGCTTCATCGGCGAGGAAGACCCCGCCATTGAGCTCGTGGAGAACTTCCATGCTCTTGCCCCGCTCATCGCAGAACTCAACGAGCGCGACCGGCGCATCCTGCACCTGAGGTTCGTCGAGGAACTCACCCAGTCACAGATCGGCGAACGCCTCGGCGTCTCCCAGATGCACGTCTCCCGCCTCCTGTCCCGCACCCTGGCCCGCCTTCGCGAGGGGATGCTCACCACCCTCTGACGCCATGGCGGCCAAGGTCGCACGTCATGCGGGTACCGGAGCGCCGGCCGGGTTCGAACCGCCTCATCATCGCTTGCTGCGAGCGTCCTTAGGACGGGCCTGACTTGTAGTTGGTGCGATGCGGCTGTGGACGCGGAACCGGACGGTCGTCCCGCCCGCTGCGGGGCAGAGGTCGACGACCACACGGCCGGCAAAGGTGTAGCCCTGTTCGGCAGCGTACCGATGCACCTCGCTCACGAGGTGCGGCCCCATCGGTACAGCATGAGCCGTGAGCTTCCGGTGGATCTCCGGGAGTAGTTCGATGACGAAGGCGTTGGGGACCACGACACGGTGCCGGCCCAGGATCAAAGCGTTGTCGTCGCACTGCTTGCGGAGTATCGCCACGACGTCCCCTTGCCGCTGCCTCGGGGGCAGCAGGCCCCACAGGGGCGTCGTCCAGTGCTCCATGACACGTTCGGCAGTTACAAGCCATCGCATCATGTGCCCCTGCCCGACTCGCTGTCGGTCAGGCTCACCCATGCGAGTGCCGCCCCGGCCCAGGTCGTCACCGCCTCGTACCGGTGATCTGTGACGAGGCGGCCAGCGTCACGTCTCTGCTGCAGCGCGCTTCTCCGTCGGCGGGCGTAGCCGGCTGAACGAGAGGGGGAGTCAGCGTCGCGTAGGGGCCCTGGCATCAGTGGCCGCTGTTGTCCGATCGAGAAGGCGATTCCGCGCGATGGCCGATGACGCTTACCTGTTTCTGCTCCCTGACCGGCACCCCCGGCTCGGGGCAGCCCTGGCCGCCGTCGGAGCCTTGGAGTGCACGGAGACACCCGCCGTACACGGCTGGCTGCAAGCCCACGGCGTCTCGGCAGCCTCGGAACACGTCCGGATCCTTCCTGCCGAGGCGGAGGCGTTCATCCCGCAGGACGCGGAGCGCCTGCCTGTTCCGCTGAGCGAGGAGGAAACGCTGCGGGTCCAGCAGGAGCGTGCGCCCCAGTCCGTCACGGACATGGAGAGCGAGCTGCTGGAATTCAGGGAGACGACCCAGGACTGGCAGGCTCTCGTACACCGGGCCCTGACCGCTGGCATTCCCACGCCTCGCATCGCCCACCTGACCGGCCTGGACCCTCAGGAGATCGGCCGCCTGACCATGTGACCCCGCCGACGCACACCGCCCGAACATCACGACATGCTGCACCTGTCGGGGACTTGATGGGCATACTGCCGAGGGGCCGGATGCGACGTGTGATGAGCGCGGTGGATCGGTCGGTGTTCGAGCGGGTGGCCAAGGCTCCTGGCCGGGTGCGGATCCCGTGCTGCCACGGCTGAGTGCAAGCGCCAATCACGGCTGCTGTGGTTCGGCATCGCCGCCGACATGTGGGCCCTGGGCGGCGTGCGCGACAGGCACGGTGCGGTACGAGGAGTGGCCTCGCTGGCGCTGACGTCGGCCACCGTCAGCACGCTCGCCAAAGGCGCGGTCCGGCGCGAGCGCCCGGTACTCGACGGTGCCGGTAGTACGGCACCTGTCCCCACCAGCCGATCACCACCTCCTTTCCCTCCGGGCACGCCGCCTCGGCCGCTGCCTTCGCCACCCGCGTGGCGCTGGAGTCGCCCCGCTGGGCCGCGGCGCTCTTGCCGGTGGCAGCCTCGATCGCCCTCTCCCGCGACTACACCGGCGTGCACTACCCCAGCGACGTCGTGGTCGGCGCCGCCTTCGGCGTGAGTGCGGCCTTCGCGGTGCGGGGCTGGTGCCCTCGCGCTTCCAGCTGTCGGCGCCGACACGGCCCCGCATCGATGCACCGGCGCTCCCCGACAGGGAGGGGCTGATCGTGGTCGTCAACCCCTCCTCCGGCGCCCAGCCGCAGATCATGGACCCGGTACGGCAGTTGAGGACGGCGCTCCCCGAGGCCGAAGGCGTCTTGTACGAACAGGGCGCGGGACCGCTGCCTCAGGTACTGGTTGATGCGGCCGGCGAGGCCGCTGCCCGTGGAGGGGTACAGGGGGTGTGCGGTGGGGACGGCACCATCAACACGGCCGTGGGGCCCGCGCTGAAGTTCGGAGTGCCGCTGATGGTGCTGCCCGGCGGGACGTTCAACCACTTCGCCGCGGACCTGGGCGTAGAGACGGTCGCGGACGCCTGTGCCGCACTGGCCGTGCGCACCGCTGTGCGAGCCGATGTCGGCCGCGTCAAAACGCTGCGTCCGCGAGAGGGGAGCCCCGCGAGTGGTGCGGAGCCGGCGTACTTCCTCAATACCTTCAGCCTCGGCGTCTACCCGGAGCTGGTACGCCTGCGGGAACGGTGGTCGCCGCGCATCGGCGGCCCGCCCGCCACGCTGCTGGGCGTCGTCCATATTCTGCGCACCGCCCGGCCGCTGCGCGCCGCGGTGAACGGAAGACGGCACTCGATGTGGCTGCTGTTCGCCGGCAACAGCGCATACCGCAGCATGGGCGTGGCACCCGTGCGCCGCCACGACCTCGCCGATGGGCTGCTCGACGTGCGCATCGCGCACGGCGGACCCTTCGCCCGCACCAGGCTGCTGGCCACCGCCCTTGCCGGCGTCTTCGCCAAGACTCGCCTGTACGCGGCGGCACGCCCCACACGGCTGCTGATCTCGGATCTACCCCTGGACGCCCACCTGGCCTTTGACGGAGAAGTAGTCCCCGCCCCGTCGGCCTTGTTGCCGCTTCGCCCGTCGGCCCGGCATGGCGACGAGGGGTGCTGCGATGTTCCCCGCAGGTGACGGCGCTGCAAGGCCCGAAGTGGGCCGAAGGCCGTGATGGATTTGCCGCAGCCAACGGGGTCTGGCCAGCCCGTCGCTAGCCAGCAGCGGTCTGTCGCTTGGTGAAGCGGTGCCACCAGTGCTGGCGCCGGGGGTGCACGGCGCGGCCGAGCCGGCGGCCGATCAGCAGGTAACCCAGCAGGGCCCCCGTCGTGTTGAGCAGGACATCATCGATGTCGAAGGCCCGCCCGGTGATCAGGGCGCCCTGGACCAGCTCGACCACCGCCATCACCAGCGCGGTGACCGCTATGACGCGAACGAGCCCCCGGGCGCGGGGCGCGAGCACCGGGAGCAGCATGCCGAACGGCATGCCGAGAACAATATTGCCGCCGAGCTGCTTGACCGTGTCGCGGAATGCGGGTTGCGCGAGATAGTCGCGGATGGAATCACCCGGGCGCAGGTTGGTGTGTGTCAGCGGCACTGAGGCAGCCGAGGGCTCCAGCGTCAGCCGGGCAAGGAGCGCCGCGAAGACCACTGTCCCGGCGAAAGCCAGCAGCATGGCCACGGCGCGCCCCCATCTGGGGAGCGGGGGACTGCTGGGAACACTCCGTCTTTCTGATTCCTTCGTGGTCTTGTCGTGCCGCACTGTCCGTGCCATGACGAGCCCCCGATCAGGGTGGGTCTGCTTGCCCTCCCGTTACCCCCATCGAGGGGCCGTACGCGGTTCGCGGCGGTTCACGCGGGGTCCGTACGGCCGAACAAACCGGCATGTCCCGGCGGAAGTTGCGTGAGGATGCGGCGCAGCAGCCAGTCGTCGGCCACCTCCGCGACTGTGGCGAGCACCGCGGTGGCCGCGCGGCGGGCTTGCGTCACGTCGATGTCATCGCGTTCGGCGACCGCTTCGACGAAGCCCGAGGGCGTCAGGGGTCCACTCGCGGGCCGGACGTCGGTGAGCAGTGGGCCGCACTGCCGGGGCAGCAGGCTGGCGAGATCCGTGCGGTCATCGCCCACCAGGTGTGCCCCAAGTACCTCCAGCACGCTCTGTACCGCCCCGGCCGCCTCCTGCCGCATCTCGTAGCCTCCGCGCTCCTGGACCTGGCCAAGCAGCACTTCCACGTTCGCGTTCACAGCCGCTCCTTCCGTCGGTCTCGCCACCGCGATGGCCCCAGAGAGCTGGAGCACCACGCAGAGTAATCGCCCAACTACCCGCCACCGGGAGTGGTAATCCTCCCCCAGTCTGTGACGAGCCAGGGGGGCGGAGGGGCGGGTGAGGCGCGCACTTCACGAAAGGGCCCGTCAGAGAGGGGGCAGCGTGCCTCAACTCTGTGCATCTGGGCATGCGTCACGCGAGGGTCATGGGTGAACCCTCGTGTGATGCCGGTGGTCGAAGGTGTACAGAAAGACCCAGTGGGGTAACGGATCGTCACATCGCGCAGGCGGTCCGGCCGCCAGCGCCTGAGGAAGCGGAGCATGCAATGACGAGTCCGGTGAGGGACCATCCGCGCAGCCTGTCGCTAGATCGACATACGGCCCGCACCACGCCGACTCCGGCCCCGGCCGTTCCGACCGGCCTCCCCCGTTTCAGCGTTCTCGCCGATGTCGCGCCGGACGATGCCCGCGCCTTGTCCAAACCGCTGTTCGCACGTCTGGACGCGCTGGAGGAAGGCACCGCCGAATACGCCTACGTGCGCAACACGCTGGTCGAACTGAACCTCACCCTGGTGCACTATGCCGCCCGGCGTCTTCGCACCCGCGGCGAGTCACTCGAGGACGTGCTCCAGGTCGGCACCATCGGCCTGATCAAGGCGATCAACCGCTTCGACCCCACACGCGGGATCGAATTCCCCGCCTTCGCCCTGCCCACCATCATCGGTGAGATCAAGCGATTCTTCCGTGACACCACCTGGGCCGTGCGGGTCCCTCGCCGTCTCAAGGAGCTGAGCGCGACCCTGCAGAGCGCCACCGCACGTCTGGAGCAAGGCCTGGGCCGGCCCCCCACAGTCACCGAACTTGCCGAACACCTCGATCTGGAAACGGACGAGGTCGTCGAGGGGCTGGAAGCCGCCCGAAGCTACAGCACCATGTCGCTGGATGCACCGGCCGACGACGAGGCCGCAGACGCCCTGGCCGACCACATCGGCATCGACGACCTGGACCTGGAACGGATCGAAGCCCTGGTCGCCCTCAAACCGCTGATCGCCGCGCTGTCGGAGCGCGACCGGAAGATCCTTGCGCTGCGGTTCATCCACGACCTGACCCAGGCGGAGATCGGAGCCGAACTCGGCATCTCCCAGATGCATGTCTCCCGCCTGCTCGCCCGCACGCTGGCCCGACTGCGCAGCAGGCTGACCTCTCAGCGATAGCAGCGGCTCAGGATTCCGGAGGCTGTGGGACGCCTTCCTCGGGCATCCCGCAGCCAGGCCATGCCGACGAGGGGCGCCTCGCGAGGGAGTCGCCGGCCCTGCGGGAGCCGCCGTCCTCCCCGCATATACGCCCTGACACCGTCGGCTTCGACGAAGTCTTCGGGCATACGGTGCTTCCGCGGTTCGGCCCATCACTCATGCCAGTACCGAACCCGCCACGTGCCAGGGTGGTGAGTCCTGTGCTCCGGGCCATTTCTGGTGGGCGTGCGACGGCTGCAGGACCGTGTCGGCTACGTCGAGCAAGGACTGCCCATCACGCGCACTGACCTCCTGGAGCCATGCCAACCCCTCGGCAGTGGCGCAGTCTTCGCGGGCCGCGACATAGGCGGCGGCCTGGTGGATACGCGCCCAGCGCGCCGCGCGGGTGTCGGTGCTCCACACCGGGCGTCGGCAGTCGGTGGTGGCGTGCACGGGTCGCCAGCGCAGGAGTTCCTCCAGCGCGAGCGCGGCGGCGTGTTGCGCGTGGGTGATGTGGGTGTCGGTGACTCGGGTGCGCTCGGCGTAGTAGAGGCAGATCACCCCGATCGGCGTGTGGCGGGCGTGCAGCGGGAGCGCCAGCACGTGGTGGATGTCGGGGAGTTGCTCGGACAGGTGCGGGGTGGTGCGACAGGGGTAGTCGCGCAGGTCGGGTACGAAGACGGGCTGCATCTCGAGTGCGGCGCTGACCGAGGGGCCTTCGGCGCGGGTGAACTGTGCGGCCTCGGCCTGCAGGGCCGACTCGTCGGTGGCATGCAGCAGCTGCCAGTGCTCCAGCCGAGGCAACCAGGACAGGGCCGCCCGCTGCGCGCCCAGCGACTTCTTGAACACGGTACAGAGCCGGTTCGGCAAGGCTCGTCGGCCCACGGCTGCTGCGACCGCAACGTCATGCACGATCGATAGTGAATCCTCCGGCATGGTCCTCATCCCTTTCAGCCGCGCCCCATCATGGCCCGGCGGTCCCTTGGAGCAGGAGGCGACGGCTGTGCCCGGCGTCCGAAGGGGTGTGAGTTCGTCTACCACCCGAGAGGCCACCTCATGTGTTTCGATCCGGTTTCGGACCTCTGGGGTCCGTGCACGGTCCCGAACGCTCGCCTTCGGCGGCCGCCACGAAGCGTTCCAGGCAGACACCATGGGAAACACGCCGTCAACACTGGACATCACGCAACGCGTGCAGGGTAGACGTGCGGGTATGACCAGTCATGGGAGTACGCGGCAGGGCGAGGAGCCGCTGGTGGGTATCAGGGCTTACGCCGACGTCGAGCTTGCCCAGAAGCGACTGAGCGCCAGGGCGGCGGAGCGGCACCCGTACCCTCAGTACGCCAGCGGCGCGTCAGCGGCCTACCGGTGGGCGCTGGGATGCGCGGAACACTCGCCGGTCACTGGGGCAGGCGACGCGGAGGGTGCCCCGGCCCTTCCGGCCCTGACCGCCGAGGTGGACGCGTCCGTGGTACAGATGGAGGACCCCACCAGCCGGCCCGGCCCACGGGACTACAGCCGCGGGGTGCACGACGCCCTGGCCTGGGTGTGCGGACACAGCGATCACGCACCGTGAGTAGCTGGCGGTCACGCCCTGGGATCGCACTACGCGCTGAGGGCCGCTACTGCACGCGCCCTGCACCGGCCGCCGCTTCTTCTTCCTCTTCGTCAGGCAAGTGAACGTCGGTGACGGAGATGTTGACCTCGACAACTTCCAGGCCCGTCATCCGTTCCACCGCTGCGATGACGTTCTCGCGGACCTCCCCGGCGGTGTCGGTGATAGCGACGCCGTACTCCACGACGAGGGAGAGATCGATGGCGGTCTGATGCTCGCCGACCTCGACCTTGACCCCACGGGTGACGCTCGTACGCCCGCCAGGGACCATGTCGCGGACCGCGCCCACGGTACGGGCGAGGCCGCTTCCAAGGGCATGGATGCCCGGCACCTCCCGCGCGGCCATTCCCGCGATCTTCCCTTGTCCTTCGACCGCTGACGCTCCTGCGAGTCCGTGGCCTGCTCCGCTTCCTGTTCCATCTCCCGCGCCTTGGCACGCTGCAGGCCAGTTCGAGCAGGCCCTGATGGAGCTCGGCGCGTCGCTCGTAGCGGGTGCGGAGCCGTTTGAACTGGTGCAGCCAGGCGAAGGCTCGCTCGACCACCCAGCGCACCTTGCCCAGTCCGGAACCGTGGGCGACGCCGCGTCGCGCGATCAACGGCTTGATGCCCCGCTTCCACAGCAGGCGACGGTACTTGTCGAAGTCGTAGCCCTGGTCGGCATACAGGTGCCGGGGCTTGCGGCGGGGACGCCCCCGCAGACCCGGATCGACGGGACGGCTGATTCCCCCTTTGAGAGCCCGGACGTGCGACCCATCCACGGTGCAGTCGTCCAGGTCCAGCAGACCGGCGCGGCGAAGCTCGGTCAGCGGGGCAGCGTGCAGGCGCGGCCACACGCCGGCCTCGGTCCAGTCCCGCAGCCGGCGCCAGGCCGTCACCCCGGAGCAGCCCACCATCTCCGCGGGAACATCACGCCATGCGACACCGGTCCGCAGCACGTACATGACGCCGGCGAGTTCCACTCGGTCGGGAAGGCGCAGCCGCCCGGGGTGGCGATGGCGCCGTTCGGGAGCAGGCGGCAGCAGCGTGGCCACCCGCTCCCACAGGTCGTCAGGAACAAGATCAGCGCGCACTCCGGACACCCTGCCGACCAAGATCGTCGAGTACAGGACCCGCGGCTCAACTCATTCTGAAACGATCAGTCAATACCAGCGCGGCCGCGGAGGGAGCCATGCTGCCGGTCCCGCATGGCGGGGAAGCGCGTGGCCCAGAGCATCGTCAAGGCTGCCCGGCAGGAAGTCGGCCCCCCACGGGGGCTTGCCCTGGTCGTGGTCGTCGTGACCGTGCCCCTGCTCGCCCTCGTCGTGACCGTGGCCCTGCTCGCCCTCGTCGCCCTCGTGGTGGCCGTGGTCGTGATCAGGCTTTGCGGGTCCGGCGGGTCCAGCAGGCCCCGTGGGTCCGACGGGTCCTGCGGGTCCGGCAGGGCCGGCAGAACCGGTGGGTCCGGGTGCACCGTCGGGGCCGGGTGCACCGGGTACACCGGGGCTACCGGTGGGTCCGGGTGCACCGGTCGGGCCGGGTGCTCCGGTGCTGCCGTCGGGTCCGGGTGCACCGGTCGGGCCGGGTGCTCCGGTGCTGCCGTCGGGTCCGGGTGCACCGGTCGGGCCGGGTGCTCCGGTGCTGCCGTCGGGTCCGGGTGCACCGGTCGGGCCGGGGCTGCCAGTGGGTCCGGGTGCGCCCGTCGGGCCAGGCGATCCCGTCGGGCCGGGAGGTCCAGTCGGTCCGGGAGGTCCAGGCGGGCCGACGGCGCAGGCCGGCCTCGTAATGGTGTTGTTGTCCATCGTGACCGCGGCCTCACGCGCCAGGGCGCGGCCTTCGATCACGGCGCTGTTGTTCAGCGTGATGGACTGCATGGCCAGGATGGTGCCCTTGAACTGGGTGGTCGTGCCGAGGGTGGCGGAGCTGCCCACCTGCCAGAACACGTTGCAGGCATTTGCTCCGTTGATGAATTCCACGGAACTCGACGAAGCCGTGATCAGGGTCGAGGGGGTCCGGAAGATGAAGACGGAGTTGGGGTCGTTCTGGCCGTCGAGGGTGATCGTCCCGGTGAGTTTCAGGGACGCCGGGTCCGCCGGGGCCGTGTAGACGCCGGGCGCCAGCGTCCGTCCGCCGAGCTCGTCCGAATCGAGAATGGTCCCGGGTCCCCGGCCTGCCGCGTCGTCGTAGGCGACGATGAGGTCGGACTTCGCCTGACCGGCGGCGGCGTTGGGGAATACGCGTCGCACTCCGTTGATGATGCCGGGCGGGAAGCCGGTCACGTCTGTGCCCGGATAGAGCCCCAGGTCGCCGTTGATGACGGTGGGGTTCGTGTTGGTGACCGTCGAACCGGCCAGGACCCCGTAACTGGCGGTGGTCCCCAGCAACACGGGGGACTCTGCGGCATAGGCGTGGGTCGGGACCAGGGCGGCCGCCAGGAGCGATGCGGGGAGCAGGGCGAAGGCTCCCCGTTTGAGCAGATTGAGTTGCAGGCTCGAGACGGGTGGAGCCCACCGGATGACATCCAATGCCATGGCAGAACCTTTCTTGTCGCTGGTCTGGGCCGCCGGCCTGCTGCCTGTGCCGACTCGCAGGCTCACCCCGGGCAGGGGACGCAGATCTGCCCCTGCCGGAGGTGGTGATGCGGCGTCACGTGGGAGCATTCCCGCATGTTTCACAGCAATAGACTGAAAGTCAGATAAATCGTCTGCATGGGTGACGTGGCGTGAGGAAGTGAATCAGCCGTACGTCTGCGCGTATTTGTTGCGTCGTCCAAGCGGTCACGAGCCCATCTGGCCCACTGGTGGTGTGAGCGCCGACCGTAGGAGAGGTGATCCGCATCGCGTGTCGCCCCTCCGTGGGGGTCACGTCCCCTGTCGTGGTGTAGCCGATCACGGCCCGCCGCCTCTGGTCCGACAACTACCCGATGCCTCCGTGGCTTCCCGCAGGAACCAACGGCAGCGCGCCGACGCCTCCTCCAGGAGCGACTCATCGCACGCCGCCGCGCTCCTGCAGACCCGGGCCCGTCACCTGCTCCACCGAGGCATCAGTCCGGGGTCCGCGTCACCCCACGAAATTGCCGGTGACGGTGCCGCTCTTTGAGGGGGCCTCGCAGGCCCGGGGGGATTCAAGACATCCGTCACCGGCGTGAAGCGGCTCGAGCCCTTGCACGAACGACTTTGAACCGCCTACAGCTCGGATTAGGGGGGGTGCCCCTATCTCTTTGGCCAAGGTCGTGGATCAGGATTGCGGCATGACGACCTGGTTCCGGACCTACTACGAGGACGAAGATCTGTGGCTGTATTTCGAGGCCGATGACGAAGGCTGACCAGCGCGACAGGTCGAGGTCCGGGGGAAGGATTCGCGGCCAGTGACGGCGGCCTCTCTGGAAGAGGTCCTGCACTTGCGTGATCACGACGATCTCGCGGCGATGGTCCGCGCCGGAGCCGTGCACGGCAGGAGGGGCGGGCGACGTGAGGGTGGCGGGCAGTATCGGGGCGGTGCTTGAGGTGCTCGCACCTCCATCAACGCCTCCCGCTTGGTGCCGGGCCGGAGGCCGCCGCCCTGCTGCGCGGCGCCGGCTGTGCGCATGCCTAGCAGCTGACGCGAAGCTCCCCAACGTAGGACCGGTCCTCACCCACGCCACCGGGCCTGCAGGGAAATCGAGTCCCTGCCGAACCCGGAACGGTTCAGTAGATGCCGAGGAAGATTCCGCCGGGGGTGTTGAGGTCGTCGTTGTAGAGGTGGAACGCCCGGAGTGCCCTGGCGATCTCGTGCTGGGAGATGAAGGCGTCGCGGTCCAGGTCCAGGTGCTGGAAGACCACAGGGTTCTCGGCGCTGGAGACGCCCCAGAAGTTCAGGTACGCGGAGAACTCGTCCCGGCTGATCCGTTTGTCGCCGTTGGTGTCGAGGATCGCGAAGATGGCCCGCGCCAGGTCCTCCAGCAGCCCGGCCCGCTCCCCGTCGTAGCCCGCCGAGCGGTGCGCCGCGACGAACTCGTCCTGTGACAGGCGCTCCCGCCCAGGTTTCGACTGCGCCAGGAGTCCGAGCCACTGTGCCCAGTACGCCTTCTCCAACGCCTCGATCCTGGAGCTGCTGCGCGCGAGTTCGTAGCCGGCCGCGTACTTGTCCACGACTCGCTCGCAGTCACCCCACGTGACGAAGCCGTCTTTGTTCGTGTCCAGGACCGCGAACAGCCGCCGGAGCCTTCGAGTGACCGGATCCAGCATCGTCATTCTTCCTGCCCTTCCGAGAGGTGCATCATGTGCGTGCGTTCAAGCTCGCGAGGCGACAGCGCTCCGAGGCTTCGTCGTTCTACAAGAGTTCCCCGGGCGGTCTGAGGTTCACTCCCTCAGCGAGCTCGCGCCGCCTTCGCCGTCGACGCGCGTGAGGACGGCTGAGGACGACAAAGGAGCCTCTGGCGTTCAGGCTGTGAAGGGAGGGAGGCATCCTTTCGTACCCCCATTGCGTGAGGGGTCCACTGGTGCTCGACGTCTCGTCCTGGCCGCCGGCCCGGCTGTGAGGCGTTCCCCTTTCTCACGGCTACCGCGTGACGCAGAAGCGTCGGCGCGCGTGGTCGGCTTGCCCCCGACAGGTTCTTGCGGAAACCAGCGGCAATCGATTTGAAGCCCTCTGCCGGGCCGTAACGGACGCGGCGAGGCGTGGGTCAGGTAGGTCCGGGGGCGCGACGTCCCGCAGCGGACTGGCCGACTGGCCTTCGACACCGCTGCAGGCCGGCTCATCGATGCGCGGTCGCTCTTGCTACGGGCCTGGAGGATGCTTGCCTCTGGGGTCCAACCGGTAGTCGGGACAGTCACGGTTTTGACATACACCCGGGCCCCACACGGGAACGAAAACCCCGAGGGTCTTGTGGCGGTGGATTGCGGCCGGCACGGACTGCTTGCAGGTCGGACACGCGTACGCGCCGGCCTTACGCTTCATCTTGACCATTTCTTTACGATATGCCCGTTCTGTCTCGTCGGGAAGTGCCCTTCTTTCTGAGCGATCCAAGCGCGGGGGTGCGTCACCGTCCTGATCCGGTGAACCGGTGGCCGGCGGCTCCGGGTCATCCACCACAGGTGGTGCGCCGCGCACCCCGACCTGCTCGATGGTCGCGGAGGCGCCCTTGCGTTCGTCAGCTGGTTCCGGAACCCCTGCCGGTTCCGGTCTTCTGAGGCTGAGCACCACGGAACCTGTCAGGACGATGACGATGACGGCAAGGCTGATCGGTGAGGGGATTTCCGGGATGCTGGGGCTGATCAGCTTGTGGGACGCCTGGAGGATGAGCTTGACGCCGATGAAGGCGAGGATGATCGCCAGGCCCTTGCTCAGGTAGTGGAAGCGGTCCAGCATCCCCGCCAGCATGAAGTACAGCGCTCGCAGGCCCAGGATGGCGAACGCGTTGCTCGTGTAGACGATGAACGCGTCATCGCTGACCGCGAGGACGGCGGGGACGCTGTCGACGGCGAAGATCAGGTCGGCGGCCTCGATCGCGGCGACCACCGCGAGCAGCGGGGTTGCTGTCCATTTGCCGGCCTCCTTGACGAAGAACTTCGCCCCGGCGTACTCGTCCCGCACCGGGATGATCTTGCGGAGCATCCGTACGGCGAAGCTCTTGCCGGGGTCGAAGCTCTCCTCCTCGTCCTTGAGCAGCTTGTAGGTGCTGTAGAAGAGGACTGCCGCGAAGGCGAACAGCACGGCGGTGAAGCGGCTGACGACGGCCACGCCGAGGGAGAGGAAGATCCCGCGGAATACGAGGGCTCCGATGACACCGAAGAACAGCACGCGGTGCTGGTATGCGCGAGGCACCTTGAAGTACGCGAAGATCACGGCGAAGACGAACAGGTTGTCGACAGAGAGGCTTTTCTCCAGCAGCCAGGCCGTCGTGTATTCGGTGCCGGCGGTGGTGCCGAGGACGAGGAAGACGACCCCGCCGAAAATCAGGGCGAGGCTCACCCACAGGCCGCTCCAGGCGGCAGCCTCCTTGAACCCGATGACGTGCGCGGTGCGGTGGGACAGCAGGTCTACCGCCAGCGACACCACCACCGTCGCGGCGAACGCCCCCCACAGCCAGAGCGGGACCTCAAGCACGCCAGCAACCCTTGCCATGGCCCGCGCGATGTACGCCGGCCCATACATCGGAGTGTGCGGCATGACGCCTGCGAGAGCACGTGGAGCCGGCCTCGGCGCCACGAGGGCGCCCCGGCGCGATGTCGGTTGGGCCGGACAGGCCCGGTCCGTGGACTTCGGCGCGCGGGCTGACCCGTTACGGACGGTGAGGATGCGGATGTTGGCGAAGTCAGCGTGTCGGGATCCACCTTGAACGACAGGCGCAGCCCGCCCTCCCCTTCCCCGGCCGGAGGCGGGCCTGGTAGGCGATGGTGAAGGCCCTGATCCAGTTGCCGCCGCGTGCGATGCGCCGGAACTGCTCCTCGACCATGTTCGGTTTCTCGAACCGCCAGAGCGAGGTCCGGGTCACCTCCTCGTTGCGGGCGACTTCGAAGACGTCCTCGTCCGATGCCATGTCCCGAAGGGCGGCCAGCACGCTGCGGCGAATGTGGTCGCCGGCCTGGCGCAGCCGCTCGTAGCAGGTGTCGGCCTGGCCGACGGAGAAGAAGTCCTCACCCAGCATCGTGAACTCATCCGGCAGCTGCACGGCGGATTCTTCGCGCCGGCCCGTGCCGAGATCACCGATCTTGACGACGCCGATCTCGTGCCGCGCACCCTCCTGGATGATCTTCAGATGGAACATGCTCCGGAAACCGAAGTCGTCCCAACCGTCCCGGACGAGCACCGCCACAGGACGCGGACCGGCGGGTATGCGGTCCTCCCGGTCGACAATCACGAACCGCACAACCGTCCCCCGGCTGCTCACACCGGCCTTCAAGACCCCGGCCCGGCGGCTGATCGCTCGGGCCAGCCGACCCTACGGCCCCCTCCGCCCGGCTTCGGAAAGCGCTCGGTCTGGGTCAGCCGGTGCCGGTGATACGGGCGATGAGGAGGGCGATGTCGTCGTCGGCGGAGGCGGGCACCAGGTGGGTGAGCAGGCTGTCGCACAGCCTGGACAGGGACGGGGCGGGCTGGGCGAGCAGGTGTGTCAGTTCGGCCAGGCGATCGTCGATATCGCTGTCGCGGGCCTCGATGAGGCCGTCGGTGTACAGCACGAGGAGGCTACCTGGGGGCAGGGTGAGGCCGGTGGTGGTGAAGCGCGTGCCGCCAACCCCGAGGGGGACGCCGGGCGGCACGTCGAGGAGACGCACCGTGCCGTCGGGTGTGACGGCGGCGGGCGGAGGGTGGCCGGCGCGGGTGATGTGGCAGTGCCCGCTCGCCGGGTCGACCACAAGGTAGAGGAAGGTGACGAGCATCGGCTCGGCCAAGTCCTCCAGCGCGGCCTCCAGATGGTGCAGCAGGTCCTCGGGGGCGAGGTCGAGGCGGGCGAGCGCCCGGACGCTGGCGGAGAGGCGGCCCATCACCGCCGCGGCCGCGGTGCCGTGGCCCATCACGTCGCCGATGACGAGCGCGGCCCTGCCGCCTGCCAGGGGGATCACGTCGTACCAGTCTCCGCCGACCTCGTTGACGTCGCTGGCCGGCAGGTAGCGGTGGGCGACCTCGATCCCCGCAGGCGGGGTGATGTGCTGCGGAAGCATGCTGCGCTGCAGCACCAGGGCGGTGTCGTGCTCGCGGTGGTAGAGGCGGGCGTTGTCCACACACACCGCTGCCCGGGCAGCCAGCTCGCCAGCCAGGGCGACCTCGTCCTCGGTGAACGGGCCGAGTGGTCGGATGCGGTAGAAGGTCGCCAGCCCCAGCACCATCCCGCGGGCCAGCAGCGGGGCCATCATGAACGAGTGCACCCCCAGCTCAAGCAGCTGTGCGGGCACGGTGGAGTGGCGGGCCGCCGGGGCGATGGCCGCCTCGTCGAGCTCTGCGATGACGAACGGCCCGCGCTCTGCCAGGGCCTGGGTGTAGGGCGCGTGGGCGGGGAAGGTGATCGTGCGCCCCAGCGGGGCGAGGGCGGCCGTGATACGCGATCCGGTCAGGGGGGCTTTGCCCAGGCGGCGCAGGGCCGTGCCGCCCATCAGGCCCGGGCCGAGGTCACTACCGGAGGCCAGGGTGTCCAAGACGTCGACGGTGACGGCGTCGGCGAGATCGGGCACGGCGACGTCGGCGAGTTCCTGCGCGGTCCGATCCAGGTCCAAGGTGGTGCCGATCTTGGCGCTGGCCTCGTTGATCAGGGCGACGTGGCGGCGTCCGGCCTCGGCTTCGAGCTGCGCCTGCCGCAGAGCCGTGATGTCGATCAGCGTCGCGATCAGTCCGATCGGACGGCCGTCTCCGTCCTCCAGCCGGACGTACGACCCGGACCACACCCGGTCGTGGTCGGGATCGGCCGGAGTACGGCCAACACGGCGCAGATCCAACGCCGGCTCCCCGCTCTCCAGGACCTGCCGCATCGCCCGCTCCAGCTCCGCAGCGTTCACCTCCGGCAGGATCTCCACCAGGCGACGCCCCACGTGCGCGGCCTGCGGCAGCCCGTTCATGACCTCCAAAGCGGGGTTGACCCGAAGGAACCGCAGCTCGGTGTCCAGGACCGCGATCCCGACCGGGGAGCGGAAGAACATCCCCTCCCACACCGCCGAAGAGCCCCGGATCCGCCTCGCGTCATGGGCTTCGACAGCGAACACCAGCACAGTGGTCCCGCCGCGGTGCCGGGCCGGGACCGGGCACGCCCAGATCTCGAGCTCCAGCGGCCGCCCCTCCCTGTGCCAGGCGGTCACCGTACCCATCACCCCGCGCCCGGTGGCCGCGCCCTCCCACAACGACCGGCCAAGGCTCCGGTCCGCATCCGGGTGCAGCAGGTCCGCGATATGCCGCCCGAGCACTTCGTGCGAGGTGTAGCCGAGCAGGTCCTGCGCGGCGTGATCCCACCGCACGATCCGCCCGTCCGCGCTCGTCGCGACCACCGCAACCGGCAGCGAACCCAGCCACCCGCCTGCGTCGCGTGCCGGGCTGGTGGTCACCTCGTCAAAGAGCCCCTGCTCCATCGCCACACTTCCAGAACAGCCCCCGGCGCGACCGCCGCCCTCCTCAGTATGAGCTCCCGCTCACATCCACGACATCCGGACGCAGAGCCGGCCTTCTCGGGGGCCAAGCAAGGCGCCCGCCCACGTGCTGTGGCGGGGCCGCATGGGCCCAATGGGATCGACGACGAGTGGGGGAAATGATCAAGCCGAGCGTCGAGGGCTTGAGGCATCCGCGCAGGCAGGGTTGGACGTGTAAGCAGATCGCCGCGGAGTACCGCATGGAGACGGGCGAGGTCTACATGACGCTCAGAAATGCTGATTTCAGCCGTGCGAGGACGACATCTGCCCGTAAAGGCTCGGACAACCCGGACAGCGCGTGTACCCACCGACGCCCCGGTCCCGGACGCCGTCCGCTCAAGGGCGGTGCTGCCTGACGCCGTGCTGCTCATCGGGGCGCGCCTCCACCGATGGTAGGGCGCAAGCGGATCATCGGCGTCGATGCGGGGCACGGCGCGGGACGGCTCGTCCGCAGGCCTGGGACGGCTGTGCCTGCCCATGCTGGCAGAAGGCGCCGCAGGCGTGCCCGTCTGCCGCCAGTGCCCACTGCCCGGGGCCGGCCGTTTTCAGCTGCCCGCGGCGCGGCCCGGACCGCGTCGAGCAGCGGACCTCGCGCCCCGGCGCCACGATGGAGCAGTACGCGGACGCCCCTGCGGACCCACCGATTCCGGAGGAGGTCCATGGTGCCCAGTACGGCTCTGGCCCTCGGAGCGCTTCCCGCGCGGCTGATCGTCCTGCCAGGCGTGTACCGCCCGCAGACCCACACCTGGCTCCTCGCGGAGGCCCTCTCCCATGAGGAGATGGACGCAGCCACCGACGTCCTGGACATCGGCACCGGAACGGGCGCCCTCGCACTGTCCGCGGCGCGTACCGGGGCCCGCGTCGTCGCCGTCGACGTCTCCTGGGGCGCGGTGATCGCCGCCCGGCTGAACGCCTTCCGGCAGCAGCTGTCGCTGCGGGTGATGCACGGCGACTTCGCGAACAGGACTCAGGGCCGGCGCTTCGACATCGTCGTCGCGAACCCGCCCTACGTCCCCTCGGCACGGCCCCGGCTTCCGGCGCACGGGGCCGCCCGCGGCGGGTACGGGGAGGGGTTCGCGCAGTGGCTCGGGGACGGTCTCGGCGTGTCAGAGGCTGCCAGGGTGGAGATCGAGCGGTTGTTCGCGCTGCCGGGCCAGGTGTGGCGGACGACGACGGCGTTCGGCCTCGCCCTGCTCGCCGTGTTCGGCCTCTCGTTCGGCACCGTGGTACAGAGCGCCTACGAGAAGGTCTGGGATCTACCCCCGGCCCGCTGGTGGGCCCGGTGGCGGCACGTACCGTGGCTCACGGTCCTCATTGCGGTCCTCTACCTATTCGCGATCCCCTCCGGCCGGCACCATCAAGCTGATCGACACCGCGGAGAAGAAGGTCTACGTCGACCGGACGAAGGACCAGATCAGGGACGCCCCCGAGTTCGACGAGGCCGCGTACGGCGGCGAACCCACCTACCTTGAGCAGTTCGCCCGGTATTACGGCCAGCCGCATATGTAGGAGCGGACGAGCCCAGCCCGTTCACAGCCGGGGGCTCCACCCCGCGGACGGCGCCCCCGCCTCCTTGGTGGTAGGCGGGGGCTGCCGACTGCCGACGACGCACTGCTCGCCGGGTCTACTTCTCGGGATCCAGGGAGTCGCTGACGCCCTTGGCGCGGTCACGGACCGCGTCGCCCGCCTCCCGGGCCTTGGCCTTCATCTGGTCCGTCTTGCCTTCCGTCTCCAGGCGCTTGTTGCCCGTCGCCTTTCCGGCGGCTTCCTTCAACTTGCCCTTCGCCTTCTCCGTACCCTTGCCGGCCATTCGGACCTGCCCCTTTCCTGTGGATTCATCCCCTAGGTCACGCTAGTCACGCACCGGGAATCCCGCCCGTCGACGGAACGTCGCGACGGGGACATGGGACTGTGACGCCCTGGCGCCTTCCTCGCCAAGTCGCTGAACGCCTCCTTCAGAACGTGGTGCAGGGGAGCCGCCAGCGTCTTCTGTGCCCCGGACATATCCACGGGTGTGTACCGGCGCAGACGGCCCGCCGGGCGTGGCGCACGGCGGGCCGGCTTCATGCCATGCATCGAGTGCCGCGGCAGCCTCCTCGAAGGCGCCGAAGGCCATCGCCGGCTCGCACATAGCGTCCGGCGCCGCCGCTACCTGCTGTCCCTCGGCCCGCCACCTGGCAGCGTCTCCTCACCTCCAGCTGCCCCGTACCCCTTCCCCCTCGCCGGGCTGCTCCTCGTACGGCTGTGTGACCGCGTCGAAGCCGGGCTGAAGTCCGCCGCGGCCGACCGATGGAAGGGGCTACGACGCCTGGCCCGCTACGGGCCGGCCGCCACACCTCGGCATTCGTCCTGGTCGTGGGGCTCGGGTGGAGCGCCGTCAACACCGGGCATCTGGTTGCTGTGAGCGACCATCTCAGGGGTCGATGGTTGGCCTCCGGCGGCGCCGACTAGCTCGCCTTCGTGCCCGCGATCAGCACGGCACTTTCCCGTGCTGGTTTGGTGCTGACTGAAGTCCCGTGTCAGCACTCCTGCCGACCTCTCCGTCGTCGTCGGTGCGACGAACCCGACCAGCATCGGCCTGCTCTTCGAGGTCCACGGCCACCCCGAAACACGGCGGAGCGACGAAGGGCCGGCGCGTCCGCCGCGACGGCGGAGAGAACCGCGACGGCCTGAACCGTCCCGAGGTGTAGACCGCCGCTGTTTCCGGAACCGGGGACCGCGGCGCCGAGCGGCGGGCCCGGCCCGTCGTACCACCCGGAGTGCACGTGCAGCACCAGCTCGTTGTCATTCCCGCCCACGCGGTGGTCGTTGACGACCCGACATGCCTGGGGCCCTGATGGCTCTCTGGCTCCGCGGAGGCAGTCGAATGTGGAGAAAGTGAGGAATTCGCGCATGCAGTGTGAGAGGTTCGAGCTGCCCTGCTTCATTTCCGTCGGGAATTTCCTCATGAGCCTGTGGCGAACGGCTCGTCGTATCGCTCGAACTCGTCGGTAACTCATTGCGGAGCCCGAGTTTCTCGCCCGCGCACGGTGTTGACCTGCCCAAATGCCGTGGGACCGTGGCGGCTTAAGGGCCTGGTCGCGAGTGCGTGCGAGCGAGGTATGGTCGAGCCCGTTCGAACGTTCGAGTGCTGTCGCATATCAAGTGCGGTGCGTGTCATTGGCTTTGAAAGCTGGGGTGAAACGCCGGGAATTCCGATACGGAGAGGAAGGATGGGGGCGCACTCGGACCCCACGTACGCAGACGACCGAAAGATGCTCGAGGCGAGGCAAACCGATGGATGTTCCGACCCCTACGTCCGCCGGTGGCGACAGGTCCGGCGACAGTTCCGGCGGTGGCAGTCGGAGCGCCGGCTGGTTCGGAACAGACCCGCAGCATCACCGGAACGGGCAGCGCGGCGGCGAGCGGGATGGTCAGGAGGACGGGCACCGGGACACCGAGGGCCGCATGTCCGGCAGACCCTTCACCCGGATACGCCTCGTGGGCAGCGGCGCCGACCGGAGCCGCACGGCACCTGATTCACCCGCCCAGGTTCCGGCTCAGCGGCAGGGCCCGACCCAGGCCGCCGCCCCGACCCCGGCCCCGGCCCCGGCCCCGGCTCCACCTCCGTCCCCGGCCTCGGAGGACACGTCCGACGTAGGCCTCCTGCGGCGCACCATGGCCGAGATCGAGCCGATCGCCGACAAGGTCACCTCGCACTTCTACGCCCTGCTCTTCCTCCGCCACCCCGACCTGCGGGCACTCTTCCCCGCTGCCATGGACACCCAGCGCGACCGACTCTTCAAGGCGCTGCTCGCTGCCGCGACCCACGCGGACGACACCGCCACCCTGACCGCGTACCTGTCCCACCTGGGCCGCGGACACCGGAAGTACGGCACCCTTCCCGAGCACTATCCCGCCGTCGGCGAATGCCTCATCGGCGCCCTCTCCCGCTACGCCCCGCGGAGCTGGGGGCCCAGGGCCGAGTCCGCCTGGGTGGCCGCCTACACCACGATCTCCCAGATCATGATCGACGCGGCGGCCGTGGACGCGCTGCGCGCCCCCGCCTCGTGGCAGGCGGAGGTGGTCGCCCATGACATGCGTACGCCCGACATCGCCGTCGTGACGGTCCGGCCGGACCAGCCGTACCCCTTCCTCGCCGGGCAGTACACCGCCCTGGAGACCCCCTGGTGGCCGCGCGTCTGGCGGCACTACTCCTTCGCCGGCGCACCCCGCTCCGACGGCCTGCTCTCCTTCCATGTGAAGGCCGTGCCGGCGGGTTGGGTCTCCAACGCCCTCGTGCACCGCGCCCGCCCGGGGCACGTCATCCGGCTCGGTCCTCCCGCCGGATCCATGACCGTGGACCACAGCACCGACAACGGGCTGCTGTGCCTCGGTGGCGGCACCGGCATCGCGCCCATCAAGGCCCTGGTCGAGGATGTGGCTCAGCACGGCCGCCACCGCTCCGTCCAAGTGTTCTACGGAGCCCGCCGGGGCCACGACCTGTACGACATCGAGACCATGCTCCGGATGCAGCAATCGCACCCCTGGCTCTCCGTCCGTCCGGTCGTGGACGACGGCCCAGGCGGGGGCTTGGGCGCCCGGCTCCCGGAAGCCGTGTACGAGTACGGCCCGTGGCACACCTACGACGCGTACCTGTCGGGGCCGCCCGGCATGATTCGCCGCGGCGTCGACACATTGGTGGACATCGGCATACCCGCCCACCGCATACGGCACGACTCCATCGAGGAACTGGTCGGGGCAAGGAATTGAGTACATTCGAACGCGAACAGGCCGGGCTCCGGCAGGCGCCGCCGGTACGCACCACTCGCCCGGGGAGCGACGGCGAACATCGGGTCCAGCAGCGCATGGGCACCACCGAACGCGCCGACAGGTTCTACGCCGATCAGGTGCTCGACCGGCTCAACACCCGGATGCGGGAGTTCGCGGCACGGCAGGAGATGTTCTTCCTGGCGACCGCCGACCGGCACGGCGAATGCGACAACACCTTCCGGGCCGGGCCGCCCGGATTTCTCCACGTCCTGGACGACCGGACCCTCGCCTACCCCGAGTACCGGGGCAACGGCGTTCAGGCCAGCCTCGGCAACATCGAGGAGAACCCCCACGTCGGCATCCTGATGATGGACTTCCTCCAGGACCGCATCGGACTTCACGTCAACGGCACGGCGCGGATCGTCGCCGACGACGAGATGCGCCGTACGCACTTCGGCCTCGCGTACGACCCCGTACCGGGCCGTCGTGCTCAGGTCTGGGTGGAGGTCGCCGTCGAGGAGGCGTACATCCACTGCGCCAAGCACATTCCCCACCTGCGGAAGGTGCCCCCACACGACACCGGCCGCGCGTGGGGGACGGACGACTTCAAGCGCAAGGGTGGCGACTTCTTCCGAGCCGCCGCCGAAGCGGCCGAGCGTGGCCCGTTCCTGCCCCCGCCCCGCGCGGATGCGGCCATCTGGCGAGCGGAGGCTGAAAGGGTGCTGGAACGGGCCGAGCGGCGTGCGGCCGCGGCGAAGGAACAGACGTTCAGCGGCTGGTTCAGCAGAAACGTCTCCGCCTGACCTGACCCCTGCCGATCCTCCGTCGCGCGTGCGGCATGTCCGACTCCGTCGCGACACTCGTCGACGGCAAGCCGCACAAGGTGAACGGCTCGAAACTCGACCCCAGGGGGAACTCCTCGACACCGTGGAAGAGCTCCTCCCTCCCGACTCGCCGTTTGCGCCGCGGCCGTCGGAAACGGTCCTCTCCATGGATGCGCCGGCACCCGGTGCTGCTGTCCACCGTCGTGGCCGCCGGCCTGGACGCGGGCGCTCGCAGGCTCACACTCCATGCGGTGAACCAGCCCACGACCCCGATTCCGGCAGACCCGGAATCGGGGTCGGGACCTTCGCGTGCGCGAGGCCGGTCGGGCGCCTATCCCAACGGGCCGGGCCCGGTGTCGAGCCCCAGGCGTCGTGCGTCCCGCTCCGGACGGATGGCCGTGAGGGCGAAGGCGCCGGCAGTGAGCATCACGGCGCCGGCGACGAGGAACGCGGTGGTGTAGCCGGCGGCCGGGGTGTCGGCCGCGTCGATGAGGTGGCCGGTCAGGAACGGTGCCACGAGGCCCGGCAGGGTGCCGATACCCGCGACGATGCCGAAGACGGCGCCGCGCTGGGCAGGAGGGACGACCTCCGCGGTCGTCATGTAGTGGAGGGGAATGGCGATCGCGATGCCGCCGAAGGCCAGCGCGATCAACACGAGCCGCGGACCGGACGCGTCGACGAAGGGGAACGCCGCCATCGCGCACCCGGCCGCGCACACGGCGATACTCTGCGCCGCCCCGCTGGACCAACGGCCGCTCACCCCACGGGACTTGAGCGCGTCCACGAACGGCGACACCGCCAGCAGCAGTACGAGGCCGAAGCCGGACATGACACTGATGGCGGTCGCGGAAGCCGCCGTCGACATGTCCATCTGCGTCCTGAAGTAGGCGGGTAGCCAGGCGTGGCTCAGGGACAGTGCCCACGCCGCTCCGAAGGCACTGGCGATGCTGCCGAGTACGGTGCCGGTCAGCAGGATCCTGCGGTACGGGAGCCTCGGCCCGCTGGTTCCGGTGGCCGTGTGCTTGTGGTCGTACGGGCCGTCGTGGCCCACGCGCCACCACACCAACGCCCAGGCCGCGCTGACGGCGGCGAGGACGGCGTAGGCCGAGCGCCAGCCGAAGCCGTCGATCAGCCAGGTGACCACGGGTGCCGCGATGAGCGTGCCCAGGGCCGCGCCGCCGATCTGGAGGGCCGAGGGCAGGGCGCGGCGCTCCGGCGGGAACCACTTGTACAGGGCGTGCATGGACATCGACGCCGCCGGTCCCTCGGCGGCGCCGAGCAGGATGCGGCCTGCCATCAGGGTCGGGACCGTTGCCACCACCAGGACCGGGAGCTGGGCCACGGCCCAGACCACGGTCATGACGAAGAGCAGGACCCGGCTGGAGATGCGGGTGGAGACAAATCCGACGAGGAGTCCGGAGACGCTGAAGAGGAAGTAGAAGGAGCTGGAGATCAGGCCGTAGGTGCTGTTGCTGAGGTCGAGTTCCTCCATGATCGGCACGGCGGCGAGGCCGAGGACCGACTTGTCGGCGAAGTTGATGACCATGAAGGCCACGATCATCGCCATGATCAGCCAGGCTCTGCGGCGGTCGGGTGCCGGGGCGGCGAAGTGCCGGGGCGGCGCGGCGGCGGTACGGGGTGCCATGGGGCGACTCCTGCGGATGCGGGTGGAGCAGGGGGTCGTACAGGTGGGCGGTCGTCCCCCGAGGCCGCGGGCCCGCTCGCCGAAGCGGGGGCCCGCGGCACCGCCCGGGGCGCCAAGGGGTCGGTCAGATCAGGCCCTTGGCGATAGCGTTCTTGTGGATCTCGGTGGTTCCGGTGACGATCCGGAACATCCGCAGGCTGCGGAAGATCTGCTCGACCTCGTGGCCACGGGTCAGCCCGGCCTTGCCGTGGATCTGGACAGCCTGGTCGGCGACGCGGAAGGACGCCTCGGAGGTGAACAGCTTGCACATGTTGGCCTCGACGGAGACGTTGTCTCCCCGGTCGGCCTTCGCGGCGGTGGCCATCACCATCGCGCGGGCGGCGTAGATCTCGGTGGCCATCTCGGCGATCTTGTGGTGGATCGCCTGATGGGCGAGGAGCGGCTGGCCGAAGACGACGCGGTTCATGGCGTACTCCACTGACAGGTCCCAGGCGCGGCGGGCGGCGCCGATGAGGGACGGGCAGTGCAGCAGGCGGTTGAGGGTAATGCGGCCGATGCCGATGCGCAGGCCCTGACCGACCTCGCCGAGGAGGTTCGAGGCGGGGATCCGGCAGTCCTCGAAGACGAGGTCGCCCTCCATCTGCTGCCCGGACATGGGGACTTCGCCATCGAGAACCGTGCAGCCGGGGGTGTCCAGGTCGACGAGGAACGCGCTGTACGCCTCCTCGGTGCCGGCCATGCGGGCGACGACGATCGCGAAGTCCGCGAAGGGAGCGGCGGAGCTGAACACCTTCTTGCCGTTGAGGACGTAGCTGTCCCCGTTCGGGGTGGCGGTCGTCGTCATGCGGCGTACGTCGGAGCCCGCGTCCTCCTCCGTGATGGAGAAGCAGCAGGCCCGCTCGCCCCGGACGACGGGCATCAGGTAGCGCTCCCGCTGTTCCTCGGTGGCGTACTTCACGATCGCGCCGACGCGCAGCGGGCCGCCCATGTCGCCGAGCACCGAGTGGGAGAGAGCGGCGCCGGAGGCGGTCAGCTCCTCTTTGAGGGCGCACAGTTCGTAGAAGCTCAGGCCCTGGCCACCCAGTTCGGGCGGCAGGCTGATGCCGTAGAAGCCGAGTTCCGCGCTGCGCTTCCAGACGTGTTCGAGGGAGGTGCGGTCGAGCCTGGTCTCCGCGGTGATGCCGTGCTCGCGCTCGTACGGGATGAGCTCGTCGGCCAGGTAGGTGCGCAGACGGACGACGAGGTCCTGGAGGCGCGGATTGTCGTCGTAGGAGGGTTCGAGGGTGAAGGGCATGCCAGGTCCTGTTCAGTTGACGCGGCGCTCGGCGCCCGCCCAGTAGCGGTCGCGGATGGCGCGGCGGTCGATCTTGCCGTTGGGGTTGTGGGGCAGGGCCGCGACGAAGTCGACCGAGCGGGGCTTCTTCATGCGGGCCAGGTGCTCGGCGCAGAAGTCGGTGAGGTCGGCTTCCGTGAGGGTGGCGCCGTCGCGCGTCACGACGACCGCCTTGACGGCCTCGCCCCACTGCTCGTCCGGGACGCCGACGACGGCGGCCTCATAGACGTCGGGATGCTGGTGCAGGACGGACTCGACCTCGACGGCGTAGATGTTGAACCCGCCGGAGACGATCATGTCCTTCTTGCGGTCGACGATGAATACGTAGCCGTCGGAACGGCGGCGGGCGAGGTCGCCGGTGAGGAACCAGCCGTCCCGGAAGGTCTCCGCCGTGAGACTCGGCTCGTCGTGGTACCTGGGGACGACATCGGGGCCTCGGACGGCGATCTCTCCGATCTCTCCGTCGGCGACGGGCTTTCCGCTGTCGTCGACGATGGCGACCTCGGCCTCGGCGAGCGGACGGCCGCAGGACAGCAGCAGCTCCTCGTCCTCGCCCTCGATCGCGCGCCGGTGGTCCTCGGTGGAGAGGAAGAGCACGCCGGAGGTGGTCTCGCCACACCCGTATCCCTGGGAGAGGACAGGGCCGAAGAGGCCCCAGGCGGCCCTGATCCGGGCCGGTGACATCGGCGCGGCGCCGTAGATCAGCTGGCGCAGGCTGGAGAGGTCGTAGTCGCGGGCGTTCGGCAGCGCGAGCACGGTGTTGACCATCGTCGGCACGACGAAGGCGTGGGTGGCGCGCTCGCGCTGGACGGTGGCGAGGAACTCCTCGGCCTCCCAGCGCGGCAGTACGACCGCACAGCCGCCGGCGAAGAAGATGCCCATCAGCGGCATGCCCGAGGCGTGGGTGACCGGCCCGGCCAGGATCTGCCGGTCACCGGGGCCCACCCGGGTGTCGGCGCTCATCACCGACTTGCGCATCAGGGCGAGCCGGTTGCCGTAGGTCTGGACCGCCGCCTTGAGCTTGCCGGTGGAACCCGAGGTGAAGTGCAGCACGGCGATGTCGCCCTCGTCGCACTCCGCCTCGACGGGTTCCGGCTCGGTGCCCGCGAGGGTCTCGGCGTAGCCCGGCCCGAGATCGCTCGGGCCGTCGTAGCCAAGGACGCTCTTCACCCCCGTACCGGGCACCGCGGCGCGGGCGATATCCAGATGGGCCGCGTCCGTCAACAGCACCCGTGCGTCCGACTCTGCGAGCAGGTGGGCCACTTCAGCGGTGCCGAGCCTGGCGTTGATCGGCGCGCGGGCCAGGCCGGCCTTGTAGAGGGCGACTTCCGTGACGACCAGTTCGGCACGGTTGCCGGCGAGAGTCGCCACGCGGTCGCCCCGGCTCAAGCCGAGTGCACGCAGGGCCGTCGCGAGCCGGTCGCTGTGGTCGTCGAGTTCCGCGTACGTCAGCCGGACGGGTCCGCAGACCACCGCCTCGGCATCGGGTTGGTGGCCGGCAGTCCGGCGTACGTACCGCCCGAAGTTCATCGCACCTCCAGAGTTTCTGAACACTGTGTCCGGTACCAAGCTTGGTGTGCGGCAACGTAAAGGCAGCGTTAGGGTCAGGTCAACGGTTCGGACGAGAAGGAAACGAAGTGGACATGAAGCCCGCGGGAGACCGCCGCGTCCGCAGGACGCGGGCCGCACTGCGCCAGGCCCTGGTCGAACTGGTCCTGGAGAAGGGGTTCCACGCGATCACGGTCGAGGAGATCACCGAACGCGCCGACGTCGGCCGGGCCACCTTCTACGCCCACTACCGCGACAAGGAGGACCTCCTGGTCGGCATCGTCCGCGACCTCGCCGAGGACCGGGACCGCCTCCTGCCGGCGGTCCGGCAGGCGCACGCGGAGGGGTTCACCGGGCTGCCGGTGAAGTACATCTTCGAACATGCCGAGCAGGAGAAGCCCGTCTACCGAGTCGTCCTGCGGGGCGAGGGCGACGGGCGGGCCCTACGAGAATTCACGGACCTCATCTGCGCCCACGCCGAGGCCGCCTTCCGCACCCGGACCGAGCAGCTCGCGGTGACACCGCGGATCCCCCTCGACGTCGTCGCCCGGGCGTGGACCGGCGAACTCGTCGGCCTGCTCACCTGGTGGGTCGAGAACGACACCGGCTACAGCGCCGCCGAGATCACCGCGCATCTGCGCGACCTGTCGGTCTACGGTCGCGTCTGGGCCACCGGACTCGCCCCGTCCGACGCCCCGGGAGCTCTCGACCTCACCCCCTGAACCCCGCCTGCACCACGGCCTCCTGCCTGCCGCCTGACAGATCTGGTCGCGTTACCGAACAAGATGTACGGTAACGCGACCAGAAGGTGCATGACCGAAGAGCGGAGCGGACGCATGACAGGCATACCGTCGCTGGCCGACCTCGTATGGGCCCGGGGATACACCGATCCGGCCTGGGCCCGACGCCACATGACCTCAGGGCGGGAACTCGTTCCGAGCCGCAGTGTCTGGCGCGGCTCCGACGGCGCGTCCGTACTACCGACCTCGCCGGCCGGTGCCCTCGACGACCTCACGTTCACAGGACCACACGGCCGGTCCCTCACCCTCACGGAGCTGCTCACCCGGGCCGAGACCGACGCCCTGCTGGTCCTGCACCGCGGCCTGCTCGTGCACGAGGAGTACCTCCACGGGTACGAGCCCCAGGTCCCGCACTTCAACGCCTCGGCCGCCAAGTCCTACCTCGGACTCGTCGCCGCGGTCCTGGCCCACGAAGGGCAGCTCGACCGCGGCGCCCACGTCGCGAAGTACGTTCCCGAGCTCGCCGGCACCGCCTTCGGAGACGCCCAGGTCGACCACCTCCTCCACATGGGCACGCAGATGAGCTACGCGGGCCGCCCGTACGACAAGGCACTCGAAGCGCAGCGCTACTTCGCCGTCCTCGCCCCCCAACTGCGTCCCTACGGCTACACAGGGCCGGCCACGATCCGCGAACACCTCGCCACCGCCCGGGCGACCGGCGAACCGGGCGTCGACTTCCGCTACGAGAACGGCAACGTCGAGGCCCTCGCCGAGGTCCTGCGCCGCGTCACCGGCACCACCACCTCGGCTCTGCTGTCCGAGATGATCTGGTCCCGGATCGGCGCGGAGGAGGACGCGTACTACCTCCTCGACTCAGAGGGCTCAGAGGCCGCCTGCGGCGGCTTCAGCGCCACCGCTCGCGACCTGGCCCGGCTCGGTGAGATGATCCGCTGCGGCGGCGCGATCGGTGACCGCCAGATCGTCCCGGAAGCCGTCGCCTCCACCATCGTCTCCGGCGTTCCGGACGGCTACTCCCACCGCGTCCGCTTCCCCGCCGCACCTCCCGAGGCGCCCGCCACCCTCTCCTACCACGACCTCTGGTGGATCCCGAACGACCCGTACGGCTCCTTCATGGCGAGCGGCATCCACGGCCAGCGCCTCTTCATCTCGCCCGCCCTCGACCTGGTGATCGTCCACTACGCGTCCCAGATCATCTCCCCGTCCGTCCCCCAGGTCCCCCTCGTCCAGGCGTTCTTGAAGATCGGCACGCACCTCCGCGGCTAGGGGGTGTCTCTTCGATCACGTGAGATCCATTGGGCGGCTGACGGCAGTGGCCCATCACGGGAGTCGACGGGCCAGGAAAATGTGTCGAACGCGGAGTCGACCTTTGAGAAGGTCCTGAGTGTCCCGGAACTGCTGCGAAAGGAAGCCCGTGCCGCGTGCTGTCACATTGATTCGCTCTGCCTCCCTGTCCGATGTCGCGGAGTACGCCTACGCGGCCACGGCCCCGGCCGAGTCGCGGCTGATCTTCCTGGCCGGAGCATGTCCTCTGAATGAGGATGGCTCCACTGCGGCGATCGGGGACGTCGCGGGGCAGGCGGCCAGGGCTGTGGAGAACATGCGGACCGCTCTGACGGACTCGGGCGCGTCACTGCACGATGTCATCAGCACCCGTGTTCTCGTTGCCTCTCACCGGCGCGAGGACCTGGTGAAGGCGTGGGAGGTCGTCCGGGACGCGTTCGGTGACCACGACGTGCCCAGCACACTGATGGGTGTCACCGTGCTCGGTTATGACGGCCAGCTCGTAGAGATCGAAGCCATCGCCGCCGTGCTTGATTCCTGAGCCGACGGGCCATCCCTGCCGAGGGACCAACCGCCCCGCCCGGGTTTCGGCTCCGGTCACGATCGGAGCCAAACGAGGAGGGCGGCAGCGGTGACGGTGACGAGAACGCAGAGCCCCTTTTGAGGAGCTGGGTGGGGCGGGTGGCGGGTTCTTGGGTGCGCCGGCGGCTTCCCGGGGTTCTTGTCGACCTTGACCCCGATGTCCTTCCACAGGGGCCACCGCGGGAACGGCGAGAAGGGCGGGCGCAGCGTCGCGGCGGTCTCCTCGAACCGCGGGGTGGCCGCCGTCTCGGCCTGGTACTGCTCCGTGGTGGACTCCGCCAGGCCCTCGGAGTGGCGGCGGACTTCTTTGCGTCCTCCAGCTCGTACGACTCTTGGTGCAAGGGCGCGCGAGGGGCGGTTCGACTGTCGTCAGGCCCAGGCGGCCGCGCGCCGGATCGCGTCGAGCGTGCGCGCCACGTCGTCGTCGGTGGTCGACCAGTTGCTCACCGAGATCCGCATGACGCGTCTGCCGTGCCAGGTGGAGCCGCTGATCCACGCCGTGCCGTCGTCGAGCAGCCTGGCGAGTACCCGGTCGGTGCGTCCGTCGCTGCCGAACTCGGCGCAGACCTGCGTGAACGCGACCTCGTTGAGAACGGTCGCGCCGTCGATCTCGGCGATGCCGGCGGCGAACGAGGAGGCGTGGCGACACAGCCGCTCGACGAGGTCGGAGACGCCTGATCGACCGAGGGACCTGAGGGCGGCCCACACAGTGAACGCTCTTCCGCGCCGCGAGAGTTCGGGCACCTTGTCGATAGGGTCGCCGTGCTCGTGCTGGATGAGGTAGTCGCCACGCTCGCCCATCGCCGCCCGGACCGCGGACGCGTCGCGCACGATCGCCAGTCCGCAGTCGTAAGGGACGTTCAACGTCTTGTGGGCGTCCGTCGCCCAGGAGTCCGCGTCCGCGCAGCCCGCCGTCAGGTGGGCGGAGCGCGGCGAGGCGGCTGCCCACAGTCCGAACGCGCCGTCGACATGGACCCAGGCGTCTGCCTCGCGCGCCGCACGGATGCTCGCGGCGAAGGGATCGAAGGCGCCGGAATGGATGTCGCCGGCCTGGAGGATCACGATCGTGGGGCTCTGTCCGCCGGCGGTCAGCGCCTTCCGCAGGGCCTCGGGCTCGATGCGTCCTTGATCGTCCGCCGCCACCAGGTCGGGCCGACCGAGCCCGAGGTAGCGCAAGGCCAGGTCGATGGCCATGTGCCGGGACTCGCCGGCGACGACACGCACGGGCGGGCCACCCGTGAGGCCGTCGCGGGCGACGTTCCAGCCGGTGCGCCGCAGCACCGTGTCCCGCCCGGCGGCGAGGCACGTGAAGTTCGCCATCGTCGCACCCGTGGTGAAGCCTACGGAGCTGCCCCTCGGCAGGCCGAGCAGATCGAGCAACCAGGCGCCGGCGATCTCCTCCGCCGCCGCGTACGCGGGCGAGACGGTGCGCATCACACAATTCTGGTCCCAGGCGCTGACCAGCCAGTCAGCAGCCAGCGCGGCCGGCTCGGTGCCGCCCACCACGAACCCGTAGAAGCGGCCGCTGGGGAACGCGGTGAGCCCCGGCTCACAGGCCGTGGCCAGCAGGTCGACGACGTCGGCGGGCGTGCTGGGGCCGGCAGGCAGTTCGGCACCGAGCGCGCTCACGATCTCGTCGACCGAAGCGCGGGCGGGAATCCGGCGGTCGGGCAGGCTCGCCAGCCACCGGACAGCATGGTCGTACGCCTGTCGGAGCGCCGCCTCACGCGCGTCCATACCTCGGACTATGCGACGGTCGCCGCCGCCCCGCAAGCCGACTGTGGTCGGGGTCCGTCGCGATCCGGAGGGAAGGTCCGGATGCGTTCCGGCTGCTGTGTTCCCCCGGACGGGTCGACGGACTCGCCCCGGAGTCCGACGTTGCGTCCAATCGATCTGCTGTCCCACCCTCCGTCGGAGAGCCACTCGACCGAACCGCCGACGGAGAGCGCGGCGCTCTCCGTGGGGTCTGCTCCTCGGCCGCACTTCTTCGCCACAGGACCGAACGTGCAGGTCATCATCGATGCCGGCACCAGACTAGTGGTCGCGGCGGCCCGGCCTGTTCCGGGCAACACCGCCGAGGCGAGGGCCTGGCGGGACTCCGGCATGGCCGCGGCATTGCGAAGGCGTGACCGTGCTGGCCGACGGCGCGTACATCAACACCGGGCTCGTCGTCCCGCACCGCAAACGCCTCGGGCGGGCCCTGCTGCCCGGCGAAGAGGAGGACAGCGCCGAACACCGGAAGGTCAAGGCCCGCGTCGAGCACGCCTTCGCCCGGATGAAGCACTACAAGATCCTCCGCGACTGCCGCCAGCGCGGCAAAGGCCTCCACCACGCGGTCCAAGCTGTCGCCCACATGTACAACCTCGCCCTCGCCGTACAACAGGAACGGCGCCGAACCGGGCCCTGACCCGCCCGGACGCAACCTTCTGCAACTGCTCTAGGCGCCAGCGTGGCCCCTGCGGTCGTTCCCCTTCTCCTGTGTGCCCTCGGGCTCCTTGCCGCCCGCTAAAACGATGCGTAAACGCTGCGTCTTGAGGCAGGCCTCCGTTCGCCGGAACCTGAGGGGAAGGGAAGCACCCGCCCGTACACCGGGCAGGAGAGGATTCGTCATGATCGCAGTGCCCACGGTGACCCGTCCCGCCGCCCTGGCGTCCGAGGAGGAATCCGGACCTGTGAGCCCTGCCCCCGACGAGCTGACGGACGCGGAGCTCGGCGCCGGACTCGCCCGGGGCGACCCCTACTGCCTGGCTCTGGCCTACCGGAGGTGGGGCGGCCTCGTGCACACCCTCGCCAGTCGGACGATCGGGGACGCTCGTGAGGCGGAGGACGTCACCCAGCAGGTCTTCCTCGCGGCCTGGCGCGGCCGCCACGGATACCGCCCCGACCGAGGACCCGTCCCGGCCTGGCTGGTCGGCATCACGCGCCGCAGGATCGCCGACACGCTCGCCGCCCGCACCCGCAGGGCCGCGCTCGTCGCCGCCGCGGGGGCCGCGCTGCCCCCGCCCTCCGTAGCCGCCGACGCCCCCGACCAACTGCTCGACCGCCTCGTGATCACCGGCGAACTCGCCCGACTCCCACGCGTCCAGCGAGATGTCCTGGCCCTCGCCTACTTCGGAGACCTGACCCAGGCGCAGATCGCGCGGCGCACGGGCATGCCCCTCGGCACGGTCAAGAGCCACACCCGGAGAGGCCTGCAGCGGCTCCGCTGCCGCCTCGTCGCGGGCGCCACGACCGTGCCCGGGGAACCCGCACCCAGCCGGTGGGCGGACGGCACCGAACCACCCATGGGGACGCTCCGCGCATCAGGTGCGCGGACCCTCCGAGATGTGAGGGAGGACGCATGAACCGGCGAACCGTCGCGGTCGTCGGGGCGGGAGTGGCCGGCCTGACCGCCGCTCACTTGCTGTCGCGGATTCACGACGTGGTGCTCTACGAGGCGGACGCCCGGCTCGGTGGGCACGCCCACACCCACGAGCTGCCGACCCGGGAAGGCGGCACCGTGCGCGTGGACACCGGCTTCATCGTCCACAACGAGCGCACCTACCCGCATCTGCTGCGGCTGTTCCGCGAACTCGGCGTCGCCACCCAGGACGCCGAGATGAGCATGTCCGTCCGGTGCGACGGCTGCGGCCTCGCGTACGCGGGCGCCCGTGGCCCCCGCGGTCTCCTCGGCGGCGGCAACCTGCGCCGCGGCCGCCACCTTCGGATGCTCGCCGACGTACCGCGATTCCACCGGTCGGCCCGGCGCCTGCTCGCGTCCCGGGACGACAGCCAGACCCTCGGCTCGTTCCTGGAGCGCGGCGGGTTCTCGCCGTACTTCGTCGGTCACTTCGCCATCCCACTCGTGTCCGCCGTCTGGTCCTGCGCGCCGGACACCGCCCTGCTGTACCCGGCGGGCTACCTCTTCCGGTTCCTCGACCACCACGGGCTGCTGTCCACCACCGGTTCGCCGCGGTGGCGGACGGTCACGGGAGGCTCCGCCGCCTATGTGGACAGGGTGGCCAAGGGGCTCGCGGCCGTCCGTACCGCCACTCCGGTCCGCGCGATCGAACGCGGCACGGACCAGGTGCGCGTGACCACCGCCGACGGGGAGTCCGAGGTCCACGCGGCCGTCGTCGTCGCCGTCCACCCCGACCAGGCGCTGCGGATGCTCGCCGACGCCACCCCCGCCGAGCGCCGGGTCCTCGGCGCGTTCACCTATTCGCGCAACCTCACCGTGCTGCACCGGGACACCACCCTGCTCCCGGCGCCGACGCACGCCCGTGCCTCATGGAACTACTGGCTCCCCACCTGCGACGCGCGCCCCGGGGCAGTCAAGGTCAGCTATGACATGAACCGGCTCCAGCGCCTCGCGGTGGACGAGCCGCACATCGTGACCCTCAACGCGGACGGCCTCGTCGACGAACGCACGGTGCTTGCCCGCATGGTGTACGAGCACCCCGTCTACACGCCCCGTTCCGTCGCGGCCCAGCGTGAACTGCCGGGCCTCGCCACGCCCGTGACCGCCTTCGCCGGCGCCTACCACGGCTGGGGATTCCACGAGGACGGGTGTCGCTCCGGAGTCGAAGCGGCCCGGGCTCTGGGGGTGACCTGGTGACCGACCACGCCACACCCGGCATACCGGCCGCATCCGTCTCACCCGTGGCGTCCACGGTGCCGGCGCTCTATCCCTGCGAGGTCGCCCACACCCGCGTCGGGCCTGTGCGCCACAACGTGCGGCAGCGCACGTACCTGTGGCTCGTCGACCTCGACGACCTGCCCCGGCTGCCCCGCCTCCTGCGCCCACTGGCCCGCTTCGACGCCCGCGACCACCTCGGCGGCCGGGCACCCACCCTCCGCGCCGGCCTCGACGCCTACCTCACCTCCCAGGGCGTACGGAACGCGGACGGGCGGGTGCTGATGCTCGCCCACGCGCGTGTGCTCGGCCACGTCTTCAACCCGCTCACCCTGTACTGGTGCCACGACCGGACCGGCAGCCCCGTCTGCGTCGTCGCCGAAGTCCACAACACCTACGGCGGGCGACACTGCTACCTCCTGCGGCCCGACACGGCCGGACTCGCCGACGTCGCCAAGGACTTCCACGTCTCCCCGTTCTTCGACGTCGAAGGCTCCTACCGGATGCGGCTGCCGCTCCCCGGCGAGCGCCTCGATCTCACCGTCCAACTGCGGCACGGCGACGGGAGCCGGCCGCTGACCGCCACTGTCCGTGGCCGCCGCCGCCCGGCCGACACGCGCGGCCTGCTCACCACGGTGCTGCGCCACCCGTGGTCCACCGCCGCCGTCAGCGCCGGCATCCGGTGGCACGGGATCCGCCTGTACCTCAAGGGCCTTCCCGTCCGTCCCCGTCCCGTCCCGTCCACCCGAGAAGGCATGCTGTGACCGTCTCCGTCCCGTCGGCCGTCCCCCTCGTCGCGGCTTCCGACCGTACGCCCGTCAATCCGGAGCGCTGGCCCGACGTCGCCCGCCTCCCGCGCGCCTCGGGCCTGCGCACGGCCATCGCACGGCGCGTCCTCGCCCGTGCCTTCGCCCGGCTTCCGCTGCGGACAGGCCCCGGCGGCCGGCCCGGCGCCGTTCCCCGCCCCCGCACCGGTGAGGCCGGCGCGCCCACCCTGACCCTGCACGACCCGACCGCGTTCCACCGGCGGGTCGGCGCCGACGGGCTGATCGGCTTCGGCGAGTCGTACATGGCCGGAGAGTGGGACAGCGACGACCTCGTGGGCCTCCTCACGGTGCTCGCCGCCCACGTGGATGACCTCGTACCCGCTCCGCTGCGCCGGCTCCGGGGCGCCTGGGTACGCCGCCGCCCGGCCCGCGACCGCAACACCCTCGAAGGCGCGCGGGACAACATCCGGCGTCACTACGATCTTTCGAACGACCTGTTCGCCCGCTTCCTCGACCCGAGCATGACCTACTCCTCGGCCGTGTTCGACACCCTCCCCGCCACACCGGGGGAGTTCACCGCGGCCCAGCATCGCAAGATCGACCGCCTGCTGGACCTGGCCGGGGTCGGCCCGGGGACCCGGCTCCTGGAGATCGGCACCGGCTGGGGCGAACTCGCCGTACGCGCCGCCTCGCGAGGCGCCGACGTCCTGACCGTCACGCTCTCCGAGGAGCAGCGCGCGTTCGCCCTGCGCCGGATCGCCGAGGCCGGCGTGTCGCACCGGGTGAGCGTCGAACTCCGCGACTACCGGCAGGTCCAGGGCCGTTACGACGCCGTGGTCAGCGTCGAGATGATCGAGGCGGTCGGCGCCGAGTACTGGCCCGCGTACTTCACCGCCCTGCGCCGCCTCCTCGCGCCCGGCGGGGCCGTCGCCCTCCAGGCCATCACCATGCCGCACGAACGGATGCTGCACACCGCCCGGACGCACACCTGGATCAGCAAGTACGTCTTCCCCGGCGGCCTCATCCCGTCACGGGACGCCCTCGCCCACGAGAGTGCGGCCGCCGGCCTGGGCATCACCCACGACACCGGCTTCGGCGCGCACTACGCCGAGACGCTCCGGCTCTGGCGGGAGGCGTTCGTCCAGGAGTCGGCGGCGGTCGCCGCACTCGGCTTCGACCGGGTCTTCCACCGCATGTGGGAGCTGTACCTGGCCTACTCCGAGGCGGGTTTCCGGGCGCACTACCTCGACGTCCGCCAGCTCCGGCTCGTCGCCACGGATGGCCCCGGGGCGTCCCGATGACCGCGTCCGCACTGGTGGTCAATCTGGCCGCGTCGGCCGGAGCGGCCCTCGCGGTGATGCTGGTGGCCTTCGTGATCGCCTCGGTGAAGGGCGTCCACCGGATCGTCGACGTCGCCTGGGGCCTCGCCTTCGCCGCAGTCGCCGTCGTCACCTGGGTACTGTCCGCCGAGTACGGGGACGACGGCCGGCGGCTCGCCGTCACCCTGGCGACCTGCCTGTGGGGGCTGCGACTCGCGTTCCACATCGCCCGGAGGGGCCGCGGCCACGGCGAGGACCCCCGTTACGCGAAAATGCTGGCCCGGGCACCCGGCAATCCCGCGTTCTACGCGCTGCGCAAGGTCTACCTGCTTCAGGGCGCGCTGGTCTGGCTCGTCTCCCTGCCCGTCCAGGCGGCGGCGTACCTCCCTGAGGGCGTGGACCCCCTGCTCGTCCTCGGCCTCGTCCTCTGGGCGGCGGGCCTCGCCTTCGAAGCGGTGGGGGACCGTCAACTCGCCCGCTTCAAGGGCGACCCCGCACATCAGGGGCGGATCATGGACCGGGGACTGTGGAGCTGGACCCGGCACCCCAACTACTTCGGCGACTTCCTGGTCTGGTGGGGGCTCTACCTGACCGCCTGCGCGACTTGGCAGACTGCTGTCCTCAGCCTCGTGTCGCCCCTGGTGATGAGCGCACTGCTCATCTGGGGGAGCGGCAAGCGGCTGCTGGAGAACCACATGGCGCACCGACCCGGTTACGCCGCCTACGCCGCCCGCACGAGCGGCTTCCTGCCTCGGCCGCCCCGCCGGGACGCGGGGACGGAAGCCCGATGAGGGCCGCCGCCCTCATTGGCTTCGTGCATCTCTAGGAACAGCAAATGGGGACGGGTTTGGGAGGCGTTTGGTGCTCGTCCGTCGTCTGGATGTCGATGAGAGAAATGACGGCGCCGGCTGTGGTGGAAGCTGGCTGGTCCTTTTCGGTCGCTCGGCTCCCTGCTGGGGCCACTGCAGACGAACGTGACAGACGATGTCTCCTGAGGAAGACTCGCGTGATGCGTGATCGTGTAGATGCTTCCTCTGGCCTGGTCTTGCGCAGTTGGAAGACCGAAGATGCCGCGGCGGTGATGTCCGCGTTCGCGGATCCGCTCATGCGTGGGCAGTCCATCGAGCCGGTTGATTCTGCGAAGGCGGCCGAGCGGTGGATAGCGGCTCGTGGTGACCAATGGGCCACAGACTCTGGCTATTCCTTCGCCGTCGTCGATGGTGGTGGCCTTGTTCTCGGCCAGGTATGTGTCGGCTCGGTGGATCGGCGTCACGCCGTTGGCTGGGTGTCCTACTGGACGACAGCAACGGCGCGTGGCCAGGGCACGGCTTCCCGTGCCTGCCGTGCTGTGGCCCGCTGGGCTTTCGACGATGCCGAACTCTTCAGGCTGGAGCTTGGGCACCGAGTGAACAACCCCGCCTCATGCGGGGTGGCCCGCGCCGCCGGCTTCGCGGTGGAAGGACAGCAACGACAGAAGCTCGAGTACGACGGTGTGCGCTTCGACGTGGAACTCCATGCGCGTCTGGCAACGGATACGGACCCTGTGTCGTTGTGAGAGGGCGGTGCGGACGGCCCGTTGTCCACGCGGGTCAACGGGCCGTCGGGGCAGTGGTCCGTGTCAGCTGACCTTGGTGGGTTCTTCAGCTCGGGCGCGGGTGTTGGCGAGGCGGAAGGAGTCGGTCCCGGTCTCGATGATGGTGCGGTTGAAGGTGAGGCGGTCGACGATGGCCGCGCAGAGCCGGGGATCGGTGAACGTCTTGGTCCAGCCGCCGAACGACTCGTTCGAGGCGATCGCGACGCTGTTCTTCTCCTCGCGTTCGGTCAGGACCTGGAAGAGGGGCTGGCTCTTCTTGATCCACTCGCAGTTGGCGAGGGTGTGGATGGTGGCCGGGCCGATGTTGGGGTTGGCGTCGAAGGCGAAGTTGGTGGCGTTCCAGCAAGGGCTACCGAGGGTCGACGGAGAGGCTCTTGATCATCTCGCCGTTGACCAGGATGACGAGACAGCCGCAGCCGCCGATGCAGTATTCGACCTCACCTTCAGATGTGCGGTGGTGGGACCTTAGCGTCCACAACTGCGTTTTCGCCGGAGTCGGCTCGTGGCAGACGGGGCAGCGGTCGTCCGACGGCGTGACCGCGGATGCTGGAGTCATGCCACCAACATGGCGTCACTGTCTAAGGCGCTTCAACCATTACATTGGGCGGGGTTCACGCGGGGCGAGCGCCGGGGCGATCGGCAGGTCCGACACGCTGAGCGGCGCGGCGCACCGACCAGGCGCCGGCCAGGACTACCAGGGCCATGGCGCACAGTTGGCGTGCTGTGAGCTGCTCGTGCAGCAAGACGAAACCGACCCCCGCCGCCACGGCGGGGCTCAGTGCGAGCAGCACTCCGAACGCGCGCACATCGATGCGCCGCAGGACCGTCATATCCAGCGAGTACGGGATCAGGGAGGACAGAAGGGCCACCATGAGCCCGGTGCCGAGGACGGCAGGGTGGGCCGCCACCGTGCCACCGTCTGTGACGGCGGTGATCGGCGTCAGCACGCAGGCGCCGCAGGCCAGCGCCAGGGTCAGGCCCGTCCAGTCGGGGAACAGGTGCCCGACCCGCTGACTCAGGACCACATACCCGGCCCGGCACAGCGCGGCGGCGCCCCCCAGCAGCAGCCCGGCGGCGGAGAGCGAGGCTCCCGGGGTGGCCAGCAGGAGTACACCCACAAGCGCCAGCGACGCCACCGCGAGGTGCTCAAGCCGACGGGACAGAACGATCGACAAGGTGAGCGGCCCGAGCAGCTCCAAGGTTGCGGCCACCCCGATCGGCAGGAGGCTGATGGCCTGGAAGTACGCCAAGTTCATGGCCGCGAGGACCAGACCAAGTGAGATCGCCGCCCGCCACTGCGCAGCCGTGACCTCCCGCAGTCGCGGCCGGACCAGTACCCACAGGATCGCGGCCGAGAAAAACAGCCGCATACCGGCCAGCGCCGTGGGACCGACTGTCCCATAGGCATCCTTGGCCACGGCCGAACCCGCTTGAAGGCTGACGATCTGAGCCAGCATCAACGCCGGAGCCGTCGCGGCACCCTGCCACGGTGCGCGGGGGATCTTCACCGTCGTGCTCCTCCGGGTCCTCTCCGTGGTCAGCGCCGCCAGGCTCTGCCTGACGACCGTGCCGGCCACCCAGCCTGCCGCCGCGCACCACTACGGCTCGGACGTCCTACGATGATGTAATCGCCTTATGCATTTCAACCATTACGGCGGGGAGGCCGCCCGGCTGGCCGCGGACCTGGTCAACCTGACCGCGCCACCATCCCCCGAGCACCTGGAACCACTACTCGCCACGCACGGCGTGGTGCACCACACACTCACCGCCGCGCAGGCCGAGACGATCTGGACATGGAGCCGGCGCCTGGCCGCGTGCTTCGGGCGGCAGGACCTCGAAGAGCGTTGCCAGGCAGTCAATGCACTTCTCGCCGACGCCTCCAGCAGTCCTCGGATCTCCCTGCACGACGGCCGACCCCATCTGCACTACAGCGCCACTGGCGCCGACGCAGCCGCGCACATCCGAGCCGTCACTGCGGCCGGACTCGCCTACGTCGTGTGCTCCGCCGACGCCGAACGGCTGGGGCGCTGCGTGCGCCACGACTGCGGTCTGGCATTCGTCGACATCTCCCGCAACGGCCGACGCGTCTACTGCTCCGTGCGCTGCGCCAACAACGACGCCGTGGCGCGTCACCGCGAGCGGCTCCACGGTGACGCCCGGCCGTCAACTGCACGGAAGCCCCGCCGAACCTGACCATCCTCGGGAGTCCTGGGCGTTCGTGCGCCGGGCCCGGACGGCCGGTGCCGAGGCGGTCGGGATCCCGATGCCCACCGGAGGCCACGCGATGCTCCGCGGCGCCGCCCACTGGCACCGCCGTACCGCCGAATTCACTGCCGCCGCGCTTCTGCCCCGCGACTGAGCCCGACGGCACCCCCCACGCCTCAGCCGGCGGGATTCCGGTCGGCGGCGACGGGGTCGGGGGCGGCGGCGCAGCGGCGGGTGAGGATGTCGAGTGCGTCGCGCAGCCCGGCGGGCCTCAGCATGCTCGGTGCGACCGGGCGGCCGGCCCAGCCGGGGCCGGCGAGCAGCACCAGGGGGTGGATCCGGGCGCCCCTGACGCCGAACGAGGTGTCGGCCACATGCCGGGCCAGGGCGTGGCTGGCGGTCGAGCGGGACTGCGACCAGAGCACCACGGCCGTCGGCCCCAGCCGTCGTACCGCCGCGTCGAGAGCCTCGGCCGGTACCGCCGCACCGAACATGCGGGCCGGCAGGCCTTGTTCGGCGAGGCCGGCGGCCAGGGCTTCCAGGGAGAGGGTGTGCTGCTCGCCCGGGACACAGGCGAGCAGCAACGGTGTCGTGTAGTCCGGATGCGGCCGGGCGGAGCCCGCCAACTGCCGCAGAGTGGTGGAGATATGCCAGGACAGAAGGTGTTCGACCTCGACGTACCGGTCGCCCGAGGACTCCCACTTGCGTCCGACGGCGTGCAGGGTGGGCACAAGCACCTCTTCCCACGAGGTGACGAGCCCGTGTGCCGTGACCAACTCGCGCAGCAGCGTGTCCATGGTGGGGCTGTCGAGGCGAACCGCTGCCCTGGCCAGTCCCCGGAACTCCCGGTGGACCTCGCCGAGCGGCAGCCCGTTGCCGGACCCCGGGGCCCGTGCCGGCACGGAGACGCCGGGCAGCTCGGACGGGAGTGGCCGGCGTCCGGCTCGGGCCCTGGCCACCCGGGCCGCCTCGGCCGGTGGCACGCCCGATGTGGTGAGCCGGCACATCGCCTCAAGGAGGGCGATGTCCGTCGGCGACCAGCGTCGGTGCCGACCGTCCTCACGCACCGCCGGGCCGATCCCGTATCGCTGATCCCACGATCGCAGCGTGGTGGGGGAGACCCCCAGACGTCGGGCCACGGCCCCCGTCGTGACCCCGTGTGTCAGGTCGGTCATGCACCCATGGTACGACGCACAAACGACGCGAGTGCGAGGTCACCAAACCGGAGGACCCTCAGAGCGCCCGTACGAGGTAACCGCTCCGCGGAGCCGTCGTTGACACGGGCATGCAGTCGCACGCACCCCTTGCGGACACCGGCATATCCCCCACCGTGCCCACCCGCCCCACCCGCCCCACCCGCAACGACGCCGAGGCCGCCCTCGTCGAGCACTACCCGCAGCTCGTCCGGCTGGCCCACCTGATCCTCCCGCCCTCCCTCGGCAGACACCGCCGTGTGCTTACCGCGCACGCGCTCGTGCAGAAGTCCTTCTCGGCGGGCGCTCTCTCGCGCTCGGGCCCGACCCCCGGCCCGACGGTTCACCCGCAGCGCGGAGAGCCGGGCCCGGTCCTCGCGTGGCTGCGGCAACGCGTCGTGTCCGCCGCCCTGCGCGCGGCGGCCCGCCCCCTGTGGTCCTTCGGGTGGCACCCGCTCCCCGCCGTCCTCGGCCTGAGGCTCTTCCCGCGGGCCGGTGCCGACGACGAAGTCGCGCTGGAATCCGCACTGGCCGCCGTGACCCCGGAGGTACGGGCCGCCTTCGCCCTGCGTGTACTCGAAGGACTGGGCGCGCAACCCACCGCCCTCCTTCTCGCCGCCGCGGGCGTCCCCTCCTCGGACGAGGCCCTCCGCGCCGCCGACCGCCTCCGCGCCGACCTCGGTGCCGACGCCGAACTGCTGCTGCACGGCGTCGAGTTCGACCCGTGCACCGTGCAGGCCCGGCCGACGGACCTGCTGCGCCGCCGGCACCGTATGCGCCTCGTCACCCTCGCCGCCGTCGCCGCGCTGCTCGCCGCGTCCACGGCCGCCGTACTCGCCCCGCGGCCCGACCAGGCGGCACCCGCGCCGCCCGCCACCGCCCTCGCCGCCGCCTCCGCCCGCGCTTCCGACCCCGGGCTCCTGGTCCGTACCCCCGCGGAGCTGTGGGCCGACACCGCGCGCGTCGACTTCACCGCGTGGCCCGCCCGTGGAGGGCGGACCGGCGACATGGCCCTGCTGTCCCGTGCGCTCGATGCCTGGGCGCGGGGCACCGGTGACCTGGCCGGGGTCCGGGTGACCGTCACGCCGGGAACGCCGACGACGCCACCCGCCGCCCCTGCCCGACTGCTCTTCGCCGGAACGGTCGACGACTCGGCCGTCGTCCTCCTCCACGACGGCGGCCGGCTCGTCCGGTACGCCGAGCCGCTCGCGGGCCGGGGCGGGGTGCTCCTCGAACTTGCCCGGGTCGACGACGCGGACGTGACCACCGGTGCTGCCGTGGCGGTGAGCAGGTCACCGGGTGGCGCACGGTTCCTGCTGGCCCCCTGGATCGACGAGAGCGCGGTGCGCGACCTCCTGAGGCCCGACGTGCCGGCCCGTCAGCTGGCCGTCTCCGAGGACGGCGTCACCGACCCCGTACCCGAGGCGCCGGGCGACTGCCGCAGCGTTCCGGCGCTGCACGTGCGGTCGTCCACCCGGATCGTGGAGGACCACTCCTTCCTGCTGGTGGACCTCGGCGAGCTCGGCCCCGTGCACCTGACGTGGACCCCGGCACCGGGGGCGGGAGCCCCCGCGCGCCGGCCGCGCGAGGCGACGTCGGCCGCGGGACTCGCCGCCTGGGCCCGTTCGGCCTGCGCGCTGCCCGGCCTGCGGGGAACCGGCGTACGGGCCGTGAACCGGTGGGAGTTCGCCCAGCAGCCCCTGCCGGAGCGGGCCGGACACGCCACCTGGACGTGCACCCGCGCGGAAGGCTGGGACGGGCGCGCCCGCGTGGCGGTGGCCTGGGAAGGGCCGGGCAGGAGCACCCGGCCGGCGCCGGTACGGGTGCCGGTACGGGTGCAGGGCAGGGCGCCCGCGGACACGGCGGCGTGCAGTAGCTTCGGCCGGCACCTGCTGGCGGGGACGTATTGGACGGCACCCTCCGGGGCGCGCTACTTCCTCGCCGCGGGCAGCCGCGCACTGACCGCTGTCACCGCCCGGGGAGCCGTCTCGGCCACCGTACGCGGACAGGTCCTGGCCGTCCGTACGAACGCGGGCGGCCAGGTCCGGCTGACGGGCACGGTGCCCGGCTCCGGTGAACTTCGCGGCTGGGGGGAGGAGACAGGACCCGGCGGTTCTTGAGGCCGAGATGCCGATGACGGACACCCCCAGGGGTCAGCGGCCAGGTGCCCGGAGGGCTCCCAGCTCCTCGTTGAGTGCGGTGAGGAACCGCAGCGCCGTGGCCAGTTCCTGTTCGTCGAAGTGCTCTCGGGCCCGGGCGGTGGCCTCGGCAAGCGGGAGGAAGTATCGGCGTGCGGCCGCCCGCGCCCCCTCCACGTAGTGCACGTGGACCACCCTGCGATCCGCGCTCTCCCTGGTCCTGCGGATGTGACCGGCCTTCTCCAGCCGGTCGAGACAGGCGGTGACCGCCCCGGACGTCAGGCTGAGGTGCTCGCGCAGCCGGCCGGGTGTGAGCGGCTCCTGGCTGTCCAGGATGATGCCGAGCGCCTGCACGTCGGTCGGGTGCAGGCCCTGGGCCAGCGCGAAGTCGTGCACCAGCCTGCTGATCTCCCCGTGCGTCCGGCGCAGGGCGACGGCGAAACTCTGGAGGTCACCCGGACTCTGGAGGTCACCCGGCGCCCCGCCGGGGGGCGAGGTCCTGTCTCGGTCATCGGTGCTGGCCACGCGATCAGCCTAAGTGGCGGGACCGTCCGCGGACGAAACGGCGGAGGGCCCGTCGCGCCTCGGGGCCGGCCTTCGGCGCGAGTTCGACGGCCCCGCTCCGGCCTGCGTCCACGCCTTCGGCCTGCCCGGCGGGGCACGGGGCATCGCGGACCGGGGCCGTGACTGCGCTCATCCCGGCGCTGTCTCGACCCTGTCGGATCCACCGTCTCCTCGCTGTCGACGAGCTCTCTCCATCCGGGAAGACCGACTGCTCGGGCGTCGGGCGCATCCGTGTGCCGCGGCCACGGGGAAGTTCACGGAGACGCGCCTGGCACCAGTCGGGCCGTGGTTGAATTTATCTCAATCATTGAGAGTTTTCGATGTGAAGTAACTGCCCCTGCCTTGGAGCCCCCATGCGCTCGTCCACCCCATGGGTCCGACGTCTGCTGCCCCTCGCCCTGCTCATCGCCTGGCTCGCCATCGGAGGCGGTCTGGGCCCGTACGCCGGCAGACTCGGCGAAGTCGCCACCAACGATCAGGCCGCGTTCCTGCCACGCAGCGCGGAATCCACCCAGGTCGTCGAGGCCCGGAAGACGTTCCGCCAGGACGAGACCCTGCCCGCGATCGTGGTCTGGACGGGCGCCTCCGAAGGAGGCGAACTCGGCAAGGCCCAGCAGGCCGCGGCCACCCAGGCCCTGGCCTCGATGACCGGACAGCCGGGGATCGTGGGGACTCCGTCCCCGGCCGTCGCGTCGAAGGACGGCCTGGCCCTGAGCGGTGTCGTGCAACTGCGCCCCGACCTCGAGGAGGAACTGCCCACCGTCCTCACGGCCGTGACCGCCGCAGCCGGTACGGTTCCCGGCACCACAGCACAGCTCGCGGGCCCGGCGGCGACCCAGGCCGACCTGAGCGATGCCTTCGCCGGGATCGACGGTCTCCTGCTCGCCGTCGCTCTGGCGGCCGTCCTGCTGATCCTGCTGCTCGTCTACCGCAGCGTGCTGCTTCCTCTGGTGATCATCCTCGGGGCGGTGTTCGCGCTCGGCCTGGCGTGCGCCGTGGTCTACGTGCTCGCCGACCACGACATCGTGCGTGTGGACGGTCAGGTCCAGGGCATCCTGTCGATCCTCGTCATCGGCGCCGCCACCGACTACGCGCTGCTGCTGGCCGCCCGGTACCGCGAGGAGCTCGCCGCGTACGAGGGCGACCGCGTCCCGGCCATGCGCGCTGCCCTGAGGCAATCGGTCGGACCCGTCACGGCCAGCGCGGCCACGGTGGCCCTCGGTCTTCTCGCCCTGCTCTTCAGCGATCTGACGAACAACCGGGCGCTCGGGCCGGTCGGCGCGATCGGCATCGTCTGCGCGGTCCTCAGCGCGCTCACCTTCCTGCCCGCCGTCCTGGTGCTGCTGGGCCGGGCCGCCTACTGGCCGGCCAAGCCCCGGCCGGCGGACGCGGCAAGCGGCGGCCACGGCCTGTGGCGGCGGGTGGCGAGCCTCGTGGACCGCGCCCCGCGCAAGGTGTGGGCGATCACGCTCGGCGGTCTGCTGGCGTGCGCCGCGTTCGCCCCCACCCTGGATTCCCGGGGTGTGCCGCTCGACGAGATCTTCGTCAACGACGCGCCGTCCGTCTCCGCCCAGAAGACTCTGGGCCGCCACTTCCCGGGCGGCTCGGGCAACCCGGCGGTGGTGATCGCCGACGCCGCGGCGCTGCCCGCCGTGACCGCGGCGGCCGAGGCCACCGACGGAGTCGACTCGGCGACCCCGGTGACGACTACCGGCCGGCCGGGCGTCGGCGCTGCCCTCGTGGTGGACGGCAGGGTCGGAATCGACGTCATCCTGAGCGACGCGGCGGACACGACGGCAGCGAAGGGGACCGTTGTCCGCCTCCGGGAGGCCGTGCGCGCCGTCCCCGGAGCCGATGCCCTCGTCGGTGGCTACACCGCCCAGCAGTACGACACCCAGCGCACCGCCGAGCGGGACCGGACCCTCATCGTGCCCGTGGTGCTGGCCGTCATCCTCGTCATCCTCGTCGGCCTGCTCCGCTCGCTCCTCATGCCGGTGCTGCTCGTGGCCACCGTCGCTCTCAACTTCCTGGCGACGCTCGGGATCTCCTCACTCGTCTTCCAGCACGTCTTCGGCTTCACCGGCACGGACTCGTCGGTGCCGTTGTACGGGTTCGTCTTCCTGGTCGCGCTCGGCGTGGACTACAACATCTTCCTGATGTCCCGCGTACGGGAGGAATCGCTGCGGCACGGAGTCCGCGAGGGCGTGCTGCGCGGACTGACAGCCACCGGCGGGGTCATCACCTCGGCGGGCGTGGTCCTCGCGGCCACCTTCGCCGCCCTCGGCGTCATCCCTCTCGCGTTCCTGGCACAGATCGCCTTCATCGTCGCCTTCGGCGTCCTTCTCGACACCCTGGTCGTCCGCTCCCTGCTCGTCCCCGCCCTCGTGCGGGACATCGGACCGAAAGCCTGGTGGCCGGGCGAGCTCAGCCGCCGGGATCCGGGCAGGCCGACCGGGAAGCACGGTACGTAGGCCGCGTGTGCACGGACGCGGCAGACCGATGGAGAACGTTCGTCACCCGGCGTCTCCCGTGCCCAGTGGCCCGGCGGAGATACTGGAGCCATGGGCTCACCAGGCGCGTTCGTCGACGACCTGCGGAAGCGGTGCGGTGCATCACTGCTGTACCGGGTCTCGGGCCCTCACGCGCACGACAAGCGTGCCCGTATCCATGGCACGCCCGGACCGCGCTGGTTCGGACCCGAACGCCCCGTTCGGGTCGTCCACGGCGATGCGTCGATGTACGTCGGTGGCCTCGCAGCCCTGCTGCTCCAGTCGCTGCACCCCGTCGCCATGGTGGCGGTCGCTGCCCACTCCGACTTTCGGGGTGACCCCTGGGGCCGGCTCCAGCGCACCAGCACGTTCCTGGCGGTCACGACGTTCGGGCCGAGCCGAGACGCGGAGCGAGCCGTGGAGCGGGTACGCGGCGTGCACGAGCGGATCCGGGGGAGCACCTCCGAGGGGGTGCCGTACCGCGCGTCCGATCCTCATCTCCTGACCTGGGTGCACATCGCGGAAGCGGCCTGTTTCCTCAGGGCCCACCAACGCTACGGCCGGCGTCCGCTCGATCCGACCGGGCAGGACGGGTACGTGGCCGACATGGCTCGGGTCGCGTCCCGTCTCGGCGCCGAGCGCCCTCCCGAAACCGTTGCCGAGCTGACGACACGCCTCGCCGAGTACCGTCCGGAGCTTCGAGCCACCCCGGAGTCCCGTGCGGCGGCACGCTACCTGCTGTCACATCCTCCGCTGCCGGCCGCGACGAGGATTCCGTACGCGTTCCTGGCAGCGGCGGCGGTCGAGTTGCTGCCAGCCTGGGCGCGAGTGTCGCTGGACGTGCCGTACGCGACCCGGATCCTGCTGCCGGTGGCCCGGCCCTGCGGCCGTGCGGTCATCGCCGCGATCCGCTGGGCGACTCCGCCCGTTCCGCCGGCTCCAGGAGGGCCTTGACGCGGGCGGTGTCGGGTTCACCCGGGCGCAGGACCGGGTAGACGTCACCACGGGCCGGCGACCCCGTAAGGCCAGGTCCGGCGCCGACGAGGTCCTGGGTGTTTGCGCACGCCTCGCGCCGGGCTGGACGCCAGGGGGTCTGCTCAGCGTCGGGCGGCGATCGAGGGCTTGGGGCGCTTCCCGGACGATGCCGAGCGGGCGGTGACGGTTCTTCAGGAGCGCCTTGGGGCCGAGAGTGGGATCACGGAGCGGCTGCTGGTGGTCCGGACGATGGCCGACCTGGCGCTGCGGCTCTCGGCGGCTCGGGTACCGGCGCGGGCGTGGTTCGACACCTTGGCCGACACTGCCGCGGTGGATGCCGACATCCGTCTTGCGGCCCTCGTCCAGCGGGCCCGCTGCGCTCCCGAGGCCATGGACGACAGCACGGTGCCCACCGCGATCGGACTCCTCCGCCAGGTCACTCCCGCGCCCCGGCCGAAGGAGAACAAAGAGGAGGGCCGGGACTCGTCGGGTCCGTGCGCGTGCGAGGCCGAGCCCGAACCCGACCCAGGCGTTCCCCCGCACATTGCCGCCGCCATCGCCGACCTGGAACGGCACGGACGAGTCCATGCCCCCACCACCCCTCTTCTCGCGGCCTTCCACGAGGCCCTGGGCGCACGCTTCGACGACCGCACGGCTCTGCTCACCGAGCAAACGACGCCACCGCGCGCGATGTCGTCGCCTGCCTCGACCGCATGGGCCCGGCCGCACACCCCGCCCCAGGCCGCACTCGCACAGCCCCACCGCAACGAACAACGCTGGAGCGGTGCAGTCGCCCTCGACCTTGAGATCGAGCACACCTGCCGAACCATCCGGACACGCCTGCACAACCTCTCGGAACCTGCGCCCGCCGGGGAGAAGTACCCTCACTTACGGGGTGGGGAGAATTACCCATCCAACCGCAGCACCAGCTCGTCGATCTCCGCTCCCCGCGCGTTCGCGAAGCCCCGGTCCTCGCCGACGACCTTGAAGCCGCACTTCTCCAGGACCCGCACCGATCCGGTGTTGTCCGCCGCCGCCCGGGCGAACAGCGGGCGTTCGGGGACCTCGGCGAGCAGCCCCCGCAGCGCCGCGGTCGCGATGCCTCGCCCCCAGTAGTAGCGATCGATGAAATACGTGACCTCCCGCTCGCCCGGCTCGCCGTACACGGCCGCGTGCCCGACCACATCGCCGTCCGCGAGCACGGTGCGGGTGACCACGTCGGGCGAGGCGAGGATGCGCTTCCAATGCGTGTCGAAGCGGGCCCGGTTCGTCGGGGCCTCAGCGGTGAAGGCGGCCATCCGATTCGACTCGGGGTCGCTCATGTGTCGGAAGAAAACAGGCAGATCGCTGAGGTGCACAGGACGCAGGGAGACATCCATGGAAGCCATGGGCCCGACCCTAACGACCGGGGGGAAGGACGGGAGTGGGGCGGGCCCCGCAAGCGGGCCGAGGGTGCCGGACGCAAGTCGCGCCTGGTGTTCACCGACCGGCTCGCGGCCACCCTGGTCCACCTGCGGCTCGGGCTGCCACATGCCGCCCTGGCCGAGTTGTACGGGGTGGACCGCTCTACCGTCTCCACCGTCTCCGCCGCGATCCGCGAGGTCAGACCCTTGCTCGCCGCGCGGGGCTTGGCCATCCCCGGCCGCCCCGGTCTGCGCGTCCGCACCCTGGATGGCCTGTTCGCCTACGCAGATGCCGAAGGCGTCGACATCCGGCTCGACGGCACCGAAGTCCAGGTCCGTCGCCCGCGCGCGGGCCGCCCCGGACGCAGAGCCTTCATCTCGGGCAAGGAGAAGCAGAACACAGCCATGGGAGTGGTTCTGCGCGGGGGAGTGGGCATTGGCTGCTCGCCGAACAGGGCCGACAGGCAGAGGCACTGGAGATACTCGCCCCGTACCTCGCTACCCTTTACTTTACGGACACGGAATGCAGTGCCCTCAGCCGAAGGGCACGACGAGCAGTACAAAAGCACGTTGTCCCAAAGGAAATGATGCGCACCATGAAATACACCGTGTCCATCGAGATCGCCCTGCCGCGGGAGAAGGTGGTCCAGCTGCTCGCCGACCCGGCACACCTGCCGAAATGGCTGCGGGGCCTGGTGCTGCACGAGCCGCTGAGCGGGGAGCACGGGCAGCTCGGTACCAAGTCGCGGGTCGTGATGCAGATGGGCCAGCGGAAGATCGAGTGCACCGAGACCATCACACGCCGGGAACCGGCAGACCTGCGCGACATCCCGAAATCGAGCGTCGTTCACTTCGACCGCGAGATCGTCGGCGAGGGCATGTGGAGCGCCGTGCGCGACCGGCTGACCGAAGCCGGCCCGGAAACGACGCTCTGGGAGAGCGAGAACGAATACCGGTTCAGCGGCTTTCTGATGAAGCTGGCGGGCCTTCTGATGCCCGGCGCCTTCCGCAAGCAGTCGCAACAGCACATGCAGGACTTCAAGGCGTTCGCCGAGCAGGGAAAGGACGTCCGCGAGGCGACGGACTGATCTGCCGTAACTGGTCAGGCGTCTGACGGCGTGGCGTATTGATCTTCCTTTCGTTCGCAGATGACCGCTGGGGCAAAGCTCCACCGGCGCTGTCTGAAGATGACCGTTGCCGAAGGCGGCAAGGCCGGCGCTGCGGCAGCCGCCTGAGGTGCGGGCGTGCCCCGGGCCTGGGCGGGCAGGGCAGCGGGAACCAGGGGCAGGGTAGCAACGCGGAGCGCGGGCAGGCCGCGTTGCAGTGGGCGGTGCGGGGAGACGCTGCGGGAGGTCCACCGGACGCTCGACGCCTGGGAAATGGGCGGGTCAGCCCCACATGCCGAAGGCGATCTCTTCGAAGAACCTGCTCCACCCGCCGTCGTCACTGGCGAAGGGTGTCTCGTCGATCTGGACGATGCGGTCGCGGAGACGTTCGATGGCTTCTGTGCGTGCCTGGTCGTCGTGGTGCGGGAGCCTCTTCAGTTCGGCGAGACCGGTTTCGACCACAGTGAGGGCGTGGACGAGCGAGGAGACGTCCTTGTGCATGGGGACGTAAATCTCCTCGCCTTCGGCGAACGAGTAGACCTGCCCGGTCTGGGGGTCGAGAGCGACGGTCGCGTACTGGAACTCCCCGAGGACCTCCCACAGTTCGGCCTCTTCAGGAAGGGCGGCACCGTCGGCGTCGAAGGCGGCCTTGAGGGACGGCCGGCACTCAAGCCGGCCGGGGGAGTCGAGGTCGAGCCTGGTGGAGAACAGCTTGCTCGATGGCAGTCCCACGGCGGCGAGGAACCCGGCTGTGCCGGGGTGCATGCAGCTGCTGGTGGGGCGGGGGAAGTAGGTTACGCCGGTGAGCCCGAACGTGCTTGGCACCTGGTTGGCATGGATGTCGGTCAGCACGGTTCAGCCTTTCCTATGGGTGGCCTTAAGCTTTGTGGTGTTTCTCCAATGGGGCGGGGGGACGTCTCACTGGGCGCCCGCCAGTCGCCCGCCAGACGCCCGGCAAAGGCCGGCAGGTCGGTGTACCTCAAGATCACTCGATGCCTGGCTCGCCGACGGGCCACCCCAGCACACCCTGGTGCGCGGCTTTGTCCGGTGGACCCCCGATACGGCCACACGAAGGACCTGGCAGCCCCGCTGTACACCAGTAACTTCGCCGCCCAGGTCATCGCACAGGACCAGCGCTGGGCAATGGCGCCGTATGGTCTCCGACGCCGAGCGCGAGACCACCGACAGGGCCGCCAAACGGCCGCGCACCCCTGACCGCCGGACACGCACCCCTGTGGCTCTTCCCCGGAGGCTACACCGGACGGCCACTCGAACCGCACAGCCCCGGACGCCGTCTCAAGAATCTCGGCATCCGGCCACGCGCGACCCGCAATGCCTCGCTGATGGACATCGCCTCCGAGCTGCCCGCCTACGTCTTTTCCCGGCTTCTCGGCTTCAGCCAGTCCACCGCCGGCGATGGGGACTTCGAGGCGAGCGGACGCACCAGCGATCAGTGACCGACAGTCCGCGGGTTCCACTGCATCCCGCTCGGGCCGGGAGTGCGGACAGTCGCTGACCAGTACGTCTAGGCCATTGAGCGGATGCGAGTCGCCCTGGCGTGGGGCTACGTGCGGGTTCCGCCTCAGCCTTCGACCTGCTGACCGCCAGACGTTCAGCGGTGCCCCGTTTCCTCGCGGATGGCGGGAGCGACTTCGGTGGCGAGGAGTTCGATGGAGTTGTCGACCATGTGGGCGGGCATGCCGCCGAAGTCGATCTGGCCCATGAAGCGGTCGATGCCGAGGAGTTCGCGTTCGGTGAGGCCGAGGACCATGGGCAGGCCGAGGCGTCCGGCACGCTCCGCGCTGGTGGGGGTGCCGCCGACGCCGAGCCACAGAGGCAGCTTGTCCTGCTGCGGGCGGGGTGGGACGGGAAGGTCGTCGAGTGCGGGGCGGTCGCGGCCGGACCAGGTGACGTGCTCGTGGTCGCGGATCGCGAGGAGCAGGTCGAGTTTCTCGGCGAAGACGTCGCCGTAGTCGGCGGGGTCGACACCGAAGAGGGCGAACGCTTAGACGAAGGCGCTGCGTCCGGCGATGATCTCGGCGCGTCCGTCGCTGATGAGGTCGAGGGAGGCGAAGTCCTGGTGGAGGCGGACCGGGTCGAGGGTGGACAGGACCGAGACGCCGCTGGTGAGGCGAATGCGGGTGGTGGCTTGGGCGATGGCGGCGAGGGGGATCGCGGGGTTGGCGACGGCGAAGTCGGGGCTGTGGTGCTCGCCGAGGGCGAAGACGTCGAGTCCGGCTCGGTCGGCGGCGACGGCGTAGGAGACGATCTCGCGGGTGCGGGCGGCGGCGTCGCGGAGCTTGCCGGTGGCGGGGTCGGTCTGTAGGTCGGCCAGGGACAGGATGCCGAGTTCCACGGCGCACTCCATGCGGTCGCGGGGAGTACCGGGCCGGTGCTCCCAGGGTGGGTCAGTTGCTGATGGCCGGCATGGCGCGCCGGTAGCGGGTGTCGGTGAGCTGGGAGATCAGGAAGGCGGCGATGTCCGCGCGGGTCATCGCGGAGCCGATGGTGTCGTGGCCGAGGAACCCGGAGCGGGTGCGCCCTGTGGCGGGCTTGTCCGTGGGGTTGGTGATGCGGGCGATGGTGTAGTCGAGGCCGGAGTGGGTGACGGCCGCGGTCATGCGGGTCAGTTCGGCGAGCGCGTTCGGGAACATCAGCTTGGCCATGACGGGCAGCACCTTGTGCTTCCAGTGAGGCTTGTCCTGCGGGTCGGCCAGTGAGGGGGTGGCCAGCCCGATGAAGCGGCTCACGTGCTCCGCCTGCATCGCCGCGATGATGTTGCGGGTGCCCTCGGTCAGGGGGGTGCCGGTGGCGGAGCGGCTCAGGGAGGGGCCGAGGGCACTGATCACCGCGTCTGCGTCGGCCACGGCCGGCGCGTACGGCCGCGGGGTCGGACAGCTGTCCGGTACTGACGGTCAGTTCCGGATCGGTGAGGGTGAGCTTGGTGGGAGTGCGGACGAACGCGGTGACGTGGTGGCCCGCGTCGAGCAGTTGCTGGACGGTGAGGCGGCCGATGCCGCCGGTGGCGCCGAAGACGGTGACGCGCATCAGGAGTGGCTCCTTGCCGGTGGAGTTAAGAGGGCGCTTGTCCGGGGCCTTGTCCGGGGCAGGCCCTCTGTACGGTGCGGTTCGGCCCCGGGACTGCTGGGCGCAGGGGTCAGAAGGAGTACGAGCCGAACCGGCGGCCCCAGGCGACCAGCGCGGAGAGGAGCAGCAGAACGGCGTTGAAGGCGGTGGCGGAGGGTTCCTTGCGTCGGGCGTGGGTGACCGCGGCGAGGACAGTTCAGGGCACATCGGCCCGGACAGGGAGAGCTCGGCCCGCCGGGACGGACTGCAAGTGGGCAGGGTCAGGAACAGGTGACGGCGAGCTTGCCGAGCGCGCCGGAGCCGAAGGCGGCGAACGCGTCGGCGGCCTGCTCCAGCGGGAAGGTGGCGGTCACCGGGACGCGCAGCGCGCCCGTGGCGGCGTCGGCGGCGAGTGCGGTGAGGGTCTGCACGTTGGCGTCGGCCATGACCGCGTGGGCGGTGACGCCCTGTCCCTCGACGGCGTCCGGGCCGAAGCCGAGGGTGGAGGCGATCCGCCCGCCCGGGCGGAGCAGGCCGGCGAGCAGGGCGCCGTCACCGGCCAGGTGCAGGACCGCGTCGAGTCCGTTCGGGGCGATCGCGCGGACCTGGGCGTCGAGGTCGCCGGTGAAGTCGACCACCTGCACCTCGGCGTCGGTCAGGGCGGTGACGAAGTCGGCCTCGGCGCCGGGGCGGGCGGTGGCGATCACGCGGGCGCCGCGGGCAGCGGCGATCTGTACGGCGAGCGCACCGACACCGCCGGTGGCACCGGAGACGAGGACCGTCTCGTCCTTGCCCAGGCCCACGGCGTTCACGCTGTCCAGCGCGGCGGTGCCGGCCAGGCCCAGCGCCCCGGCGTCCTGCACGCTCAGGCCCTCGGGGACGTGGGCGACACCGTAGGCGGCGGACACGGCGACGTACTGGGCGAGGGAGCCGGTGCCCAGGAAGGGCTTCATGACGACGCCGAAGACCGTGTCGCCGACCGCGAAGCCGTCCACACCCTCACCGAGGGCCTCGACGGTGCCGGCGAAGTCCTTGCCGATCACGAGGGGGAAGCGGTGCTCCATCATCCCCTGCAGGTAGCCGGCCGCCGTGGCGGCATCGAAGCCGTTGACCGACGAGGCGGCCACCTTGACCAGCAGCTCACCGGCCGCCAGTCGCGGGGTGTCGACGTCCGTCACGACCGGGGTGGCGGGGACGGTGTCCAGGGACAGAGCTCGCATGGTGATCACCTTCAGTGGAAGTGGAACGGCCTTCCCGTTTCCATGATGCCAGCGTAACAACACAAGTGGGAAGGCTGTTCCACTTCGGTAGAGTGGGGGTATGACACCGCCCGCGGTTCCCGCCGAAACCCCAGGCCAGCAGCCCGAGCCGGGACTGCGCGCCGATGCCGAACGCAACCGTGACCGCATTCTGGCCGCCGCCCGCCGCCTCTACGCCACCGACGGACTGGGCGTCTCCATGGCCGCTGTCGCCCGCGAGGCCGACGTGGGCAAGGCCACGCTCTCCCGCCGCTTCGCCACCCGTGAGGACCTCATCAACGCGGTCTTCGCCGACCGCATGGACGCCTACGCCGCCGCCGTCACCGACGCCCTCGCCGACCCCGACCCCTGGCACGGCTTCGCCTGCTACATCGAAGCCATCTGCGCCATGCAAGCCGCAGACCGCGGCTTCGCCGACGTCCTGACCATGACCTTTCCCGCCGCCAAAGCCCTCGAAGAACGCCGTGCCGCCTCCTACCACGGCGTCGTCGAACTCATCACCCGTGCCCAACGCACCGGGCACCTGCGCGAGGACTTCACCCACCAGGACGTCGTGATCGTGCTCATGGCCAACGCCGGCGTGATCGCCGCCACCGGCGACGTCGCCCCCAACAGCTGGCGCCGACTGGTCGGCCACATGCTCCGCGCCTTCGCCTCGCCCGGCACCGAAGCCCCGACCCTGCCGGACGCCCCGGCGCCCACCGCCCTGTACCGCGCGATGATCCGCCTCGCACGCCTCCAGGCAGGCACGCCCTGAACCCTGTGGCATCAGGGGATTCGGCCCTCTGAGATGGGACGAGGGGCGTGCCCGGAACGGCCCGGTAGGTCACGGGCGGCGGGGTGGGGCGGGGATGTGGCGATCGGCCAGGAGCAAGGCGGGCGGGGACCAACCGGGCCGGGCCGTTCGCGGCCCCTCCCGCCCCCCCCAAACCGTGGAACCCCCCGGCGTCAAGCCCCGCCACCAGGTGATACTGAAATGCCCACTCTCGACAGCTCGTTGAGCCCCATCCCAGGAGACGACATGCTGCGTAACCCTCTCACTACGCCAACCGCCATCGGCGCTGTTCTTCTGACCGCAGGCATGCTCCTGGCCGCTCCTGCCGCCAACGCCCAAACCTCTGCCTACCCAGACAGCGCCTTCGACGTCACCGTCGGGAACACGTACACCCGGGGCAAAGTGACCTGGTACAACCGGTCGATCGGCGTGTCGGGCGAGCACAAGTCGGTGAGCGCGACGAGCTGCCGGGGGACCACGGTTTTCGCTCTGGATTCCGACAACCGCGAAGTGGCGCGCTACGCCAGCCACGACAACGTGTGCGGCTCCAGTGCGAAGTTCGGCTTCACGATGAGTGTGTACATGCCCGGCGTCTCCATCGTGCGGGTCTGCCTCGACAACGGTGCCACTCAGCCTCCGGTCACCTACCTGGAGTGTGCGCGCTACAGTCGCCCCTGACGGGCCGGTGGAGTATGCGACATCCCGTGAGGTGAACTGAGTCTCGCCGAGTACCCAAGCTCGTGGCCAGGCCGTTCGCCCGCTTGCACGCGGTTGTGATGGTTGCGCGGCGAGAGCGTGTCAGCGTCGCAGGGCCGTGAGGAGCGTGAGTCCGTGATCGCGCCGCAGCCGGTACAACTCCCAGCACGACAGGGCCGTCACCGTGACGGGGGCGCCGAGGATGAAGATCATCCGGGCACCCGTCGGGACCTGGTCGTAGGTTCCGGTGATCACATCCAGGAGGGCCATCTCCCACACCAGGACGCCGGCGAGGATCGGCGGTAGCACTTCGTGGATGTCGGCGGTGCGGAACACGTGCACCAATGACAGTCCGATGCCGTAGAGCGCGAAGCCGATCGACCACAGGCACAGCACGACGATGATGATCCTGCCGGGAAGCCCCACGGCGTCCCGCAGTCCCGCCGACTCCGGGGCCATGGCGAGGGCGGAGGTGCCCATGGACGCCATGATGGCCAGTACCGAGCCGAGGGGGCGCAGGGCCCGGCGCAGGTACACCCGGCGCAGGCCGTCCCGTGCGGCTGCCACGAAGGCGCCGACCACCACGGGGAAGGTGCAGACGAGAACCAGCACACTGGACCAGCTCTGGTCGAGGCGTTCGCTCGCCACGCCCTGGACGTCGTCGGCGCTCGCGATGGCGTTGTAGGTGAGCATCAAACCCACCCAGGCGACGAGCCCCAGCCAGGTGCGCCACAACTGGAGCTTGCGGACCTCCCGATCGCTGACGATCCCGGGGCGTGAGGGACGGAAGGTCCGCTGTGCGGCGTACAGGGGGTTGTAGAGGCCGCGCAGGATGTTCCGGGCCCGCGAGGGCTGTGTGCGAGGAGGCGGGACCGGTGCGTAGGCCGGCGGGTACGGGTATCCCGGCGGAGGGCCGGATTGTGCGTACGGGTTACCGGGCGGATGGCCGGACTGCGCGTACGGGTTACCGGGCGGAGGGCCGGACTGCGCGTACGGATATCCCTGTGGCGGACCGGGTTGGGCGCTCGAGTGTCCCTGCGGGGGAACCGGGGGAGCGTGGGGGTGTCCCTGCGGTAGGTATGCGCCGTTGCTGCCCGTCGGGTCACCGTACCCACCGCTGCCGTAACCGCTCATGCCACGTACCCCCGATGTCCTGCACGTTCGAACCCAGGCATCCTAGGTCCTGGACGTCCGGCGGCGGGTCGCCGGCCAGGGGAACGTTCCCCGGGGACCGGCAGCTTCATGGGAAGTGAAACGGCGAGGCAGATCAGGGCACTTCGTCAGGCCGTGCATGTCCGGGTGGCGCGGGGCGCGTCAGTGATGGCTTCATGAGGGATGCGGTGGCGTGTGTGCTGCCGTGCTTCTCGTACCACCCCGTCGACGCGCCGAGGTGATCTCTGATGGTGACAGACCAGTACGGCAACCCGTTGCACGAGTGCACCCAGGAGGCGGCCGCACACCTGGACCGAGCCGTCGGGTCCCTGCTCCACTTCAGCCCCGAGGTGGAGCAAGCGGTCGACGACGCGCTCGAAAGCGCGCCGACCTCACCTGTCGCCCAGTCCTTCGCGGCCTATCTGGGGGCGTTGGGCACGGAGCCGGGCGACGCCCTCGCCGCGCGGCGGCGGTTCGACCGGTACGCGGCCGGCGTGGACGTCTCGTCCCTGCCCGTGCGGGAGCGCCTGCACGTTGCCGCAGCCAGTGCGTGGCTGGCCGGAGATCTGCTCCGCGCCGGCGGGCTGCTGGAGGAGTTGTCACTGGTGTGCCCGAGGGACGCGCTCGCCCTGGCCGTGGGGCACCAGCTGGACTTCTTCACCGGTGACTCGGTCCGCCTGCGTGATCGCATCGGCGGAGCCCTCTCTGCCTGGGACGCCGCCGATCCTCACCGTGGCCTGATGCTGGGCATGTACGCGTTCGGGTTGGAGGAGTCGGGCCACTACCGCCTGGCCGAGGAGGCGGGGCTCGCCGCGGTCGAGCAGAACCCTCGCGACGTCTGGGCGATCCATGCCGTGGTGCACACCTACGAGATGCAGGGACGGGTGTCGGAAGGCATCGGCTACCTCGATGCGCGCCGAGACGACTGGGCGCGGGGCAACTACCTCAACGTCCACAACTGGTGGCACTACTCCCTCTACGCCTTGGAGGCGGGAGACACCGGCACCGCCTTGAGCATCTACGACGCCGCCCTGCACAACGACTCGTCGGCCGGTCTGGCCATGGAACTGCTGGATGCCGCAGCGCTGTTGTGGCGGATCAGACTCGGGGGAGGGGAGTCCGGCCCCCGCTGCGGGGCGCTGGCCGACGCGTGGGCCTCGCGAGCCGATCCCCCCTTCTACGCGTTCAACGACGTGCACGCCGTCATGTCCTATGTGGGTGCCGGGCGGCTCGGGGAGGCGGCGCGGCTCATCGCCGACCGGCGGCGATGGCTTGCCCAGGAGGGTCCGGACACCGTCACCAACCGGCGGATGACCGCGGACATCGGTCTGCCCGTGTGCGAAGCGCTGGTGGCGCACGGGCAAGGGAAGCACGCCACCGTCGTGGAGCTCCTGTGGCCGCTGCGCCGCAGGCTGCACGAGTTCGGGGGTAGTCATGCGCAGCGCGACGCGCTCCAGAAGACCCTGCTCGACTCCGCGCTCCGCTCTGGACGGCACGAACTGGCCCGTGTGCTCATCAGCGAGCGGATCGGGCTTCGGCCCGACAGCTCGTACAACTGGGCGGCTCGGGCCCGCCTCGCCGATGCCCTGGGCGACGCCGCCCTCGCCGCCGTCGCTCGCGACCATGAGAGGGACGCGGCTGCGGCAGCGGCCGAAGCTTGCACGGCCTCCGCCCCTGGACGGTGACTTCGGCGGCGAATGAGATCATGACGGCCGGAAAACGTCGCTGTGCGGAGACGTGGGAAAGGACCGACCGTGCCCCAGGGGCAGATGACATACAACGTGCGGTACGGGACGTCCTCACCGGTCGTCGTCCGCCGCGGCGCCGGCGAAGGACGCGAAGGGGACATCGCCGTCGGGCTGCTCTGCCACGTGCCCCACGGCCATGGAGGTGCCGCGCACCCCTCCGCCCGCACCTTCGACATCGTCGGTGAGGGGCAGACCGCGATAGCCCGGGTGTGGACCGAACAGGCCGGCTCACGCGCGAGCGGAAGCCCCGTCGTATATCGCGTCGACGACCCGTACGGCGCCACGCTGGGCCGCGTCACGTACCGGCGCGGACGCGCCCTGCGCGGCGCCCGGGCACGCTGGACCGTCGAGTCGGTGACCGGGCACTCCGTGCGCGGCTTCCGCGGGCGCCTGTTCTGGTGGGTGGTGTGGTGGCCCATCGGCCTGCTCGTGAGCATGCTGTGGCTGATCCTGGCCTTGCTCGGCGAGGGCGACGACGCCTTCGGCAAGCCGCGCCGGGTGATCTGGCGCGACTCCTCACGCCGCGCGCATCTTGTCTTCCGCGGCGTCGCGGACGAGTACCGGGTGCTCGACGGAAGCTGGGACCCGCGGCTGGTGGCCGCGCTGCTCGGGCTGCATCAGTCGTACGACCCGTCGGAAGGCGCCGGCGAGAACGGCTGGTACGCCCGGTCCTGAGGCGTACGGGCGGCACCGGGGCTCCGTTACCCGAGGTGTGCGCGGGGACCGGGACTTGACCCGGGAGAACTGAAATCCTCGCCTGCCACCGACATCTCTACCGCGCCGCAAGGATCTGGCCGGCCGTCGTGGGGCGGATCGAGAACGTGCCCATTTCAGGCAGGAGTTGGCCAGGCGGCGTGTGCGGCGTGGAGACGATGCGGAGAGATCATTAAGAAACCTTGTTGAATAAGCCCGTACCCCGGGTTCGCTCTTGATTTGCTCCTGCCAACCCGCACAGGGTTCTCTCGAACGTTTGACGCCCCACACGTCAACACGAGGAGAGATCCCCTTTCATGGCAACTCACAAGCGATCCCACGGTCTTCGTAACGCGGCCATAGCCACTGGTGTGGCAGGCGCTGCCGCTGCGGCGCTGTTCGCGAGCAACATCGCCGGAGCGGCCGCCCCGGCCGAAGGGACCGTGCACGGTCTCGGCGCCCCGGGCGCCGTCTCCGGCAGCTTCGTCGTCATCCTCGACGCATCCGCGAACAAGGCGGACCTCGCGAAGAAGTACGGCGGCACACTCGTGCGCTCCTACGGCTCCGAGGTCAACGGCTTCTCCGCGTCCGGCCTCAGCGTCGAGGAGGCCAAGCGCCTCGCCGCCGACCCCGCCGTCGGGACGGTCGTCCAGAACAAGCGGTTCAGCATCAACGAGACGCAGGAGAACCCCCCGTCCTGGGGCCTGGACCGGATCGACCAGGCCGACGCGGCGGGCGACCAGAAGTACACCTACCCCGACAACGGCGGCGAGGGCGTGACCGCCTACGTCATCGACACCGGCGTACGGATCTCGCACCAGGACTTCGGCGGCCGGGCCAGCCACGGCTTCGACGCCGTGGACAACGACAACACCGCCGACGACGGCAACGGTCACGGCACCCACGTCGCGGGCACCATCGCCGGCACCTCCCACGGCGTCGCCAAGAAGTCCAAGGTCGTCGCCGTTCGCGTCCTGGACGACAACGGCTCCGGCACCACCGAACAGGTCGTGGCGGGCATCGACTGGGTGACCCAGAACCACTCCGGGCCCTCGGTCGCGAACATGAGCCTCGGCGGCGGCGCCGACGAGGCGCTGGACGCGGCGGTCAAGCGGGCCATCGACTCCGGCGTGACCTTCGCGGTCGCGGCCGGCAACGAGTCCTCCGACGCCGGGCAGGGCTCGCCGTCCCGGGTGCCGGAGGCGCTCACCGTGGCGTCCAGCACCAAGGACGACGAGCAGTCGGACTTCTCGAACTTCGGCGCGGTGGTCGACCTGTACGCGCCCGGCTCGGACATCACCTCCGCCTGGAACGACAGCGACACCGGCACCAAGACGATCTCCGGCACCTCCATGGCCGCCCCGCACGTGGCGGGCGCCGCCGTCCTGTACCTGGCGGCCAACCCGTCCGCGACGCCCGCCGACACCGCCGCCGCGCTGACCGGGGCGGCCACTGCGGACGCCATCAAGAACCCCTCCGCCGGCACCGCGAACAAGCTGCTGAAGGTCGCCCCGTAGCGACACCGTGACAGTCGCACGTCGGTGAACCGACCAGGAGGTGGCCCTCCGCGCCATGGAGGGCCACCTCCTTCCGTGTCGGCTACCACGCTGCTATGCCGCCGACGCCGCACGCCATGCAGCCGGAACCGTATCGGCCGACCTGCCGCATGGCCGTGAAGGACGCCGTGGTGGGCGATCACAGGTTTGATGCCCTGGACCCGGACCAGGCGGTGGACGGAACTTTTCGCAAGCAGGGGTGTCAACCGGGTGGCCGACGGTCGATGTTCGTCCGTTGCCCGGTGAGGGCGCTCGCGCCACCTTGTGGGTACTGCGCGAGTGACGAGACAGGCGTGGGGTCGACGCCGTACGGCCCGTTTGCCGCATCCGCGGGGGAGACGGGCGACGGGCGAAACGAGGGAACGGCAGGAAGACGAACCGAACCGGAGAAAATGGGGAAACCGGCGGCGGGGGCGGAGGATACGGTCCCCGCAGATGCCGGAGACCGCTACCTTTGCTGCGCCACGTCCCGGGCCTGCTGGGCGATGTGCTCCAGGACGGCCTTCGGGTCGGCGGAGGGCTCGACGGCCTTGCCGATGTTCCGCTTGATGGTGTTGCTGATCTCCAGCCAGGACGGATCGTTGACCGGGTAGAGCTGGGCAGTGCCCAGTGCGGTGAGGAACTGCTCGGCGCTGGGGTCCGCCGCCGCGTACTGGGACGCCTGGGTGGCGGACACCGTCGACGGCAGCAGGTGGTAGCGCCCGGCGAACTCGCTGATGTTCTTGTCCTGGTAGACAAAGTTCAGGAACGAGCCCACCGGTTCGCGATTGCCGTCGTGCTTGAAAGCCATCATCCAGTCGGCGACGCCCGCCGTCGGTGTGGTCTCCCTGTCGTTCAGTGTGTCCGACACCGGCATGCGCAGCGTGCCGACCTTCATGCCCTTCGCCCTCGCCTCGTGAAGGAGCGAGGGATAGCCGTTGACCATACCGACGTCGCCGCGCAGGAAGGCGTCGAAGGCGTCCTGCCGGTTGAGCTCGGCCGGCGGGACCGGGCCGGTAAGGGCCGGCACGACCAGGTTGGCCTTGATCCAGCGGAATGTCTGCGTGTTCCGCTCGGACGCGATGCTGTACCCGCCGTTGGGATCGGTGTACCCGCCGCCGTTGCTCAGTTCCCAGATCAGGGTTTCGGCGTGCGCCTCCTCGGGGCCGAGCGGTAGGGCGTACGGGTAGAGCACGCCCTCCTCCTTCAGCGCCTTGGCCGCGTCCTTCAGGTCCGACCAGGTCTTCGGCGGCTTCGCGCCTGCCTCGTCGAACAGCTCTTCGTTGTAGAAGAGCAGCCGGCTGCTCGCCACGAAGGGCAAGCCGTAGAGGTCGCCGTCGACCGAGCCGGCCTCCGCGAGGGGCCGCAGGAAGTTCGCCTCCGTTCTGACCGACATCACCTCGCTGGCGGCGTAGAGCCGGCCCTGCGCGGCGAAGTCGGAGTACGCACCCATCAGAGCCACGTCCGGGGCGTTGTTCTCCTCGACCATGCGGGTGACCTCGCGGTCGATGTCGGCCCACGGGTAGAGCGTCACCTCGACCTTGATGCCGGGGTGGGCGGCGGTGAAGGTGGTGGCCAGCTTGTCCCAGTACGCCTTGGAGGTGGTCGCGGGGCCGGCGCCGTACTCGGGTGCCACCAGGCGCAACGTCGTGGGTTCGCTACCGGACGAGCCGCACGCGGTGACGAGGGAGCCCAGTAGTCCGAACGCGGCCACGGAGATGGTCATGCCGGAGAGTCTTCGTCGCATGGGTCTTTCCTCTGGATCTTTTTAGACAGTGCGTCCGAAATTCTCTCCTGGCCCGGGGGTGAATTGCGCCCCCTGCCGAACGTTGTGGGCTTAGCTCCAAGTGAGAAGATTCCGCATGGTGCTTTCCGATATGCCGGGGCCTATTTGACGCGCGTAGAAACCTCTGCGTCCGATATCCGACGTGGGCAACGCTGCCCTGTGGGCGACGTCAACGGCGGCGGTTCGTCTCTTTGTGCGCTGCCGTTGCTGATCGCCGGCGTCAGGATGACCGCGATCAGCGAGTTCCGCATGGTGTTTGACCAGCCATGGCCCCAGTTGGGGGCATCCACCATCAGCGCGTTCGAGATGCCGGTGTTGCGGAGCTTCCCGATGGCGCCGCGGCTGGGAAGGGCCGCTCAGAGCTGCGCGGTGCCGCCGGCCGTGGCGGAGGGGTTCAGGGACTCGAAGTGGAAGGCGCTGATGTAGCAGTCGCGCGGCTGCTGGATCGCGAAGGTGATGCAGTCGATCAACGACTGTGCCGCGAGCGGGTCCTGGGCTCCGCGCGGGGTGGTGTCCCATTCCGGGGACAGTGGGTCACGGCTGCTGTCGAAGTCCGGCGGGAACAGGGAGATGACCCGGACGCCCTGGGGGCGCAGACGGCGCGAGAGCGCTTCGGTGAAGCCCCGCTGGCCGTGCTTGGCCGCGTAGTAGGCCTCGTGTGCCACGGGGTGCTGGGCGCCGGGAACGCCGCAGACGGAGACCATCGTGACCACGTCGGGGTGGTCGGAGGCGAGAAGCAGCGGCAGGAGGTTCTTCGTCACGAGGATGGTGCCGGTGCTGCCCGAGGCGAGCGTGTCGGCCACGTCCTCGTCGGAGACCGAGAGGAGGTCAGGGCCTTCCAGCCATCGGGCACCGTTGTTCACGAGGACGTCGACGCGGTCGGTGCGGCGTCCGACCGCCGCGGCGAACTCGCGGATCGAGGCGGGGTCGGCGAGGTCGCAGGCGAAGGCGTGCACGCGGTCGTGGCCGCGGTCGCGAATCTCGCCACAAGTGCGTTCGGCCGCTTCCAGGCTGCGTGCGGCGAGGAGGAGTTCGGCGCCGAGGCCGGCGAAGTGGTGGGCGAGCGCGCGGCCGAAGTCACGGCCCGCCCCGGTGATGACCACGCGGCGGTCGGTGAGGTTCATGCTGTTCCTTTGATCGGGTGAGCGGCCGTGTGCGGCAGCGGTGAGATGGGTTCGGCCTGTCCGGCGGTCGTACGCTGTGGGCCGGGTCGGCGGCGCGAGCATGGGATGCCGGAACGCCGCCCGGTATCACGCGGAATCGCTTCGGCGTTCAGGCGAGGCCCACCCATGCCGGACGCTCGGGTGACCGGTCCCGGAAGGGGCCGCACCACCAGCGGCTCGTGGCGCGCGTGACGATCATCGCGCCCAGGTCTCCGGTGGCTCCGGTGGCTCCGGTCGCGAGGATCATGCGCGTTTCTTCCCGTCGTCAGATGATCAATTAGCCAACACTCTAGAACCTCAATCCTGCTTCAGGTCAAGGAGAGGCCTGCCCACTACCGTGGCGGCACGGTTAGAGCCCGAGTCGCTCCAACTGGCGTACATGCGGCGGGCGCAGCCGGGTACCTCGGCGGGGCGGAATGTTGCTGCCGGTCCAACAGGTCGCGGCCGGGCGGTGGAAATCGCAGGTGGTGTCGGCCGGCCGGGGCGCGGAAGGGACGTGGTCGGGCAGGTGGGCGAAGGCGCGGACCGCCGGCAGAGCTGAAGCGGCAGCCGTCAGGGTTTGACGGCGTGAAGGACGTGCATGCCGCGGGGCCCCGTCTCGTCGTGACGGATGACGAGGCCCGCTGCGCGGCACTGGTCAGCCACCCACGTGGGGGCGAGCCGCAGTTTGGGGTAGCTTCCGGTCGTCAGGTGCCAAGCCCCGTCGCGGCGGGTGTGCAAGAGGTCGTGGACCAGGACCGTGTCCTCGTCCACGTAGTCGAGGAAGCAGGTCAGGATCCGGTCGTCGGTGCCGCGCACCGGGATGAAGCGTTCCGTGCCGAGAAGCTCCCCTGTCAGGTCGCGAAAGCTGACCACGAAGCTCCCGCCCTCGTCCAGTGCTTCGGCGGCGTCCGCGATCAGCGTCCGTACGTCCTTGCGGGAGGGCAGGTGCGGGAGCGTGTCCCCCATGCAGACGATGGCCGAGACCGAGCCCGGCGTGGTGAGGCTGGGCAGAGAGCCGCGAATGTCCGACCGTACGGCGTGGACGGCCTCCGCGGCGCCGACGCGCGTGGCGTGATCGACGAGTTCGCCCAGGAGCGTGGCGCTGGTGTCGACCGCGGTCACCGAAGTGAAGCCCAGGCGGGTCAGCGCCAGGGTCTGCGGGCCCGGGCCGCTGCCGAGGTCGACGGCGGCGGCTTTCCCGCCCGGACGGGGGGCCACTCCCAGCTCACGGAGGAGTCCGGCCTGCGCTTCGGTCACCGTCTCCAAGTCACCGCCGAGCATCCAGGTGTAGTTCGCGGCGAGGAGCTGATCGTAGTGGTCGGCGACAGCGGTCATGAGGGCGCCCTCTCGTTCAACTGCGGCTCGATGCCGTGCTGTTGATCGTATCGCGCGCCGCGATCGGATCACTCGGGGCCTCGCGGAGGCGAGACGGGAGCGGGCCCCGCGGCCGCGCCTTCGTCCACGATCCTGCGGGAGTCCCGGCGGCTGCCCGGAGCTGCTCCGGACGCCCTGGCGGATGAAGGCCTGCCAGGGAGGGAGGGAAACGATGCGCGAGGTGTCCCAGCCGGCGACCGAGGCGATCCGGATGGTGGTGGTACTGCGTGCGCTGGCCGATCCGGTGCGACTGGAGATCGTCCAGCGGCTCGCCGTGACCGGCGAGGAGAGCTGCAACGCCATCGGCGGCGACCTGGACGTTCACCAGACGACGCTCTCCCGCCACTACCGGGTGCCGCGCGAGGCGGGCGTCACCTGGACCACCATCAAGGGCCGGTCCCGGATGGTGCGGCTGCGCCGCGACGACCTGGACGCACCGTTTCCCGGCCTGCTCGACTCCGTACTGAACGGAGCTCGCCACACGCTCGCAGTCACAGGAACCTGACACCCGGCGCAGGCAGTCATCGACCAGGCCGAGATTCCGACACCTGACCGACCGCCTGCCCCTGGCCCTGGCGACGTTCGCCGTCGGCACCGACGGCTATGTCATCGCGGGCCTGCTCCCTGCCATCGCGGCCGACCTGGGGGTCTCCACCCCGGCCGCCGGCCAGCTGGTGACGGTCTTCGCCCTGACGCTGGCGCTGTCGGCGCCGGTCATGGGGGCCCTCACCAGCAGCCTGGACCGGCGGTCGGCGTTGCTGATCGCGTTGGCCGTCTTCGTGATCGGCAACGCCGTCACCGCGCTGGGGACCACATACGAGGTGGTGATGGCCGCCCGCGTCGTCACCGCCGTGGGAGCGGGCATCATCACCGCCGCCGCCTCCAGCACCGCGGCGGCCATCGCACCGCCGGAACGCCGAGGCCGGGCACTGGCCTTCGTGCTGGGCGGCCTCACGTCGGCGACCGCGCTCGGACTACCGCTCGGCACACTGATCGGCCGTGCCGACTGGCACGTCACCCTCTGGGCCGTCGCCGGAATCGGCCTGCTGGCAGCCATCGGGATCGCCGTCGGCTTGCCCAGGGTGACGCTTCCCGCCGCCTCGCTGCCCGACCGTCTGCGCCCCCTCAGGCAAGGCCACGTACTGGCCCTGCTGGCGGTCACCTCACTGGCCTTCCTCGGCACCTACACTCTCTACACCTACATCGTCCCGGCCCTGTGGGACGCCACCGGCGGCAACGAGTCGCTGCTGACCCTTGTCCTGCTGGCCTGGGGTGTCGGCACCCTGGCCGGGAACGTCACCGCCGGACGCCTGGTCGACCGCCACGATTCCGCCCGCGTCCTCACCGGCGCCCTCGCCCTCGCGACGCTCGCCCTGGCGCTGAGCCCACTGGCGACCCGCGCCCTCGCGCCCACTCTGATCTGGGCGGCGGTCTGGGGTGTGACCATCGGCGTCATCGTCGTCCCGCAGCAGCACCGGCTCATCGCCCTCGGCCCCGCCGCCGCACCCGTCTTGCTCGGTCTCAACTCCTCCGCGCTCTACGTCGGGGTCGCCCTCGGCGGCGGACTGGGCGGGCTGGCGCAGGAATGGTTCGGGCTCGCCCCGGCCGAACTGGGGCTGATCGCCGCCGGCGTCACCGCCCTGACCCTCCTGCGGCACCTGCGAACCACACGTCACCCCGCGGCACCCGCACCCGTGGTTCCGGCGCCGGCCTCGGCCCGCCCGGAGGAGTCCAGGGCGTGACACGCCCCGCGCCACCATGTGCCCCGGTTCGCTTCGTCGCGCACGCCTCCGACCCCGGTGTCCGGGCCGGGCTCACGACTCGTCGGTCACGGTGTCGCCGGAGGACGGGACCGCCCTCCTCCTGCGGTACACCACCACCCCGCACACCCCGAGGACGAGGGCGGCCACCGCGGACACCCCAAGGGCCGTCTGCTCGGCGAAGAGCCTTCCCAGTACTTCGAGCATGCCGAGGCCCGCGGTCGCGTAGATCAGTGCCCAGGCCGCTCCGCCCACGAACAGGGCGGGGAGGTAGCGCGGCAACGGCATGCGCATGCTGCCCGCGAGGAAGTTGGCGGCGGTCTGGAAACCGACGGTCAGGAAGGAGACGGCCACCACCGGCGCGCCCCACCGCTGAATCGCCTGCTCGGCGCGCTGGAACTTCGCCGACGAGATCCGCTCGGCGTACCTGCTGCGCCGGGCACCGGCGCCGGCGAGCCACCCGACGGCGAACGTCCCTCCGGCGCGAAGCAGGATGATGACGTACAGGGCTCCGGCCGTGAGCGCGATCTTATCCACGACGCCTCGTCCCGGGCGCCGGGCCGGAACCCGTGTCCCTCGTCACTCGCATGGGCATTCCCGCCCCGCCGGGCGCACGACGCGCACAAGCTCGGTCACTGTCTCTCACCTGCGCCCTGCCTCTGCCCGTTCCGTCTTCTGGGTTCCCACCTGCGGCACCGGAACCCGAACCCGCACGCCAAGGTCCGCACGCCAGGCAAGGCCAGCCTAACCGAACGTGCCTACGGCGGATACAGGGTGGTCGTCTGCGCGATCACCGCTTGGTGATCGACGCGATGGCGTGCCAATACCGCACCGGGGCGCCCACTCGACGTCACCGAGACCTGGAGGTCGGAGTTCCTCGCCGTCGCCTCGATGGTGGTCCTCACCGTCTACCTGAGGCAGCGAGGCTCACCGGAGTCGAAGCCGGTGGGAGCGGCGCACACGTCGACCGGAGTGGAGGGATGACGAGGGGCGATGCCCGCTTCGTCGGCGTACGTCCGGCCGTGCTCGCAGCGGTGGGAGACGGGACCGACGCCGACGGTGCCGCCGCGCTCCCTGGTGCGGGCCCGACCTCGTCGGCGTCGGCGTCGGTGACGGGTCATGGCCAGGCGGTGCGCAGCCGGTCCTGGTGCTCGGCGAGCCAGGTGGTGAAGGACTGGAGGGCCGGGTTGAGTTCGCGTACGGCGTCGATGTCACGGGCCGTGACGAAGTGGTCCTCGCAGTCGGCGTAGTACTGGAACATGTTCCCCGCCTCGTCGGCGCCGGGAAATCCCTGGGCGCGGAACTCGTCCGGTGTCAGCGGCCTGTACCGGACCCGGTCCCCGAGGCTCTCCTCGATCGCGGCTGCCATGTCGGCGACCTTGAGGTGTTCTCCGGCGATGCTCAGCGTGGCGGCGATGAAGTCGGTGCCGCGGCGGAAGACGGCCAGCGCGGTCCTGCCGATGTCCGCGACGGCGATGCCCGACAACCGGTGGTCACCCATCGGGTAGATCAGCTGGAGTGCCCCGTCCTCGCCGCGCTGCGGAGCGAAGTCGCTGAGCAGGTTCTCCCAGTAGAAGGTGGTGCGCAGGAAGGTCGTCGGTACGCCTTCGTCGATGAAATACCGGTCGGCCTCCGCCTTGCCGTCGAAGTGCGGCACCTTGTAGTGCTCCTGCAGCGTGGGCATCCGGTCGTCGTCCAGCGGGACGCACGCGCGCGTGTCCTCCAGCGTGGACCAGATCGCGTGCTGGACGCCGGCGTGGGAAGCGGCCCGGGCGAGAGCCAGGGCCTGGACCTTCTCCCGCTCGGCGGACATGTGCTCCCAGAAGTTCGTCACGAAGAAAGCGCCGTACGCGTGCGCGAAGGCAGGAGCGAGACTGGGCGGATCGTCCATGTCGGCCCGGACGATGTCCGTGACCCCGAGGCGCTTCAGTTCCTGGGCGGGCTCCCCGTCGGGGTGGCGGGTGACGGCCCGGACCGCGAACTCTTCCTTCTGATCGGCCAGGATGGCCCGCACAAGACCGCCGCCCTGCCTGCCGGTCGCCCCGATCACCGTGATGATCTTCTTCTCGGTCATGAATCGACTCGCCTCGCAGCTTCGCGGCTTTGCAGCCCTGCAGCCTGCCGGTGCGGCGGACCTTAGTCCTTCTCCTGATCAGCTCCTGCCCGGGGCGTCGGCCGGTATGCGCCGCAGCGACTGCGTACGTGCCCCGGCCGAGGACTTCTCACGTTCGCCGGATCACTCCCCGTCGCGTGCGATGCCGAGCGCGAGCGCCTGCAGGATCGCGTCGGTGGACATGTCGGGATCGGTCCGGTCGTACGCACCGGCGAGTGTCTCGAAGGCCAGAACGAAGCCGTTGATCAGCGCGCTCAGCGGATCGGCGAGTTGGTCGAGCATGGCCGCCCCGACCTCCGCCGGATCGTCGGTGTCCGGCACGACGAACCGCGTCGGGATGACCTCCCCGAGCAGGTCGGAGACGTAATCCGCTCCGACACCACCGCGCAAAGCCGTGAGCGCCGCGATGGCCTTGAGCTGAATGTCGTTCTCGGTCATGTGCCGAGCGTAGGAGGAAGCGGCTCCGGACGGGCGAGCAGCGCCACCTCCCGATGCCGACGCTGTTCCGCATCAACCGCTCCTGGCCGGGCAGGCGCACTACGGAGCCGGCGGATTCGTCCTCCGGCCTCCACCACCGCGTACGAGTCGAGGAGTCACGATGCCTCGCGGTAGTCCGAACTCAACCACCGACAGCACCACCACGACCGCGGGGACCGGGTCCGCGAGAACGGGCCCGGCCACGGTCCTCGACACGGCGTCCGCCGGGTGGCTGAGAGCCGTGGGACGCATCGAGCAGCTCACGCCCGCGGATCCCGCGGTCCACGCGCTCCAGCGGGCCGTCGGAGCCCTTCCGCTGCGCGGAGCACGCGACCTGCTGAGGGGCAGGCCCCTGGGGCATCCGCTGCATCCCGTACTGGTGCAGGTCCCGGTCGGCTGTTTCCTCTCGGCAGGCGTGCTGGACATCGTTCCCGGGGGACAGCCGGCCGCCACGACACTCATGGCCGTGGGCTTGGCCGGCGCGGCCCCCGCGGCCCTTGCCGGCTGGGTCGACTGGGCGGACCTGCCCCCGCAACAGGCCCGGGTGGGCTTGGCGCACGCGGTGTCGAACGTCGCCATGATCGCCTGCTACGTGACGTCGCTGAGAGCGAGAACGCGGGGCCATCCGGTCAAGGGCCGCGTGTGGTCCTTCGCCGGGCTGACGGCGCTCGCCGTGAGCGGCGCGCTGGGCGGACACGTGGCCTACCGGCGAACCGTCGCCGACCAGGCCGCGCCGCCTGCCGGGCCGCAGGCCGTGCCGCCGGCCACGCCCGACACCCCGCGGTAGGCCGGGCCACGCCCCGATCGGCCCCGCCCCGGGCTACTACGACAACTTCACCTGCCACTCCTGGACCAGGCGATCCGCTCCCGTTCAGGAGATACTGCTCGTGCCGCCCTCCGCCGAGCTCCGCACGGAGCGTCCTCCGGCCGGGGACGGCTTGTGAGTACGGGAGGCGACATGCTGATCGGGCACAACGTGGAGGACGGCGTCCTGCACCTGGCGATCCTTCGCGACCTTGACATCTCCAGCCGGGCCGCGGCCACCCTGGAGATCGAGATGGCCCTGTTCGCCCACCGCCCGTACGGTCGGGTGAGGATTCAGCTGCCCACCGCCGACCCCTCACCGGCGTCCCTCAGCGTCCTCGCCCGCGCCCGTCGGCTGTGCGGCCTCCGGGGCATCCCGCTGGTCGTCGTCGGCCCACCGGATCAGGGCAGTCGCGGCGCGGACCGCCGCGTCACCCTGCGGGAGACGTAGGCGGGGTCGCGCGGGCGGGGTTACGGGCGGTCGGCGTCGTCCCTCCGGTCGCACAAGATCAAGGGTGAGCACCATGGGAAGAATGAAAGCGGCATACACGCGGATCCGGGGGCTCAAGAAGGAGTCCGACGGCATCGCGCTGCGGAATCCGGCTCTCCAGGCGGAAGGCCGTCGTCTGCAGGAACAGAGCGATGCCGGAGCGACGAGCGCGCGTCACAAGAAGCGGAAGGAAAAGGACCGCTGACCGAGGCCGGCCTCGGCCCGCCCGCCACCTGAGCGCGGCGGCGTCGCCCCGGCGCTCGGGTGGAAGGAGTTCACTCATGACTGCACGGCCCCTCACCGACGTCGGCCCCACAAGCGATCTGTCGGAGGTCTTCGGGCTCGCCCAGCAGTTGCGGGCCGATTCCGTGCGCGCCAGCACCGCGGCGGGGTCCGGGCATCCCACATCCAGCCTGTCGGCCGCCGACCTCATGGCCGTCCTCATGACCCGCCACCTCCGCTACGCGTGGGACGCCCCCGACGACCCGGCCGCCGACCACCTGATCTTTTCCAAGGGGCACGCGTCGCCGCTCCTGTACGCGATGTTCAAGGCCGCGGGCGCGATCGGCGACGACGAGCTGATGACGACGTACCGCCGCTTCGGGCACCGTCTGCAAGGCCACCCCACCCCCGTCCTGCCGTGGGTGGACGTGGCGACCGGATCCCTCGGCCAGGGTGTCGGCTACGGCGTCGGCATCGCGCTGGCCGGCCGGGATCTGGAGAGGCTGCCCTACCGGGTGTGGGTGCTGTGCGGCGACAGCGAGACGGCCGAGGGGTCCGTGTGGGAGGCCCTCGGCAAGGCGGGCCACCGCCGGCTGGCCAACTTCACCGCCCTGATCGATGTGAACCGTCTCGGACAGAGCGGGCCGACCGAGCTGGAGTGGGACACCGATGCCTACGCCCGCCGTGCCGAGGCCTTCGGATGCCGGGCGATCGTGATCGACGGCCACGACCTCGAAGCGATCGACAGGGCCATGACCACCGCCGCCGACGGGGAGGCACCCACCGTCATCGTCGCCAGGACCGTCAAGGGCCGCGGTGTGCCGGAGGTGGCCGACCGGGAGGGCTGGCACGGCAAACCGCTGCCCGCGGACGTCGCCGAGCGCGCGGTCGCCGAACTGTCCGGCGGCCACGAACTCAGAGCACGCGGACCGAGGCCGCCCACGGTCCCGTCCGACCGCACGCTCCCGGCCGCGGCCGGGACCGTGGAACTGCCGCGCTTCGACGTGGGGGACGACGTGGCCACCAGGGTCGCCTTCGGCCGAGCGCTGGCGGCCCTCGGCGCCCGCCCCGACGTCGTCGCCCTGGACGCCGAGGTCGGCAACTCGACCCACGCCGAGGACTTCGGCAAGGCCCACCCCGAGCGGTACTTCCAGACGTACATCGCCGAGCAGCAGATGATCGCGGACGCGGTCGGCATGGCCGTACGCGGGTTCCGCCCGTACGCCACCACGTTCGCCGCCTTCCTCACCCGCGCCCACGACTTCATCCGCATGGCCGCCGTCTCGCAGGTCACCCTCGCCCTGTGCGGGACCCACAGCGGTGTCGAGATCGGCGCGGACGGTCCGTCCCAGATGGGCGTCGAAGACCTCGCCATGATGCGGGCGGTGCTCGGCTCCACCGTCCTGTACCCCAGCGACGCCACGTCCGCGGCAGCGCTGACGGCAGCGATGGCCGACGTGGACGGCATCTCGTACCTGCGTGCCACCCGCGGGGCCTACCCGGTGCTCTACGCCGACGGCGAGACCTTCCCTGTAGGAGGGTCCAAGACCCTCCGCCACGGGGAGGACGACCAGGTCACGCTCATCGGAGCCGGTGTCACCCTCCATGAGTGCCTCGCCGCCGCCGATCAGCTGGCCGACGAGGGCGTCCGGGCCCGGGTCGTCGACCTGTACTCCATCAAGCCGATCGATGCCGACACCCTCACGCGGGCCGCCCGGGAGACCGGCGCTCTCGTCGTCGCCGAGGACCACCACCCCGAAGGCGGCATCGGTGAGGCCGTCCTCTCCGCCCTCGCCGCGGCAGGCGACCACCCCGCCTTCGCGCACCTCGCCGTCACCGGACTGCCGGGCTCCGGCGAAACCGACGAGCTCCTCGACGCGGCAGGCATTTCCCGCGCCCACGTCGTCCGGGCCGCGCGCACACTTGTCGCAGCCCGGGAGTGAACAAGCCCGGGAGTGAACAAGCCCGGGAGTGAACAAGCCCGGGAGTGAACAAGCCCGGGAGTGAACAAGCCCGAGAGTGAACAAGCCCGAGAGTCCCGCCCCCGTTCTCGGAACCGTGTCAAACCCGTAGAAGTGGGAATCTTTCCTTCAGGACGCTCGACCGACGGACCGCCGCCGCTCCCCTCGCGACCGCGGCGGCAGGCCCACCGCCACCGTCGAAGGAGCTCTCATGTCGACCGTCAGAGCCCCCTCCGTCACCTCGCGCTCCGCCGCCCCGGCCCCATCCGTGGTGGCGCCAGACGATGCGGAGGCCTCGACGCGACGCGCCGCGCTCGACGGGCTTCCCGCGCCCGTACACCCCACTGCCGTATCCACGGACGACGCCCGTTCCCTGTCCGTCTCGCTCTTCGCGCGACTGCGGGAGCTGGACGAGGGAACCCCGGAGTACTCCTACGTCCGCAACACCCTGGTGGAGCTCAACCTCAGCCTCGTCAAATTCGCCGCCCGCCGGTTCAGGAACCGCGCCGAGCCGATGGAGGACATCGTCCAGGTCGGCACGATCGGCCTCATCAAGGCGATCAACCGCTTCGACCCCGGCCGGGGCGTCGACTTCTCCTCCTTCGCCCTCCCCACGATCACCGGCGAGATGAAGCGCTTCTTCCGCGACACCAGCTGGGCCCTCCACGTCCCACGACGCCTCCAGGAGCTGCGGATGGACCTGGCGAAGGCCGCCGACACCCTGGAGCAGCGCCTCGGCCACCGCCCCGGCCGGGCCGAGATCGCCACGTACCTCCACCTCACGGAGGAGGACGTCACCGAGGGTCAGCTCGCGGCCCACGCCTACGACGCCCGCTCCCTGGACGTACCGGCGAGCGACGAGGACGTCGGCCCCGGGGCGAGCGCCCGGCAGCTCTCGACGACGGAACCCTTCTACGAGCTGATCGAGTCCCTCATGGCGCTCCGCCCGCTCATCGCCGTGCTCGACGCCCGCGACCGGCGCATCCTCGAACTCCGCTTCGGCGAGGAACTCACCCAGGCCGAGATCGGCCGCCGCCTCGGCCTCTCCCAGATGCACGTCTCACGCCTGCTCAGCCGCATCCTCGGCGAACTCAGGAAGGGTCTCCTCCAGGACGGTCCCACGGCGGGCCGGACGGGTGGCTGACCTCCGCCCACACCGCCCGGCACCCTCGTTCGCGGTGGATGCGGCTCCCGATCACGCCTGAGTGGACGAGGCGGGGAGCGTGGCGAGTTCGCCCAGGACGCGAGCCGCCGGCGCGGGGTCGACCAGCCACTTCAGGTGGCTGCCCTCCAGCGTGCGGACGTCGTACGGGTTGTCAGGCGTCAGCTCGTCACCCTCGCGGATCAGGCGGTCCTGGACGGCGAGAGGCAGGCTCGCGTCGTCGGCCAGGCGGATGTAGGTCTTCGGGACGCGGCCCCACGTCGCGGCCTGCGCCCGGTCGGCGGAGCCGCCGGCGTCCAGGTTCTCGTCGGGCTGGAAGGTGTTCAGGAACGTGAGGAACTGCTCGTCGGTGCCGTCGGCGAGGAAGGCAGCCTTGAACGCCGCGAGCGACTCCGGGTTCGCGGTGCGGAAGTTGACGCGGAGCAGGCCGAGGTCGGCGGGGTTGCCGGCCAGCGCCGACGCGAAGGCGGCGGGGTCGACCGTGGCCATCTCCGGCTCGGCGTAGTAGTCGTTGACGTCGAGGTGGATCGGGCACCAGGCGGATACGTACACGATGCGGTCGATCAGGTCCGGGCGCGCGTTGGCCGCGGCCGTGACCGTGATGCCGCCCCGGCTGTGGGCGACGAGGATCACGGGACCGTTCCGCTTCGCCCGTTCGAGGATCCCGATCAGGTGCGCGACGTTGTCGGCGAGCGTGACGCCCTTGATCGAGCCGGGCGCCTCGGCGAGCCCGCCGGGGTCCTGCGGTGACTGATAGGCGCGGGTGAACGTCGCCTGGAACCCGTGCCCGGGCAGGTCGACGGCGATCGAACGGTGCCCGAGGAGCCCGAGTTCGGCCTGAAGGGGAGCGAAGGAGAAGGAGTTCGCGAAGGCTCCGTGAACCAGTACGAAAGTCGGCTGCATCTGTGTACTCACTTTCCGGCCGCCGTTGTTCGGCGTGGCCATGGGGCCCCGGCGCGGCGAGCGCACGAGGCAGGGGCTTGCAGGCGGTCCTGCGTGATCAATCCGCGTCCAGCTCACCGCGGGTACTGACGTGGCCGTGGTCGGGGGTCCAGCCGTCGGCGACGACGTGGTCCACCGGGCTCATCGGCGCGCAGCCTCGTCCGAGTCGAGGAGCAGCTTCGCGGCCACCGCCGCCCCGTCGGTGCGGATCGTGCCGGCGACGGCCTTCGCCCGTGCTTCCGTCTCGGGGGCCAGAGCCGTCCTGAGCGCGGCCGACAGGGACTCGAAGGACGGGGTCGGGCCGTCGTGTGCCGCGCCGATGCCCAGCCCGGCCACGCGGGCGGCCCAGTGCGGCTGGTCCACGAACTGGGGTACCACCACCTGGGGCGCACCGGCCCGGGCGGCGGTGGTCGTCGTGCCCGCGCCGCCGTGGTGGACGACGGCCGCGACCCGGCGGAACAGTGACTGGTGGTTGACGTCGCCGACGGCGAAGCAGTCGTCCGAGTCGTCCACCAGGCCCAGGTCCGCCCAGCCACGGGAGACGAGCACGCGGCGGCCCTGCGCGCGGGCCGCCTCGACGGTCGTCCGGGCGATGTCGCTGGCCGTACCCATCGGCATGCTGCCGAAGCCGACGTACACCGGTGGCGTGCCCGCGTCCAGGAACGTTTCCAGATCGCCGGGGAGGGGGCGTTCGTCGGGCAGGATCCACGCGCCGGTCTGTACGACGTCGAGGTTCGTCAGCTGCTCCCACGGGCCCAGGACCGGGTCCACCGCCAGCCACGGCCGTTCGGTGAAGACATGGTCGCGGACGTTGTCCACCGGTGCGAGGCCCAGCGCCGCGCGGTGGGTGTTGAGGGGCTGGAGATACAGGGCGTTGACCTTCTGGGCGTCGAAGTCCCACAGGGCCTGGTTGTCGGTCGTGCCGGGCGGAACCGGCGGGCCGGGGCGCGGCGAAGGCCGGTAGTGCGCGGAGGGCATCTCGAACGGGTGGAAGCCCGCGTACACGTAGCGGATGCCCAGCTTCTCGGCCACCGAGCGGGCACCGGCCGGCATCAGACCGCTCGCCACCAGCACGTCACAGCCCTCGGCCGCCTTGCCGACCGTGTCGAAGTGCGCGGCGACCAGCTCGGCCGCGAACGCGGCCGCGTCCGACGGCGGCGCTCCTGTCCGCAGCGCGCGCACGTCCCGCCCGAACGGCACCAACTCCGCACCGACACCGGCCAGCAGTTCCGCGAACTCCTCGTCCGGCGGCGCGCACACGCGCACCTCCGCGCCGAGACTCCGCAGCTGCGCCGCAAGGCCCGCCAGCGGCGCGATGTCGCCGCGCGATCCGTACGCCATCAACAGCACACGCATGTCGTGATTCTCATTTCTGTTCCGTGGGTGCCGGCCTCGGCAGGCAATGGTGCGGCAGGAGCCGGTCTTCCGAGTCTGCCTCAGACCCCTGGGGCGGTTCTACCGGGCCCAGGGCAGTTCACGGGCGCCCTCGGTGCCGGGTACGGAGGCGACCCCGTCGGCGGGCATCGAGACGTGAGCCGTGGCCTGTTCCGGTGCGTGGATCCGGCGGAGCCGGTCCGGCGGCAGGATGAGGGTCTGGCCGGCCGTGACCTTCTCCGTACGGCCGCGACAGCTCACCTCCAGCGAGCCCGCGGTGACCGTCCAGACCTGCTCACGGCTGATGGAGTGCTCGGGGCCGGTGGCGCCGGCGTCCATCGTGACCGTCCAGGTGCTGAGTTCGGTGCTGCCGCGGCTGGGGGCCGCCAGGCCGGCCATGGTGGCGTTCGGGGAGACGGTGATGTGGTCCGCGGTGGGAGTGATCACGATCGCGGCGGCGCTCTCGTCGTCGTCGGCCGGATCGGCGGCGTCGGAGGCGGCCGCCCATTCGACGAGCTGGACGACGACGCCGTTCGGGTCGGTCAGCTGGAACAACCGCTCGCCCCACGGCTCTTCGCGCAGCGGCATCGTGATGGGGGCGCCCGCCGCGCGCAGCCGGGCTTCCTCCGCCGCGAGGTCGGTGACGGTGAGCGCCAGGATCAGCCCGGCCGCCCGCTGGTCGCGCTGCTCGGGCGGAAGGACGGCGGTGCCGCGGCGGAGCAGGACGACGTCGACGGCGCCGTCCCCGCGCGTCAGGGACACGAAGCCGTCGTCAGCCATGGCCACCGCGTAGCCGAGGTGGCCGCACAGGAACTCGCGGGACGCGTCCACGTCGGCGACGGTCAGGGAGAGGGTGGAAGAGGAGACGTTCATGACGCACCTTCGCAAAATGAGTGAGGGCGGGAGGGAGGGAGATGGATACGGATCACGTCGCGGACACGTCGAGCTGGAACTCGCGCGTGCGCCGGTAGGAGCGGAACCCCAGGCGGTGGTTGACCGCCAGCATGTGGACGTTGTCGTCGGCGTTGTCCGTCTCGATCTCGATGACGCCGGGGTACTCGGCGCGCAGCCGGCGCACCATGGCGGCCTTGACCCACAACCCCAGCCCGTGGCCGCGGTGTTCGGGAACGACCGCCGTGTCGTACTGCTGGACCCGCGGCGCCGCTCCCTGGGGGATCAGGATCTCGGTGTAGCCGGCCATGGTGCCGTCGTCGTGGACCGCGGCGACGGTCAGCAGCGTGTCCCCGCGGTCGGCGACCACCGCCGCCATGGCGCGAACGCGGTCCGCGTCCCACGCCACACTGCCGTAGTCCAGGTCTCCGACGGGCATGTCGTTCATCGCGTTCTTGGCCGCGGCGAAGGCGGCGGCGAGGGTGTCGGGAACCGTTCCGGTCCAGCCGGTCAGCCGGTAGCCGGGGTGCTCGGCATCGGCGATCCGGAGCAGGTCGGACCGGTCCGTCTCGTCGCTCCCTACGAGGCGCAGCAAGAGGTGATCCAAGGTGAGTGCCCGGCGGAAACCCCACCGTTCGCTGAAGGCTTCGCCCGGACCGTCGGCCGCGGCCGTGGCGACCAGGCTGCGCCGGTTCTCGGTGCGGCAGGCTTCCACGACCGCCGACAGCAGGAGGGAGCCGGCTCCCAGGCGGCGGTGTGCGGGGTCGACGTGGAGGTCCAGTTCGGCCAGGTGCTCCTGGCCGGGGGAGGTGAACACCCGCAGGCCGGCGACTCCGGCCGGGGTGCCGTCCGCACCGGTGGCCAGCCAGGTCAGCCGGTGGCTGCCCAGAGCGGGCCGGGTGAGCTGGGCGTGGATCTGTCCGGGGTCGGGGGCCGGTACTCCGGGCAGGTCGTGGGTCATCGAGGCCGCGACGACCTGATGCCACGCGAGGGCGTCGGCTGCCGAAACGGTCTGGATCTGGTGAACGTCCACTGATGAGGACAAAGCGATCACGTTCCTTCAGTCGGTGTGGCGCACGAGCGGCCAGTCGATGTCGACACGGGCCGCCGTGGCGAGGTAGTCGGTGAACACGTTGAGAGCGACATGGGCGACGACCTCGACGATCTGCCCGTCGGACAGCCCGGCGCGCCGGGCCGCGGCCAGCTGCTCGTCCGTCACCGTTCCGCGGTCACGGACCAGCACGGCGGCCAGATCGAGGACAGCGGCGGCCCAGGGGTCGTCGGCCTTGCCCCGGCGGGCGTTGCTGGCCTCGGCCGCACTCAGCCCGGCAGTCCTGGTCCCGCGGAACGTATGCACGGACAGGCAGTAGTCGGACCCGTTCTCCTGCGCCACCAGCAACGCGATGCTCTCGCGCACCTGTGCCGACAGGGTTCCCTCCGCGCTCAGGGCGGTGACGACGCCCACGTACCCCTTCAGTACGGTCGGGCTGTTGGCCATCACCCTGGCCAGGTTGGGGACGACCCCCAGGGCCTGGTGCGTGGCAGTGAACAGAGCTGCGGTCTCACCGGTCGCTGTCTCCGGTTCGACGCTGTGGAGTGCTTGCATGCCGGTAACCATGCCGGTTGATCTTGATACATTCCCGATGCTTCTTCGATGCACGCGCCGGCGACCCCTGGAGTGACGGCATGCGGTTCACGATCCTCGGCCCGGTGGAGGCCGTGGCTCCCGGTTCGGACGCGCCAGGCCTGGCACCCCGCCATCGCGCGGTGCTCGCCTACCTGTTGCTGCATGCCGGGGTCGCGATCAGTACGGATCGCCTGATCGACGCGATGTGGGGGCCGCTGCCGCCGGATTCCGCCCGCGCGCAGATCCAGACCACGATCGCCGCGATCCGACGGATGCTGCGCGCCTCGGAAGCCGACCGGATGCTGGCCACCCGGCCGGCCGGGTACGTGATCACCCCCGAGCCGGGGCAACTCGATCTGGACGAGTTCACCAGCCTGCTCGCCAAGGCACCGGCCGCCTCCGACGACCCGGCCGACACCGCGGACGGGATACGTACCGCGCTGGCGCTGTGGCGGGGAGAGCCACTGGCCGACATCACCGCCCACTACGTCCAGAGCGCCAGAGCACGTCTGAACGGGCAGCTGCTGACCGCCGTCGAGCGGCTGGCCGAGGTGGAACTGGCCCGGGGGCGGCACGACGACCTCATCGACGAACTGTCCGTCCACGCGGCGGCCAACCCCTTGCGGGAACGGCTCTGCTGCCAGCTGATGCTCGCCCTGCACCGCGCCGGACGTCAGACCGACGCGCTGCAAACGGCAAGAACCTTCCGGGCGACCCTGGCCGAAGAGCAGGGGCTGGACCCCGGCCACGCGTTCACCAAGCTCGAAGAGGACATCCTGCGGGACGCCCCCGATCTGCGGCCGCCGGTGGTCACCGCGCCGGCGAAGCCGCAGGGGATCAACTTCCTGCCGTACGACGTCCCGGACTTCACCGGACGCGAAGGCGAGCTCGACGGGCTGATCCGCCTGTGGTCGGGCAACAGCGGCGGCGTCGTGACGATTTCGGCGATCGACGGGATGGCCGGGGTCGGCAAGACGACGCTCGCCGTCCACGCGGGGCACCGGCTCGCCGAGCAGTTCCCGGACGGACAGCTCTTCGTCGACCTGCAGGCGCACACCGCCGGCCAGGCGCCGCTCGACGCCGGCGCCGCGCTCGAGGTCCTCCTGGGCCAACTCGGCGTGCCCGCCCAGCAGATACCCGCGTCGGTCGCCGATCGCGCCGCGCTGTGGCGGTCCGAACTCTCCGGCCGCCGCGTGCTGGCCGTGCTGGACAACGCCCTCGGCGCCGACCAGGTACGCCAGTTGCTGCCCGGAGCCTCCCGCACCCTCGTCCTGATCACCAGCCGCCGACGGCTGACCGACCTGGACGGGGCGCACGCCCTGTCCTTGGACGTGCTGCCCGCCGCGGACGCGGTAGAGTTGTTCACGGCGATCGTCGGCGCACGGGCGGACGCCGAACCCCTGGCCGTCCTCGACGTCCTGCAGTTGTGCGGATTCCTGCCGCTGGCCGTCCGCATCGCCGCCGCCCGCCTGCACCATCGCCCCCGCTGGACCGTCGCCTACCTGGCCGACCGGCTCCGCGACCAGCGCCGGAGACTCGCCGAGCTGGCCACCTCGGAGCGCGGAGTGGCAGCGGCGTTCACGCTGTCCTACGAGCAGCTGACTCCGGATCAGCAGCGCATGTTCCGGCTCCTGGGGCTCCAGCCGGGCCGTGACGTCAGCGCCGAGGCGGCAGCCGCGCTGGCGGACCTCTCGCTCGACGAGGCCGAGACACTCCTGGAAGACCTCCTGGACGCCCACGTCCTGACTCAGCATCAGCTCGGCCGTTACACCTTCCACGACCTGCTGCGCGAACACGCCCTCGCCACCGCGGCCGCCCAGGACCCCCTCGACGCCCGGCGCGAGGCCCTCGGCCGACTGTTCCACCACTATCTCCACACCGCGAGCACGGCCATCGACCACCTCTACCCCCAGGGCAAGAACCGCAGGCCGCGCATCCCCGCACCGGACACCCCGTCCTACCCCCCGCAGGACGAGGCCGAGGCGATCACCTGGCTGGACAGCGAACGCGCGAACCTCATGGCGGTCGGCCAGTACGCGGCCGAGCTCGACTGGCTCCCCCGCACCACCAGCCAACTGGCCGCCACCTTGCACCGCTATCTGCTGGGCCACGCGCACCAGGCCGACGCGCTGGCCCTCCACGGCCTGGCACTGCGCGCCGGCCGCCGGAGCGGCGACACAGCCGCCGAAGCACGTACGCTCCTCGACCTCGGCGAGGTGTACTACTGGTGGCACGGCGCCTACGAGAAAGCGGACGAGCACTACCGGCACGCCCTGGACCTCGCGCGCGGGATCGGCGACCAGGGTGCCGAGGCCCGCGCACTGCAGAACCTCGGCACCTTGTCCACGCGACTGCGTGCGTACGACCAGGCCCACGACCACTGCGCGCGGTCCCTCGTGCTCTTCCGCGAGCTCGGCGACCGCGCCGGCGAAGCCAGATGCCTGACCGACCTCGGCATCCTCCACGAACGCCGAGGTCGGTACGAGGACGCCCACGAGCACCATCGGCAGGCGCTGCACGTGCACCGCGAGACGGGATCCCGCATCGGCGAGACCGTCGTACTGAACAACATCGGGCTGCTGTACCAACGGCAAGGCGCCTACGACGAGGCCCGGCGCCATCACCGCCAGGCCCTGGAGCTGAGCCGCAGGTTCGACTTCCCCGGAGACGAGGCCGAGTCGCTCAACGCCCTTGCGGAAGCCGCCCGGTCCCTGGGCGACCTCGCCCAGGCCGCGGCCGAACACGACAACGCGCTGACCCTCGCCCGCGAGTGCAGCTACCGTCCCGAGCAGGCCCGCGCCCATGACGGCCTGGCGCACGTCCACCGCGACCTCGGCCGCATCGACCTCGCCCACGACCACGCCCGACAGGCCCTCGATCTCTACACCGTCCTCGCCGTGCCCGAGGCCGACGAGATCCGCACCTTTCTCACCGGGCTGCCGCCGATCGCGAACGAGCCGTGATGAGTCACTGCCCGCCGATGCCCTGGTGGTCGGCCTGCTCCGCGATGGCCCGCCGGGCCGGGTCGGTGAACTCCCGCTCGATCGATTCCTGCAGGAGGCGCAGCTCCGTGCGCAGGGCGGAGTGCTGCGGTGGCGGCAGGGTGTCGAGCAGACCGTCGAGCATGGCCCGGAGCCTCCGGCAGATCTGCACGGACGACCCTCCGTAGTCACGGATCTCGCAGACGGCGAGCTGGAGGTAGTCGTCCCAGTCCCGGCCCGGGAGCACGAGCCGGGCGTCCCCACCGCGATCGGCCAGGACGTAACGCCCGGGGAGCCGCGTGCCGCCGACCGTGTGCAGGAACCACTCGATGTAGTTGATGACCTGCACCGCGGTCGTGGGGTCGTTCACCGCGGGGGAGAGAGCCCTGATCGCGATGTCGACGAGGACTCTCAGCGCGAAGGCGGGATCCTGTTCGATCGTGCGCTCGGCCCCGAGGGCCACGGAACCGGTCACCCGCTCAGGGTCGGGTCTGGACGTGCCCCCATGGACCTCCACCAGCACGGTGCCGGGCGGTACGAAGTCCCCGATCAGCCGCGTCACGACGAGGACGCAGTCGTGGCGGCCCGCCTCCGCGACCAGACCGGGCACGTCGAAGGCCTGGATGACGCCGCCGCGCACGGTACGGATGCGCATCACCGGACCGTCCGACGGCACGGTTCCGCCTTCGCGGGGCGCGGCGCCCCGGATCGCCGCGGCGCCCTCGGTGAAGACGGCTTCTCCCAGGTGAGCGACCAACTCCGCGATGGCCACCGGTCGGAGGCGGTGGGTGAACCGGTTGAGGTAGACGAGCAGCAGTACCAGACTGACGGCCACCGCCGCACCGGCCAGGGTGACCCCGAGATCGGGGACCGATGAGGATTCGACACTCCTCAACAGGGAGAAGGCGAACGCGAACGTCCCGGTGAAGGTCGCCAGAACCGCCTTCTGCAGCCGGTCCCGGTACCACAGGCGCATGTACCGGGGGGAGAGCGTTCCCGTGGCCTGCTGTACCACCAGCACGCCGATGGTGACGACGAACCCGAGCAGCGCCACCATCGCGCCCACGATGGCGGTGAGCACGCCGCTCGCGGTCGTGGCGGAGTAGTGCCAGCCGCTCGGCGGCCAGTCCGCGCTGTCGGCGGCGAGGGCCGCCTCGGCAAGAAGCGTGCCGAGGACGAGCCCGAGCATCGGCACGATCCACAGGCTGGCCTTGATGTACTGCCGCCACCTGAACCTGGCCGCCCAGGACGGCCTGACGCCCATGCCACGCCCCCTTCGCGAAGGATCTCCTCCACCTCACGGTAGGGCGATTCCCGGACGCGCGCACAGCGACCCCGCCGTCACCCCGCGTCACGCTCTCGCCAGGACGGAGCGACGTCGTCGGCCTAAGCTGATCGGGTGCAGTCCGGTCCACCGCACCCTCGGCGCGCTGATGCCCCGAACGCGGTCGACCGGGGCTGAAAGGGGCCCGCGATGGAGGACTATCCCCTGATCGAGGACCACGGTCTGATCGGTGATCTGCAGACCGCGGCGCTCGTGACGACCGACGGGACGATCGACTGGTTCTGCTGCCCCCGGTTCGATTCGCCCAGCGTCTTCGGCGCTCTGCTCGACCGGCGCAAGGGCGGCCACTTCACCGTGCGGCCGGTCGCGGACACGTACACGACGAAACAGCTCTACCACCCGGACACGGCTGTTCTGGTCACGCGCTTCATGACGGAGGCCGGGGCGGGCGAGGTCGTCGACTTCATGCCGGTGACCGGGACCACCGCGACGGACCGGCACCGTCTCGTCCGTTTGCTCCGCTGCGTACGCGGCAGCATCACGTTCGAGGGGGAGTTCGCTCCGCGCTTCGACTACGGCCGCAAGCCGCACGAACTGCACGTCACCGAGTACGGCGCCCTGTTCACCTCGGACGACCTGGACTTCGCCGTCCACCCCGTTCGTGAGCCGCAGGACGAGCGCCTGCTGCGCATCCGCCGGGGAGACAACGACGACCTGCAGTTCACCTTGACCCTGCGGGCGGGGCAGCAGCGCGGCCTGGTCATGGAATCGGCCCCCGACGGGCCTCCCCGTGAGATCGGCCTGGAGGAGTTCGAGCGCCTCTTCGACGAGACCGTCGGCTTCTGGCGCTCCTGGCTGGGGCAGTCCACGTACTCAGGCCGGTGGCGGGAGGCGGTGGAACGTTCCGCCGTGACGCTGAAGCTCATGACGTACGCGCCGACCGGCGCCCTGGTCGCCGCACCCACGGCGGGCCTCCCCGAGCAGCTGGGCGGGGAGCGCAACTGGGACTACCGGTTCACCTGGATCCGTGACGCCTCCTTCTCGGTGTACGCCCTGCTGGGCCTGGGATTCAAGGAAGAGGCGTCCGCGTTCATCAACTGGCTGCACGACCGGGTGAAGCAGGAGGCAGGCCAGGAGAACGGCTCGGGACCGCTGAACATCATGTACCGGGTCGACGGCTCCGCCGACCTGGTCGAGGAGACCCTCGACCACTGGGAGGGATACCGCGGCTCCGCCCCGGTCCGCATCGGCAACGGAGCGGCGAGCCAGCTCCAGCTGGACATCTACGGTGAGGCGCTCGACAGCATCTACTTCACGCACCAGCACGGCATGCATCTCGACCACAACGGCTGGAAGGCCCTGCACACCCTGATCGACTGGTTGGCGGACCACTGGGATCAGCCCGACGAAGGGCTCTGGGAGACGCGCGGAGGCCGGAAGGACTTCACCTACGGTCGCGTCATGTCCTGGGTGGCCTTCGACCGCGCCCTGCGGATCGGCCAGGACGACGGCCGTCCCGCGGCCGGCGGACGCTGGGTCGACGCGCGGGACAAGATCTACGCGCAGGTGTTCGACCGTGGCTGGGACCCGCGGAAGCGGGCGTTCGTGCAGCACTACGACGACGACGTGCTCGACTCGTCGCTGCTGCGCATGTCGACGGTCGGCTTCATCACGCCGGGCGACCCCCTGTGGAAGTCCACTCTGGACGCGATGGAGCGTGAACTGGTCAGCGACAGCCTCGTCTACCGCTACAACCCCGAGGCGTCCCCCGACGGACTGCGCGGCTCCGAGGGAACCTTCTCCCTGTGCACGTTCATGTACGTCGACGCCCTGGCCCGGGCCGGACGCACCGACATGGCCAGGCTGGTGCTGGAGAAGATGCTCACGTACGCCAACCACCTGGGGTTGTACTCCGAGGAGATCGATCTGACGGGACGACAGCTGGGCAACTTCCCCCAGGCCTTCACGCATCTGGCACTGATCGATGCCGCGATCACCCTGGACTCGATGCTTCAGGACACGCGGCGCGCCGGACGGTAGGCGGGCCGCGAGCGCCTCAGCGTGGTGCGGTGGTGGGCGCGGGCCCGAGGAGGACGACGGTGTCACCCTCCTGAGGGACGGTCTTCTGTCGCTCCGTGACGGGCTCCAGCCGGTGGTCCGCCCGTACCACGAACAGCGTGTCGTACTCCGGCGGCAGCGGGGCGGCGGCCGGCCGCACCGTGAACCGGGCTCCCCGCCCGTACCGCTCCGCGAGGACGTGGCGGACCAGGGAGCGGCCGAAGAGGATGTCGCCGCCGGTGTACGGAGCGACCACGCCGTGGCTGTCGTGCGGCGGCCCCACCCGGTAGACGGGGCCCTCGACGTTGTCCTGCATCACGATCGAGGCGAGCGCGTTGAAGTCGTCGTCGTCCGTGGCGAGGAAGACGGCCGTCACGCCCTCCAGACGGGCCCCGGGGTTGATGGCCGTGGCCAGCAGATCGCCCTTCGCCAGTTCGAGGCCCGCCCGCTTGATCCGTTCCCGTTCCTCGTCGAGTCCCGCCCACATGAGTACGTCGAGGCCGGCGGACCGCAGGGCGTTGCCCAGGTCGACCACCCACGGTTCGCCGCCCACCAGGAGGACGCGGGTGCCCTCCGCCTTGACGACGCCCAGCCGTCTGGCCACGGGCGCCGCCGTCAGCGCGTAGAGCAGCACGGTTCCCACGATCACCAGGAAGGTGACGGGGAGGACCTTCGCCGCCCCGGGCACTCCCCGTTCCACCAGGCCCGCGGAGAAGGCCGACGCCGTCGCCGCCGCGACGATGCCGCGTGGGTCCATCCATCCGACGAAGGCACGCTCGCCGCGTGAGAGGTCCGTGCGCGCCGCGGCGCCGAAGGCCACGATCGGGCGGACCACCAGGACGAGGATCGCGATCAGACCGAGCGAGGGGAGGAGCACCGGCACCAGCGACGCCGGGGTGACCGTGGAGGAGATGGAGACGAACAGCAGCCCGATGATCAGCTGGACCAGGGTCTCCAGGAACGGGCGGCGCGCGGGCATGTCGAAGCCGCGGATGTTGGAGACGGCGAGGCCCGCCACGATCGCGGCGATGAGCCCCGTGTCGTCCCGCACGATGTCACAGCCCGCGGACACGCCGATCACGACGGCGAGCTGGGCCAGGGTGCCCAGGGTCTCGCCGAGTCGCAGGGTGCGCAGGGTGAACCAGAGCAGAGCGGTTGCCACGATCCCGCCCGCCAGCCCGAAGGCGAGGCTGAGCATGAACTGACCCAGCTGGTAGCCCCGACCGATGTCGATCCGGTGCGTCGAAGCGACCGCGTGGAAGGTGAGGGCGCCGAGAATGGCACCGATCGGGTCGGTCAGCGTCCCTTCCCAGATCAGGATGCGCCGCACCTTGTCGCTCGGCCGTACGAAGTCGAGGATCGGCCCCACGACCGTGGGCCCGGAGACGACGAGGATCATGCCGAGCATCGCGGCCACGCGCAGCGGCATGTCGAACATCGCCGGTGCCACCGTCCCGGTGACGAGGAAGGTGAGCAGCACGCCGTACACGAGCAGCCTGCCCACGATCCCCCGGGTGTGGTGGGCCAGCTTGCGCAGGTCGAGCCCCAGACCGGCGTCGTAGAGGATCACCGCGACGGCCAGCGACACCATGGCGGAGAAGTCCGGGCCCAGCAGCTTCTCCGGGTGGATGACGTCCGTGATCGCGCCGGCGGCGAACCCGACGGGCAGCAGGATGATCAGGGCCGGGACGCGCAGTTTGCTCGCCAGGATCTGCGAACCGGTGGCGAGCACCACCGTCAGGGCGAGTCCGAGAAGGATCTCGTCGTCGGTCACTGCGGTTTCCTTCCTGCTCGTAGGTCGGAGTCGGTGAGCTCCTCCAGCTCGCCGCGGGCGTCGAGCCAGTAGAGGAAGACGACGGCCGGCACGACGAGCACCAGGGCCACGAGGGTCACGAACGCCAGCCACGTCAGGGTGGCGGGCGCGCCGGCGGCGTCGGCGACGGTGAGCGAGGTGGGGAGAAGGTAGGGGCGCTGGGCCATGCCCCAGGCGAGGACCGCGGACGCGACGACGCCGACCGCCGAGACGCGCAGCCACATGCCCGGTGTACGCAGGAGCAGCAGGCCGGTCGCGAGTGCGGCGGCTCCGGCGACGGCGACGAAGAGCAGTCCCAGGCCGTGGGTGAGGCCGTGCCACACGTAGGGGGAGTCCTCATGGGTGACGAACCCGGTGACCACGGCCAGGACGGTCAGCACGCCGAGACTGCCCAGTGCCCGCCGCCTGAAGTAGCCGACGAGATCGGGCGCCTCGAATCTGCGGGCGTCACCGGTGAGGAACACCGCGCCGAGGAAGGCCGTGGTCGCGATCGCCACCAGCCCGAACACGAGCGAGGTGGGGTTGATCCAGGCGTCGGCCGAGGCCGTCGTACCGGGCGTGACGCGTCCCGACGCGATGCCTCCGACGGCGGCTCCGAGGAAGAACGGCGTCACGAGCGAGGCCACGGCGAACACGGCACCGAACAGGCGCCGTCCGGCGAGCCGCCGGGTGGGCTTGCGGAAGGCGAATCCGGCGCCACGCAGGACCATGCCCACCACCGCCAGGGCCAGCGGCAGCCACATCGCGGAGAACACGGTCTGGAAGAGGGTGGGGAAGCCGGTCCACATGACGACGAGGACGAAGACGAGCCAGACGTTGTTCACCTCCCACACCGGAGCCATGGCGTGGTCGATGAGCCACCGGGGGCGCCGGCCGCGTTCCGTCCCTCCGGCGGTCAGGTCCCAGAATCCGGCCCCGTAGTCCGTACCGCCGGCGCAGGCGTACGCGGTCACGGCGAGGAGCAGCACGATGGCGATGAGGTCGGCGGTCATGGGCGACCGTTCCCCGTGCGACCGTTCGCGGCGGCCTTCTGCGCGGCCCGTGGGCCGTAGGGGGTGTCGGCCTCGGGATCCGGTGCCGCACCACCCGCCGCGCGCTGTTCGTCCGCGAGCCGCCAGCGCGTCCGCATCGACAGCAGGATCCGGAGGAACGTACCGAACAGGAGGACGTACACCACCATGACCACGCCGAGCATGATCCACAGGGTGCCGGCACGGGTCGACGTCACCGCCTCGGCGACCCGCATGTTCTCGTACACGATCCAGGGCTGGCGTCCCACCTCGGTGGCGATCCAGCCGCACTCGACGGCCACCACGGAGGCCACGCCCGCACAGGCCGCCGCGCGGTAGAACCACGTCGAGGCGGGCGGTCGGCGGTGCCGCAACCAGACGAACCCGTACCAGAGGGCGAGCAGGACCAGCGCGGATCCGATCAGGACCATGATGTCGAAGGCCCAGTGCGCGATGGTCGCCTGGGTCGCGGTGGGGCGCTGGTCCGCGGGGACGGAGGTCAGTCCCACCACTTCGGTGTTCGGGCTGAACCCGGCCAGGACCGAGTCGAGGAGCGGGATCTTGATGCCGCCCGAGACGGTGCCGTCCTCGTGGAGCCTCCCGAAGAGGTACTCCGGTACCCGGGTGTCGGTCTTCCAGACGATCTCCATCGCGGCGAACTTCACCGGCTGCTTGTGGAACACCGACCGGGCGATGGCGTCGCCGAGGACGAACTGCACCGGGGTGGCGACGGCGGCGATGGTGAAGGGCACGGTGAAACCGAGCCGGTGGTAGTGGTCCCGGCGGCCGCGCAGCCAGCCGACGGCATAGACCCCGGCCACCATGAAGCCCGCCGTGATGATCATCGCCACGACGAAGTGCCAGTACTGCGGTCCGAACATCGGCGTGAAGATCGCCTTCCAGACGTTCACGTCGACCGGGTTGCCCGCGGAGTCGAGCGAGAAGCCCTGCGGCGTGTTCATCCAGGAATTGGCGGCCAGGATGCCGAACGCGCCGAGCAGTGCGGCGAACGGCAGGGGCAGCCCGAGGAGGAAATGCGTCCGCGGCTTCAGCCGCCGCCACCCGTACAGATAGATCGCGATGAGCACGGCCTCCAGGAAGAAGGCCCAGGCCTCGACGCCGAATCCGATGCCGAAGACATCGCCCCACCTCCCCATCAGGCCGGGCCAGAGCAGACCGAACTCGAACGACAGCACCGTGCCCGTGACGATGCCGAGCGCGAACTGCACCGCCATGACGGCCGACCAGCGCCGCGCCAGGAGCAGGGCCGTGGGGTCCGCGCGGCGCAGCCCGCGGTAGTGCATGACCAGGGTGATGAAGGGGAAGGCGACGCCCAGGGGTACCAGGATGATGTGGGAGGCCAGCGTGAAGGCCATGAGTTCCCGGGCCGGCAGGAGTTGGGCCGGGGCATCCGCCAGCAGGTGGAGCGAGGTGGACATGCAAGCCTTCGCTGTTCGTGGACGTGACAGGCCGGGAGACGGTCAGCCGCCCGTGGCGAAGCCCGGGAAGAGCGTCATGCCGCCGTCGACGTACAGGGTGGTCCCCACCACGTAGTCCATGAGGTCGGAGGCGAGCGCGACGACGGCGTGCGCGATGTCCTCGGGGTCGCCGATCCGGTCGTACGGGATGAGCCGCAGGAGGTCCTCCCGCGCCTCGGCCGTCTCCCAGGCAGCGCGGTTGATCGGCGTCTTGATCGCCCCCGGGGCGACCGCGTTCACCCGGATCTTCTCCGGCGCCAGCTCCTGGGCCAGGGTCTGCATCATCATCTGCACCCCGCCCTTGGAGGACGCGTAGTTGACGTGGCCCGACCAGGGGATGAGCTGGTGCACCGAACTCATACAGACGATCTTCCCGGCGGAGCGGGAGACCTCCGGGACCACGCCCCGGCGCCGGAACTCCTTGGCCGCCTCCCGGGCGCACAGGAACTGACCGGTGAGATTGACGTCGATGACCTTCTGCCACTGGGCGAGGGTCATGTCCGTGAGCCGGGCGTCACGCTGCAGTCCCGCGTTGGCCACGAGGACGTCGATGGTGCCGAACTCCTCGACCATCCGCGCCGTCATGGCGACGACCTGGTCCTCCTGGGACACGTCGGCCTCGTACGCCGCGGCGCGCACCCCGAACGAGGCGATCTCCCGGACCACCTCTTCGGCGGCCTCCCGGCCCGCCACGTAGTTCACGACCACGTCGGCGCCCGCGCGGCCCAGACCGATGGCCGTGGCCTTGCCGATGCCCGAATTGGCGCCGGTGACCAGCGCCTTCTGGCCGTGCAGCAAGCGCTCCGGGATCACGCTCCGCGGTGCCCCCACAGTGGAATCCATTCCCTGCCTCCTCGCTGCGCGGCCGCGCCGAGCCCGTGGCCGGCGCGGCCGGGCGTCTCACGCAATCACCCGATGAGGCGGTCGGCCTCTCCTCCGAATCGTCGTTGCGCCGTTGAGCCCAGCATCTTCCTCCGGACGGACCAGCGGACGGGCGCCGTTCTCAACCCAGCCGGGCCAAGAGGTGGTCCCCGACCCGGAGGGCGTTGGCGATGGCCGTCAAGGACGGGTTGACCGCGCCGATGCTCGGGAAGAAGCTCGTGTCGACCACGTACAGGTTGTCGAGGTCGTGGGCTTTGCAGTCGACGTCAAGTGCGGAGGTGGCGGGGTCGGTGCCGAATCGGACGGTGCCCGCCTGGTGCGCCGTCGCACCGATCGGCATGCCCTTGTGCAGGTAGATGCTGCGGGACAGCAGGTGGTGCTCGTGCATGCCGAGGTGGCCGAGCATTCCCTGCAGCTTGTGCCGCAACCGCCTCAGGCCTTCGACGTTGTTCTTCTCGTCGAGTGTGAGACGGATGCGGGCGTCGCCGTCGAGAGTGACCCGGTTGTCCGGCAGGGGGAGATCCTCACCGCACAGCCAGAAGTCGACGGCGTGATGCGCCAGCACCTCGAACGGCATGTCGGGTGTCACCGCACCGGCCCATCGGGGGGCCTCCCCGTGGATCTGTTCGGCATCCGACTTGCCCAGCATCTGGATGCCGCCCAACGGGAACTCCCAGTCGTCCGCGCCGAAGTACCAGTCGTTGAGGGCGAGGGTCTTCTGGAACCGGGTGTCATTGGGTTCCTTCGACACCGCCATCAGGGCGAGGTTGTTGTGCCGCATGTAGAACCGGCCGACCACGTCCGAGCTGTTGGCGAGGCCACGGGGATGGTGGTCGTTCGCCGAGGCCAGCAGCAGCGCGGCGGAGTTGACCGCCCCGCACGAGACGACCACCACGTCCGCCGTGTACCGGACCTCCGAACCGTCCGCCAGCCGGCCGACGACCGCGCTGACGCTGTGTCCCCGGGCGTCGGTCTCCAGACGGACCACCTGGGTGTGCGTGACCATCTCGACGTTGGGGTGCTCCAGGGCCGGACCCACACAGATCACCTCGGCGTCGGACTTCCCTCGCACGAGGCACGGAAAGCCGTCGACCCGGTCGCATCGGATGCAGACGCTGGAGTGGGCGGCCCGCCCCCCGTCCTCCTGGCTCAGATCGACGCCGATCGGGAGGTGGAAGGGGTGCAGACCGCGCCTCTCGAGGTCGTCGCTCAGCTGCTGGATGCGCGGCTCGTGCTCCACCGGTGGACGGGCGTACTGCGCGCTCACCGGGCCTTCGCCGGGATCCTCGCCGTGCCGTCCGTGGACGAGGTAGAGGTGCTCGGCCTGCGTGTAGTACGGCTCCAGATCCTCGTACCGGATCGGCCAGGCCGGGGACATGCCGCCGTGATGCCGGATCTCGCCGAAGTCCTCCGGACGCAGCCGGAAGAGGGCGGCCCCGTAGAACTTGGTGTTGCCGCCGACGTAGTAATTGACCTCGGGCGGGAACTCGTCGCCGTTCCTGTCCAGCCAGAACTCCGGCGCGCGGTACTTGCCCCGGACGAACACGGCCGTCGAGTCCCAGTTGTCCCGCTCCCGCGGAAGGTAGCCGCCGCGTTCGACAAGGAGGACGCGTTTGCCGGACGGGGCGAGCCGATGGGCGAGAGTGCCTCCGCCGGCGCCGGTGCCGATGATGACGACGTCGTAGTGAGGGGCGTCGCCCATGGCGACCACCGTCCTTGGAATCATGGCCCCGACCTGGTGTCAGGCACCTGGCGCCCCGCTGGGCGGGGGTCCGGCGGCCCACCTCCTTCGAACGTAGCCGCCCTCCTCGTGGACGGCGACCGGAGGGCGGGCCCCGGCACGCGTACGGTTCACAGCACCGCTATGGGGTTCACGGGCGATCCCGTGGCTCCGGTCAGCCGCAGAGGGGCGACCACACACAGGAAACTCCAGCGCCCGGTCCGCGCGCAGACCGGGACGAGGTCCTCGAACCGCAGGTAGTCCATGAGGTGGACCCCCATGGCATGGATGGCCAGGACGTGCACGGGGAAGGCGACGTCCTCCACCACGCTGGGCGCGGTGTCGTTGTTGCCGTCGCCGCCCAGAGCCGCGACGTGGCGCTCGGCCAGGAAGTCCACGGCGGTCGGGTGAAGGCCCGCCCGTGCCTCGGCCGAGTCCCACGGCCCGAGTTCGGTGCGCCGAAGGCGATGTCCCACCCTGACGAACAGCAGGTCGCCCGGTCCGACACGGACCCCCTGCGCGGCCTCGGCGGCCGTCAGGTCGTCCGAGGTCACGGAGTCGCCCGGCTCCAGCCAGGGCACGCCACGCAGCCGCGGGACGTCCAGCAGGACCCCCCGGCCGACGATGCCGTTCTCGAGCACGTCGACGGAGAGCCGCCGGGCGCCGTCGGCGGTCACGGTACGCGCGGGCACCCCGCCGTAGAGCTCCCCGTCGAACACCACATGGCAGAGGGCGTCGAGATGACTGTCCGCGTCGCCGTGCACGTTCATGGCGAAGCGGTCCGTGGCGAAGTGGAGCGCGTGCGAGCCGAGTTCGCTCGCGCTCGGCCCGGTCATCCGGTGTACCGCGGGCTCGGGATCGTCAGGGCCTCGCACGGTCTCGATCGGAGCCGCCAGCGACACCGTGTCCCCCGTGCGGACTTCCGCGGCCGCCGCCGCCACCCGCTCAGGTGTCAGATGGCGGAGCGCGCCGCACCGGCCGTCCACGGCCGGCGGCGCCGCCTGGTTCCGGAGCCGCTCGTAGAGCGCCCGGAAATCGCGCGCGGTCATGCCGCTCGCCGTCGGCGGCTCCAGGGACGGGGTCATGAGTACTCCCATGGGCTCAGCCCCCAGCGGAACACGTGGGTCGCCCCCGGTGGCAGGACGGTGAGATCCGTGCCGGTACGGAAGGCGTCCGGAGGACAGGACATCGCCTCCACGGCGACTCCCCGTCGCCGCCGTTCGGGTTCGGGTTCGGCCAGGGTGTCGCCCGTGTACACCTGTACGCAGCGGGTTCCCTCGCCGAGCCAGAGGTCGATGCCCCGCAGTCCGGAGGGGTGCGCCAGCCGGACGATCGCCCGCCCGTCAGGGTCGCGGTCGAGTCCGGTGAAGGCACTGTCGAGCCGTAGGTCGCCGATGGGGCGGGCGGTGCGGAAGTCGTACGGGGTGCCGTCGACGGGCTCCTGACCGAGGGGCAGGCCCCTGTCGTCGGTACGCAGCAGGCTCCGGGCGGGAACGGTGAGCACGGCGCTGTCGACGAGATCGGTGCCGACCGTGAGATAGGGATGCTGGCCCACACCGTACGGCGCGGGTTCGGTACCGGTATTGGTGGCCCGGACCGAGACGCCGAGCCCGTCGGGCCCCAGCCGGTACTCGACACGGACATCGAGGAGGAACGGATATCCGGGCTGCGGACAGAGCGTCGTGCCGAGCATGAGCGCGTCATCGGTGCGGGCGAGCAGTTCCCACAGAGTCCAGCGAAGCAGGCCGTGGATCGCGTTGCCCTTCTCCACCTCGGTCAGGGGGAGTTGCAGATCCCTGCCCTCGAAGCGGTAGCGTCCGCCGCCCACGCGGTTCGGCCAGGGGACGAGCAGTTGCCCCCGCCCGCCCGTGATGGTGGACTCCGCGGAGAACCCGTCGAGCAGCGGACCGCCGTTCACGGCGTAGTCGCGCAGGGCGCCGCCCAACTGGACCACGTCCGCGCTCTGCTCTCCCCGGACCAGCCGCCATGACCTGCCCGTGGGACCGGGGGGTGTCTTGCCGATCAGGCCGGACCCCTGGCGCATGAGCGACAGCACAGCGGTGACGACGGCCTCCGGAGGCTGGTCGATCTCCACCACCAACGGGTGCTCATCGGGCTCCGGCTCCTGAAGGACCGCGAGCTGGCTGTCCAGCAGGACCGCCGGGAAGAAGTGACCGCGCCGCGCCTCCAGCCGGGACTTCAGCAGCTCGCGCGAGCCGTGCAGATACACCAGAAGAGCGTCGGGACGCCCTGCCAGCAGCAGGTCCCGGTACGCCCGCTTGAGCGCCGAGCAGGAGACGACGGCCCGCCGGCCGGCCGCGGTCGCCCGGTCCATCCACTCCCCGATCGCTTCGAGCCACGGCTCCCGGTCGCTGTCCGTGAGGGCATGGCCGGCGGCCATCTTGGCGCGGTCGGCCTCGGAGTGGAACTCGTCCGCGTCCCGGTACGCCCAGCCCAGTCGCTCGGCGAGGAGGCGCCCCACTGTCGACTTGCCCGACCCGGCGATGCCGACGACGAGAACCAGCCGCGGAGGCTCACCTGTCGTTTCTTCGCGTGCCATGGTCCGACAGGATCCTCCACTTCGTGTGCCCGCCGAGGCGTCTCCGTCCGGTGGGCCGGATACCTCCAATCTGCCCCCCGGCGTCGCCCGGCGCATGTCGGCACCCGCGTCCGTACCGCGTCTTTCCGCCCGGAATCGCGCGGTACACGGCTGACAAGCCTTTGCCATGGCGAGGACTTGCCGTCACGAGGCCTTCACGGCGGCGTTCACCGGTCGATAGACCCATGGCATGAACTCCCCCTCTCGTCCTTCCGGCTTTCGGCGTGGGCGCCGGCGGCTGATCGCGGCGGCCACCGCGGCCCTGCTGGCCTCGGGGCTCGCCGTTCTGCAGGCACCCGCACAAGCCGCTCCGGCCAAGCCCACCGCCCCCGCGAAGCCCACCGTCCCCGCCAAGCCGTCGGCGACCCATCGGGTCACTCTCGTCACCGGCGACGTCGTCACGGTCACCACGGCCGCCGACGGCAAGCAGATCGCCGACGTCGACCGCCCCGACAGCGCCGTCGGCGGCGTGAAACTCCAGGAGATCAAAGGCGACTTGTACGTCATCCCGGACGAGGCGGTGCCGCTCCTGGGAGCGGACAGGCTGGATCGGCGGCTGTTCAACGTCACCGACCTCATCGAGATGGGGTACGACGACGCGAAGGCGGCCGCCGTGCCGCTGATCGCCACCTACGTCGAGCCGACGTCCCGTGCGGCCGTCGAGCCGACGCCTCCTCGCGGCAGCAGGCTGACCCGTAAGCTCACAGGCATCCGCGGCGCCGCGCTCAGCACCGAGAAGCGGCAGACCCGCACCTTCTGGACCTCCGTCGCGCCCCGGGGCAGCGACACACTGGGCGCCGGAGTCGCGAAGCTGTGGCTCGACGGCCGTGTGAAGGCGAGCCTCAAGGAGAGCGTGCCGCTGATCGGCGCGCCCGAGGCCTGGGCGGCCGGCTACACCGGCAAGGGCGTCAAGGTCGCCGTGCTCGACACCGGCATCGACGCCGGGCACCCCGACGTCGCCGGTCTCGTCGACGGCACGGCGAGCTTCGTGCCGGGCGAGGGCGTCACCGACGTCAACGGGCACGGTACGCATGTGGCCGGCACGATCGTCGGTTCGGGCGCCGCCTCCGGTGGCGACCACAAGGGTGTCGCGCCCGGCGCCGACCTGTACGTCGGCAAGGTGCTCGGCGGCGCGGAGGGCTACGGCCAGGACTCCTGGGTCATGGCCGGGATGCAGTGGGCCGCCGAGTCCGGTGCCGATGTCGTCAACATGAGCCTCGGCGACTCCTACCCGACCGACGGCAGCGACCCGATGTCACAGACGGTCGACGCACTGTCCGCGCAGTACGGCACCCTCTTCGTCATAGCCGCCGGCAACGCCGGCCCGGAGAGCATCTCGGCCCCGGGCGCGGCGGCGTCGGCGCTGACCGTGGCCGCCACGGACAAGGAGGACCGGCTCGCGTCCTTCTCCAGCACCGGTCCGCTGGCCGGGTCCGGTGGCATGAAGCCGGACATCGCGGCACCCGGCGTCGACATCACCGCCGCCCGCTCCCAGGCGATGACCGACGGCGGGGAGGGCCTCTACCGCACCATCAGCGGTACGTCGATGGCCACCCCGCACGTGGCCGGCGCGGCGGCGATCCTGGCCCAGCAGCACCCGGACTGGACCGGCGCGCAGCTCAAGGAACACCTGACGAGCACCGCGAAGGGCCTGGACGGCGGCTACTCGCCGTACGAGGTCGGCACCGGCCGCCTCGACGTGGCCGCAGCCGTGCGCACCACCGTCCGGGCCACCGGGTCGCTCTTCTTCGGCAACTACACCTGGCCGCACGAGCCGGGCGACGTCGCCGTCACGAAGGACCTGACCTTCACCAACACCGGTTCCGCCGATGTCACCCTGAACCTGGCGCTGACCGACGACGGCCCGTTCACGCTGGGAGCCACCAAGGTGACCGTCCCGGCCGGCGGCACCGCCGCCGTCCCGGTGACCGGTGACCCGCGGACCGCCTCGGCCGGTCGCCACGGCGGCTACGTGACGGCCGCCGACGCCGCCACGGGACAGCCGGTGACCCGCACGTCCGTGGCGCTGCTCAAGGAGGAGGAGCGCTACGACCTGAACATCACGCTGGTCGGCAAGGACGGCAAGCCCGCCGCCGGCTGGGTCGGCGTCAACCTGGCCGGCGACCCCTGGCCGTGGAACGTCTACGTCGAGGGCTCGACCACCATGCGCATGGCACCCGGCCTGTACACCGTCGCGGGGTACGTCGACGTGCCCGGCGAGAAGACGGACCGCTCGGGTCTGGCCGTGCTGGTCGACCCGGAGACCGTGCTCAAGGACGGCTCCGCGGACGTCGTGCTTGACGCGAGCAAGGCACGCCTGCTCCGGACCGAGGCGCCGCAGCGCACCGAGGACCGCCAGCGCAAGGTCGACTTCAACGTCCACTACAAGGGCCTCGACCCGTACATGGACTACCGCAGCGCGTACGTGGTGCCGCCGGCGTACGACGATGTGTACGTCTCGCCGACGGAGGCGATGACGCAAGGCGAGTTCATGCTGATCACGCGCTGGCGCAAGGGGGAACCGCAGCTCGGCCTGAGCGCGTTGGGCGGCCGGGTCCCGTTCGAGACGTTGGTACAGGCGGGCAGCGCACTCGGCACCGGCTCGGACACGCTGCGCGCCGTCTACGCGGGGACCGGCGCGGCGGCCGCGTACGAGAACGTGACGGCCAAGGGCAAGATCGTCGTCGTCGAGCGCAGCGACGAGGTCCCGCCGCAGGAGCGCACCGAGGCCGCGGTCGCGGCCGGTGCGAAGGCGCTGATCGTGGTCAACGACCGTGCCGGTGGCCTGATGGAGTACGTCGGGGAGTCGGCCATCCCGGTCGCCACCGTGCACCGCGACGCGGGCAAGAGCCTTGTCGCGATGGCCAAGGCAGGCATCTTCACCCTGACCGTGAAGCAGACCGAGCACACGCCCTTCGTCTACGACCTGACCCGGGACTACCCCGGCCAGGTGCCGGACCGAGCCCTCGTCTACACGCCGAGCAAGGCGGAACTCGCCCGGATCGACGCCCGCTACTACGCGGCGGCCGGCGGCCGGGCCGCGGAGGGCTACCGGTCCGACTTCACCCTCAGCCCGTCGTTCAACTTCCCCGAGCGCGAGTGGCACCCGGGCACCCGTACGGAGTGGGTGACCCCGGGCCAGGTCTGGAGGGAGTTCCACACGCAGGGCGCCGACGGACCGCTGCCGTGGTCGATGGTGTCCGGCGACAACACGTACGCCAAGGGCAGCACCACCCGCCTGGACTGGTTCGCTCCGGCGACCCGGCCCGGTCAGAGCGAGTCGTTCGGGGTGTACAACTCCCGCTGGCAGAACTACATGACCTGGAACGTGCAGGCGTGGGCCTCCGCCAGCGACACCATGCGGCTCGGCGGCTACCTGCCCTGGGGTGAGACACCGTCCCACCTACAGGTCTTCCAGGGCGACACGCTGATCCACGACAACCCCGTCAGCGGAGACATGCAGTGGGTGGAGGTGCCGGCCGGCAACCTGCCCTACCGCGCCGTCCTCGACGTGGAGCGGCCCGGCGATGTCTTCCGGCTGTCGACGCGCACCCACACCGAGTGGACCTTCATGTCCGACACCGTCGACTCGGACTTCTTCGAGCCGTTCTCGGTGCTGAACCTGGACTACGCGCTGGAGACGGACCTGCACGGCGACGTCAAGGCCGGCACGACCCAGAACATCGCGCTCAAGCCGGTGTCCATGAACCTCGGGACCGTGCCGGGCACCGTCACCAAGGTGACGCTGGACGTCTCGTACGACGACGGCGCCCGCTGGCAGAAGGTCACCCTGGCCCAGCGAGCCGACGGCTCCTGGACGGGTGCGTTCAGGACGGCCAAGAAGCCCGGCGGCTTCGTCTCGCTCCGCGCGAGCGCCGGGACGGACAGCGGCTTCGGCGTCACGAACGAGATCATCCGGGCGTACGGCCTGCGATGAGCCGCACCGCCGGGCCCCGGGGAGGCGACTCCCCGGGGCCCTTCCCCTCGCACCTGCTCCCAGCAGGGACTATTCACGCTCTGCCGCCATGGCGGATACTCTCCCCGCTGCGGCAAGCGGAGGAGAGTCGATCGCCCATGCTGGATGTCCTTGGCCTCGATCCCGATGACGAGCGCGTCTACCGGGCGCTGCTCGGACGGCCGGACTCCACCGCGATCCGTCTCGCCGGCCTGGCCGACCTCGCCGCCCTGTCGCAGGCCCACGTCGACACGGCGTTGTCCCGCCTCGTCGAGTGGGGGCTGGCGACCCGGTCGGCGGACGAACGGTTCACCGCTGCACCGCCGGCCATGGCGCTCGGCGCTCTCATCAGCCAGCGCCGGGACGGGCTGCGCATGGCCGAGCACGCCCTCGTGACCTTCGCCGAGGAACACCGTGCGGCGATGACCGGGAGCAGCATCAGCGACCTGATCGAGGTCGTCACGGGCGTCGACGCCATCCGGCACCGGTTCCTCCAGGTGCAGCAGGCGGCCCGCACGCAGGTCCGCTCCTTCATCACCGCGCCGTTCGTCGCCCTGCCTCCTGACGAGAACACGGCCGAACCCATGGCCATCGGCCGGGGCGTGCACTTCCGCGCCGTGCTGGACCGGGCCGTCCTGGCGGAGCCCGGCATCATCGACGACGCGATCGACTCCCTGGGCAAGGGCGTGCACCTGCGGGTCGCCGACGAACTGCCGATGAAACTCGTCCTGGCCGACGCCGACCTCGGACTCGTCCCGCTCGCGGTCACAGCGGCCGGAGAACCCGGCGCCGTGCTGCTGCACCGCAGCGGCCTCTTGGACGCGTTGGACGCACTCTTCGAGACGGTGTGGCGCACCGCCCGCCCCCTGGAACTGGCCGGTGCCGGCCGAGAGGCCGATCCGACCGTCGAGGTCGGCGAGGAAGGCCCCACCGACCTCGACCGGAGGATCCTCGCCCTGCTCCTGGCCGGCCTGACGGACCTGACCGCCGCGACGCAACTCGGTCTGTCACCGCGCACGCTGCACCGGCGCCTGCGCCACCTCATGGACCTGGCCGGAGTGAGGACCCGGATGCAGCTGGGCGCCCACGCCGTACGAAACGGCTGGGCAGAGGTTCCCTGAACCGGACGAGGGCGGCGTCCGCCAGATGGGGCACTTCGGCAGCGTCGCCGAAGGCCAAGCACGCCGAGGCTCCAGCGCCTCGGTAGCTTCGCTGTCGACGATGGCCCGAGGCGAGGAGAGCGGCATGTCCCGACCCGTCACTGTGGGAGTGGACGGCTCAGAAGGAAGCGTGGCGGCGGTGGACTGGGCCGCCGACGAGGCGGCGCTGCGCGGCGACGGCCTGCGACTGGTGTACGCCACGCGGTGGGCGGAGCATCAGTTGGGGGCGATGAAGGTGTCGCACGCTGACCGTGCAGGCGAGGCGAAAGGCGTCCTGGCCGCGACAGAGCGGCGTGTCGGTTCCCGGCAGCCGGACCTCGCCATGACCGCCGACGAGGTCGAGGACGGCCCCGTCAACGTGCTGCTCTCCGCCGCCTCCCAGGCGGAGTTGCTCGTCGTGGGCTCGCATGGGTTGGGCAGCGTCCGCGGGTTCATCGTCGGTTCGGTGGGGCAGGAGGTCGTCGCGGGAGCCGAGCGTCCGGTGGTTCTCGTTCGCCCCGGATACGAGAAGGACGGTTCCGGCGCGTCCGAGGGGAGCAGCCGCCGGAAAGTGGTCCTCGGCCTCGATGTGAACGACGTCAAGGACGAGCTCTTGCACTTCGCGTTCGACTTCGCGGGGCGGCACCGCGTACCGCTGGAGATCGTGCACACGTGGCACGATTCCTTCGTCCACCACCCCGACGCGGCCACGAAGGACGAGAGGGCGTCAGCGCTTGCCACCGCGGTGCGGCCCTTCCGGGACAGGTTCCCGGAGACGGAGGTGGCGGAGGTGTCCGCCCTGGGACGGGCGGCCGAGCATCTCATCGAGGCCGCGTCGGACGCCCGCCTCGTGGTCGTCGGCCGGCGCAGGGCGGCCAGGGGCGCGCACATCGGATCGGTCACCCACGCCGTCATCCACCACGCCTCCTGCCCTGTGGCCGTCGTACCGCACACCTGACAGGTGCGGACGGCGTCGTTGTGGCGCGGAGCACGTTTCACTGGCCGAGGGGCAGCGGTGCGGGAACTAGGCTCGTGGCGTGACACCGCCTGAGCATGGCGCCGAAGGCGCGGGACCTTTTACCACCCGGCTCACCTGGCACCGCCCCGAAGGGGAGACAGTGGTGTGGGAGTCGCGGCTCGCGCGCAAGCGTGGGGCGCTGTCCGTCCGCGGCCCCGGGGGCACGGTATCCGCGTCTCGGACGACCGATGCCGGAGCCCTCGGCCGTCTTCGGCGGCTCAACTCCGTCGCCTCGGGTGCGTTCATCCTCGGCGGGCTGCTCTTCGCTCTCGGTGCCGGGGTCGCCCAGTTCGGCTCGGGCGACCCGGTCGAGAGCGCCTCGATCTACTTCGTGGGCGGGCTGTTCTTCAGTGCCGGGGGCTACACCTCGCTCCTGCAGGTGCTGAACGCGCCTCGCCACTCCGAAGGGGGCGGCCCACTGGCCACGGCCGGCTGGCGGTGGTGGGGGTACGAGCCGATGCGTGTGGACTGGCTCAGTACGTTCGTGCTGTTCGCCGGGACGCTCGTGTTCGGAGTCAACCTGCTGGACTCCTTCCTGCAAGGGCTCACCGTCCAGCAGACCAACCGGCTGATCTGGACACCCGACGTGATCGGGTGCGTGCTGTTCCTGGTGTCGGGTCATCTCGCGTTCGTCGAGATCTGTCACCGCTCCCGCCCCTGCCTTCGCTCGCGCAGCCTCGGCTGGTGGGTGGTCGCGGTGAATCAGCTCGGGTCGGTGCTCTTCATGGTCGCCGCGCTGGCGGCCTTCACCCGGCCCACCACCCAGAGCCTGGTCAACACTGACATCGCCAACTGGGGGACGTTGTGCGGTGCGCTGTGCTTCTCCCTGGGTGGTGTCCTCCAGGCCTTCGAACGTCCCTAGGACCGGCCTCAGCTCGTGAGCGCTCCCGCGATCCGCAGCGCGGCCTGTGCGGGAGTGAGGTGCGTGGTGTCGACGACCTCGGCCTCTCCGTGCAGCCATGTGCGGGCCGCTTCGGCGTACGGCTCGAGGTACTTGAGGCGGAAGGCGGAGGGGCCCATGACAGTGTCCCCCTCGATGCGCCCGCGGAGGGTGTCCTGGTCGGCATGGAGGACGAAGTGCCTGACGGGGATGGCGTGTTGGGCGAGGCCCGTGCTGATCTCGCGCCAGTACTGTTCGACCAGGACCGTCATGGGCATCACCAGGGTGCCGCCGGTGTAGTCGAGTACGCGGCGGGCGGTCTCGACGACGAGCGGCCGCCACGGCGGCCAGTGCTGGAAGTTGTCCGTCTCGGGCAGCCCCGGCGTGATGTCCATGAGCGTCTCGCCGACCTTCTCGGCGTCGAACACCCGTGAATCCGGGATCAACTCCTGGAGGAGTGCACTGGTCGTCGTCTTGCCTGCCCCGTGGGTGCCGTTCAGCCATACGATCATGGCACTCGACACTAGCGCCCGCGGGTCGTGGGCGGCCCAGGACGCCCGGATCCTCGACACGACGCTGGCCATGTACTGGAGAAGGCCGCCCTCTACTTCCCATGATGTCGGGCACCCCGTTCAGTGCGGCGGCGGAACCGGGTCCAGGGCGTTGCCGACAGAGCAGCCGCCCTCTCCGGGCATCCGCTGGATCCGGGTCGGCACCCATACCTCGGTGGCGCCGGGCACCACGCGGGCGAGAAGGCAGTCCTGCGGGTCGAAGCCGTTGCCCTTGACCGACAGGAGAACGCCGACCCGGCCGCCGTCCGCCTTCACCTCGGTACGGACCGCCGGAGGCAGGTCCAGGGCCGCGACCGTACGGCGTACCTCGGCCTCGTTCACCAGGCCGCCCTCCGGTACCCGGGGAAGCTTCGCGTCGAGCTCCTCGTACGGCAGCCGGGGCGGTTCGGGCGGCGGGGCGAAGGTCAGCGGAGGGCCGTCCGGGCAGTCCACGTCACTGGGATCCTCACCCCACTCCGACTTCGGCGACACCCGCACCGCGAAACAGCGCAGCACGGTGATCTCGTCGAGGTCGAACCATCTGTTGTACGCCGAGCCGGACGTGCGGACGACCACGTCGACGCCGTCCCCGTCGTGGGTCGAGGTACCCGTCAGCCGCAGTACCTCCACCCCGTCGATGCCGGAAGCGGAGCGCCCGACCTCCTCCGCCGTGCGAGGACGCTGGCTGTGGAGGCGCTCGCTCGCCTTTCTGGCCACCTCCCGTGCGACGTCCGCCGCATCCTCATCGGAGGGCTGCACGACGCCGCAGCCGGCGATGGACAGCAACAGCGGTGCGAGCAGCAGCAGTCGGCGCATGTGTCCACCTTTCCGGCGCCGCGCGCGGCGGGCGACCGTCCGCGTACTCAGACCGGCGTAGGTGATCGTACTCAGCCCCGGTGCGGGCCCATCGGCCAGACCGGATCGTGACGATGTCCCGGTTCGCCGACGGGCGGCGGACCGGGACATCGGTCGGACTCAGGCGAGGTCGAACCGGTCGAGGTTCATCACCTTGTCCCACGCCGCCACGAAGTCACGGACGAACTTCGCTCCCGCGTCCGCGGACGCGTAGACCTCCGAGACCGCCCGGAGCTGGGAGTTCGAACCGAAGACGAGGTCGGCTGCGGTGGCCGTCCACCTGGCCTCGCCGGTGGCGCGGTCCCGGCCCTCGTACACGTTCTCCTTCGACGCCGACGGCTTCCATTCCGTGCGCATGTCGAGCAGGTTGACGAAGAAGTCGTTGGTCAGAGTCTCCGGCCGCTGCGTGAGGACACCGAGCGGGGACCTCCCGAAGCCCGTGTTCAGCGCCCGCATGCCGCCGGTCAGGACCGTCATCTCGGGAGCGGTCAGGGTCAGCAGGTTGGCGCGGTCCAGCAGGAGGGTCTCCGGTGACAGCTTCTCTCCGGCCCGGAGGTAGTTGCGGAAGGCGTCCGCCCTGGGTTCGAGCACGGCGAACGACTCCACGTCCGTCTGCTCCTGCGAGGCGTCCGTGCGCCCCGGCGCGAACGGGACCGTGATGTCGTGCCCGGCGTTCCTCGCGGCCTGCTCGACGGCCGCGCATCCGCCCAGGACGATCAGGTCGGCGAGCGAGACCTGCGCACCGCCGGAGTGCGCGCTGTTGAAGTCCTGCTGGATCCGTTCGAGGCCGCGCACCGTATCGGCCACTTCGGGCAGGTCGTTGACCTCCCACTCCTTCTGGGGGGAGAGCCGGATCCGGGCCCCGTTGGCCCCGCCGCGCTTGTCCGTGCCGCGGAAACTTGCCGCCGACGCCCAGGCGGTGGTGGCCAGTTGGGAGACGGACAGTCCCGAGGCGAGGATGCTGCTCTTGAGGGCGGCGATGTCCTCGTCCCCGACGAGCGGGTGATCGACCTCGGGGACGGGGTCCTGCCACAGCTGCGGTGCCGGGATCCACGGGCCGAGGTAGCGCGAGAGGGGCCCCATGTCGCGGTGCAACAGCTTGTACCACGCCTTGCCGAACGCGTCCGCGAGCTTCTCCGGGTTCTCGTGGAAGCTCTTCGAGATCGGCGCGTAGACCGGATCCAGCTTCAGGGAGAGGTCCGTCGTCAGCATCATGGGAGCGTGGCGCTTCGACGGATCGTGAGCGTCGGGCACCGTGCCCTGCGCCGCGGGATCCGTCGGAGTCCACTGCTGCGCGCCGGCCGGGCTCGTCGTCAGCTCCCACTCGTACCGGAACAGGTTGTCCAGGTAGCCGTTGTCCCACGTCGTCGGCGCGGAGGTCCATGCGCCCTCCAGCCCACTGGTGAGCGCGTCGACGCCGCTGCCGCTGCCGTACGTGTTCCGCCAGCCGAGACCCTGCTGTTCGACGGGGCAGGCCTCGGGCTCCGGACCGATGTACTCGGGATCGACCGCGCCGTGGCACTTTCCGAACGTGTGACCGCCGATGATGAGCGCGACCGTCTCCTCGTCGTTCATCGCCATGCGCGCGAACGTCTCGCGAATGTCCTTGGCGGCCGCGATCGGATCGGGGGTGCCGTTGGGCCCTTCGGGATTGACGTAGATCAGGCCCATCTGTACGGCACCGAAAGGACCGGAAAGGTCCCGGTCGCCGCTGTAGCGTTCATCTCCGAGCCAGGTGTCCTCGGGCCCCCAGAAAATCTCCTCGGGTTCCCAGATATCCTCTCGGCCGAAGCCGAATCCGAACGTCTTGAATCCCATCGATTCCATGGCGCAGTTACCGGCGAAGACCAGAAGATCGGCCCAGGAGATCTTCCGTCCGTATTTCTGCTTGACCGGCCAGAGCAGGCGGCGTGCCTTGTCGAGACTCGCATTGTCCGGCCAGCTGTTGAGGGGGGCGAAGCGCTGAGCGCCGGAGCCGCCACCGCCTCGGCCGTCGGCGATGCGGTACGTCCCGGCGGCATGCCAGCTCATCCGGATGAAGAGCGGCCCGTAGTGCCCGTAGTCGGCCGGCCACCAGTCCTGCGACGTCGTCATCACCTCGATGACGTCGCGCTTCAGCGCGTCGACGTCGAGGGTCGCGAACTCCTCCGCGTAGTCGAAGTCCGCGTCCATCGGATCGGACTGGGGCGAGTGCTGGTGGAGAACCTGAAGGTCCAGTTGATCGGGCCACCAGTCCCGATTCGTCTTCGGCCGGGTCGGCGTGGGCGTGGGGGCGGGGATTACCGGGTTCTCGCTTTCGCTGCCGGACACGTCCGTCCTTCTTCCTGTCTCGGTGTTCTCGTCTGCCGTCTGCTTGCTCTGAACGCTGTACGACCGCGTCAGCGTCCGTATGGTCGCGCACCATGGACCGCACCGTCAGGGGAACACGCAGAGGGCCCCGCATAACACGGTCAAATTCCCAGGGGCGGTGGATCTTCTGATCATCGTGAGAGCGCAACGGAATTGCGAGCGGCGTTCCTCGCGCTTCTCGACGGGCGGGATTCCCGGTGCGTGACTAGCGTGACTAGCGTGACGTGTGGGATCGATCCGCAGGAAAGGGGTGACCCCGTCATGGCCGGCAAGGGCATGGAGAAGGCGAAGGGCAAGCTGAAGGAAGCCGCCGGAAAGGTGACGGGCAACAAGCGCCTGGAGGCGGAAGGCAGGACGGACCAGATGAAGGGCAAGGTCCGGGAGGCGGTCGAGGCGGTACGTGAGCGCGCCAAGGGCGTCCGCGACTCCCTGGGCCGCGACAAGTAGACCCGGCGAGCGGTTGACGCGTCGGTGCCGGCCGCCCCTGCCTCCCTGTGTGAGGCGGGGGCGGCGTCCGTCCGCGACTTCCTGTCCTAGCGCGTGGCGAGTCGCTCCAGGAGGGCGGCGCTCCGTGCCAGCAACTCGCGCTCCTCGTCGGTGAGTTCGGCCTCGATGGCCTGGGCCAGCCAGCCCGCCCGGCGGCCGCGCTCCGCTTCGAGGGCGGCCCGGCCCGCGTCCGACAGCTCGACCAGGGTCTTGCGTCCGTCCGTGGGGTGCGCCCGGCGCGTGATCAGGTTCTGTTCCATGAGCAGGCCCACCGACCGGGCCATCGACTGGGGGCGTACGCGCTGATCGGCGGCGAGGTCGCTGGTGGTCATCGCGCCGTTGCGGTCGAGTGCGCCGAGTACGGCGGCCTGGCCCAGCGGGATGCGGTCCTCGTGCTTGACGCGTCGGGTGAGCTTGCCCATCGCGGTACGCAGTTCGGCGGCGATGGCGGCGGCTTCCGAGGTGGGCATAGGGCACTTTACCCCGCTGGTCGGCAGAGCTGTGCCCCTGACCTGCACAGCAATGCTGTACAGCAAAACTGAGCAGCATTGCTGTAGGATTTGGGCTTGCCGGGCTCAGCGTCAGCGTCGTCGCAGCCGGGGCCACGGCACACGACAACGGGGAGGAACTCCCATGTCCACAGAGGCAGTCGACACCATCGAAGCCGCCATCCAGTCCGTCACCGCCCGCCGGATCATCGACAGCCGGGGTAACCCCACCGTCGAGGTCGACGTCGTCCTGGCCGACGGATCCCTGGGGCGCGCGGCCGTCCCCTCCGGCGCCTCCACCGGCGCCCGGGAGGCCGTGGAGCTCCGCGACGGAGACTCCGGGCGCTGGCACGGCAAGGGTGTCGACCGTGCGGTGGCCCACGTCAACGGGGAGATCGCGGCGTCCGTGCGGGGCAGGGACGCGGCGGATCAGGCGGGTCTCGACGCCGCGCTGGTCGCCCTCGACGGCACGGCCACGAAGTCCCGGCTCGGTGCCAACGCGATCCTCGGTGTCTCCCTCGCCGCCGCCAAGGCCGCCGCTGCGGCCCACCGTCAGCCCCTCTACCGCTACCTCGGCGGCGCCGACGCCCACCTCCTGCCGCTGCCGATGATGAACATCGTCAACGGCGGCGCCCACGCCGACAATCCGCTGGACTTCCAGGAGTTCATGATCGCGCCCGTGGGTGCCGACACCTTCGCCGAAGCCGTTCGCATGGGCAGCGAGGTCTTCCACACCCTGCGCCGCGATCTGCTGGCCGCGGGGCACTCCACGGGCGTCGGCGACGAGGGCGGCTTCGCGCCCGCGCTGCGTACCGCCGAGGAGGCGCTCGACTTCGTCATGGCCGCCATCGAGCGCACCGGCTACCGTCCCGGCGCTGACATCGCCCTGCTCATGGACCCGGCGTCCTCGGAGTTCTTCCACGACGGTGTGTACGACTACAAGGGCGAGGGAGTGCGCCGCACCCCCTCCGAGAACGTCGACTACCTCGCCAAGCTCATCGACACCTACCCGATCGTCTCCATCGAGGACCCGATGGCGGAGGACGACTGGGACGGCTGGCGCGAGCTGACCGCCCGCGTCGGCGACCGCTGCCAGCTCACCGGCGACGACCTGTTCTGCACCAACGGGACGCTGCTGCGCGAAGGCATCGACACCGGCGCCGGCAACTCGATCCTGATCAAGGTCAACCAGATCGGCACCCTGACCGAGGCGCTGGCCGCCGTGGCGACGGCCCAGGACGCCGGCTGGACGGCGGTCATGTCGCACCGCTCGGGCGAGACGGAGGACACCACCATCGCGGACCTGGCGGTGGCGACCGGCTGCGGTCAGATCAAGACCGGCTCGCTCTCCCGCTCCGACCGCACGGCGAAGTACAACCAACTGATCCGTATCGAAGAGGAGTTGGGTGGCTCGGCGCGCTTTGCGGGTCGCTCGGTCCTGCGCCGGTCGTGAACAGCGGGCGGGGGCACTGGCTGCGCGGGGCCTCAGGGGGCAGCGCGCCTCAGGGAGTGGACCGTACGACGACGAGTGAGCCCTCGTAAGCCGGCCGGGAGCGCAGGTGGCCGAAGCGCTCGTCCCAGGCCCCGGATCGCAGGTCGTCGCGGAGTGTTCGGTCGAAGCGTTCGCGGACGCCGTCGTCGACGAAGCTCCAGGCGGAGCACGCCTGGCGGGCGCCGGGGTCGAGGAGCATCTCGGGGCGGCCGTAGTACGCCTCGTTGAAGGCGTCGGTGCAGTCGAAGGGGATGGGGACGGCGTCGACGGTGACCACTCCGCCGAGGGCCGCGGCGATGTCGTCGACGAGCGGGTAGCGGCGGGCCTCGATGTCGAGGGCCTCGGGGGCGTAGTCGTACAGCCAGAAGTGGCGTACGAGTGCCGGGTCGCACGTGAGGACCACGACCGGACCTCGGGTCACGCGCCGCATCTCCCGCAGGCCGGTGCTCACATCGCTCCACTGGTGCAAGCTGAACAGCGTCATCGCCGCGTCGAACTCGCCGTCGGGGAACGGCGGGTCCTCGGCGGCGGCGTCGATCGCGCGAGGGAGTCGGTCCGGCCGCCGGGCCCGCATCAAGGCGGACGGTTCGACGGCGGTCACCGCGCCGGCGATACTCTCGTACGATCCGGCGCCGGCGCCGACAGTGAGGACGGTGCGCGCCTGCCCCAGGCCCTTGGCGACGAGTCGGGCGATGCGTCCGTCCGGACGGCGGTGGGCGGGGTGGCCGGAACCGATCGTGCTGTGGTCGACGTCGCCGACGCTGCCGTCGTACGTACGTGTCGTCATCTGCCTTACCTCGCCTCGTGAGCAGGAACAGCGCAAGCGGACGCGGGGCTCGGGCATGGGAGCTCCGCGCAACCGCCTCAGCTCGGACGGCCACGCCATCCATCCTGCATCTGCGGGCCCAGGATCACAATTGCCTCACGAATGCTTGGCTGATCAGCCATGACGGCAGGTAGATGTGGTTTGGAGGTGCGGACGGGCGTGCAGGCTGACGCCCGTTGGTCGCTCAGCCCTGCAGTTCGGCGCGCGCCAGGAAGTGGCCGACGGAGTGGATCGACGTCGGTCGCCGGGGTCAGGACGATCGCCCCGCGCCGCTCCGAGATGGGCGGGGTGCGGAAGGGCGCCGTATATGCGGTCCGCATCGCCGAGCATCCGCTCATGTGCATTTCATGGAAATAGCCCCCGCGTGGTGGGCGGATGCTTGGTTGCCGAAGTGAGTCCCAGGTCAGCGGGCTCGTGGGGCTCAAGGCAAGGTTCGCGAAACCTTCGTGGAATGAGCGAGGCAGTGGGGTCTGAAAGGCTGGTGAATGCGATGCGCGTTGCCGGCGGGGAATTTCCTTCCGGTAGCGTCGATTGGGACGCAGGCCACAGAAGTGATGACTGTTCGTTTCCGGCTTTGTGAGGCGTGTTCTCCATGACCCTGTCCATTCGCAACCAGCTCCCCGGTACCGTCACGGCCGTCACCACGGGCGAGGCCATGGCGTCCGTGAAGGTGCGCCTGGCCGGCGGCCAGGACATCACCGCCGCCATCACCGCCGATGCCGTCAAGGACCTGGGCCTGACCGCAGGTTCCGCGGTGAAGGCGCTGGTGAAGTCCACCGAGGTCGCCCTCGCGACCGGTCCCGTCGAGGGCATCTCCATTCGCAACCAGCTCGCCGGATCCGTCACCGAGGTGTCGACCGGCGGCGCCATGGGGTCGGTGAAGGTCTCCGTCGAGGGCGGGGAGCTGACCGCCGCGATCACCAAGGAAGCCGTCGAGGACCTCGGTCTGAACGCCGGGACTTCCGTTGTCGCCCTGATCAAGTCGACCGAGATCTCCCTCGCCTCCGCCTGATTCTCCTGCTGTACGAGAGGGCCGCGCACCCGCCCGGGGAGCGTGGCCCTTCCGCATCGGACGGGCTCACAGGCCGTCCATGCGCTCGGTGAACCGACCGGAGCAGCAGGGACCGTCCCCCGGTACGGGCAGCCCTCACCATCCGGCCGGCGCCGGTCGGTTACGGCTTCTGGAAGCCGGCGTCCTGGAGGATCTTCTGGCCCTCGGGCGACGACAGCCAGGCGACGAACGCGGCCGCGGCCTCGGCGTTCTTGGAGTCCTTGAGTGTGGCGGCCGGGTACTTCGCGATGGCGTTCTGCGCGTCGGGGATCTCGACGGCGTCGACCTTGTCGGCTGCGGAGGCGGCGTCGGTCTTGTAGACGAGGCCGGCGTCGGCTTCGCCCAGCTCGACCTTGCTGAGCACGGCGCGGACGTTCGGCTCCTGCGAGACCGGCTTCACCGTGACCTTCTGGGCGTCCAGGACCTGCTTGCTGTACTTGCCCGCGGGCACCTCGGGGGCTGCGAGGACGACCTTGAGCTTGGTGTCGGCAAGGTCCTTCAGCTCGTCGACCTTGAACGGGTTGCCCTCGCCGGTGGCGATGACGAGCCGGTTCTTCGCGATGATCGCCGGGGTGCCGGTGTCGGCCTTGACCTTGTCCATGCTCTTGGTGTCGGCGGTGACCAGGACGTCGGCGGGCGAGCCCTGCGACACCTGGGCGACGAGCTCCTGCGAGCCGGCGAACGAGAAGGTGATCCTCGTGCCCGGGTTGGCCTTCTCGTAGGCGGCACCCGCCGTCTTGAACACGTTGGTGAGGGACGCCGCCGCGAGGACGGTGAGGTTCGCCCGGGGCGCGGCGCTCGCGGAGCCGGAGGGTGTGGAGCCGGAGGGTGTGGAGCCGGCGGTGTCCTTCTTGGTGTCGTCGTTGTTGCCGCACGCGGTGAGGGGGACCAGCAGGGCCGCGGTGAGGGCGGCAGCGGCGGCACGGCGTCTGGTGGGGGCGAGGGTGAAGGTCATGAGGGTCTGAGCTCCTTGGGGACGAACGAGGAGTACGGGGATGGCAGGCCGCGCCGACTGCCGAGGTGCTGCGGTGTCGCAGCGAGGTGGTGCTGTGGTGCTGTGGTGCTGCGTGAGGGTGGTCAGGTGCGATCGATGTGCACGCTGGTCGACTTCACGCGGGCGGTGGCCTGCATGCCGACTTCCAGTCCCGGCGCCTCCACGGCCTGACCCATGGAGGTGAACTGCATGTGCCACACCGTAGGGCGGACTGGATCTCATATGCAACAAAGCTGTGGGACTCTCCATCGCGAATGAGAGAGAGGCTGTAGGAATCGACGAGCGGCGCCGGATCCGTCACCCGACGCTCCGCGCCTCCCGGTCCAGGGCGAGCCAGACGCGGTCGCGGGTGACCGGCAGTTCGGTGAAGCGGATCCCGGTGGCGTCGCGCAGCGCGTTGGCGAAGGCGGGGGCGACGGGGTTGAAGGGGCTCTCGCTCATGGACTTGGCGCCGAGCGGGCCGATCGCGTCGCTGGTCTCCGTGAAGTGGACCTCGGTGCGGGGGACGTCCGCGTACTGGGGCAGCCGGTAGCGGCGGAACGCGGCCGTCGTGACCTCGCCGCGCTCGTCGATCCGGACCGTCTCGAAGAGCGTGGCGCCGAGGGCCTGGGCGACTCCGCCCTCGACCTGGCCGCGGCACTGCATCGGGTTCATGACCTTGCCCGCGTCGGCGGAGTGGACGCTGCGCAGGATGCGGATCTCGCCCGTCCCGGGGTCGACGGCGATCCGGAACCACTGGGCGTTGAAGGCGACCGAGCGGGGCGAGCCGCCCCAGTGTCCGTCCGCCGCGAGCTCCTCCGCGGCACCGAGGGCGTACCCCGCCTCGTACAGCTCCTTGAGGGTGACGAGCCGGCCCGCGCAGTCGACGGCCTCGGCGCCGAGCACGCACAGGTGCCGGGCCGTGCCGGTGTGGCGGGCCGCCAGCGTGCGCAGCCGTTCCGCGAGGGAGGTCGCGGCGAGCAGGACGGCCTTGCCGGCGACGACGGTGCCGGCGGAGCCGAAGGCCCCGGTGTCGTGGCGTACGACGTCGGTGTCGGACTGGCGGATGGTGATGCGGTCCTCGGTGGTGTTCAGCGCGCCCGCGGTGATCTGTTTGTGGACGGTGGTGGTGCCGTTGCCGAACTCGGCGGTGCCGACGGCGATGTCGTACGTGCCGTCGTCGAGGAGCGAGACGCGGGCGTCGGCGTAGTGGCCGCCGGGCGGTCCGGTGGCGATCATGGCCATGCCGGTTCCCTGTCCGACGAGCCACCCTTCGGGAGCCTCCTCCGCGCTGCGATCCTCCGCGATGGCCCGGCGGACGACCTCCAGGCACTGGTCGAGGCCGTACGAGGCGATGTGCAGGTCCTCCTCCTCGCCGATCGGGCTGTGCATGGCATCGCCCGGGCCGATGATGTTCCGCTCGCGGAAGGCCAGCGGGTCCATGCCGAGACGCCGGGCCAGTTCGTCCATGACGGACTCGACGGCGAAGGTGACCTGGCCGAGGCCGTATCCCCGGAAGGCGCCCGCCGGGACGACATTGGTGTAGACGGAGTACGCGTCGACCTTCTTGTGCGGGGCGCGGTAGACGGCGAACGACTCGCCCACGCTGTGGAACATGACGGCCGGACCGTGGTTCCCGTACGCCCCGGTGTTGGACACGACCCGCATCTGTACGGCGGTCAGCGTGCCGTCGGCGCGGGCTCCGACCTTGATCCCGATGGTGAACGGGTGCCGGGTGGTCGCTCCGTAGAACTGCTCGGCCCGGGTGTACTCCAGCTTCACCGGGCGGCGCAGCTTCAGCGCGGCGAGGGTGACGATGTCCTCGGTGAGCATCTCCTGCTTGCCGCCGAAGCCGCCGCCCACCCGGCCGGCGACCACCCGGACCTCGTCCTCCGGCAGCTCGTACAGGGCACACAGCGCGCGCCGGGTCAGGAACGGCGTCTGGGTGGAGGAACGGACGGTGAGGCGTTCGCCCGTGCCGTCCTCCTTGGGCTCGAAGTACGCCACACAGCCGTGGGTTTCGAGGCTGGCGTGCTGCACGCGCTGGGTGCGGAACGTCTCCTCGTACACGACGTCGGCCTCCGCGAAACCCGCCTCGACCTCACCGATCTCGCCGTGCACCTCGCCCGCCACGTTGTCGTCGACGCGGGCGATGCGGACCTCGGGGCCCTTCCCGGCGTGGATGACCGGTGCGCCCGGCCGCATCGCCTCCTCCGGGTCGGTGACGTACGGGAGTTGCTCGTACTCCACCTCGATCCGCCGGCATCCCTCCTCGGCGGCCTGCTCGCTGTCGGCGACCACGGCGGCGACCCGCTGCCCGACGAAGCGGACGACGTCGTCCAGGACCCGGGTGTCGTCGGGGTCCTCGGTGGGGTGCTCGTGGCGTGCGCTGGAGTACAGCGTCCCCGGGGCGTCCTCATGGGTGAGGACGGCATGCACACCCGGCACGCGCAGCGCGGCGGACGTGTCGATGGAGACGATCCGGGCGTGCGGGTGCGGGGAGCGCAGCAGCTTCATGTGGAGGAGGCCAGGGACCTCGACGTCGAAGGTGTAGCGGGCCCTGCCGGTGACGACATCGGGACCGGCCGGGGCGCCGACGTTCCTGCCGACGGCCTTGCCCGCGCAGGGGCGTTCGGTGTGCTTCACACCCCGTACGGCGTCCTCGATCGCGCGGTAGCCGGTGCAGTGGCAGATGTTGCCCTTGAAGGCGCGGGGCAGGTCGTCCAGCTTGCCGTCGTCGTGCGTGGTGCCCCGCTCGGCTTCGAGGGCGGCCGTCGTCATCAGGAACCCGGCCGTGCACATGCCGCACTGGTAGCCCTGTGCGTCGAGGAACTTCCGCTGTACGGAGTGGAGTTCACCGTCAGGAGAGGCGAGGCCCTCGACGGTGGTGACGGCACGGTCCTCCGCCCGAACGGCCGGATACAGACAGCTGTGGACCGGTTCGCCGTCGACGTGGACGGTGCAGGCGCCGCAGTCGCCCGCGTCGCACCCCTTCTTCACACCGAACCAGCCGCGCTCGCGCAGATAGGTGCGCAGGCACTGGCCGGCGCGCGGCTCGTCCTCGAAGGCACGGTCGTTGACACGGATGCGGAAGCTCATCGGGCCCTCTCTTCGAAGCTGTGGGTCAGTTCGCGGCGGACCTCTTCGGCGAGGCGCAAACCCATGTGCCGCCGCCACTCGGGCAGCCCGTGGATGTCGTCGAACCAGTCCTCGTCGCCGACGGTCCCCTCGATGGCCCGTCGCAGCTGCTCGGCGTCGGGCGGCAGCGGGAACCAGAACCGGAACGGGCGTACGGTCGCCGCGCTGATCGTCACCGCCAGCGAGCCGTCCACCGGATCGAGTGTCCCGATGACCAGCGCACCCGAGCGGCCGAGCCCGTACAGCGAGGCCTGCCGGAACGCCGTACGGCATTCCAGTGCCCGGCCGGGGAGCGTGACGGAGCGCAGCAGCTCGCCCTCCGCGAGGTCCTTGCGACCGGCGCCCGTGATGAAGTCGACCACCTTCACCTCCCGCAACGAGCCGTCCTGCGCCTGGAGAAGACAGCTGCCGTCGAGCGCGGCGGTCAGCGAGATCATCGGCCCCGCGGGCAGGCCGTTGCACAGGTTCCCGCCGAGGGTCGCCATGTTCCAGATCTTGAACGAGGCGAGGAAGGCCCGGCAGCACTGCTCGAAGAGCGGCGCCGCCGGGGCGTCGAGGGTGTGCCTTCCGAAGCGGGACAGCTGGGCGATCGTGCAGGTCGCCGCGATCTCCAGCGAGCCGTCCGCGTGCCGGGTGAGCGGTTCCCACCCGGTCCGGCTCAGATCGATCAGCCGGCGCAGGTGCGGCTGCGGCTCGGAGAACAGATACGTGCCCCCGCCCAGCCACGCGTCACCCGGCCGCCACGGCTCGCGGAGCCGGGCGTCCCTCACGTCCGTGATCGTGTTCAGATCCATCCCCGCGCCCCCATGCCCTACGCCTTCCGACCGATGCCTTCCGGCCAGTGAAGCCCGGGGGAGGCGGGCGGCACGACTGGTCGCGAAGCCGGAAAACCACCACCCCGGAACACCGGGTACTGGAGGATCAACCAGGAGCTGTTTTCTGCCTGAGTCCGGGCATCTACGATGTCCCGACTCGCATTCGCCTCGTGAATGTGGGGTGCGGGCTCGTCCCGTGATCGCACAAGGAGCCCGTATGCACGTCGACCATCTCCTCCGACTCGACCGTCTCGACCTCTCGCTCGTCTGGGGCGACGAGGCGTTGCTCGGCCAGGAGATCCGCGGCGTGACGGCGACCGACCTGGAGGCTCCGGCGCGGTTCCTCCAGCCGGGGGAGGTCGTGCTGAGCGGACTCGTGTGGTGGAGCCCGGACGGCGGCTCGGACAAGGCCGACAGTTTCGTCTCCGCGTTGCGCGGTGCCGGGGCGGTGGCGCTCCTCGCCGGCGAGGAAACGCACGGCGAGGTGCCCGGCGAGCTGGCGGCAGCCTGCCGGAGGCATCGGATCGCGCTGATCGCCGTACCGGCGCACACGAGCTTCCGGGCGATCACCGAAGCCGTGTACCTCCGGCAGTGGGGCGAGCTCAGCCGCCGTCCCGACGACCACTTCGCGCTGCCGGAGAACGTCCGACTGGACCTCGACCGCGCCCTGGAAACCGACGCGACGGCAGGCGAGTTGCTCGACCGGGCCTTCGGCCACCTGGGCACGCCCGCCTGCCACCTGCTGACCAGCAGCGGCCGGACGGTCGCCCGCACCACCGGCTCGACGGAACTGGCCGCTCCGCGGGCCGCGGAACACCTGCGCGGTGCGCACGGCACGACGGTGCGGGTCGAGGCGGACGACACGGTCTTCGACGCCTGGCACCTCCATCTGCCCGAGCCGGGGCAGGTGCCTCCGCGGGTCCTTCAGGAGATAGCCGAGCTCCTCGGCCGCCACCGGCGCCGCCAGGACCGCCACCGGGCGGCGCGCATCGCGGCGGCCGCGGAGCTGATGGACGCCGTGGGTGCTCCGCGCGTCGATGCCCGCCGATTGCACGGCGCGCTGGCGTCCTGCGGTCTGGGCGACAAGGCGGCGTACACCGTGGTCGTCGCGGATGTGGGGCCGCACGGCGAGGCCGGTGCGGATGCCGTCGCCGCGCTCACGGAGGCGCTGCATCACCTGTCGTCCGTCTCCGCATCCGTCTCCTTCGCCGTCGCCGAGGGCGGCGTCGGCGGTGAGACGATGGCGGTCGTGGCGCGCGAGGAGGCCGGGACTGGGGACGGGGACGGGCGCGGGCGCGGGTTCGGCGTCCGGGAAGTGCTGGGCGAGGTATGGCCGTTGGTCCACGCCTGCCGCCCGGCCTCCACACCGCGTGCCGGTGTGAGCGAGCCCGTCACCGCCGCGGCGGGGTTGAACAGCGCACTCGCCCAGGCGCGTTACGCGCTGTCGGCGGCCCGCACCGCGGCACCGTCGGCGGCGCGTGTCGCCGGCCTCGGCGACCTCGTCGGTCTCGAGATGTTGATGGCCGGCATCCCGGCCGACGTACGGGCCGTCTACCGGGAGACGGTCCTGGGTCCGCTGCTGGGCTCCGGGCGGGCTTCCCGCGCCATGCTCCTGGAGACGCTGGAGGTCTTCCTGGCGAAGGACTGCTCCTGGGCGAGGACCGCCGAGGCCCTGCACGTCCATGTGAACACGGTCCACTACCGCGTCGAGCGCATCGAGGCGCTCACCGGCCGGGACCTGTCCCGCCTCGACCGCAAGGCGGACCTGCGGGCGGCGCTGCTCTGCCGCTGACGGTCACGTCCGGAGCGGGGTGGTCAGGGTACGTCGATGTGGACGCTCGTCGACTTCACCCGGGCGGTCACCGTGACGCCGACGTCGAGGCCGAGCTCTTCGACGGCCTCGCGCGTCACGAGGGACACCAGCCGATGCGGGCCGGACTGGACCTCCACCTGCGCGGCCACGTCGTCGACGCGTACGGCTGTCACGATCCCCACGAACGAGTTCCGGACGGAGGTCGGCACGTCGTCGTCCGGAACGGCGTGCAGTCCCGCACCCCGCTCCTTCGCGAAGCGGGCCAGGGCCGCACCCTCGATGACCCGTTTCCCGGCCCCGTCGCGCTCCATGCCCAGCTTGCCGCCGTCCGCCCACCGGCGAACGGTCTCCGAACTCACTCCGAGCAGGCTCGCTGCCTGCCCAATGCTGTACGACGACACCCCCGCACTCTAGGTCATGCACACACGCGTTCGCGTTGCCGCGCGGCTCGGAAACCGCGTGGCTGCCGGGTTTGCGGTGCCGGTATCGTCCGGGCTTCCGACCTCAACGCCCACATGGTCGGCGAGGTCCAGGTCGTCCACGAGTTCCGCTGAGGCTGTTCCGGTGACTGTGTGGCGACCTGGTCAGAGGGCGACGAGCGCCCATTCCTGGCCGGCGGAGCCGTCGGCCGGCATCTGGACGATCCTCGCTCCCTCGCTCGTCGAGCCGTTCTCCACGGCCGCGCGGAGACCGCTGGAGCCGTTGACCAGGTGGTAGTGACCGCTTGTCCCGGCCGGCACCAGCTTCCACCACTGGTTGGGGCTGTCCGTGTCCGTCCACTGGTCCAGCGGCTCACCGGGGGACGTGGAGGCCCCCGGGTTGTCGAGGACCTTGCCGCTGTTCACGTTGGACAGCCGGAAGGACCCGTCGTAGTCGGGGAGCAGCCGCCACTGCTGGTTGGTCCCGCCCGACCAGGGCCACTGGATGACCGGAGAGCCGTCGGCCGTGGAGTGGTTCGCCACGTCGAGGACCTTGCCGCTCGCGCGGTTGACCAGGCGGAAAGTCCCCGTGAGCAGGCCGATCGTGACCTGGGTGCGGGCCCCCGCGGTGAGGGACAGTTCCCTGGCGTGGTCGCCGAGCGGGGACGGGGCCGTGGGCGCCGTGGTGGACAGCGACGTGATGCCGCGGCGGCAGACGAACGTGATCGTGTGGCTGATGGCCGAGACGAGGCTGACGGTGGCGGTGCGGGCAGCGGTGTCCCAGGTGAGGCTCTCGACGAGGACCCGGTTGCGGCCCCGTACGCCGCGGATCGTGCCACGGGCCAGCTGATCGGGCAGGGCCGGGAGGATTTCCAGGAGTCCCGGCCGCGTGCAGACCAGCGACTCGGCGACGATCGCCGGCAGCGCGTTGGCGGCGTCGGTGTTGTAGATGTGCAGGTCGGGGTTGTGGGAGGTGACCAGCGAGCGCCACACCATGTTGCTGCCGAGGACCTTGCGGAGGTTGTCGTAGACGCCGGCGCCGTCCTTCAGCCTGCTCCAGGCGAGCGCGCGGTGGAGGCTGCCGTGGGCCGAGCGGTTCTCGTCGCCGCGCAGCCGGAGCGCCTTGCGCGCGGAGCGTACGAGGTCGGGTGCGTCCTCGGGGTTGATCTCGTGCAGGGGCCAGGCCCCGTACAGGTGCTGGACGTGCCGGTGGTTGTAGCGGTCGTTCAGCCCGGGCCAGGACCACTCGGCCAGCGCGCCGTCGCCGTTGACCGTGTACTCGGGCAGCTGGGCCAGCAGCGCCGTCCAGCGGGCCACGCCCTGGCCTGAACCCTGTTCCACGTTCAGCCGGTTGGCGGCGTCGACCGCGGCCTGCAGGGCGTGGCGGCCGGCCATGATGTCGCCCGTGGCGTTGACCGACAGCATCTGCCCCGTGTTGGAGGGTGAGTTCTCCATCGAGAACGACGGAACGAAGATCTTCTTCCCGTGGGAGTCGGTCCGCGTGAGGAAGTCCTCGTAGAACAGCGCGAGTTCCATCAGAGCCGGCCCGAGCTTCTCCCGCAGGAACGCCGTGTCGCCGGTCACCTCGTAGTGCTCCAGGAGCGGGTACAGCATCCAGTCGGCGCCGCCGGTCCAGCACTGGCCCGGGAAGTCGCCGCCGTTGAAGTGGAGCATGTGGCCGTACTCGCCGTCGGTACGGGAGGGCGCGAGGAAGCCCCGCGCGCCGTAGAGGTTCGTGGCGTTCCTGCGCCAGTCGTCGAGCTGTCCCAGGACGAGGTCGAAGTACCCCTGCATGGCGTCGCCGTGACTCAGGATGGTGCCACCGGCCACCTGGAGGTTGATGTTGGCGTCGGTGGTGAAGTCGTCGGCCCAGGCGCCGTTCCAGCTGCCGGCCCACAGCCCGGTGAGGCGTGGGGGCAGGACGCCGCTGGAGCACACGAACAGGTAGCGCCCCGAGTCGTACATCCGTTCCAGGAGTGCGAGGTCGACGACCGACCGGTCGTCGTTCTGCCGCGCGGTCAACTCGGACGTGGACAGTTGCCGGTCGGTGGCGGAGACGCCGAGGTCCAGGCTCGAACCGTCGAACATGGCCTGGTGCAGCGGCGCGTGCCGCCCCAGAAGCGTGGCGTAGTCGGCGGGGAGCGCGGCCAGGGCGGTCTGCAGGGGCTTGGCGTTCCAGTCGCCCGCGTTCTCGTACCGGCCCAGCTTGGTCAGCAGCAGGACCTTGGTCGCGCGGGAGACGACCAGCGTGTCGCCTCCGGCCGACGACACCGACGCCTTGGTGCCCGTGACGACGACCCGGGTGACGCCCTCGTAGCCGTACGCCCCCTGGCCGGCCGGGTAGGTGGCGCGGAGGTCGAGCTGGCCCGTGCCGTTCGCGGCCGTCGCGATTGTCGTGAAGCCGACGTCGGAGGGTACGCCTTCGAGCGCGGTGTCGACCCTGATCGTCGTGTCGACGGTACGGCCGTCGGCGGGGAGCAGCTCGTGGACGACGACCTTGTCGGCGCGGGAGACGAAAGCGCGCCGCTTCCAGACGCCGGCGCTGTCGGTCCAGCTGTGGGTGACCTCGCCGGTACGGAAGTCGGTCGTCCTGGCGTAGTCGTCGGCGGTGGTCGCGCCGGGCGTGCTCAGCACCAGCTCGTACCCGGGGTGGAAGGTCTGGGTCCAGCGGAGGGACCAGCCTTCCGCGAAGGTGCCCGCGGCCCCCCAGTAGTCGCCGGCCAGAGCCCTGTCCCGCACCGACTCCAGACGGTCGGCGAGCACGGGCGGCAGCACGTCGCGGGTGCCGTTGGGCAGGACGAAGCGGTGGTGGTTGAGAACGATCCTCTCCAGCTGCGGCGTTCCGTGGAACACCGCACCGTACTCGCCGTTGCCGCTGACGAAACCGTCGGTCCACGCCCATGCCGGGGCGGTGTCGTGGATGCCCCGCTGCGGGAGCGCGACCTGCGACGGGACGGCGGCCTCGGCCCTCGTGGGGAGGAGGCCGCCGGGGAGCGCGACCGCGCCTGCTGCGGTGAGCGCGGCGGCGGCGAGGAAGCCTCTGCGGTCGAGGGAGGCGGCGCGAGAGGCGTCGGGGGAGGGCATGCATGACTCCTTCATCAGGAGGAGATGGGGGAGGGGGGAAGACGGCTTGCCGGGGCAGCTGGTGAGCGGCGGCGAGTGACGCGGCGTCCCCTCCGGCGTTACTCGTGCGCAATGTGAACGTAAACATTCAGCCCGGGGTCAGTGCAGCATGCGCCGCGACGGCGCGTCAATATCTGTGCGGATTCCCTTGAGGCTTGGGGGAATTTCCCGTCGGTCCGCTTCCGTGATGCGTGCCGACGCCTCGTGAGCGGGGGTTGGGCTGGGGTTGGGCGGGGGTTGAGTCGGGGTCGGCGGAGGGTTGCCAGGCATGCTGTGTTTACGCAAACATAGCCGCATCAGGATCTTCCCGTTCCGCGACAGCGCCCGTCACCCCAGCACAGGAGCATCCGTCCATGCCTCTTCTCCAGATCGACGAGGGCGGCTTCACCCTCGATGGCGAACCGTTTCGGCTCCTGTCCGGCGGTCTCCACTACTTCCGCGTGCACCCCGACCAGTGGGCGGACCGACTCCGCAAGGCCCGGCTCATGGGGCTCAACACCGTCGAGACGTACGTCCCCTGGAACCTCCACCAGCCGCGGCCCGACCGCTTCACGCTGGACGGCGGCCTCGACCTGCCCCGGTTCCTCGACCTCGCCGCCGCCGAGGGCCTGCACGTCCTCCTCCGCCCCGGCCCGTACATCTGCGCCGAATGGGAGGGCGGCGGCATCCCCTCCTGGCTGCTCGCCGAGCCGGACATACGCCTGCGCTCCCGAGACCCCCGCTTCCTCGCCGCGGTCGACGACTACTTCGACCGGCTCCTCACCCCGCTCCGGCCCTACCTGGCCTCCCAGGGCGGCCCCGTCCTCGCCGTCCAGGTCGAGAACGAGTACGGGGCCTACGGCGACGACACCGCCTACCTGGAGCACCTCGCAGGAACCCTGCGCCGCTGTGGCGTCGACGTCCCTCTCTTCACCTGCGACCAGCCCGCCGACCTGGAACGCGGCTCCCTGCCCGGCGTCCTCGCCACCGCGAACTTCGGCAGCCGTTCCGCCGAGCACCTGGCCGACCTCCGCGCCCGGCGCCCCGAAGGCCCCCTGATGACCACGGAGTTCTGGATCGGCTGGTTCGACCGCTGGGGCGCGCACCACGTGGTCCGCGACCCCGGCCAGGCGGCCCGCGAGCTCGACGAACTCCTCGCCACCGGCGCGTCGGTGAACTTCTACATGTTCCACGGCGGCACCAACTTCGGCTTCACCAACGGCGCCAACGACAAACACACCTACCGGCCGACCGTCACCTCCTACGACTACGACGCGCCCCTCGACGAGGCCGGCGACCCGACGCCGAAGTACGCCGCCTTCCGCGACGTGATCGCCAAGTACGCGCCCGTGCCGGACGCCCCCGTCCCGCCGCCCGGCCCCAAACTCGCCCCGCGGACCGTGCCCCTGACCGAGACCGCAGGCCTTCTGGCCCACGCCGCGGCCCTCGGGAGCGCCGTCGAGGCGCGCCGGCCCCTCACCATGGAGGAACTGGAACAGGACTTCGGGTTCGTCCTGTACGAGACGACTCTGCCGCTCACGGGGCCGGCCCTCCTGGAGGTCGAGCACGTCCGTGACCGGGCCCAGGTGTTCGTCGACGGCCAGCCGGTGGGCGTCCTGGAGCGGGAGAACCACGAGCACGCCCTCGCCTTCACGGTGCCCCGGGCCGGCAGCACGCTCACCGTCCTCGTCGAGAACCAGGGCCGGGTGAACTACGGCCAGGGCATCCACGACCGCAAGGGCCTCCTCGGGAAAGTCCTGCTCGACGGCACGGAGCTCGCGGGCTGGACCAGCCGGGCGCTCCCGCTCGCCGACCCGCAGGACGTCCCCTTCGCGCCCGCCGCCGCGACGGTCGTCGGACCGGCCTTCCACCGCGGCACCTTCGAGGTGACCGACCCCGCCGACGCCTTCCTGCACCTCGACGGCTGGACCAAGGGAAACGCCTGGGTCAACGGCTTCGCACTCGGCCGCTACTGGTCCCGCGGCCCGCAGCGCTCCCTGTACGTGCCGGCGCCGGTGCTCCGCTCCGGTACGAACGAGGTCGTCGTCCTGGAGCTCCACGCGGCGCACCGGGCCCGTACGGTCCACTTCCGCGACGCGGCCGACCTCGGGCCCACCGAGGAGTAGCCACGACGGGCGGCGCGAGAAGAGCCGGGCTCCGACCCATCGGTCGGAGCCCGGCTCTTCCGTCCGAGCCCGGCTCTTCGCCTGTCAGCTCAGCTCAGCTCAGCTGCTGTGCGGCGGCGCCGTCGCACGTCCGCTGTTCCACGACCGCGCCGTCCGCCGTGGAGGCGCCGCTCACTGCCAGGCACTTGGCGCTGTGCCGGGCCGTCAGGGTGAGGTGCCCGTCGCCGGTGCTCCGGACCGCCCACTCCTGGTTGCGGCCTCCGTTGCAGACGTACTGGAAGACGTCGGCGCCGTCGGCTGTGGACAGGCCGCTCACGTCGAGACACTTGCCGCTGTGCCGGGCGACGACGTTCACGTATCCGCCGCCGGTCGAGCGCAGCGACCACTGCTGGTTGGACCCGGTGTTGCAGCCGTACTGGACGACGGACGCGCCGTCCTCCGCGCCGGCACCGCTGACGTCGAGGCACTTGGCGCTGTGCCGGAAGGACAGCGTCCGCCAGGCATCCGGTGCGGTGCCCGGGAAGGTCCAGGACTGGTTGGCGCCGGTCGTGGGCTGGTGGACCCCGACGGGTGCCCCGTCGGCGGTCGAGGCGCCCGTGACGTCCAGGAGCCGCCCACTGGCCACGTTGATCAAGGTGCTGTGGCCGTCGCCCGTGGTCGAGCGGATCCACTGCTGAGCCGTGGACGATCCGGGCGACACGAAGGTCAGAGCGCCGCTGGAGACGGCGAGCGCCTTGCCGGTCCTGGCGTTGGTGATCCGATAGGCGGCGGTGCTTCCCCAGTCGGCGGCCGACAGCTTGGTGAAGGTCCACTGCTGCGCGCTGTCCGCCGGGGCCGAGGTGCGCTGGACGGCCGTGCTCTTGCCGCCCACGGTGGCGACGGCGAGCGCTTTGCCGCTGTTGTCGTTGAGCAGCAGGCGCGGTGTGCCGGTGGGCGCGATGGTCGTCGCCGGGTTCACGCCGGTGACGGTGGGCAGGACGAACGTGGTGACGGAGCCGGGGCCGACGGTGGCCTTGAGCGTCCGGCCGCTCACGGCCGCGTCGCCGTCCCGCTGGAGGTTCTTCGTCGCGTCGGTGGTCCACCGCTCGACGGGCCCGGCCGCGGCCGTCTGGAAGCCGTCGAGGTTCAGGGTCACCTCGCGCTCCTCACCGGTCGGGTTGGTGTGGACGACGACCACGCCATTTCCGCCCGGCCGCACCGCCGCCAGCGTCTGCGGGTCGTCGGTGTTGACGATGCGCGCGCCGGGGCGGACGAAGCGGCTGTAGTTCGCCATCGCCCAGTACTTCTTGTTCTTGCGCAGGGGCTCGGTCGCCGCGTCGTCAGGGGTGAAGTCGGTCTGGATCAGGCCCCAGTTGGAGTTCTCGCGGCCCGGCGTCATGTTCTCGTAGTCCTCGACGGCCTGCCAGAGCACCCAGGCGCTCGGTTCCAGCTCACGGATGTCGTCGTTGATGCGCTGGGCGAGGTCGAGCGCGGGGCTCATGGAGGTGAAGCTCTGGGGGACGCTGCCGCCGAGATCGACCTCGGACATCCAGAGGGGCGTGGTCTCGCCCTTGGCGATGTCGCGGACGCCGGTGCGGCCGTTCGTTCCGTACGTGTGCGTGTTGAGCCGGCCCACCGTGTCCCGGACGGCGGGGGCGTACGACTCCCAATTGGAGCGGAACTTCCCCGGGTTCGTCTCGTCCATCCCGGCGATCGGGGTCGTCACGCCCTTCGCGTCGAGCGCGGCGCGCAGCGTCGTGATCATGCGGGCCTGGGAGGCCGGGTCCCAGTGCGAACCCTCCTGGCGGCCGCCCGCGTGCCAGTAGTCCGTGTCCGGCTCGTTGACCGGCGAGAGGGAGTCGAAGGTGACGCCCGTGGCGGACTGGGCCCGCTGGAGCGAGCCCGTGAGGTACGCGGCGAACCGGTCGTACTGGTCGGAGCGGAGGTTGTCCTGCCAGCCGTTGGCCGCGCCCGAGACCAGGCCGCTGTTGGTCATGAAGTACGGCGCCGAGTTGGAGAAGGCCTCGAAGGTGGTGGCTCCGCGTGCCTTGGCGGCGGTGAGCCACCAGCGCTGGTTGGCGTCGGCGCCGGGGTTCCAGTGGTCGGCGCGGTTCGGGTCCCACCAGTCGGGGGCCTCCGCGCCGGGCCGGTTCCAGTAGCCGGGCACGGCCGCGCCGACCCGCATGTAGGGGGTGGTCTCGGGGCTGTCGCCGCCGCCGATGTTGTAGCGGGCGATCGTGAACCCCAGGCCGTCGGCGCCGTAGAGGGCGTCCGCGAGCGCGTCGCGCTGGGCGTCCGGCCATCCGCCGGTGACGTTGGCGAACCAGGCGAGCGCGGTGCCCCACCCCTGGAAGGCGGGGTGCTGGTAACCGGGGTCGAGCCGTACGGTCAGGGCCGCGGCGGGGGTCTCCGCGGCGTTCGCCGGCGTCGAGCCGGGTCCCACCGTGCTGAAGGCCGTGGCGGCGAGGGCCGTGGCGGCGCCGAGGGCTGCCAGGCGCGTGGTGGGCCGAGGGCGGCGGAGTGACGCCGTTCGGTGGCGGGCTCGGTGGTGGGTGGGGAACACGACCTGCTCCTTCGAGAGGGGGGAGAAGGGGGGGGGGGGGGGGGATGAGGGGCGGTGACGCGGGGCGGCCGGGGACGGTGGCCGCCCCGCGTCGGTCTCACGGCGTACGCGCTGGTCTCACGGGGTACGAGCCGGTCTCGCGCGGTACGAGCCGGTCTCATGGGTACGAGGGCGGCCTCACGGCGTACGCGGCGGTCAGACCGCCGAGCGCCGCCACTTCTGGTTGTCGCCCGTGTTGCAGGTCCACTGCGCGAGGGCGGCTCCGTCGGCGCCCGACCAGTTCGACACGTCGAGGCACTTGCCGCTGTGGCGGGCGACGAGCTCGACGTACCCGGCGACGTCCGTAGTCCGGACCTTCCACTGCTGGGAGGCCGAGCCGTCGCAGGTGTTCTGTACGGCGAGCGCGCCGTCCGCGGCCGAGGCCCCGGCGACGTCGAGGCACTTACCGCTGTTCCGGGCCATGATCTGGACGTATCCGGTGCCCAGCTTCTTGATCCAGAAGTGCTGGTTCACACCGCTTCCGCAGCCCCACTGGACCAGTTGGACGCCGTCGGCCGAGTCGAAGTTCGCCACGTCGGCGCACTTGCCGCTGCTGCGGGCGGCCAGCGACTCCCACGGCACGTTCATGCCGCTGACGGTCCCCGCCGCGGCGTCGACGGTGATCTGAGGGGAGTAGTCCATGGTCATGGTGGTGCTGGTGGGGAAGGAGAGCGGCAGCCACACGTACTGGGAGTCGTTGACCGTCCCGCCCATGGAGTTGCCCCAGCGGTCTCCCATGTAGAGGTAGCTGGTGCCCTTCGTGCCCTGGACCGGCAGGACGTAGGCGGTCTGGCTGCGGAAGGTCGTCCCGTCCCCGACGTCCTTCAGGTCGCTCCACGAGCCGGTGATGCTGGTGGCGGTGGCGTACTTCTGCTGGTTGGGGGCCCAGCCGGTGGCGCCGGAGGTCAGGAGGAAGTACACGTCGCCCCGCTTGAACATGGCAGGGGCCTCCCGCCAGTGACCCGCCCACAGCCGCTGGACCTGCGACTCCACAGCCGTGTAGTCCGGGGTCAGCCGGTAGACATGCAGGTCGGCGTTCTCGTTGGCGGCGGAGATCATGTAGCCGGTGCCGTCGGTGTCGACGAAGGTCGTGATGTCCCGGGACATGTGGCCCAGGGGGCGGAAGCTGCCGCGCCAGGTGTAGTCGCCGTCCACCGTGGACGAGACGGCGACGGCGGCGCGCGCCTCCCCGTAGTCCGAGCCGTTCTCCTTGTGCATCCACATGACGAACTGCTGGGTGGAACTGTTGTAGACGACCTTGGGGCGCTCGATGTTGGCCCAGTCGAGCTCCGGATCGGACGCCTCGGTCAGGACGTGGTTGCGGAACTCCCAGGTCTTCAGGTCGGTGGAGCGGTAGGCGGAGACGTAGCGGAAGGTGTTGTCCGTGTTCCGGTTCTCGCCGAACCAGTAGTAGTACTGGCCGACCTTGAGCACACCGCCGCCATGGGCGTGCACGGGGTTGCCGGCCGGATCGGTGAACTGGGTGCCGTTGGCGATGGGCACCGGGGCGGCGTGGGCGGTGCCCGCGGCGGTGACCAGGGACAGGAGGAGGGCGCACAGGAATGCCGCCGTCCCGGAGATCTTGAGTCGCATGGCGCGATACCTCGTGGTGTTGCGTCGGACCGGGCGCTCCGCGCGGAGAGTGCGGCGGACGACCGCGCCGGAGGGGGTCCGGAGCGGTGAGGCGCCTGGAGGGGGACACCGGTCGTTCAGACCGTGTGGAACACCGCGGCCTACGTAATGTTTTCGTAAACACGGTGTAGCCGGAAGTTTCGGAGGAGCCCGGGAGCCTGTCAAGGATTCGGACGAAAGAGATCAGGGTTTTGACCCCGGGACCCTGTTTGCGTCAACATGGCTTGATGGGGCGCGTCGGCGTGCGTCCTCGAGGCCCCGGGGAAGGAACGGTCGAACGTGGCGGACAAGGCAACGAGAACGCCCCGCTCGCGTCCGCCCCGCAAGTGGCCCTCCATGGCGGAGGTCGCGGCGCGAGCCGGAGTCTCCTCGCAGACGGTCTCGCGCGTGGCCAACAACCACGACAACGTCGACGAGACGACGCGCGCCAAGGTGCTGGCCGCGATGCAGGAGCTCGGCTACCGCCCCAACGCGGCGGCGCGCGCCCTGGTCACCGGCAAGTTCGGCGCGATCGGCGTCGTCAGCTTCGACGTGGGCGCGCACGGCAACGCCCGTACGCTCGGAGCCATCGCGGACGCGGCGCGCGAGGCCGGCTTCTCGGTCAACTTCATGGGCATCCGGGCGCAGACCGAAGCCGCCGTACGGCAGGCCTTCCGGCACCTCATGCTCCAGTCGGTCGACGGCATCGTGCTGGTCGAGTCGCAGATGCTCGACACGCCGTCGCTGCACCTGCCGCCCACGATGCCGGTGGTGGTCGCCGACGGCGACACGGGGCACGAGTACCCGAACGTCGACTTCGACCAGGCCCGCGGCACCCAGAGCGTCGTCGGCCATCTGCTGGAGCTCGGGCACCGGACCGTCTACCACGTCAGCGGCCCGCGCGACTCCTTCGCCGCCCGGCGGCGCGCCGAAGCGTGGGAGCGCACGCTCGTCACGGCCGGCGCCCCGGTACGCCCGACGCTGTACGGGGACTGGACCGCCGAGTCGGGCTACCTGGCAGGGCGGACGCTCGCGCAGATCCCCGACGCCACGGCGGTGTTCGCGGCGAACGACCAGATGGCGCTGGGCGTCCTGCGTGCCATGCACGAGGCGGGGCGGTCCGTGCCGGGCGAGATCAGCGTGGCGGGCTTCGACGACGTTCCCGAGGCTCCTTTCTTCGAGCCACCTCTGACCACGGTCCACCAGGACTTCGACGTGGTGGGCCGGCACTGTGTGACCCTGCTGCTCGAACAGATCGAACGCCGAGGCAACGGCCCCCGGCGACTCGCCGTGGAACCCACCCTCGTGGTGCGGGGCAGCACAGCACCTCCGCCCGCCTGACGGACCCCGGCGGCGCCGGGAAGGCGGGCGACCTGTTGATGGCTGCTTCCCATCCGGCATAACCTCACGGAATGGTGCAGAGCGAGGCGAGTGACGTCGACGGCTACCTGACCGAGGTCCCCGAGGAACGCAGGGCCGTGCTGACCAGGATGCGGCGGCTGTGCCGAGAGGAGCTGGTGGGCTTCGGCGAGGTCATGGCGTACGGGATGCCCGCATACGAGCGGGACGGCACGTGCGAGATCGCGTTCGCCAGCCAGAAGCAGTACATCTCCTTCTACCTCATGCGCAGTGACGTGCGTGAGGCGTTCGACGAACGGCTGGCCGGTCACGACATGGGCAAGGGCTGTCTGCGGTTCCGCACGCCGGAGAGCGTCGACTTCGGCCTGCTGCGGGAGCTCCTCATGGCCACGGCTGCCCGGCCCGGCGAGATCTGCTGACACCGCTGGGCAGGCGAGTACCGCTCCCACCCGTTCCGACCTGCGGTCCTTTCTCGCGCCTTCGCCGAGTCGCCATGTGCCGCGCGGCCGCCATGACGGCATGAATCCGCGCCCCGGCGGCGTTCGGCGGCCGAATTCCGCCTGATCGCTACGTCCTTGTGCTTGACGCCCATCTGGGGGTGGTGCAAACATCAGGCCATCGATGATTACGTAAACATCGACTCATCGGCTCAGACTCCTTCCAGCCTTCCGGCCCGGAGATTCTGCTTCCCCGCTCCGTTCCCGACCGGTCGGTCACCGACGCAAGGAACCACCATGACGCTCCTGTCGACGTCAGCACAGGCGGCCCCGCCGCCCCGCCGCCGAGCGCGCTCCCGTCTCCGCAAGGAGGCCTTGGTCGGATGGGGGTTCGCCGGCCCGTTCGTCGCCGTCTTCGGCCTGGTGTTCCTCGCGCCGATCGGATACGCCCTGTACCTGAGCCTCTTCAAGGACCGGCTCATCGGCGGCACCTCCTTCGTCGGCCTCGACAACTACGGCGAGGCGCTCACCGATCCGCGCTTCTGGGACGGACTGGCCCGGGTGGGCCTGTTCCTCCTGATCCAGGTGCCGGTCATGCTCGGCATCGCGCTGCTCGTCGCCCTCGCGATCGACAGCGGCCGGCTCTACGGCAAGAGCTTCTTCCGGGTGGCGGTCTTCCTGCCGTACGCGGTCCCCGCCGTCGTCGCCAGCCTCATCTGGGGCTTCATGTACGGCACGCGGTTCGGTCTCGTCGGCAACATCAACGACGCGTTCGGGATCACGCTGCCCGACCCGCTCTCGCCTTCACTGGTCCTCGCGTCCATCGGCAACATCGTGACCTGGGAGTTCGTCGGCTACAACATGCTGATCTTCTACTCGGCGCTCAAGGTCGTGCCCCGCTCGCTCTACGAGGCGGCGGCGATCGACGGCGCGGGGGAGTGGCGCGTCGTGACCTCGGTCAAGCTGCCGGCGATCCGCAGCGCGCTCGTCATCGCCACGATCTTCTCGATCATCGGCAGCTTCCAGCTGTTCAACGAGCCGAGCATCCTCCAGAAGCTCGCCCCGAACGCGATCACCAGCGACTTCACCCCGAACCTCTACACCTACTCGCTGTCCTTCGCGGGCCAGCAGCACAACTACGCGGCGACCGTGGCGATCGTGATGGGCGTGATCACCGCGATCATCGCCTACGCGGTCCAGCTGCGCGGCATGCGGAAGGGCTGAACCGATGACCACCTCCCTCGCGACGACGGCGTCCAACACGGCCTCCGACACAGGGTCCAGTACGGGATCCACGGGGTCTACGGGATCCACTACGGGCTCCGCCGACGGCTCCGCGTCAGCCGCACCGGCGGCCGGGCGCCGGAAGCGGCGGATGCCGCCGCGGACCCCGCTCAACCCCCGGCCCAGCATCCCGCTGACCGTCGTCACCGGTCTGGTCCTCGTCTACACCCTGCTCCCTCTCGCGTGGCTCCTCGTCAACGCCACCAAGGACCAGAACGGACTGCTCGACTCCTTCGGTCTCTGGTTCGCCGACGACACGCACCTCTGGGACAACATCACCCGCACCCTCACGTACGACGACGGCGTCTTCGTCCGCTGGCTGCTCAACACCCTGCTGTACGTCGCCGCCGGCGCGGGCGGTGCCACGGTCCTCGCCGTCCTCGGCGGGTACGCCCTCGCCAAGTACCGGTTCCCGGGCCGCCGGGCGGTCTTCGCGGTGGTCCTCGGGGCCGTGGCCGTGCCCGGCACCGCGCTCGCCGTCCCCACCTTCCTGATGTTCAGCAACATGGGCCTGACCAACACCCCATGGGCGGTGATCATCCCGTCCCTGATCTCGCCCTTCGGGCTCTACCTGATGTGGGTCTTCGCCGCCGAGGCGGTCCCCACCGAGCTCCTGGAGGCCGCGCGCATCGACGGCTCGGGCGAGCTGCGCACCTTCTTCACGATCGCGCTGCCGCTGCTGATGCCGGGCACCGTCACGGTGCTGCTGTTCTCGATGGTCGCGACCTGGAACAACTACTTCCTGCCGCTGATCATGATCAAGGACCCCGACTGGTACCCGCTGACGCTCGGCCTCAACGCCTGGAACGCCCAGGCCCAGACGGCCGGAGGCGAGGCCGTCTTCGACCTCATCATCACCGGCTCCCTGCTGACGATCGTCCCGATCGTCGCGATCTTCCTGCTGCTCCAGCGGTTCTGGCAGTCCGGCCTGGCCGCCGGCAGCGTCAAGGAATGACGGCTCCACCCCCTCCCTCACTCCCGGCACCGCCCTCCCGCACACCCTCCCTCACGCCCGCCCGCACCACCGACCAGGAGCACACCCCATGAGCACTCGCACCACCCGCAGACTCCTCGCCGCGCTCGCCGCCGTCTCCGCCCTCGCCCTCACCGCCACGGCCTGCGGCTCCGACGCCTCGGACGGCGGCGGTGCCGCAGGCGGCCCGAAGGATGTCACGGCAGCTCTGGAGAAGGGCGGCAAGGTGACGGTGTGGGCCTGGGAACCCACGCTCAAGAAGGTCGCCGAGGACTTCGAGAAGAAGTACCCCAAGGTCGACGTCGAGCTGGTCAACGCCGGTACCGGCGACAAGCAGTACACCGCCCTGCAGAACGCGATAGCCGCCGGATCCGGCGCCCCCGATGTGGCGCAGATCGAGTACTACGCCCTCGGCCAGTTCACGATCGGCAAGTCCGTCGAGGACCTTTCCCCCTACGGCGCCAAGCGGTACGCCACGGGCTTCACGCCCGGCCCGTGGAACGCGGTCTCCGACGACCAGGCCATCCACGCGCTGCCCATGGACTCCGGTCCGATGGCGTTCTTCTACAACAAGAAGGTCTTCGACAAGCACGGCATCAAGGTGCCGACCACCTGGGACGCGTACGTGGAGGCGGCCCGCGCGCTGCACAAGGCCGACCCGAAGATCTTCATCACCAACGACACGGGCGACGCCGGTGCCACCACCAGTCTCATCTGGCAGGCCGGTGGCCGCCCGTACAAGACGGACGGCACCGACGTCACCGTGAACTTCGGCGACGAGGGCACCACGACGTACACCGCCACCTGGCAGAAGCTCCTCGACGAGAAGCTCGTCGCGCCGATCAGCTCCTGGAGCGACGCCTGGTACAAGGGCCTGGCCGACGGCTCCATCGCCACCCTCTCCATCGGCGCCTGGATGCCGGCCAACCTCACGTCCGGCGTCGCCTCCGCCTCCGGCGACTGGAGGGTCGCCCCGCTCCCGCAGTGGACGGAGGGCGCCAAGGCGAGTGCAGAGAACGGCGGCAGCTCACTCGCCGTGCCGAAGGCCGCCAAGAACAAGGAACTCGCCTACGCCTTCACGGAGTTCGCGACCACGGGAGCCGGCGCGAGCGCCCGAGTCGCCGAGGGCGCCTTCCCGGCCACCCGCGCCGACCTGGAGTCGAAGGAGTTCCTCGACGCCGCGTTCCCGTACTTCGGCGGCCAGAAGGCCAACCGGATCTTCGCAGAGTCCGCCCGTAACGTCGGCGCCGACTGGAACTACCTGCCTTACCAGGTGTACGCGAACTCGATCTTCAATGACACCGTCGGCAAGGCGTACGTCTCCCCGACCAAGCTCACCGACGGCCTGAAGGCCTGGCAGGACGCGAGCGTCACGTACGGGAAGGATCAGGGCTTCGCCGTCAACAAGTAGGCGTGTTCATGGCTCCGGTCTCCCCGGGAGGGGCGGCCGGAGCCGACCGGGTGCGTTGAATGGTGTTTTCTGTTTGATTTTCAGGAATTGATGTCATGGGCACGTCATTACGCGCGTCGTGTCAACTCCTCTATTCAGTATGACCATTGATGGGTCGAGGCCGGAGATTACGGACGCATCTCGGCCTTGTTGAGGCCCTTGACGGCGCGGGCGTTGCGTTGTGTCATGGAGTCGAGCGTTTGAATTTGTTTGAGTTCGAGGGATTGTGATGCCCTAGTGAGGCGCCCCGCGCCTCCCGGCCCGTTCCTCTCCTCCCTCCCCGACCGGCCCCGCACGTTCCCCCGCGCGCGCCGGTCGCTGCCTGCATCAAGGAGCCCCCGATGTTCCGATCCGCCCCCCGTCGCACGGCCGCCGCCGCCGGACTTCTCGTCACGCTCGGACTGAGCACGGCCTGCTCGTCCGGTCAGACGGCGAGCAGCACCACCGGAGACCAGGTCGCCAAGGTCGACGGCAAGATCTCGATCACGTACCTCCAGAAGCAGGGCGACCAGGAGTACTTCATCGGCGAGGCCGCCGGGGCGAAGGCGAAGGCCGCGGAGCTCGGCATCGACCTCAAGGTCGTCAACCTGGGCAACGACGCCAACAAGACCGTCAGCGAAGTGCAGTCGGCGATCGCCCAGAAGACGAACGGCGTCATCATCGTCGTACCGGACCCGGCCGTCGGCCCGCAGGTCGTCCAGACCGCGAGGGACGGCAAGGTCGCGCTCCTGACCTCCGACGACCAGATCTGCACCACCGGCCCCGACCCCGCCGCCTGCGGCAAAAGCGACCTGGTTCCCCGGATCGGATTCAGCGGTGCCCAGATGGGCGAGGAGGTCGGCAAGCGCGCCGCCGCCGAGTTCGCGAAGGCCGGCTGGAAGGCCGCCGACACCCGGGTCGTCTCGGCCTGGAAGCAGGACGTGACGGTCTGCGGTGACCGGGTCGCGGCCGCGAAGAAGGCGTTCGACGCGGCCGTACCCGGCGTGAAGACCATCGACGTGCCGACCGACAACACGCCCACCGGAGCCCAGGACAAGATCGCCGCGACGGTCACCGCCAACGCGGGCGTGAAGAACTGGGTGGTCTGGGGCTGCAACGACGAGAACGTGATGGGCGGTGTCACCGCGCTCGCCAACGCCGGAGTGAGCCCCGACCACGTCGTCGGCGTGGGGCTCGGCGCCTATCTGGCCTGCAAGGAGTGGCAGTCGGACAAGCCGTCCGGCATGAAGGCCGCGCTGTTCATCAACGGCAAGGACGTCGGTGCGCTGGCCGTCCAGACCATGTACGACAAGCTCAAGAACGGCAAGGACTTCCCTGTCGAAGCCTTCGCCCCGACCACCATGGTCGACAAGGGCTCGTGGAAGAGCGCCGGACTCACCTGCGGGTGAGCGGTCCCGGCCGGCGGCCACCACGGAAGCGCCCGCCGGCCGGGTGACCCCCCTACCTGCCTTCTACCTTCTGCCTTCGAGGTGAACCGAGACATGAGCCCATCGCATCACCCGGCCTCCGCCGCGGGATCCCACGACGGCCCGCCACCCGCGGGATCCCCCTCCTCGTCCGTCGGGGTGTCCGGCATCGTCAAGCGCTTCGGCGAGGTGCGGGCGATCAGCGGCGTCACACTCGACTTCCCCGCCGGACAGGTCACCGCCCTGATGGGAGAGAACGGCGCGGGGAAGTCCACGCTGCTGAAGATCCTCACCGGCGACCACCAGCCCACCGAGGGGCACGTGCTCGTGAACGGAGAGCCCGTCGCGCTCGACTCACCGGCCCGTGCCCGAGCCGCCGGCATCAGGATCATCCCTCAGGAACCCGAGATCGTCCCGCACGTCTCCGTCGCGGAGAACGTCTACGCCGGGGCCCTGCCCCGCAAGCGGGGGCGCGTCCTGGACCGGGCGGAACTCGACCGGCGGATCAGGGCGGACCTCGACCGGCTGGGCTTCGCGCACGTACTCGACCCCGACCTGATCGGCTCTCAGCTCACCCCCGCTCAGCGGCAGTTGGTGGAGATCATGCGTGCGCTGACCGGTGCCACCACCGCCCGGATCATCGCGTTCGACGAGCCCACGTCCTCGCTGTCCGAGCACGAGGTCGACGCACTGTTCGCGCTCATCCGGCGGCTGCGCGACGAGGGCATCGCGATCGTGTACGTCTCGCACCGCATGCAGGAGATCTTCCAGCTCGCCGACCGCATCGCGGTCCTGCGCGACGGCAGCCTCGTCGGCGTCCAGGACGCCCGGACCACGGACGAGAGCGAGCTCGTCCGCCTGATGGTGGGCCGTGATCTCTCCGCCCTGTTCGTACGGCAGCGGGTCGCCACGGACCGGCTGGTCCTCGACGTCCGGAACCTGACGACCGACGACGTGACGGGCATCTCGCTGCGTGTGCACGCCGGTGAAGTCGTGGGCCTGGCGGGCCTGATCGGAGCCGGACGCTCCGAACTGGCCCTGGCGCTCGCGGGCGACCTGCCCGTCCGCGCCGGCACCGCCACGCTGGACGGAGTGCCGTTGCGCAGCGGCCGACCGGGGGACGTCATCCGCGCCGGACTCGGTCTCGCGCCCGAGGAGCGCAAGGCGCAGGCGCTGTTCCTTCAGCAGTCCGTCAAGGACAACGCCACCCTCGTCGTACTGGACCGGCTGCGGCGCTTCCGGTTCGTCCGGCGGACGGCCGAACGCCGGCTCGCCCAGGAGTTCTCCGACCGGCTCAGGGTGCGCACCCCGTCGATCGACCACGAGGTGCGCAAGCTGTCGGGCGGCAATCAGCAGAAGGTCGTGCTGGCCCGGTGGCTGGCACGTAAACCGAAGGTGCTGATCCTCGACGAGCCGACGCGTGGCATCGACGTCGGCGCGAAGGCGGAGATCTACCAGATCATCGCCGACCTGGCCGCCGAGGGCGTCGCGGTGCTGGTCATCTCCTCCGAACTCCCCGAACTCCTCGGTCTCGCCGACCGGGTCGTCGTCATGCAGGGCGGCCGGATCACCGGCGAACTCGACCGCGGCGAAGCCACCGAAGCAGCCATCCTCGAACTCGCCATGGCCGACGACATCGTCGGCGCCGGCACCGGAGCATCGTCATGACCCTCACCAGCACCCCCGTACCGGCCGCGAAGGACCCCCGGGGCCGTGACGGCCGCGCCTCGCGCCGGCCCAGGTTCCTTGCCGGCGTCGACGGCCAGAACATCAGCCTCATCGGCGCGCTCGTCGTCGTCCTCGCCCTGTTCGGCCTCCTCAACGACAACTACCTGAGCCTGTCCAACATGCAGGTGATCGCCGAAGCGGCGACCATCACCGGACTGCTCGCCATCGTGCAGACCGTGGTCATCATCTGCGGCGGACTGGACATCTCCGTCGGCTCGCAGGTCGGCGTCGCGTCGGTCGTCAGCGCCATGGTGTTCACCACGACCGGATCGAGCGCCCTGCTCGGCATGGCCGCCGCCGTCGGCGTCGGTGTTCTCGTCGGTGCGCTGAACGGCCTGGTCATCGTCTACGGACGGGTCAATCCCACCATCGCCACGCTCGCCGGCCTCGCCGCGTACAAGGGCCTCGCCCAGCTGCTGTCCGACGGCCGCGCGCAGGGCTACGTCCTCAACGACGACATCTTCGTCTTTCTGGGGCGCGGCAAGATCGCCGGCATCCCGGCCATGGTCTGGATCCTGATCGTCGTGGCCGCGACGGTGCACCTGCTGCTCAAGTACACCGACATCGGTCGCAACCTCTACGCGATCGGCGGCAACGACACCGCCGCACGGCTGGCCGGCATCAGCATCAACAAGTACCTGATCTGCGTCTACACCCTGATCGGTGTGGTGGCCGCGGTGGCGGGCATCCTGCTGACCGCCCGTACGGGCTCCGGTCAGCCGGTCTCCGGGAGCGAGGGCCTCGAACTGAAGGCCATCACCGCCGCGGCGCTCGGCGGCGCGGCCCTCAAGGGCGGCAAGGGCGGCATCGGCGGCACCCTGCTCGCGGTGGCCCTGCTCGGATGTCTGGAGAACGGTCTGACGGTCGAGGGCATCAACACCTTCTGGCAGAACGTCGCCCAGGGCGCGCTGCTGGTCATCGCCGTCGTCATCCAGCAGCGCCGCAGCGGCGAACGCGCGGTCGGCCTGCCCCACTGACCGCCTTCCCGACCTCCCCGCCGACGGCCTTCCCGGCCTTCGGCTCGGTGGTGTCGCCGTCCTTCTTCACCGGGTGGTCCGCCTGGACGACGCGGAGGGGTCGAGGAGCTCCGCGAGTCCTCGGCGCGTGGCGGCGATGACGACACGGTCCTGGGGTTGCAGGACGTGTCCCGGGTGGAGGTCCCACAGGAGCGAGGGGTGGCCGTCCTGGCCCATGTTCGCGAGGTCGGGGGAGCGGGCTTCGGGCCCCGCCGTGTCGAGTGCCAGGACCCGCCACGCACCGGCCCGGAAGGCCTCGGTGACCGTACGGCCTTCGAACTGGTGATGTCCGGCGACGGGGAGCGCGGCGAAAAGGAGCACCTTCCGCTCGACGGAGATCGCCCCGATGATCTGACGCCCCATCATGGCTCCGGCGAAGGCCGGGGCGGCCAGGTGGGAGACGCTGCGGCTGCGGGTGACGGCTTCGGGGTGGGCGGAGCGCAGCGTGCGGTAGACCGCGGTGGCGAAGTCGTCGTCGTACAGCCGGAGCGCGACCCGCACGTCGCCCTTGATGACCCGGGCGGCGAGGGTGGCCTCCAGGTTCGTGGTGTCGGAGCTGGTGAGGGCGAGGAGGGCGGCGGCGCGATGGACGCGGGCCGCGTCCAGGACACCGTCCTCGGTGACGTCGCCGACGACCACCGGCACGCCCAGGTCGCGCGCGAGCGCGATGCCGCGCGCGTCGGGGTCCTTCTCGACGCAGACGACAGGGATGTCGAGCTCGCGCAGCCGGGCCAGGACGCGCGCCCCGACCTTCCCCAGGCCCAGCAGCACGATGTGACCGGACAGCCCGCGGGGCGGGCGGCGCAGTGCCCCGGTGGTGCGGAAGGTGCCCAGGGCCTCCAGGGCACCGGCCACCAGGAGGGGCAGCAGGGCCAGTCCGACCAGGCCGGACAGGAGTTGCAGGACCTGCCGGGTGGTGGAGTCCTCGAGTGCGGGGTCGTTGATGGAGAACAGGTCGAGCAGGGTCAGGTACGTGGCGTGTACTGGGTCCGCGTCCGTGAGGACCGTGGTGGTGACACTGAGGGCGAGCACCGCCGCGACGATGCCGGCGAGCGCCCATCGCAGCCGGGCCGAGACCAGCTCCCCGAGTGGCACGCCCCGTCGGGACAGGCGTCGTGCGGGCAGGGCGGGTCCGTCGCGACGGACCGCCTCCAGGACGACCGTGCCGCGCGCGGAAGTGCTTTGTACGGTCCGGTCGTCGGGGAGGAGCTCCGGAGCGGGCGTCCCGCTCGTTTCCGAGCCCTCGGCGCCCGCCGGGTCTGCCGCCGTCGAGGACAGCAGAGCCAGCGTGCACAGTCCCGGATCCGGTACTTCGCCCCGGCCCGGCACCGGGCGCTCGGCGGCGCGCAGGAGCAGACCGTCGGCCTGGACCACCTTGTTGGTGTCGGCGATGGCGGTGGCCACGAGCGCCGGCGCGGCGGTGTCGGCATCGGAGAGCACGGTCGTGGAGGCGTCCAACGCGGCCCTGTCCATGCCGGGTACGGCCACGAGCGCGGCCTCGTCGAGCAGCTCCTCCAGGTGCTGGCCGAGCTTGCGGTTGTACATGCGGACCACGAGACGCAGACCGGGGCTGAGACGACGGGCGGCGAGCGCGGCACGCAGGTTGGTCTCGTCGTCCTCGTACAGCAGCGCGAGGGCGGCGGCGCTGTCGGCCTCCGCGTGGAGGAGCACCTCCGGCGTGGGGGCCCGCGCGGTCTCCACCCGTATGGGGAGGACCATGGCGCCGCTCATCGTGTCGGTCACCGACGGTCCGGCGGCGGCCACGTGTTGCCCGGCTTGCCCGGCGTGCTCGGCGTGCTCGGCTTGCTCGGCGGGGATGACGAGCACCACCCGCTGGCGGTAGACCTCCCGTAGTTCGGAGGCGAGCCGGCGCGCCAGCCCGTCGTCTCCGCACACCACCATGTGCCCCCTGGCGCGTGGCTCGCCGTTTCCCTGGCGTGGCAGTGCGACCATGTCTCCCCCGTGACGTCGAGTGGTGTCCGCCGGGTCGATCCTCCCGTGTCACACGTCCGTCGGCACTGCCTCGCGGTGGAAGAGAGTCCGGCCGGTACGGTGCCGCTTCTCGGCAAGTCCCGTTCCGCCGACGCCGGATGGGCCGTCGCCGGAACCGAGGACCAGGAGCCGTGTCGCATCGCACCGCACCGCCCGGACAGGTATCCGCCCGCCTGCGTTCAGGCGGGGCGGGCTACCACATCACCGGCAGGCGCTCCGGGAGCCGCTTCATGAAGCGTGTCCGCCACACCAGTTGGTCGACCGGCACCGCGAGTCGCAGTTCCGGCATCCGGTCGAGCAGCGCCTCCAGGGCGATCTCGGCGTGCTTCTTGCCGAGCGCGGTCGCCGGGCAGTAGTGGCCGCCCAGCCCGAAGGACAGGTGCGCGTGGTTGTTCGGCCGTGTCAGGTCGACCTTGTGCGGGTTCTCGAACACCTCCGGGTCGAAGTTGGCGGCCTCGACCAGGACCAGGACCAGCTCACCCTTCCTCACCAGGACGTCGCCCAGCTCCATGTCCTCCGTGGCCAGCCTCGGCAGCCCGTCGGCAATGGACAGGTTGATGCGCAGCAACTCGTCGACCGCTGCCGGGATCTTCGACCGGTCCGCCAGCAACTCCGCTTGGAGCTCCGGGTGTTGCATGAGCGCGAAGACCGCCATGGTGAGGAAGCCCATCGTGGAGATCACACCGGCGCCGAAGAAGGTCACCCCGACCGTCGCGAGCATCTCGTCGGTCAGATGCGCGTACTCCGGGTCCTCGCGCAGCGCGGCGAGCTCGGCCATCAGTCCCGTGGTGGCGGGGTCGTCCAGCCGGTCCACCATGTAGGCCATGTCGCGGTCCCAGTTGAGCCGGGCGCCGGTCACCGGGCAGGCCGAGTTCATGAACGCGATGTCCAGACTGGCCGCCAGCCTCGGCGCGTCCTCGAACGGGATGCCGAGGATCCGGCAGTGCAGCGCCTCCGAGAACGGCCCGGTGAAGGCGGCGCGCAGGTCGGACGGCGCGCCGCTCGCGACGATCTCGTCGATCAGCCGGGCGGCGTCCGCGCGCATCCAGTCGACCAGGCCCTCGGCCTTCGGGTTGATCGCCTTCAGTACGGCCTTGCGCAGGCCGGCCCCGGTGATGTTGCCCATGTTGTTGACGACCTCGGGTGGAATCGTCAGGGCGTACTGCCGGGGCGCACCCGGCGACGAGGTCTCCTTGAGGCTGAATCTGGGATCCTCCAGGACCTGCTTGCACAGGGCGTAGGAGGACACGAGCCAGGCCTCGTCGCCCGCGATCGTACGGACCTTCTTGACCGGCTCCGAGCGCAGCGCCTCGATCTCGGCGGGAAGCCGGTCACCGCGCCAGTCGAACGGGAAGTCGATCGGGGCCTCGGCGGGCCTCAGGGCATCGGGGGACGCCAGGCCCTCGGGGGACGTCAAGGTCTCAACGGACATCGGGGGCTCCTTCGGCGGGCGTGATGACGGCGTGGCCCTGGTTGCGCGAAGCGCGCAGGCCGGCGCCTCGGGAGTACAGCAGCTCTGCCATCGGCAGGAGCTGGTGGTAGCAGTTGAGCGAGGACGGGACCCCGAAGATCGCGGGGGTGTCCAGGAACAGCGGGGCCTCGGCGCAGATGTAGTCGAGGCAGACCTCGCGCTGCCGCCGCGTGCTGGGGCCGTCCGCCTTGGTCGACAGGAAGTACGTCGCGAGTTCCTCACAGGTCCGGCGGAACTCGTGGTCGGAGTCGAGGAGCCGCAGGATCCGGGCGTGGATCTCGCGGTACGCGTCGTGGTCGGCGAACTCGGACAGGGCGCGGGCCCGGACCGTGCCGTCGCCCTGATCGAGGGCGGCCGCCGCGTTGTTCACCTTGGCCCGGACGCCGCGCAGGTTCTTGACGGCCTTGCGCTGGGCGTCGATCGGGTCGTATCCGAAGGCCTCGTACATCTCGGCCACGTACAGGTCGGTGTAGAGGATGTCGACCCGGCCGAAGTTCTCGGCTCCCCAGCGGCCGAGGTCCAGGACCCGCTGGGCCGAGAAGTAGCTGTTGCCGGGCGATATGCCGATGAGGGCGTGGTCCCCCGCTGCCTGGATCACCTGGCAGTGGGGGGTGAAGGGCCGAACGTCGAAGAGTTCGGCGGAAGGAGGTGTGGTTGTCGCGATGGTCAACGTCGTCAACGGAGAGTGTCCTCCGCGTCGCAAGTCCCGATGGAGCCCCGTGCTCCTGGTGTGGCGACGACGACGTGAAGTTAGCTATCGAGTACGGAGCGTGTCAACGCTGTCTCAGGAGACGTGAGTTGCCTGTGATCACCAACTTCCCGTGTCACCGTCGACGAGCTAGGGATCCCGGCGGCCGGATGACCGTGCCGGGCCGTCAGACATCCGTCATCGGGCCCGGTCTCCCGCGCCGCCGCCCCGTCGCGTTGGATGGCCGGAGCAGTGGCAGCGAATGAAGGAGGTGCGCCGTGGGGCGTGTCGTGCGGAAGCGGTGGTGGGCCGGGGCGGCGGTGCTGGGTGCGGCCGTCGTGGTGGCCGGGTTGATGTGGTTCAAGCCCTGGGCTCTCTGGGTCGACGAGACCGTGCACGAGGCGCTGCCTTCCGCGCCGGCGAACGCGAGTGCGACCGCGAGTGCGACCGCCAGCGCGACGGCGGTGGAGCCTGCCGCGCCGGCCGGCCCGACCATCGTGGCGCAGGGCACCTTCATCAGCCACGAGCACACGACCTCCGGGACGGTGAAGCTCATCCGGCTGGCCGACGGCTCGCACACGGTGCGTCTGGAGAACCTCGACACCAGCAACGGCCCCGACCTGCGCGTCTGGTTGACCGACGCCCCCGTAAAGGAGGGCACGGCCGGCTGGCGGGTCTTCGACGACGGTACGCACGTCGCTCTCGGCAAGCTGAAGGGCAACAAGGGCGACCAGAACTACGCCGTTCCCGCGGACGTCGATCTGACCGGCCTCACCAGCGTCACCATCTGGTGCGACCGCTTCGACGTGTCCTTCGGCGCCGCCGAACTGGCCGCCTGACGGGTTCCGCCGACCCCGGGGAGAGCCGCCCGGAGAGGAGTCACTAACGGCGGATTCACGGTCGCGATACGCGGCGGAAACCGGCCGTCCCTAATTTCTGTCATCCGACAGGTATTCGCAGGCACTCGCCTTCGCGACAGGGGACCGCCATGACCGTCACCACCGATCCCACTCCGCCGGCGCCACCCTCGCCCGACGCCGCGGGCGAGGGCTCGCTCGCCGCGTTCGGCTACCCCCAGGAGTTGCGGCGCCGGATGGGCCGGTACGCGTCCTTCGCCGCCGGGTTCTCCTTCATCTCCGTACTCACCACGGTCTTCCAGTTCTTCTCCCTCGGCTTCTCCTTCGGGGGGCCGCTCTTCTTCTGGACCTGGCCCGCCGTTCTCGCCGGCCAGCTCCTCGTCGCCGCCTGTTTCGCCGAACTCGCCGCCCGGCTGCCCATCGCGGGGGCGATCTACCAGTGGGCGAGCCGACTCGGCAGCCCGGCCTTCGGCTGGTACGCGGGCTGGATCATGGTGACCGGCCGGATCGTGGTCGTGGCGGCCGCCGCGCTCGCTCTCCAGGTCGTCCTGCCCGCCGTCTGGCCGGGCTTCCAGATCGTCGGCGGGGACCCGTCACCCACGACCACCAGCGGCGCCGCCAACGCCGCCGTCCTCGGCCTCGCCCTGCTCGCGCTCACGACTCTGCTCAACGTCCTGGACAACCGCGCGCTGTCGGCCGTCAACACCGTCGGCGTCACCGCCGAGATCGCCGGCGTCGCCCTGATCGTCACCCTCCTCGCCACCCACGCCGAGCGCGATCCCGGCATCACCCTGCACACCGGTGGCCAGGGCGGCCTGATCACGGCGCTCCTGGTGGGCTCCTTCACCGCCGCGTACGTCCTCATCGGTTTCGAGAGCGCGAGCGAGATGAGCGAGGAGACCGTCAACCCCCGGCGTGTCGCCCCTCGTACGACGCTCAGCGCGCTCACCACCTCCGGCGTCTGCGGCGGGCTGCTGCTGCTCGGCGGGCTGCTCGCCGCGCCCAGCCTCACCGACGGACGCCTCGCGGGCGAGGGCCTGGGGTACGTGCTCACCAGCACCCTCGGCGACGACCTCGGCAGGGTCCTGCTCGCCGACGTGGCCCTGGCCATCTGCGCGGCGACCCTGGCGATCCAGACCTCGGCGACCCGCATGCTCTACTCCATGGCCCGCGACGGCGTCCTCCCGTGCTCGGCGCGGCTGGCCCGGGTGCCGCGGCGGACCGGGATGCCCGGCACGGCCGCGGTGGTGGTCGGCGTCGGCGCGGCGCTGCTGCTCCTGCTCAACCTCGCCTCGCCGCAGGCGTTCCTGGCCATCGGTACGACGTGCATCGCGATGGTGTACCTGGCGTACGCGATGGTCACCGGCCCGATGCTGGTCCGGCGGTTGCGCGGCGAGTGGCCGCCGGCGGGCGAAACCGACCGTGACGAGCTCGGCAGGCCGCTGTTCTCCCTCGGCCGCTGGGGACTCCCCGTCAACGCGCTCGCTGTCGGCTACGGCCTCGTCATGACGGTCAACCTCGCCTGGCCGCGCGCCGAGGTGTACGACCCGGAGGGCGGCCACTGGTACTTCCAGTGGTTCACCGTCCTGGTGGTCGGCGCCACGGTCGCGACGGGTGCGGCGTACCGCTGGTACCGGCGCCGCAGGGGAGCCGGTCAGGAGGAGTCGAAGGAGGACTCGCGACTCCGGGCGTGACGCACCGCCCGATGGATCGCCCGATGCCGGGTCACGCATCCGCCGCGAGGAGCCGCTGCCCCTCGCGGCGCAGCCGTGCCAGGGAGCGCTGCGGCACGCCCGCCACTCGAAGCGCCGCGTCGGCCGTCGCCTCCGCCAGGGCCCGCGCGTCGCGCGCCGGGTCGGCGCGCCGGATGAGGATCACGCTCTCGGTGAGGCCGAAGAGAAGGTCCGTGCGGAGCGCCAGGTCCTCCGCGCCGAGTGCCGCCCCCGGCTCCGTGGCGGCCAGCAACTCCCCGTAACACTGCTTGAGTTCGGACCGGACCCGGTGGAAGGCGTCGAAGCGGTCCGTCCGTACCTCGGGCAGCAGGTAGAGCGCCCCTAGGTTGTAGGGTCCGCTGCACAGCAGCGCCGCGTCGGAGTGGCACAGGGCCCACAGGCGTGCCTCCGGGGCCGCCTCCCCGCCGGACACCAGCCCGCGCGCCACGTCGAGCGAGGGGCGGACGGTCCCTTCGAGGAGCTCCGCGAGGATCGCTTCCTTGCCGTCGAAGTAGTGGTAGAGGGAAGCCTGCCGCAGCCCGGCGCGCTCGGCGATCGTGCGGGTGGAGGTCGCCGTGTAACCACGGGTCGTGAACAGCTCGGCCGCCCCGGCCAGGACTTCGGCGCGCGGCTCCAGGCCGCTCGCGGGGCGCTCCTGGACCCGCGGCCGGCCGACTTTTCTGCTGGTGGGCGTGGTCACTCCGTGATCCTCGCACAGGGCCGGCGGCTCCCTCCGGGCCGAGCCCTCGGGTGAGTTTCCGGTAACCGACGCGAAACGCACGGGCAATGGCCGCGAAGCGCCCGGTCCCTAATTTCTGTCAAGCGACAGAAATCAGTCCCGACCGGAGGTTGAGCGATGGCGACACCGTCAGCGACAGCGTCGACGCCCTCAGAGGCAGCGTCGATGCCCTCAGAGACAGCGTCGACGCACGGCGCGCGCGACCATGCCCGCGCCCAGGAGGGCACAAGGGTGGACGCCATGCCCGTCCTGCCCGCGAGCAGCTGCCCGGCGCCTCCCGACGGCGTGGCCGCCGAGGACGTCGTGTGGGCCGAGACCGTGGCGGGCGGCAACTACACCCACAAGGTCCTTGCCCGGGGTACCGAGCTGCGGCTGACCGACCTCACCGGTGCCGCCTGCGCGCACCTGCTGCTCCACAGCGCCGACCGCCCCTGGGAGCGGCTGAACACGGCCGACACCGTCAAGGTGCTCTGGAACGCGTACCTCGGCGAAGGGCATCTCCTCCTGTCCGACCAGGGCCGGGTCCTCGCCTCACTCATCCAGGACACCTCCGGCCGCCACGACGCCCTCACCGGCACCTCCACCCTCGCGCGCAACACCGAGCGGTACGGGGACGGGACCCCGCAGTCCGCCTCACCGGCCGGGCGCGAGCTGTTCAAGCTCGCCGCCCTGAAGAACGGCCTGGCCCCGCGCGACCTCCCGCCCTCCGTCTCCTTCTTCCAGGGCGTACGGGTCGACGACGACGGCACCACCCGGTTCACCGGCTCCGCCGGCCCCGGAAGGACCGTGACGCTCCGCGCCGAACAGGACGTCACCGTCCTCGTCGCCAACGTCCCGCACCCCCTGGACCCGCGCCCCGACTACCGCTGCGGGAACCTCGGCGTCCTCGCGTACCGGGCCGGCCCGACCGCCCCCGGCGACCCGCTGTGGAACGCCACCCCCGAAGGCCGCCGCGCCTTCCTGAACACCGCCGACCACCTCACCGCCCGGGGGATCGCATGACCACCGCCATCAGCCCTCCGGGCCGCGTCGTCTCCGACGACATCGTCCCCGCCCGCGCCGCCTGGTCCGCGGTCGTCCGCAAGGGCCACACGCTGACCGTCACCGACCTCCACGGCAACCAGGCCGCGGACTTCCTCCTCTACGACGCGCACGACACCTCCGTGCGCTACAGCGCCCCCGACACGATCCAGGCCCAGGGCAACCTCTTCCTGACCACCGGCTCGGTGCTGCTGTCCAACGAGCACACCCCGCTGATGACCGTCGTCGAGGACACCTGCGGACGGCACGACACCATCGGCGGTGCCTGCTCCAAGGAGTCCAACACCCTCCGCTACGGCCACCACACCTGGTCGCAGCACGCCTGCGTGGAGAACTTCCTCGCCGAAGGCGCCCGGCACGGGCTCGGCAAGCGCGACCTGGTCTCCAACATCAACTGGTTCATGAACGTGCCGGTCGAGCAGGACGGCACCCTCGGCATCGTCGACGGCCTCTCGGCCCCGGGACTGCGGGTCGTGCTGCGCGCCGAGACCGACGTCCTCGCGCTGCTCTCCAACTGCCCGCAGATCAACAACCCCTGCAACGGATTCGAACCGACGGCCGTACGGATGACGATCACCGGGCCGCACGAGAGCGGCCAGAGCGGCCAGAGCGACGAGAGCGACGAGGTCGGCACACGATGACATTCGACACCCTGCTGGTCGCCAACCGCGGCGAGATCGCGGTACGCGTCATCCGCACCGCCCGGCGGCTCGGTCTGCGTACCGTCGCCGTGTACTCCGACGCGGACCGCGGCGCCGAGCACGTCCGGCTGGCCGACGAGGCCGTCCGGCTCGGGCCCGCGCCCGCCAAGGAGTCCTACCTCGACGCCGACCTGGTCCTGAGGGCCGCCAAGGACACCGGCGCCGGCGCCGTCCACCCCGGCTACGGGTTCCTGTCCGAGGACGCCGACTTCGCCCGCCGCTGCGCCGACGCCGGCATCGTCTTCGTCGGCCCCACCCCCGGACAGCTGGAGCTGTTCGGCGCGAAGCACACCGCACGCGCCGCCGCCCAGGCGGCCGGGGTGCCGCTCGCGCCCGGCACCGGGCTTCTCCCCGATGTGGCCGCGGCCCTCGCGGCGGCCGAGGACATCGGCTATCCGGTGATGCTCAAGGCGACCGGCGGCGGTGGCGGCATCGGCATGCGCGCCTGCCACGGCGCGGACGACCTCGCCGACGCCTGGGAACGGGTGCAGCGGGTGGCCGCGGCCTCCTTCTCCTCCGCCGGCGTCTTCCTGGAGCGGCTCGTCGAGCGGGCCCGCCACGTCGAGGTGCAGGTCTTCGGCGACGGGCACGGCAAGGTCGTCACCTTCGGCGACCGCGACTGCTCGCTCCAGCGCCGCAACCAGAAGGTCCTGGAGGAGGCTCCGGCGCCCGGCCTGCCGGACCGTGTCCGCCGCGGACTGGCCGAGGCCGCCCGTGACCTGTGCGCCTCCGTGGACTACCGCTCCGCCGGCACGGTCGAGTTCGTGTACGACGCCGCCCGCGAGGAGGCGTACTTCCTGGAGGTCAACACCCGGCTCCAGGTCGAACACCCGGTCACCGAGGAGATCCACGGCGTCGACCTGGTCGAGTGGATGCTGCGGCTCGCCCAGGGCGACACCGCGGTCGTCACCGAACCCCCCGCGCCCGCGGGACACGCCGTCGAGGCCCGCATCTACGCCGAAGACCCCTCCCGCGACCACCGCCCCAGCGCCGGCCTGCTGACCCGGGTCGCCTTCCCCCCGGGCGTCCGCGTGGACACCTGGGTGGAGACCGGCACGGAGGTCACCACCGCGTACGACCCGATGCTCGCCAAGGTCGTCGCGCACGGCGCCGACCGCGCCGAGGCACTCGACCGGCTGGACGCGGCGCTCGCCGCGACCCGTGTCGACGGCATCGAGACGAACCTCGGCCTGGTGCGGGCCGCGCTCCGGGACACCGCGGTGCGCTCCGCCGTGCACTCGACCGCCTCGCTCGCGACGATCGGCGACCCGACGCCGCGCATCGAGGTCGTCGCGCCGGGCACCCTCACGACCGTGCAGGACTGGCCGGGGCGCACCGGCTACTGGCAGGTCGGCGTCCCGCCGGGCGGCCCGATGGACGACCTGTCCTTCCGGCTCGGCAACACCGCGCTCGGCAACGACGAGGGCGCCCCCGGCCTTGAGTGCACCCTCCAGGGCCCCTCCCTGAGGTTCACCCACCCGACGACGGTCTGCGTCACCGGCGCCCCCGCGCACGTGACGATCGACGGCACCTCCGTGCCGCAGTGGGAGCCGGTCACCGTCGACGCCGGACAGACCCTCGCCGTCGGGGCCCCCGACGAGCGGGGCCTGCGCACGTACGTGCTGTTCGCGGGCGGCCTGGACGTACCGGAGTTCCTGGGCAGCGCCGCCACGTTCACCCTCGGCCGGTTCGGGGGACACGGCGGCCGCGCGCTGCGCGCCGCCGACGTCCTGCACGGCGGCGAGGCCCGTACGGAGACCTCCGTCGTCCCCCTTGACGAGCGCCCGGTCCTCGGCGGTACGTGGCGGATCGGCGCGGTCGAAGGGCCGCACGCCGCACCCGAGTTCTTCACCGAGGACGACATCCGCGACTTCTACGCCGCCGACTGGAAGGTGCACTTCAACTCGGCGCGCACCGGCGTCCGCCTGGTCGGCCCCAAGCCGCGCTGGGCACGCGCGGACGGCGGCGAGGCGGGCCTCCACCCGTCCAACATCCACGACACGCCGTACTCCGTCGGCGCCGTCGACTACACCGGCGACATGCCCGTCCTCCTCGGCCCCGACGGGCCCTCCCTCGGCGGCTTCGTCTGCCCGGCGACGGTCGTCACCGGGCAGCGCTGGAAGCTCGGCCAGCTCCGGCCCGGCGATACGGTCCGCTTCGTCCCGGTCACCGCGGAGGAGGCCGGCGAGCTGCGCCGTCACCCCGCCGCGGCACCGCGGGCCGACCGTGAGGCCATTGTCGACGGCGGAGTCCTCGCGCGTCTGGCGGAGAACGACGGCCGCCCGGCGGTCACGTACCGGCGCAGCGGCGACGACAATCTCCTCATCGAGTACGGGCCCATGCAGCTCGACCTGGCGCTGCGCATGCGCGTCCACGCGCTCGCGGAGGCACTGGCCGCGCGCGGGCTGCCCGGCGTCGTCGACCTGACCCCGGGCATCCGCTCTCTCCAGATCCAGATCAACCCCGACGTGCTGTCCCAGCGGGCCCTCCTCGACGCCGTGCTGCGCGTGGAGGAGGAACTCCCCGCCACCGACGAGCTGGTGGTGCCCAGCCGGACCGTGCACCTCCCGCTGTCCTGGGACGACCCGGCGACCCGCGAGGCCATCGCCCGCTACACGGCCGGCGTGCGCGACGACGCCCCGTGGTGCCCCTCGAACATCGAGTTCATCCGCCGCGTCAACGGCCTGGAGACGGCCGACGACGTGTACCGCACCGTCTTCGACGCCGAATACCTCGTCCTGGGCCTGGGCGACGTCTACCTCGGAGCGCCCGTCGCGACCCCTCTCGACCCCCGCCACCGGCTGGTCACGACCAAGTACAACCCGGCCCGCACCTGGACCGCGGAGAACTCGGTCGGCATCGGAGGCGCGTACCTGTGCATCTACGGCATGGAGGGCCCCGGCGGCTACCAGTTCGTCGGCCGCACCACGCAGGTGTGGTCGGGCTGGCAGCAGCGCGGCGCCTTCGAACCGGGCAAGCCCTGGCTGATGCGCTTCTTCGACCGGATCAAGTGGTACCCGGTCGGGGCCGACGAACTCCTGGAACTGCGCGCGGACATCACCTCCGGCAGGTTCGTGCCGAAGACCGAGGGAGGCACCTTCTCGCTCGCCGACTACCGCGCCTTCCTCGACGAGAACGCCGCGTCGATCGCCGCGTTCCGCGTCCGGCAGAGCACGGCGTTCGGCGCCGAACGCGACGCCTGGGAGGCCGCCGGCGAGTTCGCCCGTGCCGAGGCCGCCGCCGAGGTCACGCCGCCGACCGCCGACATCACGGTGCCCGAGGGCGGCCGCCTGGTCGAGGCCGAGTTCACCGCCTGCGTCTGGCAGGTCGACGTCCAGGTGGGGGACCGGGTGTCGGCGGGTCAGCAGCTGGTCGCGCTCGAGGCGATGAAGATGGAGGCGCCGGTAGCGGCGCCCGCCGACGGCATCGTCGCGGAGATCCTGATCAAACCGGGCAGCCAGGTCGAGGCGGGAACCGCGCTCGTCGTCCTCGCTCCCGTCGAGACCGCGGAGGCGACAGCATGATCACGGCAGTGGAGCGGGTACGGGCCGCGTACGCCCGCATCGCGCGGGCGGACCGGCCTGAGGTGTGGATCGACCTGCGCGCCCGGGAGGACGCGGAGGCCGACGCCGCTGCGGTCGACGCGAGAATCGCGGCCGGCGAGCGGCTGCCGCTCGCCGGGACGGTGTTCGCGGTCAAGGGCAACATCGACGTGGCAGGACTTCCGACGACCGCCGGCTGCCCCGCGTACGCCTACCGGCCGGCAGCCGACGCCCCGGCGGTGGCACGTCTGAAGGCGGCGGGCGCGGTGCTCCTCGGCACCACGAACCTCGACCAGTTCGCGACCGGCCTGGTCGGCACGCGCAGCCCGTACGGCGCCGTCCGCAACGCCGTCGACCCCGCGTACGTCTCCGGCGGCTCCTCGTCCGGATCGGCCGTCGCGGTCGCTCTCGGCATCGCGGACTTCGCGCTCGGCACGGACACCGCGGGCTCGGGCCGGGTCCCGGCGGCCCTGAACGGCATCGTCGGTCTCAAGCCGACGATCGGCCTGGTCCCCACGGACGGTGTCGTCCCGGCCTGCGCGTCGCTCGACTGCGTGACGGTCTTCGCCCGCACGCTCCCGGAGGCCGAGCGGGCCCTGTCCTTCATGGCGGCGCCGTCCGCGCGCGAGCTCCCCGCCCTTGAGCAGCGCCGCCCGGGGCCGTGGCGGATCGCCGTGCCCGACCCCGGGCAGCTGGGCGAACTCGACAAGGGGTGGCCGGAAGCGTTCCGGTCGGCCGCGACCCGGCTCGCCGACGCGGGCGCCGAGATCCTGCCCGTCGACCTGACGCCGTTCACCGAGGCGGCCGCGATGCTGTACGAGGGGGCGTTCGTCGCCGAGCGCTACACCGCCGTCGGCACCTTCGTCGACGCGCGTGCGGGCTCGGCGGACCTCGACCCGACGGTGGCTGGCATCATCTCCCGCGCCCGGGACATCCCCGCCCACCGGCTGTACGCGGACCGGGAGAAGCTGTCCGCCCTCCGTACGAGAGCCGTGGTCGCTCTCGGCGACGCGGACGCGCTGCTCCTGCCGACGACACCGGGCCACCCGACCCTCGCGGAGGTCGCGGCCGACCCCGTGGGCACGAACGCCCGGCTCGGCCGGTTCACCAACTCGACCAACCTGTTCGACCTGGCGGCGGTCGCCGTCCCGGCCGGCGAGGTGAACGGCCTGCCGTTCGGCGTCATGCTGATCGGCCCGGCGTTCACGGACGAGCGGCTCGCGCGCGTCGCCGGTCTGCTCACCACCCCACCGCTGCGTCTCGCGGTGGTCGGCGCGCACCTGTCCGGGCAGCCGTTGAACGGGCAACTGCTCGCCCTGGGCGGGCGACTGGTGCGCACGACCACGACCGCGCCCGCCTACCGGCTGTACGCGCTGGACACGGTCCCGCCGAAGCCGGGCCTTGTCCGGGCCCGCGAAGGCGGTGCCGCGATCGAGACCGAGGTGTGGCAGCTGCCGGCCGAGGGGCTCGGCGCGCTCCTCGCGGCGCTGCCCCGACCGATGGCGCTGGGCAGCGTCGAACTCGCGGACGGAACCTCCGTACCCGGCTTCCTCTGCGAGCCGGAGGCGCTGGACGGCGCCCGCGAGATCACCTCGTACGGAGGCTGGCGCGCCGCCCTCGCCGCGACTTCGTAGGGGCGTCTGTCTGTCGTGCTGCGCCCGGACTGCGCGCGCCTGCTGTTCCCGGCCTGAGGAAGGCCCGCCGCGACGGCGGGCCTTCGCCTGCCTTGTCTACCTGGTCGAACTCTCGGTGGAGCCCAGGTACTTGCCGGGCCCTCCGTCGCGCACGGTGTCGAGGGTCACGCAGTGGAACGATCCGCCGAAGCTGTAGACGTGCCGGAAGTCCACCGGCACGCACCTGAAGCCCCAGGCGGTCAGGGCGTCGATGAGCGGCTGCTCCTGGCGCTCCACGACGACCGTCTCCGGATCCAGGGACAGCACGTTCATGCTCACCCACGGGCTGCAGAAGTACATCGGCCAGTCCGACGGCAGCGTCGGAGCGGGCGCCGGCAGGATCTCCCAGCCCTCGAACAACGTGTGAGGGACGTACCGTTCGGGATTCACCAGCAGCTTCCCCGGGGCCAGCGGAGCGAGGGTGGCGTCGATGTGCATGGCGTGCGGGTCATCGGTCTCGATGACCGAGACGGTGAACTCCGGCCCCAGGGCCCGCCGGACCCAGTCGATGCCGAAGTCGTTGGTGACATGGCTGCGCTGTACGACGATGTCCTGGCCGAACCGGAGGAAGTCGGCGGCGTCGAAGACCGGTTCGAACTCGGTGACGGCCCAGCGCTCCCTGTCGGGAGAGTCCGCGCCGCCGGGCGTCTGGTACAGCTCGTCCGTCAACTGCGGCCGGGGCGCCGGCATCCAGCGGGCCCCGCGCCGGAACCACGACTTGAGCAGCGTCCGGAAGGCGTCCCCTTCGTGGTACCGGCACCGCCAGGACATCGGCGCCTCGATGACGGCGTCCCCCACGACCATCAGCAGGTCCCGGGGCATGCCCGCGTACAGGCCGCCCGCGGACTCCCAGTGCGGAGTCCGGAACGGCCGCGCGTGATTGACCGCGTCGGGCCGCACCACACTGATGCCCTCGCCCTCCAGGACCTCGGCCAGTGCGTCCAGTTCCTCCTCGGCCGCCTTGAGGTGGGCGGCAGGGAACGGCAGCCCGCCCTCCTCCTTGCTGTTGCGCCACGCCGATTCGGGCAACGTGTGCGCCAGCGACTCCTGCCAGCCGGGGAAGACCCCGCCGGAGAGAGAGCCGACGACGACTTCGCGCAGCGGATCCCACTCGGTGTACGAGTTGAGCGCTACGGCGGACAGGTCGACCTCCTCGCCGGGCCTGGCGGTGGCGCGGCCGATCGCGTCTGCCCGCGCTCGTGTCCGTTCCCGTTCCTGTTCCCGTTCCAACTGTTCCTCCGTAGATTTTCGCAGGGGGAAGCACGGCGCCCCGTGCGGAGGACGCCGTGGGTGAAGTCGCTGTGCGGTCTTCGCCGCTCCGTGTCTAGCGCGCGCCGGCCAGTCCGCCCGCCGTCTCGCCGCCGTCGATCACGAAGGACGGACCGGTCACGAACGCGGCGTCGGGGGAGGGGAGGCAGTGGATCAGGGGGGCGATCACCTCGGGTGCGCCCAGGCGTTGCAGCGGTACGACCCCGGCCTGCTCGGCGAGCTGCCGCTCGCTGTACTCGGCCCGCTGCACGGGCGTCAGCACGTGACAGGGGCAGGCCGCGTTCACCCGAATGTGGGGCGCTGTGCGCCCCATGCCCCTGCGAAGGGGCGCTCGACGAGGCCGACCGCGCTTCTTACGGCGCCGACGCGCCGGGTCGGTCGTCCAAGGTGCCGATCATGTCGTGCAGCCAGGCGAGTTCGGCCCGGGACGTCGCCCGGGCGATCAGCAGGATGCCGCTGCGGAACGGGTCGGTGATCTCCTCGGCGCCGAGCGGCCGTGCCTCGTCGTAGAAGAAGCTGGCGGGCTCTTCGAGGAAGGCGAGTCGGCGGCGGAGTACGGCGGCCTGCTCGGCGGAGTCGTCGAGGTGGCGGAGGAAGGCCAGCACGGTGAACCAGCGGTTCTCGTCGCTGATGTCCAACTGCTCGGGCGTGCGCAGCCGTTCGAGCAGCGCCGCCCGCCCGGCCGGGGTGAGGTGCAGGGTGTGCCGGGGCGCGGCGGTCGATCCGGGCTCGGTCTCGCGGACGAGCAGGCCGTCGGCTTCGAGGCGCTTGATCGCCGGGTAGAGGGTGCCGTCACTGAGCGGGCGGATGTGGCCGGTCAGCGCGGACAGGTGCCGGCGCAGTTCGTAGCCGTGCATGGGTCGGTCCCGAAGGAACCCGAGAATCGCGAGCTTGAGCATGGGCTCATGCTGTCAGATCCTTGATGCGACCGAGGTATATCGATTCCGCTATACCTCGATGTCGAGGTATCGTCGAGCGTCATCCCACGAGCAAGGAGTCGGCCATGCGCCATGCCCCCGTCACCCCGAACGGCGACCGGATTCGATGGGTGGAGATCCCCGGCGCCGAGCCCACCCGGCTCTACCTGCACGGACTCGGCGCCACCTCGCCGGTGTACTGGGCCGCCGCTGCCGCGCACCCTCTGCTGACCGGCCGCCGCTCACTCCTGCTCGACCTGCTCGGCTTCGGTATCAGCGACCGGCCCACGGACTTCACCTACACGCTGGAGGCCCACGCGGACGCCGTGGCCGCGGCGCTGGAGGCCGCCGAAGTGACGGGCGTCGAGGTCGTCGCGCACAGTCTGGGCGGGGCGGTGGCGATCCTGCTCGCGGCCCGGCATCCGCGGCTGGTCGCGAACCTGGTCCTCGTGGACTCCGTCCTGGATCCGGCCCCGCCGGTGCCCGCACCCGGCAGCAGCGGCATCACGGCCTACACGGAGGAGGAGTTCCTGGCCGACGGCTGGCAGCGGACCGAGGAGCGGGTCGGTTCGTTCTGGTGGTCCACGATGCGCCTCGCGGGACGCGAGGCCTTGTACCGCACCACCGTCCATCGGTCTCGGGGAACCGCCCCCTCCCTGCGCGAGCATCTGGCGGGCCTGACCGTCCCCCGCACCTGCCTGCACCCGGAGGCCGACGGCGAGCCGGCCGACGCGGCGGGACTGCGGGCCTCGGGCGTGACCGTACGGGCGATCCCGGACTGCGGCCACAACATCATGTTCGACAACCCCGAGGCGTTCGCGCGCGCTGCTGCCGACGCCCTGAACGGCGGCTGACGCCATCCAGGGCGGCGCACGCTGATACGGTGTCGGAGCGCGCCGCCTTGTAGGGGTGGGGCACGATCAGGCCGCCAATGCTCCGGTGCCGGCCGCCGCCCTCGTGGTCGGGGCGGGCGGCCGGCACCGTGGCGGGGTCACTCGCAGAACACCTGCACCTTGGCGTCGGGGTCCTCGACGTCGACGACGATGTCGTCGAGGTGCTCGATGAGCTCCTCGAGGTGCTGCGGCTTGAGCTCGGTGAGGTCGATCGGTACGCCTGACCTGTTCAGCTCCGCGTTGACCTTGGCGACCGCCTGCGGAGGGAGAAGGCTGGTGAGCCGGACGCCGGCGCGCAGCAGCTGGAGCGGGACGCGGATGTTGACCCGGCTCGCCCCGTCGCCGCCGGTTTCGTCCGCCGAGTCCACCACGACGCGCAAGTACTTGGGGCGCGCTTTCGGGGTGGACGAGGCGCCCGGAGGCGGCTCGGGCTGGTCTCGTTCCAGGGCGTCGATCAGCCGTTCGGCCTCGTCGGCGGTGATGGTGCCCTCCGCCAGCATCTGCAGGACCTGTCGGCGCTGCTCGTTCATGGGAAGCTCCTCGCTCTTGTGGCTGTTCTGCCTCATCTGACGCTTACGAGTACGGCGGTTCGGTCCTGCTCGAACTCGAACAGGGTGCCGGGCAGCGCCCACAGCAGTCGCCCGGTGCCGCGCAGCGCGCTCACGGGGTCGACCCGTGTGGCGAAGCAGGCGATCAGTCCGGCCGGCGCGGCGAGCAGCAGTAACGGTGACAGTACGAGCGCCACCGGCAACACCGGGACGTGCAGCCGCCTCAGGCGGCCGCCGGGGCGGCGGTAGCGCACCGTCACCAGCTGCGGGATCATCGGGTCTCCTCCAGCTCGGCCAGCGCCTCTTGGGCGCTGATCTCCCCTCGCCGCAGGCGGTCGACGATGTCGGCGGCGCGGGTGGGCGCGGGGTCGGTGTCGACGAAGTCGAGGTGCTCGGCGATCCGCTTGAGCCGGGACTTGATCGTCGGGTAGCTCACCCCGAAGATCCGCTCCATCTCCTTGATCGAACCGTGCGACCGTACGAAGGCGGCGACGAACACCTGGTCGTCGATGCCGAGCTGGGCCAGCTGAGGCGGCTCGAACCGCCCCTCGATCGCGATCCCGCTGCCGGCGAGACGGACCCGCTCGACCACGAACGGCTGCCCTTGTGTCAGGTCCGTCAGTTCCTGCCAGTCCACGCTCGGCTCCCTTGCTTTCGATGTCGAGCCTGTTATTCATTTGTACATTGAGATTCTTAAGGCAACAACGCATGGACATGAAGATTCTCAATCCAGCCTTCGGATTGGCTGGTTGACGACGTAGACGGTCGGTTTCGCCACGTCCTCGAACGAGGTGCCGACCTCTGTCGGTGCGGTACCGACGTCGAGGTAACCGCGCTCGACCTGCGCGGCGAGGTCGGCGTCCCTACGGCCCGTCGCACTTCTCGTGCCACTGTTGCCCCTCGCATCGCGGCCGGATTCAGTGTGGCGACCGTGTGCGGAACAACGTCCTCAGCCGCTCTCGCAGCGGGCACGGAGACCACAAGTCCCGTCCGGAGTGCGGGACCCGACCGGGCGCGAGCTCGTCCGACACGCCGCACCGGCGTCGCCATCCCGCGGGATGGGCGCTGCGGACCGATGATCGGAAGGAAGCTGCTGCCGCGGGTGTGCCGAGCCCACCGAACGATGAGTTCTCGCTGATCCCGCAGTCCCCCTGGTACGCATTCTGGCCGACGAAGGAGAAGCCGTGACGGATGACGTCTGGTCGATGGTCCATGCCGAGCGCGCGGCGCTCATCGAGGACCTCTCGCACCTCGATGACCGGCAGTGGGAGCAGCCCTCGCTCTGCGACGGGTGGACGGTCCACGACGTGGTCGCCCACCTGGTCGACACGTACCGGACGACACGCCTCGGCTTCGTCGTCGGCCTCGCCCGGGCGCGGTTCGACTTCGACCGCCAGAACTCCGTAGGTGTGGCGCGCGAGCGCGGGACCACACCGCAGGAGACCCTGGAGCGGCTTCGGCGGGTGGCCTCGCGGACGTCGACCCCGCCGGCACCCCTCGACAGTCGGCTCGTCGAGGAGGTCGTTCACGGGGAGGACATCCGGCGCCCCTTGGGCCTCACCCGTACCTACCCGCCGGAGGCCGTGGCCAGGTCGCTCCGCCTGCAGACGCGGACACCGGCTTCGTTCGGCGGTGCCAAGGAGCTGATGGCCCGCGTCCGGCTCACGGCAACGGACGCCGACCTGACGGTCGGGACCGGCCCGGAGGCGAGCGGCCCCGTGCTCTCCCTGCTCCTGGCCGTATCCGGGCGCCGGGTGGCCCTGGGCGACCTCAGCGGGCCGGGGGTCGCCGCGCTGGCGGAGGATGGCTGACGCGCGGCCCTTGTCGACCCCCGCGCAGGGGACCCGGATTCTCTGCGCGAACGCCCCGCGTCCGCACCGACGGACGAGCGTGATCCACACGGTCCCCGCCGCCGGCGCCACCGAGTAGCCCATACCCCAACCTGGCCCTGCGACCGACTAACGGATCGCCTGGGCAACCGACTTCAACGGAGGCGCGGCCATCAGCGAGGCGTACCCGACCCGTTCACCGCGCGATCTCCACCCAGCAGGCCAAGACCTGCGTGGCGCCTCGACGGACATCCGCCTCCCGGTCCACGGCCAGCTGCCCGCAGACCTCTGCGAGGCCCGGCGCGCTGTCCACCGTCCCCACCCGCATCAGCCCCTCGGCCGTCTGCAGGGTCACGGCCGTGTCCTCGGGGTCGAGCGGCAGGCCCACCAGCGCTTCCGCCGCTGCCGGGACATCGGCGAAGGGAGCGAGCTGCTGCCCCGCGCGGACGCGACGCAGCCACATGGGGGAGGAAGCACCGTCCAACGCCGCCCGCATCCTGCTCATCTCGTCCGACACCCCGGGACCCTCTGACGCAGGGACACCCTTCCCGGCGTCAATCCTGTTGCCGGTGCCGTCGACGACGGTCTACCGTCGGCCGGTCCCGCACCGCTCGTGCCCCGCTCCTGCCTGGGAGACCGCCCGTGCCCGTCCGCCCCGCCGCCGCTCGCGATGCCGACTTCCTGTGGCGCATCCTGCGGGAGGCGTACAACTGGAACGGCGAGCAACGGTTCACCGTCGAAGAACTCGCCATGGACCCGCACGCCGCGCGCTACCTCGCCGGCTGGCCCCGCACCGACGACTTCGGGTTCGTCGCCGAGACCGATGCCGGCGAACCGATCGGCGCGGTGTGGGCGCGGCGCCTGCCCGAGGACGAGCCCGGGTACGGATTCGTCGCGACGGACGTCCCCGAGCTGACCCTCGGCGTGTCGTCCGGGCACCGGGGCGTCGGTCACGGCAGGACGCTCATGGAGGCGCTGATCCGGGCCGCCGCCGAGCGGCCGGAGCCGGTCACCCGACTCAGCCTCAGCGTCGAGGACGGCAACCCCGCCGCGCACCTCTACACCTCCCTCGGTTTCACCCGCGTCGGGCGCAACGGCGACTCGGACACGATGCTCCTGGACGTCCCGGAATCACGACACGTCTAGGACCTGTCCTCCCCCTGTCCCCACCCACGCGTGAAGCCGGAGAGCCTCGCAGCCGACAAGGCATGGCTCACGCGGGGAACGGCCACCGGGATGCAACACCATGACGCCCAGGAAGAGGGGAACAACACCCAGGATGACGAGTGCGATCTTGACACCACCTCAAGTGCCACGAGCCGTACTACTGAAACGGGCCCGAGGTGTATCGACCCGCAGGGTTGTTGACGCGGGTGATGGGCGGGTATGCGTTAAGGGCGGTGTGGCAGCGGTGGTGGCTGTAGGTGCGGAGGACGTCAAGGCGAGAGGCCGGTCGGCGGTCAGGAGATCCTGTGCTCCGTCCAGAACGGGCCGAGGTCCTTCGTCGTGGCGGCCTGTGCCGCGTGCTTGAAGGCCGTGGTGGTGGAGACGCCCAGCCAGTGGTCCCGGACGTAGCCGCGCAGCATGGAGGCCATCGCCGGGGTGCCCAGAGTGCGTTCCAGGTCGTGGAGGGCGCAGGCGCCGCGTGTGTAGACGACTCGGACGTACTCGGTGCGGTGGCCGTCCGCGTAGTAGGCCATCGAGCGGGTGAGGGCCGCCGTGTCGCTGGGCCACGGGCCCTGGTCCTCCCAGCAGGTGGCCGTGGGCTCCCTGTAGTACAGCTGGGCCGCGTACTGGGCGAAGGACTCGTCCAGCCAGGGCGACGTGAACTGGTCGTTGCCCACGATGCCGTAGAACCACTGGTGGGCGATCTCGTGGACGGCGCCCGACTCGTCCCGTTCGGTCCACAGCAGGACCAGGCCCGGGAACTCCATGCTGCCGAAGTCGTCGAGGGTGTCGCTCATGACGAGGTCGAGCTCGCCGTACGGATAGCGGCCGAAGCGTTTGCCGAACTCGTCGACCGAGCCGACGGAGTCCTGCAGAGCCTTGGCGACCCCTTCGGGGGGCGTGGAAGCGGTCCAGTACGCGTTCAGCCGGACTCCGCCGGGCGTGGTCACCGTCTTCGACCGGAACGGCCCCGCCGCCCACGCGAAGTCCCGCACCCCGCGCGCGACACTGGTGGTGACCGTGCGGCCGGGTGCGCCCGCGTGCCGGGTGGTGGTGCCGGACGCGGGAACGACGAGCGCGTCCGGGTGGTCGAGGACGACCCGGAAGTCACCGGTCAGGGTGTGGAAGCTCTCGCCGAAGCCGACGTCCGGGTCGAGGTGCCGGCCCTGTGCGTCGCGTACGGACAGCAGGGGCAGCGCGTTGCCGAGGTAGCGGTGCGCGCCGTCCTTGCCGAAGCGGTGGACGCGGTCCGGGACGGTGATCGAGACGTCGAAGGAGATGCTCGTACGCGCCCCGTACGGCAGCGGCGCGGGCAGGTCGATCCGCAGCGCGGTGCAGCCGACCGTCAGCGGCCGCGGGGTGCCTCCCTCGACCCTGCCCACCCGGACCGGGGACGGCCTGTCCGAGGTCCCGCAGCCGTCGGAGCCGTTCCCCCACAGGCGCACGTCGACCGAACGCAGGGGAGTACGGGCGGCATTGCGGAAGGACACCGTCTGGCGGCCGGTCCAGTGCGAGCCGTCGGCGTCTCCGCTCAGCGACACGTCGTAGGCCGGGCGGTCCGGTGTCGCCGTCTCCCGTACCGGGGCGGCGGAGTGCGTGGGGTGCTGCGCCGCGGCCGTGTGGGGGACGATCAGCAGGGCGGCCACGAGGGCCAGCAGCGTCGCACGTCCGTACCTGAGAGAGGTCATGACAAGCACGCTAGGACTCCCGGATGCCCGGACGGGCGGGTTCCGGGCAGTCCCGAGGCTCCCGAGGCGGTGGGTCATTCCGGGCGGTTGAAGCGCCGTGCTGCCCACAGCAGGGCGACGGCGCCGCTCGTCAGCAGGACGGCGGCTTCGAGGAGGAGCGGGGGTTGCCGGCCCGCCCACTCGATGCCGGGGGTGGTGTGCCCCGCGGGTACGTGGTGGGCGATGCAGCGGCGGAGGAGGTCCACCGCGTACGCGAGAGGGTTGGCGTCGGCGAGTGTGTGGGCCCAGCCGGGCAGGCTGTCCAGGGGGAAGAAGCCGCCGGAGAGGAACAACAGCGGCATCATCACCAGGCCGAGGAGCGTGTGGAACGTCTCGGCCCTGCGGAGGGTCACGGCCAGGGCCAGCGCCAGGGCGGTGATCGTGAAGGACGCGAGGATCATGCCGGCGAGGAGCGTGGCCAGGAGGAGTGGGTCGTAGGGGAGACCGACCGCTCCGGCGAGGCCGAGCAGTACGGCCCCCTGGGCCGTGGCGGTCAGCGTGCCGCCGGCGCAGTTGCCCAGGAGGAGGGCCGAGCGGCTGACGGGGGCCATGAGGAGTTCTCGCAGGTAGCCGCTCTGCCGGTCGATGATCAGGCGGATGCCGACCATGATGGCCGGTGTCTGCACCGTCATCATCAGCATGCCCGGGAAGAGGTACGTCTGGTAGTCGACGCCCAGGGAGGCGCGGGGGATGAGGGCGGCCAGTCCGCCCCCGAGGACCAGCAGGTAGAGCACGGGGTGGAGCAGCATCAGCGCGGTGTGGGCGCGCTGGCCGGCCAGACGCAGCAGGTCGCGGTGGACCAGGGCGTGGATCGCCCGTAGTTCGTGCCGCAGGCGGGCCCGCCGTCCCCTGTGGGCGATACCGGCGGCCTCAGTGGCGTGAGTGGTGTGAGTGGTGTGAGTGGAGTTCGGGGCTTGCAGGGCTGACTTGGTCATGGGCCGCCGCCCGTTCCTGTCGTGGCTTCGCACGGGGTGCGGCCGATTCCCGCGGCTCTGTTCAGGCTGCGGCCGGTGTGGTGGAAGAAGACGTCGTCGAGCGTGGGCCGGGACGCGGCAGCGGCGTGGACGGCGATGCCGTGGTTCTCCAGCGTCGCGCAGAGGCGGGGAATCCACGCGCTGCCGTCCGGCACCCGCAGGCAGATTCCGCCGCTGTCCACGGTGACGGCACGGTCCGGCGGCGCGATGCCGCGCACGACCCGCCGTGCCGTCGCGTCGTCGCTCGTACGCAGCACCACCCGGTCGTCTCCGATCGCGGCCTTCAGGGCGAGGGGCGTTCCCTGTGCCACCAGGCGGCCGCGGTCGATGACGCCGATGCGATCGCAGTTCTCCGCCTCCTCCAGGTAGTGGGTGGTGACGAAGAGGGTGCTGCCGTGCCGGTCGCGCAGCGCGCGCAGGTGCTCCCAGACCTGGGCGCGCGCGTGGGGGTCGAGCCCGGTCGTCGGTTCGTCGAGGAACAGCACCCGGGGGGAGTGCAGCAGGGCACGGGCGATCTCCAGGCGTCGCCGCATGCCGCCGGACAGGGTGCGTACCGGGGCGCGTCGCCGGTCGGTGAGCCCGGCCGCCTCGAGTACTTCCGCGGCTCGCCGGCGGGCTTGGCGGCGGGGCATTCCGTGGAGACGCGCATGGATGTGGAGGTTCTGGTCGGCCGTGAAGTCCGCGTCCAGCGTGCTGTGCTGGAAGAGCATGCCGACGTGGCGCCGTACCTGGTCGGGCTCGGTGAGCACGTCGGCGCCGGCGACCGTGGCGTGACCGGCGGTGGGGCGGGCCAGGGCGCACAGCAGGGCGATGGTGGTGGACTTCCCCGCGCCGTTGGGGCCGAGGAAGGCGTAGGTCTCGCCTTGTGCCACATCCAGGTCAAGGCCGCGTACGGCGTGGATGGTGGTGCCCTGCGGGCCCGGGTAGCTCTTGACCAGGCCGCGCGTGCTGATGGCCTGGACGGGCTCGGGGGCGTGCCGGGTGGTGTTCGGGGTGGTGTGCGGGATGGCGTGTGCGTCGGTGACGGCTGCCGTCGTGCGTGCTGCTGGGGCCAGGTCGTCATCGCCTGCGGGGAGCTGCATGGGTCCGGTCCTCTCCTGGGGATACGCCCACCGCGGCCTCCCGGCCTACGAGGCGCTTCAGGCCGTCGCTCCGGCCGGCGGCTGTCCCGGGACAGCCGCCGGCCGGATGGTGCCGGCTGTCTTAGGCGCAGCTGATGCCGATACAGACGGTGTTGAGGACGGTCAGCAGGCCGACGCACTCGCACGTCGCGGCGAACGGCGCTCCGTCGACACCGACGGGGTCGGTCTCCGGAAGGGCGTGGAGCCGGGCCAGCAGTTCGAGGTCCTTGTTCTCCATGGGTTTCTCCTTCTTCTCTTTCCTGTGGGGAGCGGCGGACTTCCCGCCGCTCAGTCCGGCACCTGGACCATCCAGTGCCGGGGGCCGGCGTGCCGGAGCCGTACGAGGAAGGCCAGGATTCCGGCGGATCCGTCGCTCCAGCCGGTCGAGACGTCCCCGTACTCGTTGGGGAAGACCACGTGGCCGTGCCGGTGGGCTCGCTCGCCGAGGAGGAGGCGGGACACGTCCTCGGCCATGGCCCGGTAGACGGGGTCACCCGTGGCGTCGGCCACGTCGAGGAGGAAGTCGCCGTTGCCCGCCAGCCCGTGGCACTGGGTGAGGGCGGCGCGGGAGGCACGTTCCATGACGGCGTGGGTACTGCGGCGGGCGAGGTCGCCGAACCTGTCGTCGCCGGTCGCCTGCCACAGCCGTACGAGGAAGGCTCCGATTCCTGCCGCACCGTGGCACCAGTACGGGGCCGTGGGCACGTCCGAGGCCTGGGCGGGCCACTGGGCGGCCTCGCCGACGAGCACGGCGTCGGCCAGCAGCCGCTCGCCGGCCTCCAGGGCCAGTTCCTCGTGCTCCGGGCGCTGCGAGACGGCCGAGGCGGCAAGCAGGAAGCAGCCGATGCCGGCCGTTCCGTGAGCGAAGCCGAGGTACCGCTTGCCGCCCTCCGAGGAAGCGGCCTCCGCGGGAACAGCCCAGCTCACACCCGTCGCATCGCGCTGTACGGCGGCGGTCAGCCGGTCGGCCGCGTCGACGGCCAGCTCGGCGAAGCGCGGATCACCGGTGCGGTGCCACAGGTGGACGGCGGCAAGCCCACTGCCCGCCGTGCCATGGGTGATGTCGTGATGGGGTGTCATCTGCTGCGGGGCCAGCGCCAGGGCCAGCGCGTGGTCCGTGAGCCCGTGGTCGTCGACGGCACGCCCGGCGTCGTACAGCGCCCAGGCGGTGCCGGGGCCGCCGAAATGCAGGCCGGGGCGTGGAGAACGGACATCGGTGCGGGCCGCGATCCAGCGACCCGCCGTGGAGATCAGGCCGGGCAGACGCGCGTCGCCGGTCAGTTCCCAGTACCGCGTCAGGACGGCCAGGACACCGGCCGCGCCCTGCTGCACGGTGCACGGATCACTCTCCCCGGCCATGGTGGACACGGGCCACAGCCGCCGGTCGTCCGCCGGATTCATCGAATCGACCAGGTGGTCCACCAGGCCGGTCACCACATCGTGGGGGTCGTCGCTCCGAGCCGGGCGAGGGACGACGCGGTTCCCCGGCCCGCGGTTCCCCAATCCGTGGTTCTCCGGCCGCACCGGGGCCGCCCTCCGGAGAGCCTCGCGCGCCCTGGCAGGGTCCCACCGCTCGGCGGGATCGTCCTTCATCAGCCCGAGGACCATCTCCGCCAGGCCCTCCGGCAGCCCGAGCGGACCCGTACAAGAGGCGAGCCATGCGGCGAGCCGCTGTTCCGCGGCCCTCGTGGCAGGCTCCTCGGGCAGCAGGTTCGGCACCTTCCCCGCCAGGACGAAGCACGCGGTGGCGCCGAGGCCGTAGTAGTCGGCCGCCGGATGGACGGGTGCGTCGGCCAGGCGTTCGGGGGCGCTGAAACCGGGGGTTCCCACGCGGGTCGGCAGGGCGGGCTCGTCCTCCATGACGGCGAGTTCCAGGTCGATGAGGCGCAGCTCGCCGTCCGGGCGGACCATGATGTTGGCAGGGGTGAAGTCCCGCAGGACGCAGCCGCGGGCGTGGGCCGCCGCGACCAGTTCCACCAGGCGCAGGACCTGCGCGGGCGCGTCGGCGCGGTAGCGCTCGGCCCCGGCGTCGCGGAAGTGCTCGGCGACCCACGTACGCAAGGTCACGCCCGGCACCTCGTCCTGGGCCAGGAACAGGTGCCGGCCGTGCTCGAACAGGGCCAGCGGCACCGGAGCCAGCCCCGTGCCCTTCAGCTTCTCCAGCGTCCGGGCCTCGGCGCGCAGCCAGTCGCGGACGTCGCGGCCCGACGCGTCGGCCTCCACGTGCGGACGGGCTTCCTTGATCACCACGGGTGCGCCCGTGTGGACGTCACTGCCCCGGTAGACACCGCCCTTGTTCGTGTGCCGGATCGCCTCCCGTACGGCGAAACGCCCGCCCAGCAGCACCGGCCCGCTCGCCGTATCCGCGGTATCCGCCGCCTGCCTCGTATCCGCGCCCTTCGTATCCGCGCCCCTCGCCTCCGCCGACCGCGGCGAGACGGGCACGGAGGCGGGGAACGGGCAGACCGCCCAAGAGGGCGGAGAATAGTGGCCGGTGCGCTTGTCCTCTACGGGATTGCCGTCGGGGTCCTCGATGAACCACACCAGCAAGCCGTCGTCCGACAGCCGGCGCCGGCCGACGAAGGAGCCGTAGCGGTAGTGCACCAGGGAATGCGCGGCGTAGGGCTGGTCGGACAGGATCCGGGGGCCGGCCAGCCCCGCCGTCACCCGGTGCAAGTCCCGGGCGAGCCGGGCCGCGTCGGCGTCGGAGCGCGGGTAGACGGTGATGAACTTGCCCGAGCTTCCCCTCGGTGTGGCACGGGAGTTGAGCGCACTCACCTGATCCAGCGACCGGGCGAACTTGAACGCCGAGTCCTCCCGCAGCAACACCTCCAGGGTCTTCCCGAGAACCACCGGAGCGGAGGCGGCCGTCGCCGACACGTGCAGCTTCCACCCCTGCTCGCGCCGCGCCCCGGCCAGGGGCGCGACACGGCACCACATCTCGTCCGTACCGGCCGTCCAGAGTGCGGCGGCATCCGCGGCGTGCAGGGCTTGGCGGAGGAGGTCTTCCAGCTCGACTTCGGTCACGTCGCTCGTCATTGACTGTCCCTCTCAACGGTGAGAACCGCTGGTCGGAACGTGCCCGATGACATAAGCAGACCAACACACAGGCGCCCGGATTCACTTGAACCGGCGAGCGCGCGGCGCTGCCCACCCCTCCGCAGGCGCGCCCGGCGCGGGCGGCGGCGCACGACGCAGGCCCCGCCAAGCGCCGTCACCGAGCGCCCAACCGGCCTTCGACACCCCCGCCCCGCGCCCCCGGCCCCCTGTTCAGGACACCAGCCCCAGCCCCTCCAGCTCGGTCAGCCGCACCGTGCACAACCCCCCACGCTCCGCCTTCACCTCCGTCACCTTCAGCTGCGTGCCCGGAGTGAGGAGGTACTCCTCCTCGCCCGTGAACGCGGAGAACCGACGGATCCCCACGGCACGTACGGGTGTCACCTCGAACAACGTCCGCTTGCCGCGGTTGCCGAGGAACGCCCGGGCCACGCCCAGCTCGGACGTGCACGACGACACGCCCCACCACGTCACCGTCCGCCCCAGCGGGTACTGGGACCGCAGGTCCAGCGCCACACCGCGCCACAGCGGCTCCGTCCTCGCCGGCAGCCCCGCCACCGCCGAGAACAGCAGGCGCAGGTACGGCAGATACGGCACCAGCCGCTCCCGGTCGGGGGACCGCAGCACGGCGTTGATCTCGCGGTAGAAGGCGGACTCGCACGTGTACAGATACAGCGCGGAGATCGCGTCGGCGGACAACCCGGCCACGGACGATCCCCCCGCCTCCGCCGCGGCCTGTGCCTCGGTGACCTTGGCCTCCGCGAACCGACTCGACCGCTCGATGTGCCGGTCCAGGTTCGCGAGCACCTGCGACACCGGCTCGACGGCCTTCCGGAAGTCCATCACCGGTGTGTCGAACACACCGGTGATCGGCGGCAGGACGAGGCCCTCGTCCTTGACGCTCGTGAGCCGCTCCAGATAGAGCTGGTGCAGCTCCATCGTCGACGCGATGAACGCCCCCATCCGCTCCGAGACGCCACCGCCTGCCGTCCCGCCCGTTCCCGCCGCGTCCTGGTCCCAGCCCTTCCGGGGCAACCAGTCGACCGGCTCGGCCCCGACCGCGGCCAGGGCGTCGTTCACCTGGGCGAAGTGGTCTCCCTCGCAGAAGATGTCGCCCTGCGCCGCCGGGTTGGCGTGGTCCAGGTGCCGGACCTCGACCCCCGGGTACTTCTTCTCCAGCCGCTGGACGACTCTCTTCAGGCTGCGGGCGTGCGCGCCCCACCAGGCGAAGACGACACCCCGGTCCTCCTCCGCCGCATCCTGCTTCGCCCGAAGGATCTCCTCGACGATCTGCTCGGCCACGGGCCGCCAGAACGACGTGTGCCGATCGGTCGGCACGGCCCCGTCCGCACTCGCCGTCAGAGACGCGTTCAGCAGGAGCACGCCCTGGGTGAGCATCGCCTGGAACCACTCCGGCGGCTGGACCGTGTCCTCCTTCTTCAACAGGGCCCGGATGTCGGCGATCGGCGTCTTCTTGGCCACGCCGTACTTCCACATCGCGGCGGCCTTGATGATGCAGCGCATGCTGACCACACGACCGAACTGGCTGTCCTTCCAGTCGCCGAAGGTGTTGTCGAACATCGCGATGCCGGTCGCGCTCTCGGCCCGCGGATACGGGTTCTGCCCGAAGGCGACGACCTTCCACTTCTGCGGCGGATGCGGCTTCAGCGCCTGGAACGTCAACTCCCTTACGGGAACGACCTCCGGACTCCGCTTCGGACCGATGAAGTCGGCGGCTCCCGGCTGCGCCTCGATCACAGGACCGAGCAACGGCAGCCACGGCTCACCGCCACCGGCGAACAGCTCGGCCAACCCCAACGGGTCCCCGGCGGAGGGGGAATGCCCCTCCGGTACGTTGATCCGCACCCGCTGTGCCGGCCCGGCGCCCTCGATGTCGTCGAGCTGCCCGAGCACTGCCGCCCGCAACGCGTCGTAGTCCGCGAACCCGTGGTCGTGGAACAGGGTGTAGCCCGTCCACATCAGGTTGGCGCACACCGTCGCGGGCACGCGCCCCGTCCGCGCGCCCATCCCGACGAGCGCCACGGAGCGGATGCTGCCGGGCTTCGCCCGGTTCTGCAGGTGCACCGCCTGGAACGCGGCCGCGCACGCCAGCGCCACGTTCATGGTGTCGCTGACGTTCTGCGAGGACTGCCGCATGGTCGGCGTCGAGATCAGATACCGCGGTACGGCCGCCCCGGACGGGACGCACACCGCGCTGCCCACGGGCAGACTTCCGCCGAACCGCTCGCGGATCGCCCGCTGCACCCGCACCTGGATCCCGGCACCCAAGTGCCGCTTGACGAGCGCGTCGACACCGCCGTCCATCCGGCCCCGTGCGTTCGTCGGGGACACCCAGGCGTCGACGTCCACATCGAGAAGGGAACCTCTCCGGATCTCGACCTGGGGCGTGTCCGCGAAGGCGGACCGCCAGGCCGCCACCACCTCGTCGTTGACATCGACCAGGACGACCTTCAACGCACGCTCGACACCCACGAATCCACCTCTCTCGCACACGCTCTCGAACGATTCCGAAGCTACAACGCCCCACTGACATTGATACTCGTAGCGGGTTCCGGGGGCCGTGGCTCTCCCACTGACTGACGCCCTGCTGGGCTGTCTTCGCGTTGTACCGTCCGGCCGCCGGGACCCGTTCTTCATGGCTCCGGCCAGGTGGAACATGACCTGATAGGAGCTTGGTCAGAAGCCCCATCAATGTCCTGTCTGCGCCACCTGGCCGGTGTCACCTCCGGCTAGGAAGGCACCCCCAGCATGACGTCAGCGGGCACGGTGGACATGGATCAGCAGTGGGTGTTCGGCGGCGTGGATTCTCATGCCGACACCATCCACGTCGCGGTCGTCACCGACAACGGCGGTCACGTTGCCGACGCCGAGTTCCCCACCACCACGGCCGGATACACCGCGGCCCTCGCGTTCCTGGGCGCCCATGGGGACGTGATCGCGATCGGCGTGGAAGGCACCGCGTCCTACGGAACCGGCTTCACCCGCGCGGCCCGGGCCACCGGTTTGACCGTGGTCGAGGTCAACCGCCCCGACCGCGCCGAACGCCGCCGCAACGGCAAGTCCGACCCCATCGACGCCTACGCCGCCGCCCGCGCCGCACTGTCCGGACGCGCGTCCAGCGCGCCCAAGGACGACGCCGTCACCGGCATACGTGCCCTCCACAACGCCGCCCGGTCCACGGTCAAAGCCCGCACCGCCGCCATCAACCAGATCGGTCACATCCTGGTCAGTGCCCCCGACGCTATCCGCGACCGCTACCGGGCCCTACGCGGCAAGGTGCTGATCGACACCCTCGCCCGCCAGCGACCCCACGGGGACGCGGTCCATACTGCCGTCCTGACCGCCCTGAAGAGCCTGGCCAGGCGGGTCCAGGCCCTCACCGGCGAGCACGACGAGCTCACAGCCGCACTCGACGGCGTGGTCAGCACCCACAATCCGGGCCTGCGAGCTGCCTACGGCGTCGGTCCCGACACCGCGGCCCAGCTCCTGATCACCGCCGGCGGCAACCCCGACCGCCTCCGCACCGAGGCGTCCTTCGCCGCTCTATGCGGCGTCGCACCCGTGCCGGCCTCCAGTGGCAAGACCAGCCGTCACCGCCTCTCCCGAGGCGGTGACCGGGCCGCCAACGCGGCCCTCTACCGCATATCCCTCGTCCGCATGGCCAGCGACCGGCGCACACGCGAATACGTGGCACGGCAGACCGCGGCCGGCCGGACGAAGAAGGAGATCATCCGTCTCCTCAAGCGGGCCATCGCCCGCGAGGTGTTCCGCTACCTCACCACCACGGTCACCGTCCCCGACATCGCCGACCTACGACCTCTGCGGCGGTCCAAGAACATCACCCTCACCACCGTGGCCGAGCACTTCGGCGTCTGGCCCGCCGTCATCTCCTGCGTCGAACGCGGCACCCGCCGCGACGACTACCTCGCAGGCGCCTACCGCGACTGGCTCATCGCAGCTTGACCCTCTGACGCGGAGGTTCACTCATAGCCAGTGGCGGCCTGAAGCGCTTTCGCCAGGAAAGCCCAGTTCCCGCCTTCGGGGAGCTCTTGACCCACGTTCTGATACCAGCCCGGCGAGTCATGCATCCATGCCGCAAGGGCCTCAAGGAATCGATCGAGGGTCTGGTTCTCCCACTCGTCTCCCCTTCGGAGATAGTCCTCATGCAGTCCTCGAACAAAGGAGACCAGTTCGTCGCGGCTGCGGACTTCATCGTCGGGAATCAGTGACATAGAGCGAACCTACCCTCCACCTCGTCCGCAGAGCGCTTGACGATCAATAGGAGCATCAACGCCGAGGCCCCGACGTCAGGGCCGGCCGGCCACCGGGCCGGCCGGCCGTCGGAGTGGGCGGTCGTCGGGTGGGCGTCCGTCGGAGTGGGCGGCGTGGAGGGTGCGGTGGACGGTGACGGCGAACTGTGTTCAGACGCCGGTGTGTCCCCCGTCGCCCGCGCCGAGGACGGGGACGGTGAGCTTGCGTTCGAGGGCCTTGGGCGGGGACCACAGTTCGGTGCGCCGCTTCCGGTCCTCCAGGCCCTGGCGTTCGGCACGGCGGATCCCGGGCACGGCGAGGGCCAGGGCGACCAGGGAGCCGGCCAGACCGGCGCCGAGGAGGACACCTGCACGTACGGCGCCGTCTGCCAGGGCGAACGGAAACGCGAACCCGAGGCAGAGAGTGCCGAGGCCGCCGAGGACGGCCACGATCCACCACAGCGGAGTGAGCGGGTGCTCGTTGCGCAGGTGGTCGAGCAACTGCCGGTCGGTCGGACGTCGCCGGGGATGCTTCTCGGCGGCGGCGAACAGCTCGGCCCGCCCGCGCAGTGCCCACACGGCATGGGCTCCCACCCATGCACCGGGCAGCGCGAAAATCGTCACCAGGATCAAGACCACCTGGACCGCCCGAGGCACCGGCACCCAGCCGGAGGCGTCGGCCACCAGTGATGCCACGGTGGCTCCCACGAGTACGGCACCAGCCGCGGTGGTGGCCACGAGCCCGCGCCGGGCCCGGCGTACCCGAGCACTGAGAGGGAACTCGACCGCGTCCAACGTCTTCTCCGTTCGATGACCACGGGTACTCTACGCAGCTCGCCGGGGACACCCGGCGGCTCCCTCGCGCCGAGCACGGCGACCCCCGCGACGAGATCCGACAGCGCCGGATGTCGGATCCCGTCACTGGCGACGACCTGGCTACCGGATCGTCCGCCTACCGGCCTCCTCGTTCACCCCTCTCACCCGCTCACCCACCCCCTCGCTCCTGAGCCGGTCGACCGTGACCGCCAGCTCCGCGATCGTGCGCGACGTGAACATCTCCCGGAGGCCGATCGCCACCCGGAACCCGTCGCGGATCCGGGCGACCAGCCGGGTCGCGGCCAGGGAGTTCCCGCCGAGCTCGAAGAAGTTGTCGCTGACACCGACCCGGGGCAGGTCCAGGACCTCGCACCAGAGCGCGGCGAGCCGTTCCTCGGTCTCCGTGCGCGGCGCGACGAACCCCGGCGCGTCACCGGCCTGCCTGGGAGCGGGCAGCGCGCGCCGGTCGAGCTTGCCGTTGGCGCTGAGCGGCCAGCTGTCCAGCGCCAGGACGTGGTCGGGGACCATGTGTGCCGGCAGTCGGTCGCCGAGCCAGACCCGGAGCCGTTCGGTGAGCGGCTGGGCGGGTTCGGCGGGCCGGGCGGGCGCGTCGCGGTCCACGCGGCCCCCGAGCAGGGAGTGCACCAGCACGTGGCGCTCGCCCAGCGCGAGCAGCGGCCTGACCGGGTCGAAGGAGAGCGCGCCGATCGGGCAGAGGCCGATGTCGGTGCGTGCCGCCTTGTCCATCAGGAGCTGGCCCATGTACCCGGCCTCCAGCAGGCACATGTCGCGGGCGATCGAGCCGTACATCGGCTCGATCGCGTCGAGGTCGGCGACGAGGAACACGCTGAAACCGGACGCCTCGAAGACGGCGCGGTTGTGCGGGGCGTGGATCGCGGCGTCGACCGTCGCACCCTCGTCGGGGGCGAGGGCGACGAGCGCGTTCTCCCGCGGGTCGAGGTAGTACGTTCCCGCAGGGAGTCCCGACACCGCACCGGCCTTCACGTACAGGTACGTCTGGACCGGGTAGAGGCCACCGGCGGACGGATAGCGGCACTTGGCCAGACCGTCCGCTTCGTCCTGGCGCAACACGCCCAGGCAGTCGGCCAGTTCGGCGAGGCCGACCGGCCCGGTGAGGAAGTCCCGGTCGCTGCGCCGCCGCGACGGCTCGTCCGGCACGCGCGGGAGGACGACCCGGGGGCGTTCGGCTTCCTGGCGCAGGCCGTGCCGGGCGAGCTTGAACGCCGCCCGGCTCACCGGGTCGAGCACGGTGACGCCACCGCGGCGGGCCTCCTCGACGTCGGCCGCGTCCGGCCCGGCGACGACATAGGCGACCAGGCCGTCGTGGCCGGGCCGGTCGGGGCGGCCGGTCGCGGTGACGACGGCCGAGGCGACGGCGGGGTGGGCGAGCAACGCCGCCTCGATCTCCCCGAGTTCGATGCGCTGGCCACGGATCTTGACCTGGAAGTCGGCCCGTCCCATGAACTCGATGGTCCCGTCGGGGCGCCACCTGCCGAGATCCCCGGTGCGGTACATCCGCTCCCCGGTGTCGGGGTGGGGGACGAACACCGCGCCGGTGCGCGCGGCGTCGCGCCAGTAGCCGTCGGCGAGGCACACACCGGAGACGTACATCTCGCCGGTGACCCAGTCCGGGCACTCCTGGAGCCGCTCGTCGAGCACGTAGTAGCGGACGTTGGCGAGGGGAGTGCCGTACGGAATGCTCCGCCAGGCCGGATCGACCTCGGCGACGCGGTGCCAGATGCTCCACACGGTCGTCTCCGTCGGTCCGCCGATGGCGAGCACCTCGACGCCCGGCGCCGCCTTCGCGAGGCGGGGCGGCACCGTCAGCGGGATCCAGTCGCCGCCGAGCACGGCCAGCCGGAGCGAGGCGAGCCGGTCGCCTTCACCCGTGCTCTCCAGGAGCATCTCCATCATCGCCGGCACCGAGTTCCACACCGTGACCCGGTGGGTGGCGATCAGCTCGCTCCAGTGCACCGGGTCGCGGCGGTCGGCGGCGGCGGGCACGACCAGCGTGCCGCCCGCGCCCAGCATGCCGAAGACGTCGAAGGCGGACAGGTCGTGGTGGAGCGCGGTGACCCCGAGACAGCGGTCGCCCTCGCCGATCCCGAACGTCTCGATGGTCTCCACCAGGCAGTTGACGAGCGCCCGGTGACCGACCATCACGCCCTTCGGCTCGCCCGTCGAGCCGGAGGTGAACATCGTGTACACGAGGTCCGCCGGGCCGCCGACGGACGGGAGCGACACGTCGGCGACGGCGGGCAGCGGCCGGTCCAGGCTGAGCCGCAGCGGTCCGGCCGGCCAGTCAAGCCGGTCGTCGAGCTGCGACTGGGTGAGGACGAGGCCGACCTCGCCCTTGTCGAGCAGGTGGCGGAGACGCGCGCCGGGCAGGTCCGGGTCGATCGGCAGGTACGCGGCGCCCGAGAACAGCACGGCGTAGGCGGCGACTACCTGCTCCCAGCCCTTGTCCATGACGATGGCGACCAGTCGGCCGGGCCGGGCCCCGTGCGCACGGAGCCAGGCCGCCACCTGTCGGGCGTCGGTGTCGAGTCGGGCGTAGGACAGCGTCCGGTCCGGGGCGATCACCGCAGGGGCGTCGGGGCGGGCGGCCACGTGCCGCTCGAAGAGGTGCTGCACCTGGATGTCCGGTACGGCCCTGGTCGGTCCCGCACTCTCCCGGCGCCGCTCGGCCTGCGCCGGGGGCAGGGCGAGCGGCCCGCTCCGCGACCAGGCGTCCTCGTCGGTCGCGAGCCGGTGCAGCAGGGCCGTGTGCGCGGCGAACATGTCGTCGAGGAGCCCGGCCGGGAAGAGCTCGTCGACCGTGTCCCAGTTCAGGAGGAGCGCGCCCTCCTCCTCGTGGACCTGCTCGTCGAGGGAGACCTGCGGGGTCTGCGAGACGGCGAAGACCGGGGTGAGCAGCCGCTCCAGCGGAGTCTTCGCCGCGGTGGCGAAGGCGAGGTTGCTGGTCATGACGACCGGCATGAGCGCCTGGTCGAATCCGCCCTGGAGCCGCATCAGTTCGCGCAGCACCTCCACGCCGCTGACGTCCTGGTGCCGCAGGTCGGACCTGAGCTGCCGCTGGAGGCCTCGTGCCCGGTCCCGGAAGGAGGCGTCGGTGCGGAAGTCGACCTCCAGCAGGGTGAAGGACGCGAACTGGCCGAACACCTCGTGGTACGCGGGGTCGTGCACGGGCCGGGTGAGGCGCGGCACGTTGAGCGTGAAGTGCCGGCTGGTGCTCCAGGTGGCCATGGTCTCGGCGTACGCGGCGAGCAGCAGTCCCGTCGGGGTCAGCCCGGCCCGGCCGGCCCGTTCCTTGAGGCCCTGCCAGAGCCCGGCGGGCAGGGTGACCTCCCGCCGGGTGAACCGCGGCCGGTCGATCGATCCGGCGCGGGCGGCCGCGGGCAGCTGTGGTGCCGGGGGCAGCTCCGGCAGCCGGCGCCACCAGTAGTCCCGCGCACGCCGGTACGCGGCCCCTTCGCGCCGCTCCGCCTCGGCCCGTACGTGGTCGCGGAAGGTCTTCCCCGGTGCAGGCGGCAGGGCGTCCGGTACGTCGTAGAAGCGGGACAGGTCGTCGAAGAGCAGCCGCCCGGAGGAGAAGTCGGCGATCAGCGAATCGACGCTGAGGTGGATGCGCAGTCCGCTGTCCAGCCGGGTGGCGGCGACCTCGAAGAGCGGCCACTGATCGGCCGGACGCACCTCGTGCGACAGCCGGTCCCGGGTGGCCGCCAGCGCCGCCTCGGCCTCGTGCGGTGCGCGGCCGCGCAGATCGGTCACCCCGATCTCGTACGGGGGTACGTCGGCGAGGATCCGCTGCTCGTTGCTGTCTGGCAGCATGACGGCCCGCAGCATCTCGTGCCGGTCGATCACGCGCCGCCAGGCGTGCTCGAACCGGGGCAGGTCGAGAGCGGGCGCGTCGAACTCCAGATAGACGTGGGTGGAGACGTTGCCCAGCTCGAAGGCGCCCGTGCGGCCGAGGCAGTACGCCTGCTGTGTGTCGGTCTGGGGGAAGGGGGCGGAGGAGGCGGAGAGGGCGGAGGAGTCCGCCGGCTCAGTGGCGGAGAGGGCGGAGAGGGCGGAGAGGGCGGAGAGCGGGGTCTCGGACGGGATCAGCAGGCCCTCGGCGGTGAGGGGGAGTCCCGACGGGCGCCGCTGGAGGAGGGTGGCCGCGAGGGTGGTGACGGTCGGATCGCCGTCGAACACGGCGTCGGCGATGTCCACGCCGAGGTCGCACTCGATCCGGCCGACGAGCCGCAGTGTGGCCAGCGAGTCCAGGCCCAGGTCGAGCAGCGGGCGCTCGCGGTCGGGTGCGTCCGCGCACCCCGGGACCAGGGTCGCCACCAGGTGGCTCAGATAGGCCTCGACGGCGTCGTGGTGGTGGTCGGCGCGGGACTGTGCCGGGGCGGTGTCCCCACCGGCGGTCCATTCGCCGACGACGGTGAGGGTTCCGTCGAGGAGAGCCTGCCGGATGGCCCGGCGCTGGATCTTTCCGCTGGAGGTCTTGGGGATGGTGCCCGTACGCACGAGGACCAGGCCGTGGAGACGGACGTCGAACTCCGCGGCGATCGCCCGGCCGACGTCCCGGGCGACCTCTGCCACGGGCGGCAGCTCCGCCCCGCGCCGGAGCTCGGCGACGAGCACCAGGTGCTCCGCGCCGCCGTCGTCCACGGCCACGGCGGCCGAGGAGTTGGCCTGGAGGGCCGGATGGCTCTGCTCGGCGCGGCGCTCGATGTCCTGCGGGTAGAGGTTGCGGCCCCTGATGATGATCAGGTCCTTGCTGCGGCCGGTGACGAACAGTTCGCCGTCGCGCAGGAATCCCAGATCGCCGGTCCGGAGGAACGGCCCTTCTCCGGTGGCCAGTTCGGCCTCGAAGGCCGCCGCGCTCTCGTCCGGGCGCCCCCAGTACCCGTGGGCGACGTTCGGACCGCCGACCCAGATCTCACCGACCTGCTCGGGCCCGCAGACGGTCGCGGTGGCCGGATCGACGACGAGCAGCCGCTGCCCGTCGACGGCGGAGCCGCACCCGACGACCTCCCGGCTCCGGCCGGGCCCCGCGTCGGCGGTGCCGGGGACGACGCGGTGCGCCTCCAGGGCGGGGGCGTCGACGGTGAGCGCGGACGAGGGGGTGAGGTACTCACCGCAGGACACCATCAGGGTGCCCTCGGCAAGACCGAAGCTGGGCCGCAGTGCTTCCCTGCGCAGCCCCCAGCGGGAGAAGTGGTCGGCGAACCGGTCCAGCGTCGCGGCCCGTACGGGCTCCGCGCCGACGATCACGGTGTCCAGTGTGCTCAGGTCCAGGGGCACGTGCTCCGCGGGGTCGACCCGGTCGACGCAGAGGTCCAGGGCGAAGGGGGGTGTCGGGGACGACGTGGCGCCGTAGGCGGAGATCGCGCGCAGCCACTGGAGGGGGTCGAGGACGAAGGTGCCCGGCGCCATCAGGACGGCGGTGCAACCGGCGACGAGGGGCTGCAGGATGCCGCCGATGAGCCCCATGTCGTGGTACGGCGGCAGCCAGCTCACGATGCGGGAGCCCTCCGAGGTCCGCGTGCGGGCCTGGATCTGGGCGGAGTTGTGCAGGAGGTTGCCGTGGGAGACCATCACGCCCTTCGGTGCGGCGGTGCTGCCCGAGGTGTACTGGAGGAACGCGAGGGAGTCGGTGCCGACGAGCGGATCGGTCCACTCCTCGGCGTCGGCGGTGACGGCGCTGCCCGGCAGCCAGGTGACGTCCCGCAGTTCGGGCGCGTCGAGGAGCTGCTCGCGGACGCGGGCCGTGATCCGGTCACCGGTCAGTACGGCGGTGGGCGCCGCGTCCGCGGCGACGGCCCGGAGCCGGGCCAGGTTGCGGGCGTGCGGCGGGTAGCACGGTACGGCGATCGCCCCCGCGTACAGGCAGCCGAAGTACGCGCTCACGTAGTCGGGGCCCGGCGGGTGCAGGATCAGCACCCGGTCGCCGGTCTTCCCCTCCTCCTGGAGGGTCGCCGCCACCACCCGTGCGCGGTGGTCGAGTCGGGCGTGGGTGAGGCGGGCCTCCTCCTCGCCGTGGCTGTCGAGGAAGACGTACGCGAGGCGGTCGGGCTGGTGCGCGGCCCGTGAACGCAGCAGGTCGACGAAGCTGCTCGGCCGTCGGCCGAACGCCTGCGGGAAGGGTGCGGAGAGGTTCATGACTCCTGGGTCCCGTCGAGGTCGTCGCTGTCGCCGGTGCGGCCGGCCGGTTTCGTCGCGCTCACCAGCAGGGTCGGGACCCAGGGGCCGCTCCACCACATCCGGGGGCCGGCGTCGGTGCAGGTCGTGTCGACCGCGCCCGCCGCGCGCAGGATCTCGACGTAGCGGCGGGCGTGGAAGATGTCGGCGATGAGCAGCCGACCGCCCGGCCTGAGGACCCGGTAGGCCTCGCGCACGGCTTCCTCGCGGCCTTGTGCGCTGGTGATGTTGTGGATCGCCATGCTGGACACCACGACATCGAACCGGCCGTCTGCAAGGGGGAGTTGTCGCATGTCCGCCGTGACCAGGTCGACCTGGTCGGCGACCTGCTCACGCTCGGCGTTGTCGGCCGCGGTCCGCTGGTTGTTGCCGGACTGGTCGACCGAGCGCCAGATGTCGACCCCGGTGACCCGGCCCTTCGGCACCCGGCGTGCCGCGGCGGTCAGCACCGCTCCGCGCCCGCAGCCCAGGTCCAGTACCCGCTCGTCGCCCTGCAGGTCCAACGCGTCCAACTGCTCGTCCCAGACAAGGAACTTGCCCCGTACCGAAGCGTGCAGGAACAGCCCTCCCGCGACGGCCAGGACCGGCGGGATCCGCAGCAGCCGCCGGGATCCGCCCGCGGCGACCGCCGCCAGGGGTGCCACGACCCCGGCGCCGAACGCCAGCAGCCAGTTCGGGGCGTCGACGCCGTAGCGCCCTCGTCGTCGTAACGATGTGTTGCTCATGAAAGACAATCCTTGATTCACGATGTCCGTACGGATGGGGTGCGGATCAGCGGGCCCGGCAGGCGGCCGATACGAGAGGGAGGACCTGGTCGCTCGACTCGAAGGGGAAGAAGTGGCCGCCGGTGAAGGTCCGGACCGTGACGTCGGTGCCCAGCTCCTGCCAGCGTTCGACCTCGGCGGGCGGGGCCGCCGGGTCGTCGGAGCCGCCGAGGGCGATCAGCCGCACACCGGCCGAGAGCATGGCGCGGGTCCGGTAGGTCTCGGCCGCCTCGAAGTCGGCGCGCAGCACCGGAAGGAAGAGCTCCAGCCACTCCTCCTCGGCGAGCAGCTCCGGCGGAATGCCGCCCAGTGCGCCGAGACGGCGGATGAACTCCTCGTCCGCGAGCCGGTGCATCGCGGGGGTGCTGCGGGGTACGTGGGGCGGCACACTGCCCGAAACGACCACCGCCGCCGGAGGGTTGGGGCCGTCCTGGAGGGCGAGGCCGAGTTCGTAGGCGAGCAGAGCGCCCATGCTGTGGCCGAACAGCACATAGGGAAGGCCGTCGGCCCGGTCGGCGATCGGCCCGGCGAGCAGCTCGCCGAGCCGGACGATCGACCTCTCGGCAGGCTCCGCCATACGGACCCCGCGGCCCGGGAGCCGAACCGGCACGACCTCGATTCCCGGGCCCACTTCACCATGCCAGAGCCGGAAGGCCGACCCGTCCGCGCCGCCGTGCGGGAGACAGAAGAGCCGGGCATCGAGCCGGGGCGTTTCTGGACGTTCGGGGGGAAGCCACAGGTTCTCGGAGATGACACTCACGGATTGCACGCACTTTCGGTTCACCGGTGACGCTGCGTCACCCCAATGGATCTTCGGGTGCAACGATCACTCCGGCCGAAAGAAACGGTTATCCGTACGGTCGCACGTGCGAACTCGATGACGGGTGATGCGTCACCGACGAACCGGCCTCCACCTGGTGTTCGTCGAGGCCGGGACGCCGGTGTCGGCCGCGGCTACTCCGCGGCCTTCGTCGCCGGGTGCGCCTTGGCGAGGGTGCAGACGCCGTCCTCGCACTGACGCTCCAGCCGGCCGCGCGAGACGGTCTGCGCCAGACCGACCAGCCAGCAGGTGGGGCAGCCGCGGAAGGCGATCAGGGCCAACGGGGCCGCCAGCAGGGTGGCCGGGCCGGCGACGGGCACCAGGGCGACCGAGCCGATGATCAGCCCGAAGCCGACGGCGCCGCGCGCCAGGTGGCGCGGGACGGACTTGCTGGCGAAGTCCCTTACGGGCGGGGTGGGTCGGGTGGACTTCGTGGCGTGTGTGGTGTGCTCGGTGTCCACTGTGCTTTCTGTGCTCACTGCGTTCACGGTCGCGGGTCTCCTCCGGTGGGTCGGTCGGCGGCTTGACCGGGTGCCTGGCCGGTCGCTGCCAGTGAGTGACGCAAGGTCGTGCGTGCTCTGTGCAGCCGTGACTTCATCGCGGCGCCGCTCAGACCGAGCGAAGCGGCGACGGTCCTGCCGGGCAGGCCCTGAATGTCCCGCATGATCAGGACCTGCCGCTGATCGCGGGGCAGGGCGCCGACCGCCGCCGCGATCCGCTCCACCTCCAGCCTGTGCAGCACCGTTTCCTCGGCGGACCGTTCCGCGGCGGCCTCCGGTTCGTCCGGGTGTTCGCCTCGCCGTGAGGCGAGCACCCGGACCTGCCGGAGGCATTCGTTGCGCACGATCCGGAACATCCACGAGGCGAGCGCGCCGGTGGCCCGCAAGGTGCCGATCTTCCGGTAGAGGATGATCAGCGCCTCCTGTGCCGCGTCCTCCGCGTCCTGCGGCGAGGCGCACAGGGACGCGGCGAACTTGCGCACGTGCGGCTGGGATTGCACGACGACGGTGGTGAGCGAGGTGACGTCGCCGTCCTGAGCGGCCTTGATCAGCCGTTCGTCCGGCCAGGAGAAGCGTCGGTTCATGGGTTACTCATACTCGGAAGGCCCCCCCGTGGCGCGCGCCGGTCAGCCTCGGCTCCGGTAGCGGCGCATCAGATGCCAGCTGCACGCGCCCACGAGCAGGGCTCCGATCACGACGATTCCGGTGACCATCATGGGTGTCTCCTCCTGGTTCCGCCGGCCCGTTCGACCGGTACGCACATAGGAGGCGGGGAGGCCCGGAAAGGATTCACGTTCGCTTGCGGGATCTTCGGGATCTTCGGGATCTGTGGGGTCACTCCCAGACCGCGGACTCCGGGTCGACGCCGTGGGCCTCGGCGTTCGCGAAGATCACGTCGCGCAGCCAGCCGGCCAGGCCCGGGGCGAGCGCCTCGTAGGACTCGGTGTAACCGGGCTCGCTGACGTACATCCGCCCGATGCACACCTGCATCGCGTGCGTGCAGTCGAAGTACCCGGAGAGCAGCGCGCGGTGCCGTTCCGCGAGGGCGTTCGCCTCGTCGGAACCGGGCACCACACCGGCGCGCTGCGCGGTGGCGAGATCGGCGTTCAGGGCGTCGGTCGCGGCCGCGACCTCCCGCCAGTCCTCCGGCGTCATCACGGCCGCCCGCTCGGCGTACTGCTCCCACTGTGCGCTGTCGCCCCAGCGTTCCTCGGCCTCGTCGACCCAGGCGGGCAGCCAGTCGGCACCGAAGATCTCGACCTGCTCCTGCGGAGTCAGCCGCATCCCCGGTCTCGACGCCTCCATCATGCGATCGACCGCGCCGACCATCGTCTGCAGGCGGGCGATGCGGTCCACGAGCTGCGACCGCTGGCGGCGCAGGTGGCCGCGGGCGTCGATGTCCGGGTCGTCGAGGATGCGGCCGATCTCGGCGAGCGGGAAGCCGAGCTCCCGGTAGACGAGGACCCGGTGCATCCGGGCCACGTCGTCGCCCGAGTAGACCCGGTAGCCGGCCCAGGTGCGGCCGCTCGGGCGGACGAGGCCGATCGTGTCCCAGTGGTGGAGCGTCTTGACGCTGACCCCGACGAGCGCGGCCACACGGCCGACGGTCAGGCCGTCGAGGCCGCCCGTGCCATCCGTGCCATCCGTGCCGAGCGCACCCGTGGCATCCGTGCCGAGCGCACCCGCCCCGTCCCCGGTGATTGTCGATTCCTGCTCGTGGGCGTCGTTCGTCATCGGTACAGTCTCGCTCACGTCACCGGGGCCCGGCGTTCCGCGCGGCGGTGGTCAGGCGTCGGTCGGCACGCCCGCGTTCGCGAGGATGTCGCGTGCCGGCAGCGTGGTGCTCTGGGCGGCGGTCAGGCCCGAGGCCGCGAGATGGGCGTCCACGATCCGCAGGCCGGCCGCGTAGCCGGCGGAGTCCGGGAGCCCGACGGGCTGTTGGCCCATGCGCTGCGCGGTGGCGTCGCCGTACACGTACGCGGGCAGGTTCTGCATCCCGGCCACGTCGATCCCGGCCGTGACCTTCGCGTAGACGTCGTCCAGTTCCGCGCCGGACAGCGTCGTCGACCACGGCCCCATGGCCCGCTCGCCCGCCAGCTCGCGTACGAACGCCTCGGCCAGCCCTTCGGCCACGACCTGCTCGCCGACCGTGACCGTCGCCGGGTCCCAGACCACGTTGGCGTAGCGCACGTTGTGGTGGAGTTCGTGCGCGGCGGCGTAGCCGATCTTCGCGAGGCTGGTCTCCGTGGGCCACATCGTCAGCTGGATCGCGCCCGGGATGCCGCCCATGCCGAAGTAGCCGGCGCTGCGGACCGTCAGCAGGTCGTCGTCGGGGTTGCCGAGCGCCAGGACGACGTGCACGGTCTCGGCGGTCCTGACGCCGGGCAGTGCTCCGCTCAGGCGCTCCCACGCCGCGCCCAGGCAGTCCTCGATCCGGTTCCACACGTCCGCCTCCCGCATCTGCCGCAATGCGGTCAGGTACCGCGGGTCCTCGACGTCGATCCGGAATCCGCTGCCCATCCGATGCATCTGGACCATGTCCAGATCGCCCATCACGGACATGGCGTCCTGCAGGGGGCTGAGCATGGCGCGCAGGGCGTCGGGCCGCTCCTCCAGCGGGGCCTGAAGGAGATCCAGCATGGCGGACGCCGTGTCATGAACAATGATCTTCATGGCTCGGACCGTAGGGCCTCCCCTTACGGGAGGGTCCAGTCCGGCCGCGCCGGGTGCGGGGTTCGGCCGAATTTCCTTCCCTACCATGTGAGTCGGGAATGATGTCGACCGGCTTTCCGTTGTCGCGGGCATGACTGCGTCCAACAGCGAATTCATCCGTGGCACCGCGCGGGGAACCGCGCCCGTCCCCCTGTCCGTACTCGACCTGGCGGCCGTCGGCGAGGGCACCACGGCCCGGGAGGCGCTCCAGGCCTCGGCGCGGCTGGCCCGACTGGCCGAAGCCCGCGGCTTACTCCGGTACTGGGTGGCCGAACACCACTCGATGCCGGGGATCTCCAGCAGCAGCCCGGCCGTCATCCTCGCGCACCTGGCGGCCCAGACCCGTACCCTGCGGCTCGGCTCCGGCGGAGTGATGCTGCCCAACCACGCCCCGCTCGTGGTCGCCGAGCAGTTCGGCACCCTGGAGGCGCTCGCGCCGGGCCGCATCGACCTCGGCCTCGGGCGCGCCCCCGGCACTGACGGCGCCACCGCGGCGGCGCTGCGGCGGGCCGGCGGAGCGGAGAGCGACGACTTCCCGGCCGAGGTGGCCGAGCTCCTCCGCTTCCTCCGCGACGACTTCCCCGACGGGCACCCCTACCGGCGCATCCACGCGGTGCCCGGACCCGTGCAGGGCGAGGTGGGGCAGCCGCAGGTGTGGCTGCTCGGCTCCTCCGGCTTCTCCGCCCGCCTCGCGGGCCAACTGGGCCTGCCGTTCGCGTTCGCCCACCACTTCTCCGCGCGGAACACGCTCCCGGCGCTGGAGCTGTACCGGTCGAGCTTCCGGCCCTCCGCGACCCTGGCCGACCCGTACGTGGTGCTCGGCGTCTTCGCCTTCGCCGGGGACGACGCAGCGGAGGCGCGACGCCAGGCGCTCACCGGGGCACTCGCCACGGTACGGCTGCGCAGCGGCCGCCCGGGTCTCGTCCCGACGCCCGAGGAGGCCGAGCGGCACGCCTTCACCGAGCAGGAACGCGCCGTCCTCGGCACCTGGCTCGACAACGCCCTGTACGGCACGGCCGACGAGGTCAGGGCCGGCCTGGACGAGCTGCAGAAGCGGACCGACGCGGACGAGCTGATGCTCGCCATGAACTCGCACGGCCCCGACTTCCGCGTGCGCTCCTACGAGCTCATAGCCGACGCCTACGGCCTGCCGACCGACGCGACGGCAGCGGGCTGACGCGCCGACGCCGGGCCGGTGCGCCGGCCCGGCGTCACCACAGGCAGGTCCCGCCAGGCGGCCCCGGTGGACGGCTTCCGCAAGAATCGCGGTATGACCGACATCGTCGACGCAGCCTGGCACAAGGTCCTCACCACTTACGGCGAACCCTCCCGGCCGGAAGAATCACCGCTCCGGAAGCCGTTTGCCAGTCTGGTGCGAGTAGCGCATGCCGAACCGCTGCTTCGGCAGCTCTCCCCGTGGATCGGTATGTGGGAGCTGCACTTCAGTAGGTGCACGGAGATGGAGTACACCTGGGACATCCCGTACATCGGCACGCTGAGAGACGGCTGGTACTACGTCGAGGGACCAAGCCGGAGCAGCCCGCGGATCGCTGAGACGGACAGTGCGCAGGCCGCGGTGGCGATGGTCATCGATCGCCTGCCGCCAGGCTGCGGCCCGGCCTTCATCGGCAACGCAGGTGAACTGGCCGCCTACGAGAAGGCACGCGACAGGAGGTAGGGCCCGCGGTCTCGGCGGAAGCGGAAACCGGGACCATGGCGGCTTTGAAGGCGGTCCTAATACCAAGGGCGGGCGTCGTGCGTGGGCAGGGGGCGCAGCTTCGGCCAGCGTGCGAGCAGGCGGTCGGCCAGGGCGGAGCCGAGGCGGCCGACGGCGTGGAGGTGGTCGTGGTCGCGGGTCAGGTCGGCGACCACGCCCAGGCGGTGGACGAGCCGTTCACGGGCGGATACGTAGCCCCACTCGAAGTCCTCGGCGGGTACCCGGGCGAATTGGTCGGCCGTCCCGCGGTGGGCCCGCTCGACGAGCGCGTCGCCCTGGATCAGCCAGCCCGCGCACGCGTCGGCGAGGTCACCCGGCACGTCCTTCCCCGTGAGGCCGCGCCAGGTGGTCCGGTAGACGTCCTCGACCTCCGTGAGCGGGGCCGCGGTGACCGACATGGCACACCAGCAGGTAGGGAAGCCGATGCGGAAGTAGGCGAGTTCGGTCAGGCCGTTGCCGAGCGATGCCCGCTCGAAGTCGACGAAGCGGACGCCGTCGGCGGTGCGCAGATCATTGCCGGGGCAGGGGTCGCCGTGCAGCAGCGCATGGTGCGGGGTGGGGTCCAACCGCTCCAGGAGACCGGCGAGTTCCTCGGGAACCGTGGACGGTACGGGCACGTCGAGCGCCCTGGCCAGGGTGAGGAACGACTCCGCGTCGGCGGCGGTGGGACCCGACGAGACCGGCAGTGCGCCCGCGTCGGCGGGTCCGGTCAGGGCGTGCAGCCGGGCGAGCGACTCGGCGTACCCCGGCATCCAGTCGTCCGTCCTGCCGAGGTCGTCCAGGTGCTCCAGGACCATCACCCGAGAGGACGGGTCCGTGGCGAGCACCGCGGGGGCCACGGCGAGCCCGGAGGCCCGCCCCGCCAGGCGCAGCCCGGCGGCCTCCCGCGCGAAGCGCGTGAGCGCGTCGGCGCCCGCGTCCCCGCTGTCGGTGATCTGCTTGACGATCACCAGCCGCCGGTCGGCCAGCCGCACGCGCCACACCCGTGACCGCGGACTGCTGTCCAGGAGTTCGGCCTGCTCGGGGGTGCCCACGGTGGCGAGCAGCGCCTCATTGAACGGAACACGGTTCGGCATGCCGACGAGCGTAGCCGTGGCTTCGCCGCGCGAGCGAGGGTCGTGGCCCTGCCGACGTCCTCCCAGGACGTGTTCGGAAAGTCCCGCGACGGACGCGGGGCCGTCACGTACCCGCCGTCACGCACCCGTCGTCACGTACCCGCTGCCACCGTGACCCGCCAGCCGTCGTCGGCGAGCCGGCGGCGGACCGCCTCGGCCGTGGGTGCGGGGGCGGCGAGGAGGGCCGAGAGCTCCGTGTCCGCGTCGGACCAGCTCAGGCGGATGCCGTCCGCGTCGATGCCGGAGCCCTCCGCCGCGTCGATCAGCCGGTCCACCTCGCCGGGCCCGCCGCCGAGCGGGACCGTCAGCGTCACCCGCTCCACGGGGATCCGGCCGCCCGGCTCGTACACCGACTCCCAGCCTTCCCTGCCCCGCTCCAGCAGGTCCCCGAGCGAGGCCAGGGCCTCCTCCGACTCCGGCCCCGACACCTCCAGCGCGTTGAGCGCGCGCGTCAGTGCCTCCAGGTCCTTGCGCAGGTCGCCGAGGATCTCCGCGATCGCCGGACCGTTGGACCGGACGATGTCCGTCCACAGCGTCGGAGCGCCGCCGGCGACCCGGATCACGTCCCGTACGCCCTGCCCGGCCAGGGCGAGCGCCTCCCGGGACGCCCCGCCGAGGCGCGCCGCCATCAACGCCGCCACGAGGTGCGGCGCGTGGGAGACGAGGGCCACCGCCCGGTCGTGCACGCCCGGCTCCATCACCAACGGCACCGCACCGCACAGCGCGACCGCGGCGAGTACCCGGTTGAGCGTGCCCGACGCGGTCTCCGGGTCGGGGGTCAGGACCCAGGTGCGTCCCTCGAACAGGTCGGCACGTGCGGCCAGCGGGCCGGACCGCTCGCTCCCGGCCATGGGGTGGCCGCCCACATAGCTCGGCCGGTGCACCCCCGTGTGCGAGACGGCCAGCGCCGTCGCGGACTTGACGCTCGCCACATCCGTGTACGCGTGGGCGAGACCACGACGCTGCTGGTCCGCAAGCACCTGCGCCACCCGCGTCGGCGGTACGGCGACGACGGCCAGGTCGACCGGACCGGGAGGCGGCCCGAAGACCCCGGCCCCCCGCGCCGCGGCCACCCGCGCCGCCGACTCGTCCGCGTCCAGCAGATGCACATGGACGCCGCGGCGGGTCAGCGCGAGTCCCATGGACGTGCCGATCAGCCCGGTCCCCACCACTGCCGCAGTGCGAATCACTGGTTCCCCCCTCATGGCCCGTTCATCGACGGTCGCAGTCTGACCGCAATCGGGTGTCACGTACTCGGCCGACCGCGCACGGCAAGTGCCGCATCAGCGCACTTCGGGCATTCGCGAACGCGACAGAGCGCATGCGCGGGGACAGCACAGTCGCCCGGCGGCGGCCCATAACTTGCTTTCGCCAAGGGCCGACAGCGAACGAAGGAGGAACGCCGTGGAACTCGATCTGCGCACGGTGATGCGGCACTTCGCCACCGGCGTCGGAGTGGTGAGCACCTGGACCGAGGCGCCGGACAGCCCCGGCCCCGACGGGCGTCGACACGACGCCATCACGGTCAACTCGCTCGTCCCCGTCTCCTACGACCCCCCGCTCGTGTCGCTCTCCCTGCGCCACGGATCGGCGTTCCTCGCCGACCTCCTCGCCTCCGGGCGGTGGGGCGTGTCGATCCTGGCCGCGGACGGCGCGGACACCGCCCGCCGCCTCGCCGGCTCCCGGGAGAGCCGGACCGAGGCGCTGGCCGCCCTGCCCGCCGTGCCGGGACCGCACACCGGATCCCTGCTGTTCGAGGGGCCCGGCTGGATGGAGTGCGCGCTTGCCGACTCGTTCACGGTCGGCGACCACCTCATGGTGATCGGCACCGTGCTGGCCACCGGGGTCCGCGCACCACAGGAGCCCCTGGTGTTCCTGCACGGGGCGCTGACCCCCGCCACCGGTCCGTGACCCGACCGACCCCGACCCCGTCCTCGTATCGCCATCTCGCCAGGGAGAGCACCATGACCGAACAGCCCCCCAGCAACGCGTCCGCGAGCCCCGCGCTGCGCAAGGCGCTGGACGCGGCCGCCCGGATCCTCGGCGAGGACCGGGTGGTACGGCCCGAGGACGACGCGCAGGCGACCCGGCTCCTCGGGCCCAACGCGAGCCTCTTCCGCGCCCGCCGGATCGCCGCCGTGCTGCGGCCCTCCACCGCCGGACAGGTCCCCGAGCTCGTCGAGCTCTTCGCCAGGGAGACCGAATCGGGCAGCCTCCACGTCGTCAGCACCGGCCGCAACTGGGGCCTGGGCTCCCGCGAACCCGCCGACGACGACGTGGTCGTCCTCGACCTCGGCGGCCTCGACCGGGTCCGCGAGCTGGACCTGGAAGCCGGCTGGGCGGTCGTCGAGCCCGGCGTCACCCAGGGCCATCTCTCCCGGCTCCTCGCCCACACCCCGCGCCTCGTCAACGTCACGGTCTCCGCCGCCGCCACCAGCGTCCTCGGCAACGCCCTGGACCGCGGCGTCGGCCTGCGCGGCCAGCGCACCGACGACCTCGCCGGCCTGGAGGTCGTGCTGCCGGACGGCGAGACCGTACGGGTCGGCTGGTGGCCCACGGCGGACCGGACCGCGCCGGTCTACCCGCACGGTCTGGGCCCGTCGCCGCTGCCGCTCTTCGTCCAGTCCGCCCTCGGCGTGGTCACCGCCGCGGTGATCCGGCTGCCGGCCCGCCCCGAGGCGCTGCGCGTGGTCCGGCTCGACTTCCCGCAGTCCGCGCTGAGCGCGGCGACCGACGCCGTACGCCGCTGGGTCGCCCAGGGCCTCACGCGCGGCGTCCCGCGGATCTACGACCCGGCGGCCGCCCGCTCGTACGGCGGCACCGAGGGCGAGTTCCTGGTGCACCTCCCCGTCGACGGCACGGCCGAGGCCGTCGAGGCCCTGACCGGCATCCTGACCGCCGAGGCCCGCCGTACGGGCCTGTTCACCCAGGTGACGGCCACCGAGGCGATCGACCCCGCCCATCCGAACCACGAGGTCGCCCGGCTGGTGGAGCGCGGCTACGCCGGCGACCCCGACATCGCCGACGTCCTCTTCCGGGCCAAGATGGGGGTGCCCGCCGACCGCGTCGACACGGAGGCCGGGTTCGTCTTCTTCCTCCCGCTGCTGCCGTTCACCGGCGCCGACGTCTCCCGTGCGGACGGGCTGCTGCGGGAGGCGGCCGCCGCGACCGGCACCCGCCTCTCGGCGACGCTGCACCTCCTCGGGCCCGACCTCATCGACTGCGTGGTGGCGATGAAGTTCTCCCGCGAGGGGGACGCGCCCGACCGGGCCCACCGCGCCCTCGACCTGCTCCACACCTCGTTCGCCGACGCCGGCTTCGCGCCGTACCGGCTGGACGTCGACCACGCCCACCGGCGCGACGCCCTCGCCGTCGATCCCGGAGCCCTCGCCCTGACCCGTCGGCTCAAAGCCGTACTCGACCCCAACAACGCCATAGCGCCGGGACGTTACCGCTGACCGCGGAGACCACCGGACACCAGTGAGACAGGGGACTACAGCACATGGTCACTTCACAGGAGGTCGCCGCCCGGCGTCCCGAACCCACCCGGCCGACCACCCCGGAGGAGCTCCTCAGGCGCGCCGAGGACCTCGTCCCGGTGCTGCGGGGACTCTCCGACGACATCGAACGGGCCCGCAGGCTGCCCGACACGGTCGTGGAGAAGCTGCGTGACGCGGGCGTCTTCCGCATGGGCGTGCCCACCGAGCAGGGCGGCCCGGGCCTCGACTCCGTCCAGCAGACGGAGGTGGTGGAGACCCTCGCCCGCGGCGACGCCTCCGCCGCCTGGTGCGCCATGATCGGCATGGACACCCCGCTCTACGCCCAGTTCCTGCCCGAGTCCGTCGCACGGGAGGAGCTGAGCGACCCGGACGCCATCACGGCCGGACTGATCCTGCCGCTCGGCCGGGCCGAGCGGGTGCCCGGCGGCTACCGGGTCACCGGACGCTGGGGGTTCGGCAGCGGCATCACCCACGCCGACTGGGTCGTGGCCGGCTGCTTCGTCCACCAGGACGGGCGGCCCGAGCCCGGGCCCGACGGCGCGCCCCGGCACTGGCGCATCATGCTGGCCCGCCGCGACGCGTTCGAGGTCCTCGACACCTGGCACACCACCGGCCTCGCCGGCAGCGGCAGCAACGACTACCAGGCGAAGGACCTCTTCGTCCCCGAGGAGCACTCCTTCAGCCTGGGCGCCCCGCGCGTCGAGGGCCCGCACTCCACGGCGGAGGCGATCCTGCGCAACATGCCCGGCGTGCCGCTCGGCGTGGCCCGCGCCGCGCTCGACCACGTACGGGAGCTGGCCGCCGGCCGCACCGACCGCGCCGCCGCCACGCCCTGGGCCGACACCTACCGCGTACAGATGGCCATCGCCGAGTCCGAGATGGAGCTCGGCGCCGCCCGGCACGCCGTCTATGGCAGCCTGCGCAGGCAGGCGGAGATCCTGGAGAAGGGCGGCGAGATCGGCCGCGACGACCGGGTGGACACCGTCCTCGCGCGCGTCAACGCCTTCCGGGTGGCCCGCGCCATCGTCGCCCGGCTCTACGACCTCGTGGCGACGACGGCCGTCTACCGGCCCTCGCCGCTCGACCGCTGGCTGCGCGACCTGACGACGATGCGCCAGCACGTCATCGCCCAGGACCAGGTCCTCCAGTCGGCGGGCGCGCACCTGCTCGGCGGCACCCCGTCCAACCCCTTCAGCCTGGGCATCGTGGCATGAGCGGACACCCGCGCGCGGAGACCGGCGGACCACCCGCCGCCACGGCCACGGTGGGCCGGGCGGACGGGGAGGGGGCGGACCGAGCGGACCGGGCCGAGTTGAGTGGCGGGCCGCTGCCGGCACCCGCGGTCGGCACGCTCGGCGAGGCGCTGCGGCGTGCCGCGCGCAGCCCGCACGGCGTCGTCGTCATCGACGGCACGGGCACGGCCGTCCGCAGGTCGTACGCCGAGCTGTACGAGGACGCGGCCCGGACGGCGGCGGAACTCGCCGCCGCGGGTGCGCGGCCCGGCGCGCGGGTGATCCTCCACACGGACCGCACCACCGACCTGCTCACCGCCTTCTGGGCGTGCGTGCTCGGCGGGCTCGTCCCGCTGCCCGTGGCGTACGGCTCCGGCGCCGACGGGCTCGCCGAGGCGGTCGACGCCGTCGGGGAGGCGTGGCTGCTCGGCGACGAGCCGCCCGGCCCGCACCCGCCGGGGCTGCGCCCGCTCGGGCGGGTGGACGCCGGGGACCGCACGACCACCGGCGCCCGCGAGACGGCCGGGGAGCGGCGGCCCGACGACACGGCGGTGCTCACCCTCACCTCCGGCAGCGGCGGGCGTCCCAAGGCCGTGCCGCTGACCCACCGCCAGGTACTCGCCCGGGCCCACGGAACCGCCCTCGCGCGGGGTCTCGGCCCGGACACCCGCAGCCTCAACCGGATGCCGCTCGACCATGTCAGCGGGATCGTCATGTTCCACGTACGGGACGTCTACCTGGGCTGTCACCAGGTGCACGCGGACGCCGGATGGGTCCGCGCCGACCCGCTGCGCTGGCTCGACGTCGCCGAGGCCGAGCGGATCGACACCACCTGGGCACCCAACCGCGTCCTCGCGCTCCTCGTCGACCGGCTCGCCGAGGAACCGTTCCGGTCCTGGGACCTGAGCCGGCTCCGCTATGTGATGAACGGCGGCGAGGCGGTCAAGGACCGCGTCGTCCGGCGGTTCGTCGAGGCGCTCGCGCCCCACGGACTGCCCGCCACCGCGGTGCACCCGGGGTGGGGCATGCCGGAGACGGCCTCCGGCGTCGTCGACAGCGTGTTCCGCCCCGCCGCAGGGCCTCCCCGACGCCATGTGCCGGTGGGGACACCGCAGCCCGGCGTCTCCGTCCGGGTCGTGGACGAGGCGGGACGAGTGGTGCCGACCGGGGTCGTCGGCCGACTCCAGGTCACCGGCGCGCCGGTCGCCGACACGTACCTCGTGGGCGGGGTGCCGCGCCGGGCCCCGCTCGCGGACGACGGCTGGCTCGTCACCGACGACCTGGCCTTCGTGGCGGACGGCGAACTCACCGTCACCGGCCGGGCCGACGGCCTCATCGAGGCCGGCGGCGCCCGGTGGCACGGCCACGAGATCGAGGACGCCGTCGAGGAACTCCCGTGCGTGCTCCCGTCCTTCACGGTCGCCCGCCCTCTCGCCGCCGAATCCACGGACGGTACGGACGTCACGGACGGTACGGGCTTCGCCGGGCTCACGGTGTTCTTCCGGCCCCGGCCGGGGGTCTCGCCGGACGAGGCGGCGGAGCGGGTACGCGAGCGGGTACGGCACCGCTTCGGGGCCGGCCAGGTGCGCGCCGAGGCCCTCACCGAGGCCCGAACCGAGCACGAAGCGCCCAGGACCGCCACCGGAAAGCTCCGCCGCTCGGCCCTCGCCGCCCGCCGTCCCGGCACCCCGGGCTGACCACGTTCCTTCCCCCACCGAGAGGCCAGACATGTCCCCGGACCTGACCGCGACCATGCGCACCTTCGCCACCGGAATCTGCGTCGTCACCACGTACGAGGAGGAGGGGGACCGGCGGCGCCACGACGCGGTGGCCGTCCGCTCCTTCACCTCCGTCTCCCTGGACCCGCCGCTCGTCTCCCTCGCCGTCCCCCGCGACTCCGAGGTCCTCGCGACGCTGCTCACCACCAAGGTCTGGGCCGTGTCGATCCTCGACGTCGCCGGCATCGACATGGCCGAGGCCCTGGACGGCGACCGGGAGACCCGGGCCAGGGCCCTGCTCACCTGCACGGCCTCGCCCGGGGAGCGCACCGGGGCGCTGGTCCTCGACGCGCCCGGCTGGCTGGAGTGCACCCTGTACGACCGCCACGACACCGGCGACCACACGGTCCTGATCGGCGAGGTGCTGGCCACCGGCGGCCGGCACCGGCGGCCCCCGCTGGTGTTCGTCAACGGCGGCCTGCGCGCGCTCTCCGAAGCCTGACCGGGCACGGCGCCCCGCCCGGCAGACCTGACCGCAACCACTCCGAACTCCGAACTCCGAGGAGAAACAGTGAAATTCGGCATCTGGCTCGACTTCCGCAACCCCGCCGGGTGGCGGCGGCCCTGGACCGACGTCTACGAGGAGACGCTGTCGCTCGCCACCGACGCCGAGACCCTCGGGTTCGAGTCCGTCTGGCTGTCCGAGCACCACCTGACCGACGACGGCTACCTGCCCTCCCTCTTTCCGGCGCTCGCCGCCATCGCCGCCCGCACCAGCCGGGTCCGGCTCGGCACCGCCATGGTCCTCGCCGGCCTCACCCATCCGCTGCGGCTCGCCGAGGACGCGGCCGTCACCGACCTGCTCTCCGG